>CAWARN010000023.1:0-129573 GCA_963784455.1 uncultured Acidobacteriota bacterium | reverse complement strand
GCAGCCCGACGACGATGCTGGCCTCGATGTCGGAATGGGTGCGGAAGACCACCGCCAGCGGCCTCGGGTGGGCGCTCGTGTCAGGCCTGGCCATGCTGGAACCCCGCTGCCACAGCCCCCGGGACGAACTCCTCGAACTTGATCAGAATCATCGTCATGTCGTCGTGCTGCGGCGCGCCGCCGGCGAACGCGGCGATCTCGCGAGATCCGCTCACGCAGTTCGTCGGACGGCAGATGCGCCATGCTCCTCGACGAGCCGGCCAGGCGGTCCTCACCGAAGCAGTCGTCCGCACGCGTTCATCGCCTCGCTGATGCCGTCAGTGAACAGCAGCAACGACGTCGCCTGCGTGAGCGGCATCGTCTCCTCCTCGAGCAGCCGCTCGAACGTCTCGCCGCCGTCCATGCGCAGGCCGAGCACGAGGCCTTCCGGCGCCAGCACCCTCCACCGACGGGCGGCTTCGCCGGGCCGCGCAGGTACATAGCGGCGTGTGGCCGGCCCGCGCATAGTCATCGTCCGCGCCGCAGGTCGATGACCGCGTAGGTCATCGTGATGAAGCTGCGGCTGTCGAGGTGGTCGAGATGATCGGTTCGCCGTCACCAGCAGCTGGCGCGGCGACGGTGGATCCGGCTGAGCGACAGCATCAGCCCCTTCAGCTCGGCCATGTAGAGCGCCGCCGACGTGCCCTTGCCCGACACGTCGGCGATGAGCATGCCGAAACGGTGCTCGTCGAGCGGGAAGAAGTCGTAGTAGTCGCCGCCGACCTCGCGCGCCGGCACGCAGAGCGCCGTCACCGACACGCCCGGCATCGCCGAGCGGGCCCTGCGGCAGGAGCGACATCTGGATCTCGCGCGCGATGCGCAGTTCCTCCTCGAGCCGCTTCTTCTCCTCCGCCTGGCGCAGCAGCTCCTCGATGCTGCGCCGTCATCGAGTTGAACGACTCGGCGAGCTCGCCCAGCTGGTCACGCGTCGCGCACCTGCGATCCGGTGGTGAAGTCGCCCTGCGCGCACGCGCTCGGTGCCGTCGAACAGCTCGTGCACCGATCCGGTGATCGAACGCGCCAGGGTCAGCGCCCATGACGAGCGCGGCCGCCTCGATGACCAGGAACAGCACGCCGACGAACAGCAGGAGCAACAGCAGCATCGAGCCGAAGTTGTACGACCGAGGTTCGCCGACGAGAGCCGATCGTCGATCTCCGCGATGTTGACCTCGATGTGCGCCGTGGTCTGCACCGGCTGTCCGCCGTCCCACGCCGTGCCCTGCAGCATCGCCACCCAGGGGAGCCGCCACTTGGCGCCGGCGGTCGTCGCCGGCGCGGCGGTCGCCGACGGCCTCGCGGTTCCACCGGGCCGGGCGAGCGTCGCCCGCAGTCCATCCGTGAGGAAGACGCTGACGTCCCCCATCTTGACGCTTGTCTCGCCGCGCAGGTGCTCGTCGAGCGCGGCGTTCTTCGGGATGTCGACGACGACGGCGTACGCCGGCCGCCTGGCATCGGGCAGACCGACGCCGCGCACGGTCACCACGGCAGGGGCCTCTGTGGCTGACGGTTGGCCGCCAGCCGCCGCCGGCGCGGCCTCGACGACGATGCCGCCAAAGCCGGCGCAACTGATCCACGTCGGCAGCACCTTCGGGGGGGCGCCATGCTCCCAGGGCCCGACAGCGACGGGCGTCACGGCCGGTGGTCGCAACGCGGCACCGGCACCGGTCTCAGGCACCTACTCCGCGCTGGGCTGCGACGATGTCCGGCACGCTGCCGGCGCGCAGGGCGGCTGCCGGACTGCCCACGCACGGTTCCCCGCTTCGGGTCGGAACGAGGGCTATCGACGCCCCTGGATAGATGGAGGCCAGCGCCGACTCGCGCTGGGAGAGGATGGCCTCTGCCGCGCCCGGTCCCGGCCCGCGCTGGATCTCCGTCGCGGTCAGACGCGCAACGTAAATCGCCTCGTTCCTGACGTTGTCGAAGCCATTCGTCACCAGATACGACGCGACGTTCAGGAAGAGCACAAGGCCGGAGACGATGAAGAACGCGACAATCAGCAGTGCGGGGATGACGCCGATGAAGACGTAGGACAGGATGAGCTGCGCCCGGACCCGCCACAGCAGGTTGCGGCGCGCGCGCGGCGCCACGCGAACCAGCAGGCAGCCGGCCGCGACGATCAGCGCGACGCTGCCAAGCGTGCCGGTGGCGCTCACCAGCACCGGATCGGCGCCGACCACGAGGCGGGCCGCCAAGTAGATCGCCTTCAGCGCCACGCCGGCGAGGAAGGCCCAGCCGCCGAACGAGTACAGCAAGGCGTCGCGGACGACAGACCATCGCCCGCCTGTGCGCGGCGCTGATGATTCCCGGTGTGGCTCGGCGGGATTCGAGGTCATGCGAACAGCCGGATCATCAGGATCCAGAACGGCATCTTGCGATCGTACGATCGTACAATCGGGCGAAGTTGGCGCTCTGGGTCGGGGCCGTAGCGCGGGTCTTCAGACCCGCGATCATCCGCGTACACTCCCCTACCCACGCGAGGTACGCATCACTCCCGCCGACCACCGGCACCACCAGCGCCTCCGGCACATCGGACGGGTGGAGCTGCTTGAGACGCGCCAGGAGCGCGTCCACGCGAGGCCGCGTCGTCTTGATGATCATCTGGCGCTCGCGTTCCTGCTCCACGGCGTTCTTCCAGCGATAGATCGACTCCATCTCCGGCAGCAGGTTCACGCACGCGGCCAGATGCTCCTCGACGAGCGTCGCAGCCGCCGGCCCGGCATCCTCGCCCGCCGGCCACGTCGTGAGTACCGATGACGACGTCGGGATGTGCCACGTCAGCCTCCGTTCGGGAAGATATTCGCGGGTCAGGTCCCGATTTCCTGTTGAGTTCGCCCGAAAGTGCGGTAAAAAGATCGTGTACATGTGTGGCCGCCGGAGCCGAACGCCAGCCATTATCCGCCATGCCGAGACGAATTCGGGACGAGAAAACGGTGGATCGCCCAGCCGGCGGGCCCGTCGTCCCGGTTCACCGCCTCCGGTTGCTCACGCTGGTCCTGCTGTTTTGCGCGCTCGCGCTGGTGATCGACGCCGTCGCCGGCGAGCGGGGCTGGATCGCCAACAGCCGCGAACAACGTCAGGTCGAGCAGGCGGAGCAGGATCTCGCCGCGAAGCAGCGAGAGAACGCCGAACTCTCGGATTATCGGGACCGGCTCAAGCGGCAGGACCCCGCCACCATCGAGGAGATCGCGCGCCGGGAGCACGGGCTCATCCGCCCGGGCGAGAAGGTGTTCATTCTCAAGGACGCGGCAAAGGCGGCGAGGTAGGGACGAGGGAGTAGGGACGAGGAGTTAGGAACGAGGAACGAGGAACGAGGGGCGAGGGGCGAGAGCGATTGACGAGCGCCGCGATTGAATGATACCTTTCTAACGCGGGGTGGAGCAGTCCGGTAGCTCGTTGGGCTCATAACCCAAAGGTCGCAGGTTCAAATCCTGCCCCCGCAACCACGAAGGCCGTGAGGCGAAAACCTCGCGGCCTTTTCCATGTACGGCCGCGCCTTCGCCAGACGGCCTTCGCCCCGCGGGGGCAGGATTTGAACATCCTATCTGCCGCAACGCTCGCCCACCGCAACTCACCGGGGTCGCGTTGCTCCTCTGCCCCCGCAACCACATTCGAGTTCGGCCCGGACCCGAATCGCCATGTCTGCCGCAACGTTCCCCGACCACACGGGGCCGAAACGGGACTCGACAGCTCGGCGGCGTGCGCCCACACGATAGTCGGCACTCGAGCATGACCGTCGGCAGACTGCCGCACATCCGCGGCGGCGCCACTCAGCGAAGGACGATCTGGTGAGGAGCGATAGCCGTTGCGAAACGTCGGGGCTTGCACACAACTCCCGACGTTTCGTATCATAGGGCCAATGGCGCAGGTATCGAAGAGTGATGCGCTGGCCGTCATCAAGACGTTCGGCATCGTCCGTCCAGTCGAGCTCGAGAAGCGTGGTGTCACCCGGGCGCAGCTGGCCCGCCTGGTAAAGGCTGGCGTTGTCACTCGACAGGCTCGGGGCCTCTACACGGTGACGCGCCACGCGCCGAGCGCCGAGCACACGCTGGCGCAAGTGGCCAAGCGCGTTCCGGATGGTGTGCTCTGCCTTCTGACCGCTCTCCGGTTCCATGGCCTGACGACCCAATCCCCGGCGGACGTCTGGCTCGCGCTCCCTGAGAAGGCACGGCGCCCCCGGCTCGACTATCCCCGCCTGCGAGTCGCACGGTTCTCAGGGGAGGCGTTCACGGAGGGTGTCGAGGAGCGCCGCGCGGAGGGCGTCACCCTGCGGATCTACTCGCCAGCGAAGACGGTCGCCGACTGCTTCAAGTATCGCCACAAGATCGGCATCGACGTCGCCGTTGAGGCGCTGAGGGACTTCAGCCGAAAGTACCGCGGTCGGGCTACCGACCTCGCGCATTTCGCGCGAGTCTGCAGGGTCGGGCGCGTCATGCAGCCCTACCTGGACGCCATCGCGTGACCCGCCATCCCAACCCGGCCGCCTCTGTCGCCACGCGCCTGCCTGTTCACTTGAGTGTGCTATCGTCTCCTAGAATGGGAGGCGGCGACGACCACGTTGTTGCTCAGGGCGACGAGGGAGTCGGCTTGGAGTTCGATTTGTGATTACGAACTACATCAACGAGGCGCTGCACCGAGCGCGGTACGCGGTCGTCGACGACGGGGTGTTCTGTGCAACGGTTCCTGGGCTCCCTGGCGTGATCGCCACCGCCAAGAGCCTTGAGGACTGCCGGGATCAACTCGCCGAGGTCGTTGAGGAGTGGGTCCTCGTTCGCGTGTCTGGCGGTCTCTCCGTTCCCCGACTGGGAGCCGCTCGCGTTCAGGTCAGGCGAGCGAGCTGATGCCGCCCTGGGGACCGGTCAGCCGTCGGAAGCTGGTCGCTTCTCTCCGGCGACTCGGCTTCACTGGCCCCTACTCTGGCGGCCGGCACCAGTTCATGACCCGGCGCGACGTTGTCGTGACGATCCCGAATCCGCATGCCGCCGACATCGGCGTCGGACTTCTGGCCATCATCCTCCGTGAAGCCGGTGTCAGCCGATCCGCATGGGAGGACGCGTAACCGCGCGCCTCACGCCGCCCCGAAATACAAGGGTTTATAGCGTCCGTTGCGTCCCCCCGCAACCTCTCCCGCCCCTTCGCACAGGTACTTGAGCCCGTGATCGTCTGGACCCGATGGGCCGACGTAGTCCGCTGCATCCACACGGCGTGTCACGGTTCATCCGGCAGTGGATCGCGCCCCCCGTGTTCGAGGGCGATCCTGAGAAGACGCGTCGAGCGGCTTGGCTGAATACGGCCCTGCTGACTCTGCCAACGCTGATGCCGGTCGTCGTGGTCGGCTCCCTCCTGGGCCGCCGCGTTCCAGTCGCGGTAGCGGGCGTGGACCTCCTTCTGCTGGCGGCGAGCCTCGTGCTCCGCGGGGTGATGCGGAGAGGTCGCGTGACGGAGGCAAGCGTGTGGCTGCTGGCCCTGGCCACGATCGGGGTGACCGTCATCCTGGCCCGGCTCGGCACCGTGCGCGCTCCCGCCGCCACGATGTACCTGCAGCTCGTGATCACCGCCGGCCTGCTGACCGGCCTCTCGGGCATGATCGCAACGATCACGGTGTGCTCCATGGCGGTGGTGGGGCTGATCGTGGCGGAGAACGCGGGGATGCTGCCGATGCCGGACTACTCGGTCGGCATCACGCAGGCCGTCACCTATACCGCCGCGTTCGCATGAACCGGGGGGCTGATGTACGCGGCGATCCGATCCCTCCGGCTCGCGGTCGTGCACGCCGAGTCCGAGCTGGCCGGGCGCGTGCGCGCCGAGGGCGAGCTGGCGCAACACCTCGCGCGCCTTGAGGAGACCGTGCGTGGGCGCACCGCCGAGCTGACGCTCGTCAATGGGCAGCTCCGGGACTCGCTCGCGAACGTCAGGACCCTCTCGGGAATCATCCCGATCTGCATGCACTGCAGGAAGATCCGCGACGACGCCGGCTACTGGGGGCTGCTGGAGCAGTTCGTCCGCAATCATACGGAGACCGAATTCAGCCACGGCATCTGCCCCGGCTGCCTCGCGAGGCACTACCCCGGGAGCGTGTAGCCGAGCGCCCGCCCCGGTGCCTCCCTACAGTCCAAGCCAGTAGCTCAACTTCACGAGGAAGACGTTGCCCGCGGCCGCCTGGCGCAGCTGATCCAGGCTGCTCGTGAGCGACTTTCCGAACACCTCTTCGTCCGTACGATCCTGCGACCAGACGACGTAGAGCAGCGAACCGGGCCGGTACTCCCACCGCGCCACGAGGTTCGACCGGAACTGCCGAAACTCGAAGTCCGGGTTGCCGAATCCGTACGTGACGGCGCCCTCGTTCACGGCGTACGCGTTCAACTCCGGCAGGTACGAGATCTCGGACGCCGTGAACTGATGGAACCTGTCGGAATAGTCGCCCGCGCGCGGTGTCGTGGCCCGCTTGAACCCGCCGAAGGTGCCGTTGGACACGAACGGGCTGCCGTAGTACTGGATCGTCAACTCCGGCGTGATGAAGACGTTCGCGCGGAACGTGAGTCCCACCGTGTCCTGGCCGAGTCGGCCCAGCAGGTACTTGGGCGCGCCGCCGGCGTACGCGGTGTCCACGTACTGCAGATCGTCCACGTTGCGCTGGTAAGACGCGTTCAGCGAGAAGTTGAACGCGTTGACCGGGCGCACGCTGACCTGGGTGGTCACCTCGGACTTGCTCCCATCGCCGTCCATGACGAAGTGGCGCTCGGTCGAGAACCCTACGCTGAAGCGCTTCGACCGATCGCTGTGCACGCCGACTTCCGCGCTGACGAATCCGCTGGTCGTCATCGCGGGGCCGCCGCGCAACAACCGCGTATCGGTCGGCGACTCGACAACGGTGACGCCCCCGGACACGCCCCACAGGTTGCGGAACGAGCCGTTCGCCTCGACGCCGGTACTCCCGCCCGTCTTCAAGCCGCCGAAATCCCACGAGTCCTCTCGCGACACGTTGAATCCGTACGACCGGAACTTGCCCTTCGGCTCGGTCTCTGCGAACTCGAGTTTGGCCGTGTTCAGGATTTCGTCGGCCTGGCGCAGGTAGCCCACGTCGTTCAGCTCCAGGCCCGGCGACATGAAGCGTGACTCCTCAGACCACAGCCACTTGCTGTTGCCGTAGCGCGCCACGCGCGCGGTGCCGCCCCATCCTGACAGCGACGTCGCGCCGGGGTCGACGCCGAGGTGATCCGCGTCGGCTCGTTGGTAGTAGTGCACGGGGTTGGTTTGAAGCCCGCGAATCGCGAGCGCGTCCCCGCTGACGCGGCTGAAGTAGCCCTTGCCCTCGATCACGTAGGAGCGGTTCTTGAAGAAGTGCGTGGCGTCCACGGCCCCCGTGAACGCATCGTCCGGCAACACGTGGAGCGCGGCCTCGTCGGGCAGCCACCGGTGCGTGGACGTGAACATGCCCCCCACGTACGTATTGCCCTTGTCCCAGTCCTTCTGGACACGGCCCACCACGTAGTTCGTCGTCGGGGCGACCTGCACCGCGGCGCTCGCCGCCGTTCACCCATACGTTGGCCTGTTCGTTGTCGGTCACGCTCTGGAGGAACCCGACCGACAGTCCGTTCTCCGTCTTGCCGGTGACCTTCGCGGCGGTGATGATCGACGTCTCGCCGGGCATCTCGAGGAACGCGCCCTCGCTGAGCACCGGCCGAACGCTGGGCGGCGCGCCGATGCGGCGCGAATAGAACACCTGGTCGCCCTGCAACGTGCCGCTCTCGTTGCCGGCGATGGCGCTTCCCGGGAGGCCCAGGGTGAAGATGCGCTTGCCCTCCAGGAAGAACGGACGCTGCTCTTCGTAGAACGTCTCGTAGGTCGTCAGGTTGACGACCGACGGATCCGCCTCCACCTGGCCGAAGTCCGGGTTGATGGTGGCGTCCAACGTGAAGTTCGAGGACAGGCCGATCTTCGCGTCTAGGCCTGCGGAAGCCTTGCCGTCGGCGCTCCCCACGTAGGGGTTTCCGGCCTCGTCGGGCAGCGACTTCACCTCGCCCAGCAGGTACGGCAGCAATTCGAACCGTCGGTGCTGCGTCAACCCGTGAATGCCGTGGAGTTCACCGAAGTTGTTCAGACGCCCCGTCCCGGACCGCGGGATCAGGTTGAACTGACTCTCTTCCTGCAGGCGGTCGATCCACCGCCAGGAGTGAATGCCCCACACCTGGACATCCTGCGGGCTGTAGCGCAGCTGGCTGAGCGGGATCCGGAACTCCGCGGTCCACGCGTCGGCCTCGTAGGCCACCTTCCCGTCCCACACGGCGTCCCACGTGGTGTCCCAGCCCTCGTTGGTGAGCACCAGGTCGATCTTGGTGCCGGCGGAGTTCAGGTCGAACTCGAAGCCCGAGCGCTTGTCGAACAAGCTGTCGAAGCAGACGCCGACGACGTCACCGGTGATCGAGTCCCGGCGGGCCGGGTACTTCGTGATCTTCGACATGTCGTCGTACGCGCGAATCGCGAAGTAGATGTTCTTGTCGTCGTAGAGGATCTTCAGCTCGGTCTTCTGCGACGCCTTCCCGCCCTCGACCGGCAACTGCTGGACGTAGTCGCCCGCCCACTCCCCCTGCTTCCATGCCTCGTCGTCGAGGCGGCCGTCGATGGACGGCGGCGCCCCGGCGAGCCGCTCCGTGGTGTAGATTCGCGGCGGATGGGCGTGACTGGTGGCGGGCGCCTGGGCGAACGCGATGGAGGATGCCAGCAGCAGGGCGGTCGCGAACACGACGGAAGCGAGTGAATGATGCATGTGCGAGGTCGCCATGCGAGTGAGTCGGACTGGGCGAATCATGGCGGGGAGGCGACGGGAGACCAGAGGACGGCGCGCCGGCCGCTCAGTGGTAGTCAGTGACCTCGACCTCGTCCGCATACCCGTCCTCCCAGCGAACACACAACCGGTACCTGCTCGTTGATCCGGATACTGTACCTGACCCGAACGATTCCCGTGCAGCGGCTCGAGGCGGTTGCCTGGCGGCACGGCGAGGTCCCGAAGCGCCCTGACGCGATTGAGCTGCGTCAACTTCCGCCTGGCCACCGGCCTTAAGTGGGCCGTGCGCTCGTCGCTCCGCTCGTGTCGCTCCGCCCCGACCAAGGCCGTCACCTCGGTGTCCATCAGCGCCTGGGCCAACACCCCGACGCCTTCCCGCAGCACATCCCCGTCCTGCTCCTCGAGGAGCTTGCCAACAAACGTCGACAGATCCATCCTTGCTTTGGCCATCGTCATCGCCCTCCGTGTAGATCCTCTTTGCCGAGAAGAACTCACGGAACGATGCGCGATGGCGGCTTGCCTGTCCAGCCTCAGCGGCCTACCGAATTTCCACCACGTCCTGGGACTCAAACCGGTCACCCGCCGGCCCCTGCCACACCACCGCGCGAACGGTCCGTACACGGCAGTTCGATCGGCTACCCTCCGAGTAGGAGAGGCTACGACGTGGCCGTAGGTTGGCCCTTGGCTGTATCCGCCGTTTCCAGCTTCTCTCCGAGAGTCCGGTCGGTCCTGACGATCTCATCCAGTTCGGCAAACGCTGCGAGGTCACGCTGGTCTTCAAGAGATAGACGCGGGGCGGCGTCCCGGGGGCCTCGGCGGCTGATTGCCCTGGCAGTCACGGCGCATCCTGCGGTTGCAGCCGCCGCACACCGGCAACAACGCCTCACTCCAGTTTCCAGCCTGCCTGATACGTGCGGCGGAGGTATTGATTCGCCTCGTCGAGGTTGGTCACTCTCATGTTCGCGCTGTCGTACTCCAGGCGCTGGTCGGGGTACCGCAGAGCCAGGTTGCCGAGCAGCACGATCTCGGTCAGCGGCCCGGACACTTCGAAATTGGAGCTCGCGGGGCCGCGGCCCAGCATGGCGTCGAGCCACTCCCGGTAGATGCCCTGGGAGCGGGGGAGGGTCTTGGGCGGCTGCGTGAACTTCTGCATCGCGGTTTCGGGGATCAGCCGCGGGCTCTCTCCGTAGCAGCCGGACATCAGCGTGCCCTTGGTGCCGAAGAACAACACGCCGCCGTCCTCGTCGCCCATGCGACGCCCGGCCTCGAGCACCTTGGGGCGGAAGGGCGTCAGCCCGCCATCGTACCAGCTCATGACGACACCAGGCCGGCCCCCTTGGCCCGCGAACTCGTACCGGATGATGCTGCCGACCGGATAGGTGTCCTTCGTGCGCGGCGTTGTCGCGACGGCCTCGACGGCGACCGGATGGCGGAGCCGGAGGGCCGAGACCGGCGTGTCCATGATGTGGCAGCCCATGTCGCCCAGAGAACCGGTCCCGAAATCCCAGAAGCCGCGCCAGCGGAACGGGAGGTAGATCGGTTGGTACGGCCGGTCGGGAGCCGGCCCCAGCCACAGATTCCAGTTCAGTGCCCGGGGCAGTGACGGCGTCTCCTTGGGCGCCTCGATGCCCTGGGGCCACATCCCCGCTGGCCGGTTGGTCCAGCAGATCACTTCAGTAACGTCCCCGATGGCTCCGGCCTGGATCCATTCGTAGATCAGCTTGTTGCCTTCCATGGCGTGGCCCTGATTGCCCATCTGGGTGGCTGCCTTCGACTTCCCGGCGGCCAGGGCCAGCGCGCGTGCCTCGTAGATGTCGTGCGTCAGGGGTTTCTGGCAATAGACATGCTTCCCTCGCGAGAGCGCGGCCATGGCGGCGATCGCGTGGAGGCTGTCCGTGGTCTCCACGGTAACGGCGTCGATGCCGGACTCCTTGTCGAGCATCTCGCGGAAATCCTGGTACGCCGCGCAGCCCTTGTAGGCCGAGGCGCCGCTGGCCTCGGCGTAGGTCTTCTCAATGATTCGCTTGGCTGCGGCCCGCCCCGCGGTGCCGCCGAAGTAGAACTCCCGATAGTCCCATTCCTCCATCGGATCCGCTACGGCGACGAACTGGAGTTCGGGGAACTTGATCAGGTTGCCGAGGTCCACGAGCCCCTGGCCGCCGCAGCCGATGATCGCGACGTTGATCTTGTCGCTCGGCGGAACGTACCCCGGCCCGCCGAGCACGCTGCGCGGGACAATGAG
The DNA here is from genome assembly GCA_963784455.1 of uncultured Acidobacteriota bacterium. Taxonomy (GTDB): domain Bacteria; phylum Acidobacteriota; class Vicinamibacteria; order Vicinamibacterales; family Fen-181; genus FEN-299. Next base: position 118,510 of record CAWARN010000023.1, on the reverse strand, counting down.
CAAAGTCCCTGCCCCAGCCACTGAAGAGGCCAGGAACTTGCGCCGTGTGAGACCGGAATCCTGCGGTCGGTTGCTGTTCTGCTGCACGCTCATCCTCCGGGAGTAGTGATCGCGCGAGATGCCACGCTTCCACCGGGACGCCCTACTTGTACGCCATCAGGCTCTGGCGTTCAAGCGCGGAGGCAGAACGTGACGCCAGAACCGGGCCATGGCCCCCGCTCAAGAACCGGAACAGAGCCGTGGCCTCCCTATCGGAGGTCGCGTGTCTCAGGAAACGTGTGTTCTCTGAGACGCTGACCAAGCAGGGAACTCGCGTGACGCGATCGAGCCGGAACCGAGAGAGTCGGCCGGACCAGCGGGACCGCCGCTCGCAGAGGTCCTTGCCCGCTATCAGACACCGTGGGCGCCGTTCGGAAGAGCCGCCCCGCCCACGTTGCCATCGAACACGGGCGCCGGAATCAGCTTGGCCCCGACGGCGCCGGCCACGGAGGTCTGCGGCGTCTGGGTCGGAGGCTCCGTTGGCGCGCCCGCCGGCGCAGCCGTCCCTCCCGGCCCAGACGTGGCGGCGGCCTCGCCGGGTACCGGCGCGGCCTGGCCTGGCGCGGCGGCCGGCCCGGTTGCGCCTGGGCCCGGGGCGGACGATGACGGGACGAGGCGGGCGAGCCCCGGAATGGGCAGCGCCGCAGACCATCCCATCCGGTAAGCCAAAGCGGCGAGACTGACGAGCACGGGGAGGATGATTGCGACGGCGTTGATCTTCTTCGTAGGGTCCAGTCGTCAGACGTTGCGAATCAACGACAGATTGCCCGTCGCGGCGGCCTGGAGCACCGGCCCCATGTATGCATCGACCATCTCGGCCGTCAGCGGAACCGGCATGTTCTCGAGCTTCGACTTGAGCTGTGGATCCTTGGCCGCGCCCAGCGCCCGTGTGATGTGGCCCGCGGTGAAGCCCGGCACCTCAGCCAGACTCGTCGGGAATCCGATGCTCTTCTCAAACGCGATGAGCGCCTCGGCGACCGCCACTCCCAGCGCGCGTCCGTTGAGGCTCAGGATCGCTTCGGCCGCGTAGCCCAGGTCGACGCAGATCCGTCCGACCAGTTGGAGCGGGCCTTCGATGGCCGGCGCGAAGAAGACGGTGTAGTAGGGGTTCAGCATCGCGCACGCGCGGCCGTGGCTCAGCACGTCGATGAGCGAAAAGCTGGTCAGATGCGCCCCGTTGGTGCCGCCGATCATGATCGCGTAGCCGCCCAGGTCGGTGGCCAGGCCCAGCGCTTCCCGCGCATCGGCGTCTTTCGGATTCTCGAGCGCGCGCGGCAGGTATTCGAGCGCCAGCCGGATCCCCTCGCCTGCCACCTTCTCCATGTCGGCATACATCGGCTTGCCTACGGCGCTGAACAGGACTTCGAGCGAATGCGAGACGCCGTCCAGCGCGCCATCGGCGGTGAGCGAGGCGGGCGCGCCCATGGTCACGGCGAAATCGAACAGCGCGCGCGGCGGGACCACGGCCTCGTCCACGATCAGCTTCTTCTGGCCGGTCTTCAGGTTGGTGATGTTGGAGTACTTGGTCAGGTGCGCGGCCGAACTCGAGGCAGTCTGGATCGCCAGGTGCGGAGTCAACGTCTGCCCCGCCGCGGCCAGCGCCCTGGTCACCACGCCGACGCCGAAATAGCCGTCGATGCCCCCGCCCAGCGTGCGCAGGACCTCGGCCGCCTTGGCCGCGTCGATCGTGCTGCCGCCGCCGAAGCTGACGATGACGTCCGGGTTCAGTTCGGTCAGGCTCGCCGTGATGCGCGCCAGATCCTCGCGCGGGCAGTTCGGCGCGGCTCCGTCCACGCAGCCGAGCACGTCGACGCCCGCGGCCTTGAGTGAGCCGATGATCGTGCTGGTGAACGCTTCCGACCCGGGAAACGTGTCGCGCACCACAGCCGCCCGCTTTCCGAGGCCGGCGGCCATCGCGCCCGCCTGCGGCAGGACGTCGAAGCCACACACGTACTTGTCGCCCTTGAAGCGGCGAATCAGGGTCTGGGCGTCTTCAAATGTCCGCATTGGGGAAGTTCCTATCGTAGCCTGGGGCCGAAGGAGGATTATACCGTCCCCGCGATGGCTCGCGGAGGCCGAGGAGGTCGTGATAGCGGGCGTTCCGCTCACATGGCGCCACGGACACCCCACCTATGCCTATCGTCCGTCCAGCCACTGCGCGCGGAGGAGGACGGCAGCCTGGCTCCCGTCGATGCGGTAGATGCGCTGGTAGAACTCCAGCGCCCACTGCTGGACGGTGACGTCGCGGAAGCGATCGGGGTAGGCGCCTTTCGCCATGACCATCAGGTCGATTGGGTACTCGAGGCGCCGCGCGCAGTTCTCCGGCGTCCACGGGAGCGCATAGACGCGCCTCTCGCGCACCGCGCGCAGCCGTTGCAGTTCGCGGAAGTACGGCGCCTCCATCAGTTCGCGCGGCGGGTGATAGCCGGCCGACGTCGGCAGGAAGATGATGTCCGGATCCAGCGCGAGAATCTGCTCCGCGTTGAGGAGGACGCGGGCGCCAGGGCCGCGATACGCGTTGCGCGCGCCGACCAGGTGCTCGATCATCCACGACTCGGTGGTGTCGGTGCCCCACACGTAGGCGGCGCCACCCGACTCCCGGGCGCCAGATGCCAGCCCCAGGTAGAGCACGCGCGGCCGCGCCGCGTCTGGCACGTCCTGCACCCGCGTCCGCACCATGGCCTCGGCCGCGCGCCAGTTCGTCCGCCAGCGCCGCCGCCTCGCGCTCGCGCCCGAACACCCGGCCGAGCACGTCGATTTCCGCGCGCAGCGTGTCGAGGCTCTGGCCGCGGTAGTCGGCGGGCGATCGCAGGACCGCCACCGGGATCCCCAGCGCTCCGATGACCGTCGACGTCCGCGCCACGGCCTCGGACGACGTGCCGATCGTGCAGTCGCCGACCCGCAGGATGACCACCTCTGGCCGCGCCGCCGCGATCGTCTCGTTGCCGACCGCGTCGCCGCCGCCGCAACTCGCGCACGGCAGGCCGGCCATCCATGGGTGGAGCGCGCGCATCGTGCCCATGCCGTCCGTCGACCGCCAAGGCGCGCCCGCCGCCGGTCGGGTACGAGTACGACCACGACCGATTCAGGCCGTCCGATGCCACAGCCGACCAGTGTTCGGACGACGCCGAGCCGTGTCATCACCCCTTCGACGAACCCGTCGTCGATCGTCGCCACCCTGGTGAGCGTCGCGGGCACGGTCACGGTCGCACCGCGCATGTCGGTGACGCGACGCGCGGCGGCCCCGGCGGCCGCGCCGCTGCCGGCGGAATCCGGCGGCTGACGGACAGCTCGCGGCAGGCGGACACCGCCAATGCGCCGGCCACGATCGCCAGCCAGAGCGAGACACGTCGGCCCGCGCTCACGTCCGCGCGCTCCTGTGCCTCGCCGCCACCGACCGCGGCAGCACGACAGGCGCGCCATCGGTCGTCGTCAGCTCGCATGCCCCCGGGTAGAGTCGTTCGAGCGTGGCCGCTGTCAGCGCGTCGGCCGGCGGGCCCTTGCCGACGACGACCCCGCCCTGCATCACGACGACTCGATTGCAAAACCAGGAGACGTGGTTCGGATCGTGGGTGCAGCAGAGCACGGCGGTTCCCGACGCCGCCAGACTGCGCAGCACGCCCCAGATGTGGATCTGGTTGTGGAAGTCGAGGCCGGACGCCGGTTCGTCGAGCAGGATGACCGGCGTGCGCTGGGCGACGGCGCGCGCCACCAGCACGAGCTGGCGTTGCCCGCCGGACAGCTTGTTGTAGGGTCGGGCGGCGAGGTCGCTGCAGGTTCAGCCAATCCAGCGTGTCGTGCGACCATCCGCCGGTCCGCCGGCCGTCGCCCGCCCGAGCAGCCCGAGGTAAGGCGTGCGGCCCAGCATCACGACGTCCCGGACCGGCAGCGGGAAGGGCGGCTTGTGCTCCTGCGGCACGTAGGCCATCAGACCGGGCCCGTTCCGACGGCGGCAGCGAACCGACGGCGTGACCGTCGACCGCGAGCGTGTCGGCGCTGTGCCCGCAGGAGCCCGAGGCAGCACCGGAAGAGCGTCGTCTTGCCGCAGCCGTTGGGGCCGAAGAGCCCGCAGACTTCGCCCTTCCTCGCGTCGAGCGAGACGCCCCGCAGCACCGGTAGCGGCCCGTATGAGAAGTGGAGGTTGCGGACGCTCAGCATGACGCTATCCGAACAGCCCCGCGGTTCGCTGCCTGATCAGGTACGCGAGGAACGGCGCCGCCGGCAATTGCGGTGATGATCCCCACCGGGATTTCGGACGCGGTGAGCGAACGCGCGGCCGTGTCGCACGCCAGCATGAACAGCGCGCCCGCGATGGCCGAGCCGGGCACGACGAGGCGGTTGTCCGGCCCCAGGAGCATCCGGATGGCGTGCGGTGTCATCAGCCCCACCCACGGCACGACGCCGACGGCCGACACCGACACCGCCGTCGCGAGCGTCGCCGCCACCACGAGCACGCTCCTGACGCGCCGCGGGTCAATGCCCAGCGCCTGGGCCTCGTGGTCACCCATCGACAGGACGTTCAAGCGCCAACCTCCGGCGATCATCACGGCCGCGGCGACGAGCACGGCCGGGCCGACCACCGTCACGTCGGTCCACGTCGCGAAGTAGAACCCGCCCATCAGCCAGAAGACGATGTCGCGCAGCGCCGTTTCGTTGGCGAGGTACTTCAGCAGCGACACTCCTGCGGCGAACACGGAGCCGACGATGACGCCGGAGAGGACCAGCGTGACGACGGAGGCATCGCCCCGCGACCGCGCCATGAGGCGCACGATGCCGACGGCGGCCAGCGCGCCGAGAAACGCGGCGACCTGCACCGACAGTGGGAACTGCGGCACGACCATCCCAAGCGCCGCGCCGAACGCCGCGCCCGACGACACGCCGAGGATGTAGGGTTCGACGAGCGGGTTGCGGAACGCCGCCTGAAACACCGCGCCGGATGCGGCGAGCGCGGCGCCGACGACGCCGGCCAGCAGGATGCGCGGGATTCGGAGGTTCCAGACGACGGCGGACGCGATGCCCGCAACGTTCGCGTCGCCCGCGCCGAAGCCGAGTCGGACGAGGATCACGCGGAGGACGTCGGCCGCCGACACCTTGTACGACCCGATGGTCAGCGCGGCGAGCATGCCCGCCAGAAGCAATGCCCCCAACGTAGCCATCCACCTGGCGGGGTGTGAAGCTGGAGCATCGGGCACCCGGCGCGTCTCGTCGGGCTCGGCCTTCGGTACGGCAGACATCGCGCCGGATGGTATCACGGCTGCCCGGCGGATCTCCGTGAAGGTCGTGGCGCTGTCCGCTGCGTGTCTTCTCGCAGCAGGCCTCTCACGGCGAAGGACGCGGCATGCGCACGGGTGGCGGGCCCGGACCGGCCTTCTGCCGAGCCTCGAGGGTGCGGCCGAGGGCCGCCTCCTGGTCGGCATCCGCCCGCCGGCCTTCGCGGTTGTAGATGTCGGCCAGCACGTAGTGGCCGAGCGGTGCGTACTCGGACGCCGGCCCAATCTCGAGTCCCTTCTTCGCGAGCCGCACCGCCTCGCCGAAGTCACGGCCTTCATCCAGCAGGAGTTTTGCCAGGTAGAAGTAGCCTTCCGCGAACTTCTCATTCGCCGCAATCGCCCGCTGGAAAGCGGCCCGCTGATTCTCGCGATTGCCGAGCTGCTCGTACAGCTTGCCGAGATTGAACTCGGCCTTGAAACTGTCGGGGTGGAGTTCGGTCTCCCGCGTGTACTCCTCGATTGCCGACTGCGGGTCGCCGCGGCGTTCGGCGAGCAGCGCCAGGTTGTAGTGAGCGAGGCGGACGTCGGGCTTCTGTTCGAGCGCCGCCCGGACCTCTCGCTCGGCCGTGGCAAGGTCGCCGCGCGTGAACGCCACGACGCCCAGGGCGTTGCGGGCTGACGCCAGCTTGGGGTCCAGCTCGAGCGCCCTCCGGAAAGAGGCGGCCGCCTTGTCCGGATCTTTCGTGTCGGCGTGGAGTTCGCCGAGTTGGTAGTGCACGTAGGCGTTCTTCGGATCGGTTTGGAGGTAGCGCTCGTAGCCGGCAATCGCCGCGTCGTACCGGCCGAGCTGGCGGTACGCGTTGGCCATGTTGATCGTGGCGAGGTCGTAGCCGGGGCTCAGCTTCAGGGCCCGCTGGTAGGCTTCCAGGGCCTGGGAAGGCTCGCCGCGGCGCATGTAGCCGTTGCCGAGCATCGTCCAGGCGTCGATGATGTTCGGATCGGTGGCGATCACCTTCTGGAGCTTCTCGATTGAGATCGTCTTCGTCCCGGACGCCGATTCCTCGCGTGCGGACAGGAGCGCGTTGAACACGTCGATCTTGTCCTTGGGGTCGGGGAGCCTTTCGCCGGTGGCCCGCGGCGCGTCGCTGAACGTGCCGATGTACCCGAGCGCGGCCAGGCGCTCGCGGGTCTCCGGATCGATTGTGGGCTGCTCGGTTGGCTGCGCCGCCGCGGTTGACGCCTCGAGCGCCCGCAGCTCGGCTGCCATCCGATCGCCAAGTGCGCGGCGTTCGTCGTAGATGTTCTTGGCTTCGGAGGGATCCTGCTCGGTGTCGTACAGCTCCGGCCGAGGCGCCTCGATGTACTTGTAGCGGCCGGCCCTCAAGGCGCGAAGCTCGCTCCAGCCATAGTGATACCGCGCGTAGTTGGATTCGGCGTAGGCGGCGAGATCCAGGTCCGGCACGGCGCCGCCCATCAGAGGCACCAGCGATCGGCCGTGGATCCCGGCGGGAGCTTCCACCCTGAGCAGGTCGAGTACGGTCGGCATGACGTCCTCGCTCCGCACGACGCTCGCCACCGTCCTGCCGCGGAGCTTGTCGTACGGGGTCCGGATGATCAGCGGCACCCGCAGCGTCGCGTCGTAGATGAACAGGCCGTGCGTTCCCTCGCCGTGCTCGTTCAGGCTCTCGCCGTGATCGCCAAGTGCCACGACGATGGTGCGGTCGCTGAGCCCGCGCTCCTCCAACCAGGCCAACACCCGGCCGATCTGCGAGTCCATGTAGGCAATTTCACCGAGATACGGATGCTGCGCAAACAGCGTCTTGTAGGGCTCTGGCGGAGTGTAGGGCGAATGCGGATCATAGAGGTGGAGCCAGGCGAAGAAGCGTTCCGACGCGTGCCGGTCGAGCCACGGCAACGCCTTGTCGACGACCTCCGAAGCGGTGCGGCTGATGTCGCCAAGCGAGACCGTGGCGTACTTGGACATGTCGAAGTCGTCGAAGTACGTGTCAAACCCCTGGTCGAGGCCCCACTTCGAGTCGAGGACGAACGCGGCCACGAATGCCCCGGTGGCCCATCCGCCCTGGCGTTTCAGAACGCTGGCCAGGGTCGGGTGGCGCGTGCCGAGCGTGAATCCGCCGTTGTCCCTGACGCCGTGCGCGGGAGGAAGAGTGCCGGTGAAGATCGTCGAATGCGCCGGCAACGTCAGGGGCGCCGGCGACATGACGCGGTCGAAGCGGACGCCGTCCGCCGCCAGATGGTCGAGGTTGGGCGTCGCTCGCTGCGGTTCTCCGTAGCAGCCGAGCCTGTCGGCGCGCGTGGTGTCGAGCGTGAGGACGAGAATGTTCAGATCCCGCACGCCGACGCCTCTCGGGAGCGATCCGAGCTTGGTGCCGTCGGATGCGACGACCGCCGGGCGATAGAACCACCATCCACCCCACGCAGCCGCCGACAGGACCAGCGTCCCCGTTGCCGCTATCCAGGCCCGCCGGGCCGCCGCGGGGCGGCGGCTTGGCGCGCCGCCAGCCGGATTCCGAGGTGGTGCCTTCTTCATGTCAATCACGCTTGAGCCGCGCGATCGCCTCCTGCGCCGGCTTGAAACCCGGGTCGGCTGCCAGCGCCGCGCGGTAGTGTACAAGCGCAAGCCTGGGATCCCCAGAGCGCTCCGCGATGAATCCGAGATTGTAGTGCGCCGGCGCCACGCGGTACCCGAGATCGATCATCTTCCGGCATGCGGCCCCGGCCACGTCGAACCGGCCCAGCCGAATCGCCATGTCCGCCAGGTTGCTCTGGGCGCGCGGATCGTTCTCGTTTTCGGCGATGACCCTGGCGAACGCGTCGGCCGCCTCTGCGGACTTGCCGGCCAGCCGATAGATCGTGCCCAGCGTGAAGAGGCCATATGAGGAGGACGGCTCGCGCGCGAGTCCTTCCTGGCACCGGGCGACGGCACCCGCGTAATCGCCCTTGCCAGACAGCGCTTTTGCCGCCTCGTAATGCACCTGCGCAAGATCGGGATTCAGCTGGTGCGCGACCTCGTATTCACCGAGGGCGGCGTCGAGCTTCCCCTGACCGACGTAGGCGTTGCCGAGGTAGAGATGCACCTCGAACGCCCGGACGTTCACCGCGAGCATCTGTTTCAGGACTGTCACCGCAGCGGCCTGGTCGCCCCGGGCCAGCGCGTTCAGCGCCCGGGTGAGCTGCTGCCGGTACGCCTGGACCCTCGGCCAGATGGTCCTTTGGATTAACGGCGCTGCCGCCAGCCGTGGCGGGCGCAAACGTGCCGATGTAGCCGAGCGCCTGCAGCCGGCGGACTGCCTCCGGGTCCGGCTGCGGTTGGGCTGCCGGCTGCGATCGGCTCGACGAAGGCTGAATGCGCGCCGCCAGACGCGACAGTTCCGCGTCGAGCCGGCCGGCAACGTTCGCCTGCTGCGCGAGGGCATTCTTCAATTCAGCCCTGTCGACTCGCAGGTCATAGACCTCCGGCTTCGGCGCCCAGACGTACTTCCATTCCCCGACGCGGACCGACCGCAGCTCGCTCCACCCGAAGTGGACGCGGGTGTACCAGGTCTCCGCATACGAGGGCGGAACCTCGCTGCGGGCCTGTCCCCGGAGCAGCGGCACGAGGCTCTCGCCATCGAGCCCTGACTGCGGCGCCAGGCCCGCCAGCGCCGCGATTGTCGGCGCGATGTCGATGCTGCGGACCTGCTCGCCGACGACGCGCGGCGCAACCCCGGGCGCCCGGACCAGCAGCGGCACCTTCAAAGTCGCGTCGTACAGGAAGAAGCCGTGATCGTCCTCGCCGTGCTCGCCGAGCGACTCGCCGTGGTCCGCGGTCACCACGACGATGGTGGATGCCAGATCGAGCCGCTCGAACAGCCGGCCGAGCGACGCGTCGGTGTACGCAACCTCGCCGTCGTACGGGCGTCCGCCGGCCAGCTTGAGATACTCGGCGGGAGGCTCGTACGGGTAGTGGGGGTCGAACAGATGCACCCACGCGAACCACGGTCTGGGAGGCCCCCCGTCGAGCCATCGGAGAACCGAGGCAATCACGTCGCCTGCCGGACGCTGCAGTTCGGCGAGAGCGACGTTGGCGTTCGCCTGGCGGCGAAAGTCCGCATCGTAGAGATCGAAGCCCCGGTTGAGGCCGTACGTCGGGTCAAGGACGGCGCTCGCCACAAAGGCCGCCGTTCGGTACCCAGCGGCCTTGAACCGCGTCGCCACGGTCGCCACCGACGCGGGCAGCGGCGTCAGCCCATTCACGCGGATGTCGAACCGCGAGGGGTAAGAGCCGCTGAGAATCGCGACGTGCGACGGGAATGTCAGCGGCACCTGAACCGTCGCGTCGTCGAACCGTACGCTGTCGCGCGCCAATCGGTCGAGAACTGGCGTCTGGGCCAGGCGGTAGCCGTACGATCCCAACCGATCGGCCCTCAGGGTGTCAACCGTCACCAGCAGCACATTGGGCCGCGCCGGCGGAGATTGAGGCGCTGCGGCGACCAGACAGATGATTGCCGCGACCTGAGCCGCCGTGACGAAGGGCCGTGTCAGAACCTCTCGTGCCACACCGGGATTCTAGCGCAAAAGGCCCGTGTCCGCCCCGGGCTGCGAACCTCCACGACGCCGAGGTCTGGCCGACCTGCAACCTCCATGAATTCAAAGAGTTGAAGGAGCCGAGCGCGGCCATGAACCGGTTGACATCCTCCAGGCCCCGTGCTACCGTCCCACCGCGACGGCGCGGTCTTTCGCCACGACAGGAATGTCTGGCGCGGGCAGGCCGTCTATGTACGCGGTGTGTCGGACACTCGACACCACTTCGTCATGCCTCCAGCGGCATCGGGGGCACGGTCATCATGGGAGGAGGGCACCTATGCGATGGCGGGTCGTTGCGTCACTCGTCTTGCTGTCATTGATCTCCGTGACAGCGGCGAGCGCGCAGATCGGTCAGACGGCCACGCTGATTGGCACCGTCAAGGATGCGAGCGGTGGCGTGCTTCCGGGCGTCAACGTGAGCATCACGAGCCCGGCGCTGATCGGCGGCGCGAGAACGGTGGTTACCGCAGCCGATGGAACGTTCCGGTTTTCGGGAATCGCGCCGGGCGTCTACGAGGTGACCTTCACGCTTCAGGGCTTCAAGCCTGTCAAACGTGAAAACGTGAACGTCCAGCTCGGCGAGACCGTCAGCCTGCCTGCGGTCCTCGAGGTCGGCGGACTTCAGGAGACCGTCACGGTATCCAGCGAGTCGCCGATCGTCGACGTGAAGATCGTCGGCGCCGCAGAAGAACCTCACGCCCGAGGTGCTCGACTCCATTCCCGTCTCAAACCGGTTCGGCCCGGACGCCATGATGGTCGCGCCCGGCGTCAACCCCACCAACTATACGGTGTACGGGAGCGGCGGCAGCTCGTCGAACTCCTACCAGATGGACGGCGTCGACGTCTCCGATCCGAGGAGCGGCACCCCCTGGGTGTTCGCAAACTACAACTGGATCCAGGAAGTCCAGGTGATCAGCCTTGGCGCCAATGCGGAGTACGGCGGGTACACCGGTGCCGCGTCGAACAGCCTGTTCAGGTCGGGCAGCAACCAGTTTCACGGCCTGTTCGAGACGCGCTACCAGACCGGCTGGATGGTGTCGGACAACACGACACCGGAGATCCTGGCACAGAACCCGAGCCTCAAGGCCGGGACGACGGACTACGTCACCGACACGACGGCCCAGATCGGCGGACCGTTGAAGCGCGACAAGGTCTGGTTCTTCACGAGCTTTCAGTACCTACCGCCCGAAGACGACGCCTGCGGGATACCCGCCCGCCAACCCCACGACGGGGAAGGCCTGGACGCCGTCGATGGGGGGGCCAGACGCCCGTCTCGAGAGTTCGCCCCGCTTCCTTCTCAAGCCGACCTGGCAGGTCGGCAAGAACGACAAGCTCACCGGGTTCCTCGAGATGGAGCGCTTCGACGTGGACGGCCGCGGTGCGGGCGCCCTCACGTCGCCGGAAGCCACGCTGAAGGAACTGGCGCCGTCGATCGCCTGGAACATCAACTACACAAAGGTCCTCTCGAACTCGATGGTGTTCGACGTCAAGTACTCCGGCTTCTGGGGCTACTACCACAATGACCCGTACAAGCCCCTCGACGTCGCCGGGTGGATCGATGGCGACACCGGGTTCGCGTCGATGAACTCCTACTACTGGTACCACGCGGACCGCCGCAAGGACCAGGCGAATGCGAACTTGAGCAAGTACGCCTCGGGGTTCGCCGGAACCCACAACCTGAAGTTCGGGATGGAGTACCGAGCGGAGCTGGGCCAAGACCACAAACGGCTACCCGGGCGGCGGCTATATCTACGCCTACAGCAACGTGCCGTACTACCAGTACCTGCAGGACACCTACATCCTGGAAGGGATCAATCACCGCGTCACATTGTTCGCGCAGGACGAGTGGTCGGTGAGGAAGAACCTGACGATCAACGCGGGTCTCCGCTGGGATCACAACACCGGCTACAACCCCGGCCTCGGACAGACCGTGTTCAAGACCGACGGGGTTGCGCCGCGCATCGGCTTTGCGTGGGATATCGCCGGCAACGGGAAGACGGTGCTGCGCGGCCACTACGGCGACTTCTACGATGGCGCGAAGACCTACTACTACCAGCGCGTCGATCCCCGCCAGCCGCCGCGCTACATCGTGGACGTCGACCCGGTCACGCTGGAGCCGACCTCGACACCGAAGATCAACAAGGTGCTGGCCAACCGGACGATGGACCCGAACATCAAACAGCCGTTCGCGCGGCAGGCGACGATCGGCCTGGTCCGCGAGTTGTTCCCGGGGTTCTCGCTGAGCGGCACGTACATCTACCGAAGAACGCACAACTACATCGAGGACGTCCTCGATCCCGCGAGCGCGACGTTCACGACGTCCACGTACACAGACCCCGGGCCGACGTACCTCCCGGCTCCAGTCCGAGCAACGGCAACGTGCTGACGGTCTACAACGAGACCAGCAGCATCTTCAACAACAAGTACACCATCACGAATCCCTCGAACGCGTATCGCCTCTATCACGGCTTCGAGCTCGAATGGACCAAGCGATTGGCCAATCGGTGGATGTTCCGCGGCTCGTGGGTCGTCTCGAAGTCGACCGGGAACATCTCGAACAGCCGGAACGACGGGAACTCCGCGGAATACAACGATCCGAACATCGACTCGCGGCTCCAGACGAACCAGAACAGCGTCGAACTCCGGGACGGCCGGCTGGCACGGGACAACACCCACGTCTTCAAGGTGCTCGGGAGCTACCAGGCGCCGTATGGGTTCAACCTCTCGGCCAGCGCCTACTACATCAGCGGGGACACATGGACGCGGGTAGTCAGGCCAAGGGTGAACCAGGGGCGGCAGGAGATGTTCATCGAGCAGCGGGGCAGCAATCGACTCCCCGGCCAGTCGGCGATCGATTTCAAGATCGACAAGGAAATCAGACTCGGCGGCGCAAGGCGACTCGGCCTCGTGTACGAGGTCTTCAGCCTCATGAACAAGAGTACCGTGACGAGCGTGACCTACCGGACGCCGACGTCGTCTTCCGGCACGCCGGTCGGAACGCCGCAGGGCCTCGTCACGCCGCGGCAGATGTTCTTCTCTCTGACCTACAAGTTCCTAGCGCCGGACCGCGGTGTCCGTCGGCGGATTCCTTCCGGCCCCTCGCGCGCGACGCGCGAGGGGCCGTTTCTGCTGCGCCTGGATCTCGACGGCCAGACCCCGACATCGATGGCCGACAAGCGCGATGAGGTCCGTGGCCGTATTCGCGGATAGGGATCCGGGACCGCGGTTCGATTTCCGTACCCCGCTCCGTCCCGTTCCCCTGCCACGGGCGCGTCCTTGCCCTTCAGACCTGTGTGGCCGAGGAGGCCGCCAACGCCCAACGAGGAACTCAATGGTCTTCTGCAGCGTCTAAGACCCTAGCGGCGTCCGCAGACGTAGTTGCCCGATTCCAGGGGAGTGTTCAGTGCCCGACGAACCATTGCGGCGCCCTGCACTCACGGACAGCTTCCGGGTCGGCGACTGGCTCGTGGAGCCGAACCTCGACCGGTTGTCCCGCGGCGGGACGCTGATTCATCTCCGGCCCCAACTCACCAACCTGCTGCTCCTGCTCGCCCGCCATGCCGGCAAGCCCGTCGCCAAAGATCTGATCCTGAAGGAAGTCTGGGGAAGCCATTACGTCGGCGAGTCGGCGCTGAGCCGATGCATCGCCGAGATCCGTCAGGCCCTCCGCGATGACGCGCGCCAGCCGAAGATCATCGAGACGATTCCCAAGCGAGGCTACCGTCTCGTGGCGCCAGTGGAGTTTCTGCCGGATATCATGTCCGCCCCGGACGGCCCCCCGTCCTCGCCCCCGCCGTCCGTTGATCCTGGGCCCGCTCTGCCTGACAGTGAGCCGCGCCTGGCAGAGGCGGGATCGGGCCGGCAGCACTTCTCCCGAAGGGTGCGCTGGACCGTGCTGCTGGCGACTGCGGCGGCCGTCGTCGTGGGCGTCACGCTGGGGGCTGGCGACTGGGTGGTGCAGCCCGTGCTCTCGGATCGAGATACCGTGCTGCTTGCGGACGTGAGCAACACCACCGGCGACCGTGTGTTCGACGACACGCTTCGGCTGGCGCTGGCCGTGAACCTCGAGCAGGCGCCTTTCCTCCGTATTCTGCCGCAAGAGACCGTCCGCGCCTCGCTGGTGCGGATGGGCCGAGAGCCGGGCGAGCGAGTGGCGGGATCGCTCGCGCTCGACGTCTGCCGGCGCGAAGGCGCCGCCGTGGTCCTGACGGGTTCGATTGCGCGTCTCGGCTCACGCTATGCCGTCGGCATCGAGGCGCTGGCGTGCGGAACCGGCGAGTCGGTCGGTCGCGCGCTGGTGGAAGCCGGGACCAAGGAACGCGTCCTGACGGCACTCGAACAGGCAGCCACCCGGATTCGACGCAACCTCGGCGAATCGCGCGCGTCGCTGCGTCAGCACGATGTCCCCCTCGTCCGCGCGACGACGCCGTCGCTCGAAGCGCTCCAGGCCCTCACCCTCGGCGACGAGAGCCGCGATCACGCCCGACTCGAGGCGGCGCTTGTCAGCTACCGCCAGGCGACGGAACTCGATCCCGGGTTCGCCCTCGCCTGGGCGCGGCGCGGCGCGGCCGCGTGGAACCTCGGCCTCAGAGACGATGCGATCCCGGCTTTTCGAAAGGCGTACGCACTCCGAGACCGGGTCAGCCCCCCGGAGGGTTACTACATCGCGGGGCATTACTACACGCTCGTTGAAGGCGACCCCGCCAAGGCGATCGAGATCTACCGGACATGGCGGCGGCAGTATCCCGGCTCCCCCATCCCGCCCACCAATCTCGTGTTCATCCTCGCCGGTGCGATGGGACAGTACGACGCCGCGTTGCCTGAGGCTCGCGAGGCCGTACGACTCGCGCCGCACAGTTCGCTGGCTTACTCGAACCTCGCGGAGACATACCTGGGAGTGAACCGGATCCCCGAGGCCAGACAGGCCCTCGCCGAGGCCTCTCGAGCCGGGGCGGCTGATTGGCTCATACACCGACAACTGTTCAATCTGGCGTTGCTCGACGGCGACGGTGTCGCGCTCGAGCGTGAGATTCGCTGGGCCGAACCGGACCCGCAGGCGAACTTGTTCACGTTACAGACGCGGGCGGCGGCGGCGATGGCCGGCGGACGCCTGAGGGAGGCCCGACGGCTCTGGTCGGCGGCGCTGGCGAAGGCCAACGAGATCGGTTCTCCACGACACGTCGCCGAAACGCGCCGCCTCCAGGCCGAAGCCGAGGCGCTCGTGGGAGACCCGCGGGCGGCGCGGGTGGCCATCGAGGCCAGCCTCGCCGCCGACCGTGGTGCCGGGAGCCTGGCCTTCTCGGCTATCGTGTTCGCGCTCGTCGGCGACTGGGCACGGGCCCAGAAGCTGCTGGACGAGTTGGCCATCCAGCCGCAGCCCGATCTGGCGTCGCCGCAGGTCTGGATGCCGGTCGCCCAGGCGCTCGTCGGAGCCGGCCTGGGCCGCCACGACGAAGCCCTGCGGCTTCTTCAGCCGGTGGTGCGCTACGAACGGGGGATCCAGTTCCGGCTCGTTCCACTCGGCGTGCGAGCGATCGCCGCGCGATCCGCGCGCCGGCCAGCCGACGCCGCCGCCGCATTCGAAGAGACGCTCCGACTTCGGGCGATCGAGCCCTCATCACCCTGGCTGGCGTTCGCACAACTCGGACTCGCGCGGGCGCTGCGCGAGTCCGGCGATGGGGTCGGAAGCGCGGCAGCCTACCAGACCTTCCTGGAGTCCTGGAAAGGCGCCGACCCCGATGCCCCGCTCCTGAAGATCGCGCGACGAGAGCGGGACGCGATCACCGGGCTCTGACAGGCGCCCGCTCTCGCCCGCGGACTTCGGCCAGCCTCCGCGGCGTCCGCATCCAGTTCCTGCCTGCTCCATTTCGCACCGTCCCTCGCCGGTCGCCTGGGAGCGGCCACCGGATCCTTCCTGAAATCACTGCGGTCGCGTCCCGCACAGTCCGAGGCCATCCGCAGTCGAGACCGAGGCACTCCGTAGCAACTCTCGTGCGGCCCCGGCGTCTCACCGGGTAGAGACAGGAGGCCGCCGCGATGCGCACGATGATCGCCCTCGTTCTTCTCGCGCTCCCGGTCGTCGATGTCGCGGCGGCCGGCACACCGCAGCCGGCGTGGATGCACACGCGTCCCCTTACGCCGGGCGCGAGTGCCCTGCTCTCGGACGCCGCCAGGCGGTCAGTGATGGTCAGGACCCTTCTGGAGACTCTCGAGCAGACAGACGTCGTGGTTTACGTGTCGGACTCCATGGCCGGGTCGGAGGAAGAGCCGCCTGCGTACCTGACGTTCCTCTCGCGGGGAGGCGGGATTCGCCGGCTGCTGGTGCGGATCGCGCCCTCGTGGTCTCCGCCCGCTGAAGCCATCCCGCCACTCGGGCACGAGTTGCAGCACGCCCTGGAAATCGCCCGCGCGCCTGAGGTTCAGGACGTCTCGACTATGGCGCAATTGTACCGGCGCATCGGGTGGGAAGGCCGCACGGGCCGGTTCGAGACCGACCGCGCGCGCGCCGTCGGCGTTCTCGTCAGGAACCAGCTGGCGGGATACTAGCGGTGACCCGTTGCCGGCCCGCCGAACGTTCCTGTCACACGGCAGGGACCGGAAGTCCGAAGGCCCAATGGCATGCATGATTGTCCGCCAACGTCCGACCGATCGTGGAAGAGGCCTCATGAAGAAAGTGAAGATCGCGGTGATCGCGGCGATCTCGAACCGATCCTTCACGTCGATCAGCCGCTGCATCGCGTAGGGCGAGGACGGGTCCATACGAATCTGGCCGCCCCAGTCGACGGTGATGAAGCGAAACGTCGGATCGACCGCGTCGTTGACGACGGTGAGATTCAGCCCGTACCGCTCGGCGATGGGTCCCCAGTAGTGCACGCCTGCGCCCCCGAGCGGATCCACACCCAGAGCTATCCTCGCACCGCGAATCACGTCCATGTCGAGTACGTTGACGAGGTCACTCGTGTAGGAGCCAACCCGCCTTCGTCGCTCGACCGTGCCCGGGACGACCCTGAGCCAGTCGAAGGTCCGGTGCCGCGTTGCCTGGCCTGCCCCCGCAGCCAAGACGGCCTCACCGCACAGCGTGAGGCCGGTGATGGCGGCTGAGATCGTTTAGAATCCCATTGGCCTTCAATTGGCGCGAGTCGCCGCCGCCCCTGAAGCGGGCGCGCCGCAGGATTTCCGATGCCCACTCCACAGCCCGCAATCGTTCCCGCGAGACACACGAAGCGCCTCCATCTCATCTCCGTCCCCGTTGTCGTGTTCCTTGTGTCCTGGGGACAGATGACCCACGGAAAGCCGACGGTCAGCGGAGATGGTCCACATTACCTGATGGTGACTCAGAGCCTGCTCGCTGACGGTGATCTCGATGTGGCGAACAACTACGAAGAGAACGAGGGTCGGCTGTTCGGCGCAGACGGCCTGAAGCCGGAGCGCTTTGTTCAGGCTACGCCCTCTGGCCGTTCGCTCTCGGTCCACGATATCGGTCTCTCGATCCTCGCGCTGCCGGCGTATCGCCTCGCGAGGACAGTCGCGCCCTATGTTCCCGAATCCCTGCTCAGCCGTGTCCGCATGCCGCCGGGGTTGTTCGTCTACTCGGTGGTGTGCTTGTTCATGCTGATGATGACGAGCGCCGGGTGGTGGCTCGTTGCGCGAACGATGGCGGAATTTGTGGGTGCCCGCAAGGCGGCGCTGTTGGCGCTTCTGTTCGCTTTGTCTCCCCCGTTGAGCGCCAACGGTTCGGCGGTGTTCCCGGAGGTCCCGGCGCTGCTTGTCGCGAGTCTCGTTGTCGCCAAAGCGTATGGTCGGGCGAGACTGCCGAATTGGCTGGTACTGCTGGCAGTGGGGTTGTTGCCCTGGTTCCACCGCAAATTCGCCGCGGCCGCTGTTGGACTCGTGATCGTGTTGGCGCTCCGAAGTCGGGTCGACTCCGGGCGCGCCGCGCGTCGCTATGGCCTCCAGGCGCTGGCACTCGCAGGCGTGCCAGCCGCTTTGCTGATGGCCTGGACATACTGGACCTGGGGGTCCTTTGGAGGGCCACTGACGCTCGGACATGTCCCGCTGTCGTGGGGCACGTTCAGGAGCGGCAGTCTCGGCATCCTCTTCGATCGTGAGTTCGGAATTGTCCCCTGGGCCCCAGCGGCCTTGCTCGTGCCGTTTGCCTGGGCCAGTGCAGGACGGCGGGGACTTCTACTCCTGCCGCCGGCACTGCTGCTCTACATTCCTGCCGCCGCTCATGACCAGTGGTGGGGAGGCTGGGGACCGGTGGGACGCTTTCTTGTCCCTGCCGCTCCCCTTGCGGCGACGGCGCTCGCGCTTGCGACCGGAGCGAGGTTCCCTCGCTTCGTGTCCCCTCTCCTTGTCACCTGTCAGGTGGCGATGAGCGCGTGGGTCTGGCAGCATCCTCGCATCCTCTGGAACTTCGGCGACGGACATAATCGCCTGTTCGAGTTGCTGCCCTACGGCAGTGCCCTGGAGAAGTCACTGCCCTCGTACGCGACGGACCCGAATGCATGGATGGTCGGCTGTTCCTGGCTCGGCGCGGTAGCGTTGGCCACGGTTGCAGCCGTCCGCTGGGGTCACACGCCGGAACGGCAACGCGCCGGTTAGAGGCCGGATGACGACTCGGCGAGCTGGACGAACCGGCGTCTCCCCTCGACGTCGCGCACGTCGCCGGTCACGAGGACGCACCCGGCCTCCCGGCACGCCAGCGCTGCGCGCGCCCCGGCCCTTCACGCGAGACTGCCAAGCCGCAACAACCGCATCACCGGCTCGTCGGCCTCCCGCGACTTCGCCAGGTCCACCTCGAACTCGGCCACCCAGTCGTTGGTCATCTCGGGATCGACCAGCATCTGCTGCACGCGCCACGCCTCCCCGTCGTCCGACGAGCTGACGTAGGTGTGCCGGCTGTTCCTGGCCTCGGGGTCGAGCCGCAAGCGCCCGTGCCCGGCGCGATACTCGTCGAACGCCGCGCTCAGCCGCTCCTGGGTCCACGCCTCGCCGGATGCGTCATCCAGCCTGTCGAGCGCCGCCAGCGCCGCGCCGGCATCGCCCGTGGACCACCCGCGCAGGAAGGTGAAGAGGCGCGTCCGAATGGCCGCCGTGAAGACCTTCGCATCGCGCGTGATGTCGCGGTCCTCCGCCGCGTCCCCCGGCGGTTTCAAATCCGTCGCGCGCGAACCCGCCCCTCCGAGCGGCTGGTACTCGGGGTCGCGCATCCGCTCCCACTCCTCCGCCAGGCTCGAGTCGACCTGACGCAGCAGCGTCTGGAGGTAGATCTCCATCTCGAGCACCTGGTCGTTCTTCACGCCGTCGGGGACGGTCTGGCTCAGCACCTTGTAGACGCTGTTGAGGTGCCGCAGCAGCAAACCCTCCGACCGCTCGAGGTCGTAGTCGAGCACATACTCGGCAAACGACCGGAACTGCTCGAACATCTCGCGTGCGATCGACTTCGGCCGGATGTTCTCCTCGCCCACCCACGGGTGCCGGTCGGCGAAGGCGTTGAACGTGGTGTAAACGAACTCCTTGAGCGGCTTCGGATACTCCAGCTTCTCCATCTCCTCCATGCGCTGGTCGTACTCCATGCCGTCGGCCTTCCACTGCGCGATCGCGCGGTCCTTGATGCGGTCGAGCTGCCGGCGCAGGATCACCTCTGGGTTCTCCAGAATCGACTCGACCAGCGTCAGCACATCGAGGCCGTAGTCGGGCGAGTCCGGATCGATCAGCGGGATGGTCTCGAGCAGATAGAGCGACAGCGTCTGGTTCATCGAGAAGTCGTCCTGGAGATCGACGTTCACGCGAAGGGTCGATCCCTCCTCGGTCTCCGGAACGAACTCGACGATGTGCCGGTCGACGAGCGAGCGGAAGAGCTGCCACGCGCGCTTGACGTGCGCCTTCTTCGCGCCCTCCGGCTCATGGCAGTCACGCAGGAGCTGGCGCATCGCGCCGCACCCGTCGCCCGGTCGGCTCAGGACGTTGAGCAGCATCCCATGCGACACGTCAAAGCGCGAGACCAGCTGCTCGGGCGACGCCCCGATCAACCGCTTGAACGTCGCGAGATCCCAGTTGACGAAGTTGTGATCCGGTGGCCTGCGCTTCGTCACCTTCTTCCCGTCGCGCGCGGCTTTCTCGCTGAGGCGGATGTTCTCGATGACGTGCTCCGGCGCCTGCACGACGACGAAGCCGCGGGTGTCGAAGCCCTTGCGCCCCGCGCGCCCCGCGATCTGGTGGAAGTCGCGGGCGGAGAGGTGCGCGGTCTTCCGGCCGTCGAACTTGCACAACCGCGTGAACAGCACCGTGCGGATCGGCACGTTGATGCCGACGCCGAGGGTGTCGGTGCCGCAGATGATCTTCAGCAACCCGCGCTGGGCGAGCTGCTCGACGAGCACGCGGTACTTCGGCAGCAGGCCCGCGTGGTGCAGGCCGATGCCGTGCTTCAGCCACTTCCGGATCTCCGACCCGTAAGGGCTCGTGAACTCGAAACTGGCGACGATCTCGGCGAGCGCCGCCTTCTCCTCCCGCGTGCAGATCTTCAGGCTGGTGAAGTCCTGCGCGCTGCCGGCCGCGTCGGCCTGCGTGAAGTGGACGACGTAGACGGGCGTCTTCGCTTCGTCGGCCAGCTTCTCCAGGGTGTGCGCCAGCGGGATCTCGGCGTAGGCGAACTCGAGCGGTACCGGCCGGTCGCTCGATCGCACGGTGACGGTAGCCCGCCCGTTGAGTCCGGTCAGCGCCTGCTCGAAGAACGTCGTATCTCCGAGCGTCGCCGACATGAGCAGGAACCGGGTGCGCGGCAGCGCGAGGAGCGGGGTCTGCCACGCGACGCCGCGGTCGCGATCGGCATACCAGTGGAACTCGTCCATCACCACGTTGTCGACGCGCGCGTCCGCGCCCTCACGCAGCGCGATGTTGGCGAGGATCTCCGCGGTGCAGCACAGGATGGGAGCGTCGCGGTTGACCGTCGCGTCACCGGTCGAGAGCCCCACATGGTCCGGGCCGAACTCGCGGCAGAGCGCCATCCACTTCTCGTTGACCAGCGCCTTGATGGGGCAGGTGTAGACGGCGCGCTGCCCTCGCGCGAGGGACGCGAAGAGCATCGCGGACGCGACCAGGGACTTCCCGGAACCCGTCGGGGTGTTGAGGATGACGTTCCTCTCGTCGAGCAGCTCGAGGATCGCCTCCTCCTGCGCCGGGTAGAGCGAGAGCCCCCTGTCGGCCGTGTAGTCGAGGAATCGTCCGAGCAGCGTATCGCTCGACACGTCGTCTTCGCCGGGGAGCAGGTCGCCGAGGCGGGTTGACATCGACTACAGGTGCAGCTCGACTCGCTCTACCGCTTCATCGCCGCTTTCACGCGCTCGGGCGTCATCGGCATGCGATCGACACGGGCGCCCGCTGCGTCGAAGATGGCGTTGGCGACTGCCGCCCCAAGCGGCACAATCGCGGGCTCGCCGCCGCCCTGGGCCGGAATCTCGGGCGCATCGATCACCACCGCCTCGATCGTCGGCAGCCAGGAGAATCGCGGCAGTTCGTACGTCCCGAGGCTGCGCTCCAGCACCTCGCCGCCCTTGAAATGCACCTCCTCGCTGAGCGTGTAGCCGAGCCCCATGGTGATGCACCCTTCGATCTGCTGAAGCGTCCCTTCGGGATTCACGACGACGCCCATCTCCTGGGCACAGACGACGCGCTTCACCATGACCTTGCCGGTGGCCTTGTCGACGGCGACCTGCACCATCAGCGCCACGTAGGTGCCCGCGTCCGTGCCAAGGGCCACGCCCACGCCTCGGCCGCTCGGGGCCGGCTTCGGCGTCCATCCGAACTTCTTCACCGCCGCGTTCAGCACGCGCAGCATCCGCGGGTCGGTCAGGTTCTTCAGCCGGAACTCAACCGGGTCCATCCCGACTTTCGCCGCCAGCACGTCGATGTGCGACTCGCGTCCGAACGCGTTGCTGCTGGCGCCAGGCGCGCGCCACGGCCCCACCGCAAACGGGTGCAGCGCTCCCGAGTTGCCGCTCCACCCGCCGGTCCAGGCCGTCTTGTGATGCGGGATGTTGTAGAAGTGGGCGGCGCCGCGCTCGCCCGCGCAGTAGACCAGGTAGTCCCAGAGCGCAATGGTCTTCGAAGCGGTCAGACCGGCCCGAATCCGCACAATCGATGCGGGGCGAAACGTGTCGTAGAAGAACTCCTCCTGGCGGTCGAAGATCACGCGCACGGGCTTGCCCGTCAGCACCGCGAGCCGCGCGGCCTCCACGGCCTGCCGCGACGCCGACTTGCCGCCGAACCCCCCTCCGACGTACGGCGTGATCACCCGCACCTTCTCCGCCGGCAGCTTCAGCGCCTGCATCAGCTGGCTCTTCACCGGGAACGGCGTCTGCGTCCCGACCCAGACCGTCACCTTGCCGCCGTCGACGACCGCGGTGGCCGAATGGGGTTCCATCGGCGCGTGCGCCACGTAGCTGTCGTAGTAGGTTCCCTCGACCACTTCGGCGGCGAGTTTCTCGCCCTCCGCGAGGTTCCCGCCCTCCGCGGCGGTCGTCGCCGGGCCGGCCGTCTTCCGGAAGTGGTCGTACATCGTCTTGTCGTCGACGGGCGGGTCGTGACGCGTCCAGTCGGCCTTCACGAGCGCGAGCGCCTTGTCGGCCTCGTCCCAGTGCTGGTGGAGGACCGCGACGAGGTCGCCGTCGCGCACGACCTTCACGCCGGGCCGCTGTCTCCGCCGCCGACGTGTCCACCTGCCCCATCGTCGCGCCGTGCGCAGGCGGCCGGAGCACGCGCGCGTGGACAACGCCGCCGGGCGGCATGACGTCGCCCGCGTACTTCGCCTTGCCGGTCACCTTCCCGCTGCCGTCGCGGCGCGTTGCCGACTGTCCGACGACGCTGAACGCCTTGACGGCCTTGAGCGGGGTCTTGCCGTCCACCTTGCGCTCGATGCGCTTCCCTTCAGTCAGCTGGCCATACGAAACCGTCTTCTTCGGATCCGCAGAATCGCTCACCACGCCGGCCTTCACCGTGAGCCGATCGACCGGCACCTGGAGGCGCTCGGATGCCAACTGCAGCAGGGCGGCGCGCGCGTCGGCGGCCGCCTGGCGGAGGATCGGGCCGAACTGCCGAATGCTCAAGGAGCCGAACGTGCCCATGTCCCACGGGCAGAGGTCCGTGTCGCCCATGACGATGGTCACCGAGGCCAACGCCACGTCCAGGTCGTCCGCCAGCAGCTGCGGCAGCGACGTCTCCGCGCCCTGCCCCATCTCGATCTTTCCGACGAAGCAGGTCACCTTGCCGTCGGCGCCGATGTGGAGGTAGGCATTGACGTCGGTCGGGTAGCCCTGCCGCCCCGCCGGCGGACGCGCGGTCTCCTGGCCTGCGCTGATCGGGTCCACCGCAAACAGGACGAGCAAGCCCGTGGCAGTCAGCTTGACGAAGTCGCGTACAATCAATCTCCTGCGCGCTTCATCGAGCGCCCCCTTTCATCGTCGCCGCTGCGGACTCCACGGCCTTCAGGATTCGGACGTGCGCGCCGCATCGGCACAGGTGGTTGTCAAGCTCCCTGACGATGTCGGCGCGCGAGGCTTTCGGGTTCTTCAGGAGCAGCGCGTACGCGCCCATGATCATGCCGGGGGTGCAGTAGCCGCACTGGTAGGCCAGGTGATCGACAAAAGCCTGCTGAATGGCGTGGAGCGTGTCGCCAGTGGCCAGGCCCTCGATCGTGACGACCTTCTTGCCCTCGACGTCTCCAATCGGCGTCACGCACGACCTGACCGCCTGGTTGTTGACAACCACGGTGCACGACCCGCACACCGCCTCGCCGCATCCGAACTTGGTCCCGGTCATGCCCAAATCGTCGCGCAGGACCCAGAGGAGCGGCCGCGCCTCGTCGACCGTCAGGCGCGTGGGCTTGCCGTTCAGCGTGAATGACACGACTCGCATGATGTCTTCTCCAGAGAGGCCGCCCGGCCGGGCAACCGTCGAGGAAGTGTCGGACCGGCCCGGGAATTTGTCAAATCGGGCCGAGCAGTCGGGACAAAAAAAGAGGACCCCGGCTCAGAGGGTCCTCAGGGAGGAGTCAAGGTCTTGGTCTCTGATCCATATGACGTCCGAGGTCGATGGATAGTTGGGTTCGCTATTCTTCTTCGTCTTCTGGCCGGGCACCGGCTTCGGCTCGGCCTTGGTGATCTCGATCGTGCCGTTCATCCGAAGCGTCTCGAGCGCCGCATAGACGAGGTCCAGATCGATGTCGGGCGCGTCAGGAGACAGGAGATAGGCGATACTTGGTGTCTTTGCTGCCGACGACGAGGTTGCCGAACTCGGCCCGCACGGCGTTGTAGATGTCGAGCACGCTGCGCGCGCCGTCGATGAAGTTGGTGACCTCAGATGCTGCCAGGCGCGGGAGCCTGCGGGGTGCGGGTGTCCCGGGGGCGCCTCGCTGCCCGCCGCCGCGCCTCCGCCTCCCCTGCCGCCGCCCTGGGGCTGCCGGCTCCGCGCCTCCTCCGAGTAGACCCTGAACAGCCTCCGCGGGATGAGCAGGGAGTACTCGCGCTCCTTGTCGGTCAGCGTCACCGGCGCGGGCTTCGTACCGAGCGCGGCGGCCTTGTCGGCGTACCACGATTCCAGCAGCTTCGTATTCGTGTCGTGCGCGGCGTCGAGGGTGACGAAAGAGCCGCTTCACCGCGGTGGCCACACCGGCATCCTTCGCCAGCCCCTGCACCGAGGCCACGCCGCCCTTCGCGCGGTTCGCGGCACCGTCCACCTTGGTCCGCGCAGCCTTGAACTGCTCCGCCAGCTTGGCCGCGTCGTCGCCCAGCAGCCGAGCGGACTGCCGCGTCACCTCGGCGATCCACTTCTCGCCGTTCGCGGTCGCCTCGAACGCAAGGTCGCGCGCCTGTTCCGAACCGGCCGTGGCGAGGTAGTAGAACGCCGATGCGGCCATGAACCCGACGCGCTTCAATTCGGTCGGGTCCACGTAGACGAACCGATCCTCGCTGCTGCTGTAGAAGTTGTCGGGCCAGTAGTTGAACTGCATCGCGGGGATGCCGCCGTCGTTGAACACCGAGTGATCGCTGCCCGGAGGTGATGGCGGCGACGGGTGACAGGCGGTAGTTGAACTGCGCGTTCTGCCCCTGCTGCGACCGGACGTTCGTCTGGTCGACGAACTGCAGCAGGCTCGCAATGAGGTCGTTCAGGTAGCTCGGCCTCGAGTCCGGCGTCATCTTCATCCGGAGGTACGAGTCGGTCGTCTTCGGGTTCGCGCCGGTCATGTCGAAGTTCAGGGCGACGAGCAGCTTGTCCTGCAGTTCGGGGTGCTTGAACATGAAGGCGGTCGAGCCGGAGATCTCAGGCACCCAGAGGAAGCGGATGGTGCGCACCGGCTTCGGCAGCGTGCCGTCCCTGATCAGCCGGGCGAGGGTCCGGCCCACCTCGAGGATCGTCGCCACGCCGGTGCAGTTGTCGTTCGCGCCGGGCGTCGCGATGGTCTCGAACGCGTGCGCGACGAGGATCAGCTCGCCCGCGTTCGGGTCCGTCCCGGGAATCGCGGCCGACACGACGTTCATCTTCCCCGGGTACGTCCGCGTGCGGATGTGCGCCCGCATCACCACCTTCTGGCCGCGCTCGAGCATGTTGCGCAGATCGAGGAACTGCCGCAGCGACAGCGCCCAGCCGAATCCGTCGCGGTCGGCTCCCGGCGAAACGCTCGCCCAGCCAATCTGATCCAGCGTGGCGCCGGCCGCGTCGCCGTCGATGCCGGGGCTGCCCGTGCCGAGCGCGCCGACGGCGCCGCGCTGCAGTGCGCCGCTGAACGAGTCCCGGAACGACCCGCTCCGGAGCACGATCTTCCCCTTCACGTCCTTGCCGGCGTAGTCGGCCTCGCGGCCGAGCCCGACGTAGACGACCTCGGCCTCGACGTCCGCCGACTTGCTGCCCTGCGCGAGCGCGGTCGGCACCATGGTGATGCTGGCGATCTTCTCCTTCGTCGGCTGCACGAGCCACAGGTCGCCCTCCTCGGCGTCCCACGTGTCGCGCGTCGGGAAGAAGTCGACCTGCACGTCCGACAGGCCGTACTGCTTCGCCATGTCCCGAATGTACGTGGTCTCGAAGTACTGGTCCTGGTACTCCTGCGGCCTGGCGATCGCGGTTGGCGGCCAGGAGCTGCACGTGGACCGCGCCTGCTCTCCCGACACCTCGTTCAGGATCGGCTCGCGGATCGACGCGGGCACCAGGCAACGATCGGCCGCGGCGCGCGCCTGTCCGCCGGGCCTGGCGGCGAACGGAATGGCGACGGCCAACACCAGCACGACGACGAACCAGCGGCTCAGAACACGCTCAGACATGGAACTCCTCGTCGGGAACGGAGACTGGACCGAGATCACATACTGAACCGGGGACGCAGCGCAACAGCTATCTTCGGATCGGATACACTGAGCCCGAGGTGTCCATCAGTCGCCGACTCAAAGTCATCATCGCGTTCGGGCTCGTCTACGTGTTCTGGGGATCCACGTACCTCGGAATCCGCGTGGCCGTCGAGCGGGTGCCTCCGGTCTTCCTCGCTGGCGTGCGGTTCACGATCTCGGGCTCGCTGATGCTGGCCTGCTGCGCGCTCACCGGCCGCTCGGTCCGCGTGAGCCGGCACCAGCTCGCCGCGCTCGCCACCGTGGGCTTCATCCTGCTCGGCGTCTCGAACGTCGGGCTCGCCTGGTCCGAGCTGTACGTTCCGACCGGGCTCGCAGCACTGATCGTCGCCGTTGTGCCCATCTGGTTCCTGCTCGTCGAGCACTGGCTCCTGCCGTCGCACGATCGGGCCACGCGGTCCGCCATCGGCGGCGTCGCGCTCGGCGCCCTCGGCGTGGCGGTCCTGTTCTGGCCGAAGGTGATTGGCGCCGGGCAACTCGGCTGGATGCAGCTCGTCGCCTGTGTCGCGCTGCTCGGCTCGTCGTTCTGCTGGGCGTTCGGGTCGGTGCTGTCGCGCCGCTGGAAGATCGCGGTCGATCCGCTGGCGGCCGCCGGCTGGCAGATGCTGAGCGCCGGAATCATCGACTTCGTTCTCGGCTTGGCCCTCGGCCAGCACCGCCGCGCAATCTGGAACGGCACCGGCATCGCCGCGATTGCGTATCTCGTGGTGTTCGGGTCGCTGGTCGGCTACTCCGCCTACGTCTGGCTGCTTCGCAATGTCCCGACCTCCAAGGTCGCCACCTACGCCTACGTGAACCCGGTCGTGGCGGTGCTTCTTGGCTGGATTTCCTGGGTGAGTCGGTCGATCGCTACATCCTGGCCGGCGCCGTCATCATCGTCCCGGCCGTGGCGCTGGTCACGCGCGCGGAAGACCCTGGCGACGACGCCGCGCCGGTAGGAGAGGCGGGGTAGGTGGGCCAGCGGGCTCAAGGCGGCCGTCTCATTGGCCGGGCGCTACCCCCCGAACAGTTGCGTGGCGATGACGACGCGCGGCGTGGCGACGACGCCGACGCCGACGACGCGGTAGTCCGGCGTGAGGATGTTCGCCCGGTGGTCCCGGGAGTTCATCCACCCCTTCACCATCGCTGATGCAAGGTCGGCTGGCGCCGCCGGTCGCGTTCCTGACCATATAGATGTTCTCGCCGGTGGCGTCGAAGTCCAGGCCGCCCCGTGCAATCCGATCCGAGGAGCGGAGCCCCTCAGGCGTGCGGTGGTTGAAGTAGCCCCGATCCAGCATGTCCTGGCTGTGGCGGCGGGCGACGGCCGCGAGGGCGTCCAACGAGTCGAGGGGCCCGAGCCGCCAACCGGTGCGCACGTCGTTGGTCAGCGAGAGGACGGCGTGCTCGATTGTCACGGCGCGCTCGCGGTTGGCGTCCGTGGCGCGCGCCTCGCCCCGCAGGGGCAGCGGCCAGGAGGCGAAGCACGCGAGCAGGAACGTGCGCCGATTGAGGGCCATCACTCAGCTTATCGGCGCGGCCCAGCGGGGACTTTGGGGGCGCCATGCTAAGCTCTCGCTCCATGGCCGAGTTGCGCCGGAGCCTGACCCTCTTCGACATGACGATGATTGCCATCGGGGGCACCATCGGCTCCGGCATCTTCCTCACACCGTCCCTGATCGCGCACGCCCTGCCCTCTCCCTGGCTCATCATGGCGGTGTGGGTGATCGGCGGCCTCATGGCCATGGCCGGCGCGCTGACGTTCGCCGAACTCGCCGCGCTCATGCCGCGTGCCGGGGGCGAATACGTCTACCTGACAGAGGCGTACGGGAGCCTCACTGGCTTTCTGTTTGGGTGGGCGTACTTCCTCGTGGTCAACGCGGGCGGGCTGGGGGCCCTCAGCGTCGCCTTCGCCACCTACTTCGGGTTCTTCGTGCCGCTCGGCGCAATCGGCGCAAAGGCGGTGGCCATCGCTGGTCTGCTGCTGCTGACAACGGTCAACGTGCTCGGCGTGAAGGCCGGCGCGATCTTTTCCGACGTCTTCACCGTGCTGAAGATCGCGGGGATCGCGGCACTGGTCGCCGTCGGCTTCACGCTCGGCTCCGGCAGCACGACGTCGTTCGCGTTCACGGTCGGCGCCGTGCCGGGAGGACTGGGGACGGGGCTCGCCACGGCGATGGTCGGCGTCCTCTGGTCCACCGGAGGCTGGCAGCATGCCACCTACGCGTCGGGCGAAGTCAAGAACCCGCGGCGCACGCTCCCTCTCTCGATGGTCATCGGAACGGCGACGGTGACGGTGATCTACCTCCTCGTCAACGTCGCCTACATGTTCCTCATGACGCCCGCGGAGATCGCGGCCTCGCCGCGCGTGGCCGCCGACGCGGTATCCCGCGTCCTCGGCCCCGCAGGCGGATCGGCGATTTCGGTCGCGATCTTCATCTCGACCTTCGGCGTCGTCGGCATCTACACGCTGACCGCGCCGCGGATCTACTTCGCGATGGCCAACGACGGGCTGTTCTTCTCGCGCGTTGCCGACGTGCACCCGCGATTCCGCACTCCCGCGTTCGCCATCATCGCGCAGTCGCTCTGGGCCGTCGTGCTGATCCTCTTCTGGGGCACCTTCGAGAACCTGATTTCGTACGTCGTGTTCACCGACTGGATCTTCTTCGGGCTGGCTGCGGCGTCGGTGTTCGTGTTTCGCCGGCGCATGCCCGGCGCGGAGCGCGCTGCGCGGGTGCCGCTCTACCCGATTACGCCATTCTTCTTCGTCGCCATGTCCGCGTGGTTCGTCGCCGTGACGCTGATCGAGCGGCCGGCGCAGGCGTGGGCCGGCCTCGCGTTCCTCGCGCTGGGCGTGCCGGTGTACTTCTACTGGAACCGCCGGCGTGACGGGCGGCGTGGCTGAGCGGCGCTCGACGGTCAGCGGACGACAAGTTCGCCGAGTCGGTCGGTGTCATGTGCGAGCATCGCGGCCACCAGATCGGCGACCGTCACGGGACCACGCAGCGGATCGATCCCCTTGCGGTTCAGTTGCTCGGCGGAGCAGGCGTCGAGCACCCGCAGGGTCTCTGCCCGCTCGGCCGCGAACGCGCGCTGGCAGACATCGAACGAATCGCCTGGCACGTCGCCGGACCGCGCGGATCCGGCAGGCGCGTCACCCGGCAGTGTCTCCAGCGCAGGCTGATCGCAAATCAGCACCCGGGAGAGCGCGCCGCGAAACTGCGTTTCGGCGGCGAGCAGCCGACGCGCGACCTCGACGACGCCAGCGGCGGCCTCCGCCTGTGACGAAGGCGACGCCGTGAACTCGGCCGCGCGCTGCACCAGCCGCCGCGGCGTGTCGCCAAGTCCCTTGATCTGAATCAGGCACTCGAGAGAGATCGGCCACCCACTCCCCCCCGTTCGCGCCACCACCTTACCGCAGTTGCACCCTGAGAACACGGACAGGATTTGTCGCATAGAGTAGGCGCGTCATTTCGACACGCGAGGTGGCGGCACGTCCCGCCGGAATATCGGTCTGGCGCCGTGCGGCCGCGCCAGAGGGCTCGTCCCGGATCCGACCGGTCGGATATTCTCAACGCGCTGTGGAGCAACGGGTTGGAGGTGAGCCACGCGTCTGCAGCAGTCCTCTGGCCGGCTGTCGGTCCCTCCCCTTCGGTCTCGGCATCCCCCTTGCATGGACCGTCGCGGGATTCCTACATTCGTCGTTCGGTTTCCGGCCCGCACCTCGACGGTGCACCGGCGAGGGAGCATGGTCCGTCGTTCGTGGTGCCTTTCTTCTCGTGCTGGGACGGCGGTCGTCAGCGCCGCGATCTGGTTGGCGGTCGCGACGGCGGCGCATGCACAGGTCGGGACATTGATCGCGCCGGGACCGCTCTCGAAGGCTCACTCGCAACTCGAAGGGCTTGCCAACTGCCAGAAGTGCCACGAACCGGGCCGAGCGCTCGCCTCTGCGAAGTGCCTCGCGTGCCATAAGCCCGTCGCCGAGCGGATCGCCGCGAAGAAAGGTGTCCACCGCGACGTCCCCGGGAGTTGCGAAGGATGCCACGCCGAGCACGGCGGGCCCGCGGTGGATCTCCGGCCGCTCGACTTCAAGCAATTCAACCACGCGGCGGAAACCGGCTTCCCGCTGGACGGCCGCCATGCCCCTCTCTCGCGCGACTGTGCGCGGTGTCACAAGACGCGGTCGTTCCTGAACGCGCGCGCCGCGTGCGTGTCATGCCATGAAGACGTGCACAAAGGCGCGCTCGGAACGACATGTTCGACGTGCCACACGACGGCCACGCCCTTTGTCGACGCGCGACGACAGTTCGATCACGCCAAAGCCCGAGTTCGCGCTGACCGGCGCCCACCGAACGGTCGACTGCGCGAAGTGCCACGTCAACAAGGTCTACCGGGGCTTGAAGTTCGGCTCATGCGTCGAGTGCCACCGCGAGCCGCACCGCCAGGCGTTCGGACCGGACTGCACCTCTTGCCACACCACCGAAACGTGGAAGACCCGGACCTTCGACCATGCGCGCACGGCGTTTCCGCTGAAGGGCGCCCACGCCACCGCAGCGTGTACGGCTTGCCACGTCAAGCCGGCGACACAGGTCCACCTCGAGGCGAAGGCGTGCCGCGACTGCCATGCCGACGTCCACGCCGGGCAATTCAAGCAGGACTGCGGCTCCTGCCATACCCAGGTGACCTTCAAGAAGGCGCCGTTCGAACACGACACGGCGACCCGGTTCCCACTCACGGGGCGTCACAACGCCCTCGCCTGTTCTCGCTGCCACAAGAGCGCGGCAACCGCGGGGCCGTCGAGGACGACTGGCACGGGGACGACCGTCACCGTGAAGTTCTCCGGCCTGTCGGCAACCTGCGCCTCGTGCCACGATGACGTCCACCGCGGCGCCGCCGGGCAGACGTGCGACAGCTGCCACACCACCACCGACTTCCGCGGATTGAAGCCCTACACGCACGCAGCGCCGCTCGCCGCCCTCTTCCAGGGCCGGCACGCAGCCGCAGCCTGCCGCGATTGCCACGGACGCGAGGCCGGAGCGCCGCCGCCGCCCGCCACTGCAAAGGTCACGTCGTGGACGTTCAAGGGCCTCGGGACCGCGTGCGCGAGGTGCCACGCCGATCCCCACAACCAGGAACTGGGCAGCGCATGCGAGCGGTGCCACGCGGTCGACGAGATCGGGTTCGCGGCGGGCAGGTTCTCGCACGGAACCACGGCGTTCCAGCTGACCGGCAAGCACGCGGCCCTGCGCTGCAGCCAGTGCCACGCGCCTCGCGGGGGCTCGCCCGGCGGCCAGCCGGCGGCCGGCGCGCGCCTGTCGCCTGCGCGTGACGACTCGGGACGCGTTCTGTCGTTCAAGGCCAAGGGAACGGCGTGCGCGGCGTGCCACAAGGACATCCATCTCGGACAGGTTGGCCAACAGTGCCAAAGCTGCCACTCCCCCGAGACGTTTTCTCTCAAGGCGTACACGCACAAGCAGCTGAAGGCGGGTTTCTTCGTCGGCGCCCACAGCGCAGCCGCCTGCAGCGCCTGCCACAAGTCGGAGACCGGGGCCTTCCCGTCGGGGAAAGGCACGGCGGTCCGATTCGCCGGGCTGGGCAGCGCCTGCGCGTCGTGCCACGGCCCCAAGGACTCCCATCGCGGGGCCCTCGGCAACCAGTGCGAGCAGTGTCACACCCCGGTCGCGTGGCGGTCCGCATCGCGCGCGTTCCACAAGGCGACGCTGTTCCCGCTCGAGGGCCGTCACCTCGCGGTGCCGTGCGCAGCGTGCCACGTGGCGGGCGTCACGAAGGGGACGCCGACGAAGTGCTTCGACTGCCACTGGATTCGGCGCCAGTGACGACCCGTACGAGACGCGGCTCGGCAACCAGTGCGAGATGTGCCACCGGCCGACGACCTGGACCGCGGTCAACTGGAACCACGGTGCGCGGACCGGTTTCGCGCTCAATCTCGCTCACCGCGTGCTGGACGTGCGGCTCGTGCCACAAGGACCGCCGCTTCGCCGGCACCGGCTTCAACTGTGTCAGCTGCCACCTCGCAGACTACCAGCAGACGACGCGGCCCAACCACGCGACGGCCGGCTTCCCGACGAACTGCGAGGCCTGCCACAGCCGTCGACGCGTCCTGGACGCAGGCGGCGCTTCAACCACACGGCCTTCCCGCTCGTCGGCGTGCACGCGACGCAGGCCGTGCGCGCGCTGCCACAAGAACGGCGTCTACAAGGGCACGCCGCGCGACTGCGTCGGCTGCCACCTGGCCGACTACCAGCGGACGACCAACCCGAACCACGCCGCGGCGGGATTCCCGACGACCTGCGAGACGTGCCACAGGGCCGACCGACACGAGTTGGAACGGCAGCGGCTTCAACCACGCGAGCGCCTTCCCGCTCGTCGGCCTGCACGCGACGCAGCCGTGCGCGAGCTGCCACAAGAACGGCGTCTACAAGGGCACGCCGCGCGACTGCGTCGGGTGCCACCTGACCGACTACCAGCGCGACGACCAACCCGAACCACGCCGCGGCGGGATTCCCGACGACGTGCGAGACGTGCCACAGGGCGAGCGACACGAGCTGGAACGGCGGCGCCTTCAACCACGCGACGCACCTTCGCGCTGGTCGGCCTGCATGCGACGACAGGCGTGCGCGACTGCCACAAGAACGGCGTCTACAAGGGCACGCCGCGCGACTGCGTCGGCTGCCACCTGACCGACTACCAGCACGACGACCAACCCGAACCACGCGGCCGCCGGGTTCCCGACGACGTGCGACGCGTGCCACAGCCCGAGCGCCGCGAGCTGGCAGGCGCCGTCGTTCAACCACAGCGAGCGTCTTCGCGCTGGTCGGCCTGCATGCGACGCAGGCGTGCGCGAGCTGCCACATGAACGGCGTCTACAAAGGCACGCCGCGCGACTGCGCCGGCTGCCACCTGGCCAAGTACCAGCGCACGACCAACCCGAATCACAGTGCCGCCGGGTTCCCGACCACCTGCGACTCGTGTCACAGGGCGACCGACACGACGTGGAATCAGGGCCAGTTCACGCACACGGCGTTTCCGATTACCTCGGGCCGCCACACGGGGCTCACGTGCGCGACGTGCCATACGACGCCGAACCTCTTCGCGGCATTCTCGTGCGTCGCCGCGTGTCACTCCCGCGCGACCACCGACTCGCACCACACCGGACGCACCGGGTACCGCTACGACTCGGCGGCGTGCTACTCGTGCCATCCGAACGGCCGCGCGGGCCGGCCGCAGCCGCGTCCGCAGCACTGAGAGCGGAGAGATGCCGACGAATCGCCCTCTGCTGCCGCTCGCTGCCCTGCTCCTGCTTCTGGTGACCGCGCACCTCGCGGTTGCACAGCCGCGGCCCGCCTGGGGCCGGATCGCCCTGTTCGGTAACGGTTCGACCACGACCCGGGACGAAGGGCCGACCAGCACGCTCGGCGAGGTGATCGCGAACATCACATTCGAATCCGCCACGGGCGACGACGTGCGATTCGACTACCGGGCGGACATCCGCCTGGCTGGCTACACCGGCGAGAACAACCGCCCGACGCGCGTGTCGCTCTACGACGCCTACGCTGGCGTCAGGTTGCGCGGCGGCACTATCGGCATTCGCGGCGGCCAGATGTGGCTGAACGACCTTGGCGGCCTCGGGTCGGTCGGCGGCGGGATGGCGGAGTTCGCTCAACGGAAGCGGGCAGGCAAAGGCCGCTGGCGCGTGGCGCTGTTCGGCGGCTTCGAGCCTCGCATCCAGGAGGTCGGCTACGTGAACAACGTGACCAAGCTCGGCGGCCTGGTCGCCTACGACGGAGCCGGCATGCGGCGTCACGTCATCGGATTCGTCCACATTCGCGACCAGGGCTTGACTGAACGTTCCGTCCTCAGCTTCACGAACTACCTGCCGCTCGGCAAGCAGCTGTTCGTCTACCAGGCGGCCGAGTACGACCTGGCCGGCCCCGGCATCCCGAGTACCGGCGTCCTGACCTACTTCTTCGCCAATGGCCGGTACGTCGTCAATCGGTGGGTCGAACTGCAGGGCCTCTATCACCGCGGGCGGTCGATCGACTCGCGGTCGATCATCCGCGACCAGCTCGACGGCCGCGCGATCGATCCGAAGGCGCTCGACGGCATGCGGTTCGAGTCGCTGACGGGGCGAGCGACAGTGTCGCTGGGGAAATACCTGCGCCTGTTCGGCGGCTACGGGCAGGACCGGAACAACCGGGACGACCAGGCCTCCGGCCGGCTGACGTATGGCGCCTACGCCTCGAACGTCTTTCGGACGGGGATCGACCTGACCTTCTCGGATTCGCGGATCGACCGCGGCGCCAGCGGTTCGTACAACTCGTGGTACGTATCGGCCGGGAGGTCGTTCGGTTCGCGGGTCTACCTGACCGGCGACTACAGCTCGTCGCTGTCCGTCTACCGGTTCACGAACGCCACCGGCTTCATCATCGAGTCGCAGCCGACGACGCGGCGGCTCGCGTTCTCGAGCGTCATCAACACGACGCGAAAGACGTCCATCCTGTTCACCGGCGAACGGGTCCTCTTCGACGACGGGGCGCAGACCAGGATCATGGCCGGGCTCACGTGGAGATTCTGAGTGCGCAAGCGACCGCCTCGAGCGCGGCCGTGTCGTCTTCCTCCGAGGGCGTGCGGCCAGGCGTCACGCTGTAGCCGAGCACGACAGGCCTCGGGTCTCGGCTCGAGCCGGAAACGATCACGAGGTCCGGCCGCAATCTGCCGTGACAGACGCCGTTCCGGTGGCCGCTCTCGACAACCTCGCGGACAACGGCCACCAGGCGCGCGCGCGACGCCGCGTCCTGCTGCCGATCGTCGCAGTAGCGGTCGAGGCGCTGCCCTTTGACGTAGTGCGATACGACGCAGAAGTCGCCCGCCGGGCTGAGCTGGCCGCCGACCACCCGAGGCACGCCGGGATGTGACCACCGCATCAGCGCCCGGACCCGCGCGCGGCACTGACGAAGCACCTCGTCGCGCCCGTCCTGCGGCAGCCTGACAACGTCGAGCGTGACGAGGCGGCGCGTGTCCCCGTCTTCAGCCAGGTAGGTCGTGCGGTCGTCCTCCGTCGACAGGACCGTGACGACCCGGCACGGCTGAGCGACGGGGTCCGGCTCGTCGTCCGGATCGGCGTCCACGCCCGCGTCGAGGGCCAACCCCAGCAGACAGGCCGGGCAGAGGCTCGACGGCCCGGCGCCACTCGATCGCGATCCGCACTGCAGGCAGCAGGTCGGCTGGGTCACCGCGCGCTACTCCCCTTTCAACGCCCTGAACAACTCGCGGATCTCGTCGTCGACCTGGTTGGGTTCGGACACCGTCTCGCCAATCTCGTCGCGGAGGAGGGCGCCGAACCGCCGGCGCAGCCTGTGCATCGCCACCTTGATGGCCCCCTCGCTCATGCCGAGCTCGGCGCAGAGATCGGCGTAGGGCAGCGCCTCCTGGTCGCCGGTGAGGTGGCCCTCGAGCCGCCCGAAGAGGACCTGCTTGCCCGCCGCAGCGTACTCGCGCCGAAGCCGGCCCAGCGTGCGCTCGAGCAGCGTCAGCGCCCAGCGCCGCTCGTAGATCGTCTCCGGCGTCTCGGTGTCGGCTGGCTCCCTGCTGTAGCGTCCCTCCGCGTTCTCGAATTCGAGCGGCACCACCGTCGTACGCCCGCCGCGCTTCGCCGCGCCGGCGCGGTCGCGCTCATTCGACAGGAAGTGCTTCAGTGACGCGAGCAGGAACGACCGGAACCGGCCGCGCGCGGGATCGGCAGCGCGAAGGTAGTGCTTCTCGAGCAGCGTGGCGAAGAACGCCTGCGTGAGATCCTGGGCCTGATCGGCGTCATGGCCCCAGCGCCTGACGTAGGCGTACAGCGGATACCAGTACGATTCGCACAACCGCGCGAGCGCCTCCCGCGAATCGCCCGTGTGGGCCTGGCCGGCCGCCAGCACCTGGCTCCATCGCGTCGTCGCGAACTGCCGCGGCGCCGGCTTCGGGCCAGGCAGCGGCCTGTCGTCGTCTCATGCTCATCCTCGGGTCAACATCTCCTCGAGTTCGGCGAACAGCGCTCCCGCGGAAGCCGGGCGCCCCGCCGACTCGATCGACAGCCACCGCGCGAACGATCTTTGCCACGTCACCGACACGGGCCCCGAGTCCCGGAGCGCCATCGGCTGCGCCGTCGGAATGCCGCCGCCCGTCAGGCCGATCGCCAGCGACGCGAAGGGATGATAACCCGTGAGCATCTCGTGGACGACCAGCGCCAGCGCCCACACGTCCCAGGACGGCTCGGGGCTCTCCCCCCGCAGCTGCTCGGGCGCCATGTATTGCCGCGTGCCGAGGACGACGCCCATGGTCGTCTGGTGGTCGGCGTGGCTGAATGAGCCAGACAGCGCCTTCGCGATGCCGAAGTCGAGCACCTTGGGACGCTCGCCGCCGTCGCTTCGCGCCAGGAACACGTTCTCGGGCTTCAAATCGCGGTGGATCAACTGCCGGCGGTGGGCCGCGTCGACCGCGCCGCAGACGCCGCGCATGATCGCCAGGACGCGCGCGGGCTCTATCGGTCCGCCGTTGATCTCTTCGCGCAGCGTCGTGCCCTCCAGGCGCTCCATCACCAGGAAGGCGCGCGAGTCGCCGATGACGCCAAAATCGAAGACGGTCACCACGTTCGGATGCGAGAAGCTGGCCGCGATCCTCGCCTCGCGCTCGAACCGCGAGGCGCTCTCGCGGTCGCCCACCAGTTCTTCGCGCAGCACCTTGACCGCCACGCTGCGGTCGAGTGACAAGTCGGACGCGCCGTACACGACGCCCATGCCGCCGCGGCCGAGACGCTGCTCCAGGCGGTAGCGCTGCGACAGGACCCGGGGCAGCGCAACGACGGTGAGGGGCGCGGCATCCCCGCTGCACGTCGACGTGCCCGTGT
This sequence comes from uncultured Acidobacteriota bacterium, assembly GCA_963784455.1. Classification (GTDB taxonomy): domain Bacteria; phylum Acidobacteriota; class Vicinamibacteria; order Vicinamibacterales; family Fen-181; genus FEN-299. Next base: position 81,398 of record CAWARN010000023.1, on the reverse strand, counting down.
CGTAGCACGTGCCGCAGTTCGGGCATTCCTGGAAAGCGGAGTCGTGCGCAGCGCCGTTCGGGACCCGCCGGTCGAGCACCGACAGGCTCTCGGCGATGGTCCAGAGCAGCTGCTGGTCCTCACTGGCGTAGGGCTCGTCGGACCGGCGCGCGCCGAGCGCCAGCACCGCATCCGGCCGACCGGAACCGGTGTCGACGGGCACGAGCAGCTCGAGGCCCACCCGATCGACCAGCGCCGCCTCTTGCGGCGGCAGGCGGTCGGCGATCCACGCGGCGCCCGCCTTCGACAGGTCGAGCGGCTTGCCGAGCACGTGGGCCAGCGCGCAGATCTTCGCGTCGGCCGGAAGCTCGGCGAGCCCGGCCGACGGCGGCGCCGTCGCGATGGCCCGGTACGCGGCGGAGTCGGACGCCCGCGCCAGCACGGTCACGAACCGCGGGTGTAGCGCGCGCTCGATTTGCGCGACGACCAGCGGGGCGGCCCGTTCAAGGCTGCCCGACCGCCGAACCTCCTCGACGACGCTGTGCAGCAGGGTCCGCGCATCGTACCGCTCGCGGAAGAACCGCCTGTCGAGCGCGTCGAGCCAGGGGCGACGCTGCCGCGCCGCGACCAAAGCCAGCACCACGAGCCCGGCGTAGACCGGCGCGCGCGCGCCGACCTGCTCGCCAATCGACCGATCGCGGTGCCAGTAGGCGTCCGCCGCCATCAGGGCGAGGAGGATCGGCACAAACGAGAGCAGCAGGCGGCGAGCCAGGGCGTACCGGAGGCCCTGACGGATGATGAAGCTGACGTCGAACACCCGGTGGCGAAGCGTCGCGTAAGCGAAGGACAGCGGAACCGCCAGCAGGCCGAGCGTGGCAAACGAGAGGGCCGGCGAGGCGTAGAGTGTCGTTTCGGATCCCATCGAGTACGTCAACGCAATCGGCCCTCCGGCTGCCGCCCCAATGCCCCCGCCGAGCAGCAGCACGCCGAGGCGACGACGCTCGGTCGGATCGGCGCGACGGTACTTCACGGCGGCGACAATCGCGGCGGCGCCGAGATACCCAATCCACCCTCCCCAGCGCCAGCCGAACCAGTCAGCCGGGAGGCGTTCGGCCACAGGCCGGTAGACGACGCTCCCGAGAAACCAGAGGCGGGCGGCAGCGAGCAGCACCGCCGGCGTCCAGATGGCCGCCCACGCAGCCGCCGATCGGACGGCGCGCCGCGGGAAGCTGAGGAAGAACGAGAGGAGGAGCGCCGGCATCGTGAGCGTGGAGGCGAGCGGAATCCACAAGGCGGCCCCGGCCCAGCGCGGCAGCCCACTCCAGACATCCGCGATCCGGTACGGGAGGGCGATGCAGAACACGCCGAACGTCGCAAGCAGCCACCCTCCCAGACGCGCGCCCGGGTCGAATGGCTTCCGGAACACCACGACCAGCCCGAGCACGAGCGTGATGAACTGCACCAGTCGGGTGACCAGCAGGTCGATGCCTTCGCGACGCAGCCAGTAGTCCGGGCCTACGGGCGTCACCCGCCATTCGGCGCCGAAGGTGACGCCGTCGCGCTCGACCTGAAGCGCCACGGCCCGGCCGAATGTGACGTTGGCCTGCACGGCCTCCCAGTCGCTCTTGGAGTTCACCGCGCGTCGATCAGCCGAGAGGACCCGGTCACCGACGCGGATGCCTGCGAGCCAGGCTGGCGAGCCTGCGGTGACCTCGGTCACCGCCAGACCCGAACGAGTCGGGGTGGATCGCAGATCCATCCCCTCGGGAACCGGCCGCCGGATGTCGCAGTAGACGAGCAGGGCGAAGTAGCCGACAAACGCCGCAGCGCAGGGAAACACCCACCATGGCGCGATTGTGCGTTGCATCCGCTATGCCCCGCGGCATTATAGCCTCTCGGCCGGCGTGCCGGGACCCTTCGGCTATAATCGTTGGCTCGGGTGTGACCGCGGATTCGGACAGGAGCGTATGGCGTGGAGTTGATCCAGGAGTTCTTCAGAACCGTCTACAACGTCCCCGAGTTGATCCGGCTGGTGGGTCTCTACGGGCTGATCTTCATCATCTTCGCGGAGACCGGCTTGATGGTGGGCTTCTTCCTCCCCGGGGACTCGCTCCTGGTGACCGCCGGGCTCTTCGCCGCCCGGGGCGACCTCGACATCACCACGCTCCTCGTCACGCTGACGATTGCCGCCATCGCAGGCGATGCGACGGGCTACTACATCGGCCGCAAGGCGGGGCACGCCCTCTACAACCGGCCCAACTCGTTCTTCTTCCGCAAGGAGCATCTGCTGCAGACGCGGCGTTTCTACGAGCGCCACGGCGGAAAGACGATCATCCTCGCGCGCTTCATGCCGGTGGCCCGGACGTTCGCGCCGGTCGTCGCGGGCGCCGCGGACATGACCTACCGCAAGTTCGCCACCTACAACATCGCGGGCGGGGTCCTGTGGATCGCCTCCATGACGCTTCTCGGGTACTCCCTCGGCCTCGCGATCCCCGACCTCGAGAAACGCATCCACCTGGTGGTGGCGGTGGTGATCTTCCTGTCGCTGCTGCCGGCCATCATCGGCTGGCTGAAGTCGAGGTTCGGGACGGTCGCGACGCCGTAGCGCGGCCCGACCGGCAGAACGCGACATACAGCCGCGCCGCCAGCAGAACGGCCAGGGCTGCCGCGTACATCCTCGGACGCGAGACATCGGCCTTCACCAGCCACCAGTAGTGCACCACGGCCGCAATCGCCGACAGGTAAATCAGGCGGTGAAGCCTGTTCCAGTTGCGCCCTCCCAGCCGTCGTATCATGCCAGCCGTCGATGTCGCGGCCAGCGGCACCAGGACGACGAACGCGGTGACGCCCGCGATGACGAACGGCCTGCGCGGGATGTCGTGCGCGATGTCGGTCCACGAGAAGAACTTGTCCAGCCACACGTAGGTGAGCAGGTGGAGGCAGCCGTAGAAGAACGCGAACAGGCCGAGCATCCGCCGGAAGCGCGCGAGCGCGTTCCATCCCGTCAGCACCCGGATCGGCGTCAGCGAGAGCGTGATCAGGAGGAAGCGCAGGGTCCAGTCGCCGGTTCCGTGCGTGATCGCCTCAATCGGGTTCGGGCCGAGGCCGCCGAACGCCGCGCCGTGGGCGAGCAGGCCGAGCGGCGTCAGCGCTGCCGCGAACACCACGGGCTTGACGACGAACCGCACGGTGCGCGCGCCGGTCATCAGTAGTTCTTCCGCAGGTCCATGCCGGCGTAGAGGTGGGCGACCTGGTCGCCGTATCCGTTGAACATCAGCGTCTTCCGCTTGAAGAAGTCGCCGATTCGCCGCTCGGTCGCCTGGCTCCACCTGGGGTGGTCCACGCCGGGATTGACGTTCGAGTAGAAGCCGGTACTCGCCCGCATTCTGCTGCTGCCACGAGCCGACGGGCTGGCGTTCCACGAATCGGATGCCGACGATCGACTTGATCCCCTTGAAGCCGTACTTCCACGGCACGACCAGCCGCAGCGGCGCGCCGTTCTGGTTCGGCAGCACGACCCCGTACAGGCCGACGGCGAGGATGGTGAGGGGATGCATCGCCTCGTCGAGACGGAGGCCTTCCCGGTATGGCCAGTTCAGGACGGGACTCCTGACGCCTGGCATCTGGCGGCTGTCGTTGAGGGTCGTGAACTCGACGAACTTCGCGCGCGGCGTCGGATCGAAACGCTTGATGAGGTCGCCGAGCGGGAAGCCCACCCACGGGATGACCATCGACCACCCTTCGACGCAGCGCATGCGGTAGACCCGCTCCTCGAGCGCACGCGGCTTGATGAGGTCGTCGATGTCGTACGTTGCAGGGTTGCTGCATTCCCCGTCGACCCGCACGGTCCAAGGCCTCGTCCGCAGCGACCCGGCGTACTGGGCGGGCGACGCCTTGTCAGTGCCGAACTCGTAGAAGTTGTTGTAGGTCGTCACGCTCTCGTAGGGCGTGAGCGGCTCGGTCGTCCCGAACGGCCCCTTGACCACGCCCTCCAGCTGAGGCGGCCGCTTCTGAGTCTGCGCGTCGAGTTCGAGACCGCCGGCCGCGACACCGGCGGCGGCCAGACCCCAGGCCTTGAGAAACTCGCGGCGCCTCACGTAGAGTCCGCGGTCTGTGATTTCTGCCGAGGGAATGTCCGCAGCCGTGCGAATCAGCATGTCAGGCCCTCTGAGGGGAGAACCCCCCGCTCGCCCCCGTTATTCCGGGACGCCCCCTTTCGATATACTGGCACCATGACGCCACGAACGACGTTCCCGCCGGCCGCGCTGACCTTCCTGCGCGGCCTGAAGCGCCACAACGACCGTGCCTGGTTCGCCGCCCACAAGGAGGCCTACGAGCGCGACGTCAAGGCTCCGATGATCACGCTGGTCGAGCGCCTCGCGGACGACCTGCGTCGCTTCGCGCCCGACCTCGTGGCCTCGCCGAAGGCATCGCTCTATCGCCTTCATCGGGACACGAGGTTCAGCGCGGACAAGGCGCCGTTCAAGACCCAGGTCGGCGCGGTCTTCCCGCACCGCGCCCTGCACCGCCACCAGGGCGCGGGCCTCTATCTCGAGATCGGGCCGGCAGGCACGATGATCGCCGGCGGCATCTACATGCCGGAGGCGGCCGAACTGCACGTGCTCCGGCGGCACCTGGCCTCGAACACCTCGCGATTCAGATCCCTGGTCGAGTCGCCGGCGTTCCGCCGCGCGGCCGGCCCCGTCTCCGGCTCGTCGCTCCAGCGGCTGCCTCGCGGCTTCCCGGCTGACCACCCGGCGGCCGAGTACCTGAAGCTCAAGCAGTTCCTGTTCGGGCGCGACTACCCCGCCGCCTTCGCGACCAGCCCCGGCTTCTACCGGCAGGTCGTCTCGACGTTCGAGCGCATGGCGCCGGTCGTCGCGTTCCTGAACGAGCCGCTGGTGGCTCGCATCGAGGAGCAGGACCCGCTCGTCCCGCGCCTCGAGCGGGTTCGGCCACGCGGCTGAACGGCGGGACTCCCGATTCAACCACAGAGCACACGGAGAACACTGAGAAGGCCCGGGAGGCGTGACTGCCGGCGGCCTCGCGGGCTTCGACCGGGTAGCCCGCTGCGCAGCAGCGGGCCTGCGCCTGAGCGCGGCGCTACGGGAACGAACCCGCTTCACACCGGGACGGGCTCGTTCCCGTAGCGCCGAGCTCAGTGCTCCGGGCCGTTCGGCCCGGCCCCGGTCGAAGCCCTCACCGTGGAACCCTCTGTGCTCTCTGTGTCCTCTGTGGTTCGCTGTTCGCACACCGAAGGTCCTTGCGCAGGCGGCGCGAGAGCGCGTAGATTCTCCCGATGCGCACCGCAATCGTCATCGCCGCCGGGATCGCGATCGGGCTGGCGGGCGCTCCGGCTCAGATCCGCCTGCTCGACGACACGGACCGCAGCGCCTGCCGCGCATGGCTGGTGGTTCTGGCCGACGCGCAGTTCTATCGGCCCACGGCCGACGTCGCCGATTGCGCCGGCCTCGTGCGGCACGCGCTGCGCGAATCCCTGCGGGCTCACAGCACGGAGTGGCTTCGGCAGTGGGCAGTGCCCGGGATGCCCGCCTACCCGGACGTGCGTCATCCTCCATCGCCGCGCGACGGCAGCTGGCCGCTGTTCCGCGTCGGCGACGATCGCTACGCCGAGTTCGCCGACGCGCGGACGATCATCAGGTACAACGCGCGCTTCGTCGATCGCTCGATCGCCGCCGCCCGCCCCGGAGACCTGCTCTACTTCCACCAGGACACGGGCACTGCGCCCGATCATCTGATGGTCTTCGTCGGCCCGTCGGTCTTCGATCCGTCCGCACGCGACTGGGTCGTGTATCACACAGGACCCGACGGCGCGAGCACCGGCGACATGCGAAAGGTCCGCGCGCGGGACCTCGAGCGCCACCCCGCGCCCAGGTGGCGCCCGGTCCCCGACAACCCGGTCTTCGTCGGCGTCTTTCGCCTGGCGTTCCTATGAACACACCGCGCTTCGCTCACTGGACCGCTGCCGTCCTGCTCGTCGCCGCCGCAGGCGCCTTGCCGCCGCGCGCCGGTGCACAGCCGCCAGAGGCGAAGGACGCCCGTCCGGCGTTCTCCCTCGCCAGCAGCCACATCGCGACGACGAAGGAACGGCCGGAGTTCACGCTGCTGTTTCGACGCGTGACGGCGCTCGACTTCCGCGTCTACCGCGTGGACGACGCCGTGACGTTCTTTGCGGCCTTGCGCGACCCCCACGCCCTGGGCAGCGAAGAGCCCGTCGTGCCGCAGGAGCGGACGCTCCTCGAGCGGATCGCCCGCTGGAAGGCGGCCCGGCGCGACGACGTCCTGAGCTTCCTGCGCGGTCAATTCAGCCACAGCTACCGCCGCGCACGCCGAGAGACTGCCGCCAAGAGCCAGATCACGCTCCGACGGCCGCTCGAGTACCGCCAGTTCGCGCAGGTGCCGCTGCTCAACGGCGATCGGCTCGTGGCCTCCTGGCGTGAAACGCTCCCGATGGTGCGCGACACGGAGGCGCGGACGATCCCGCTCCAGCTGCCGGGAGAGGGCGTCTACGTCGTCGAAGCGGTGAGCGGTCCCTTCAAGGCGTACACCATCGTCATCGTCTCGGATCTCGGCCTCGTCACGAAGTCGTCACCCGGCCAGATGGTGATGTTCGCGGCCAACCGGTTCACCGGAGAACCCGTGTCAGGGTGCCCGGCGACGGTCATCGCCAACCGCGCGGTCGTCGCGACCGGGACGCTCGATTCGGATGGCGTCTACGAGGCGGCCGTCCCGGACACACGTCCCGAGGACGTCGTGGCCATCGTGCGGTGCGGCAAGCAGGTCGCCGCGACCGATCCGGGCAGCTGGATGTTCCAGCAGAGCACGAAGGATCTGACCGGCTACATCTACACGGACAAGCCGATCTACCGGCCCGGGCACACGGTGAACATCAAAGGCGTACTCAGGTGGCGGATCGCCGACAGGCTGGCGCCGTTCGAGCGCAAGCAGGTCGAGGTGAGCGTCAGCGACGCGAACGACAAGGTGGTGCTCCGGCAGCAGGTGGCCGTCGACGAGTTCGGCTCGGCGCTCGCCAGCCTCGCGCTGCCTCGCGGCGCGGCGCTCGGCCACTACGCCATCCGCGTCGCGAGCGAAGGCGACGAGGCGACGGGCGGCTTCGAAGTTCAGGAGTACCGCAAGCCGGAGTTCGAGGTCATTGCCAAGCCGGCCGCGCGGTTCGTCGTCCAGGGCGGCAAGGCGGTCGCCACCGTCAGCGCCCGCTACTACTTCGGCCAACCGGTGGCCAACGGCCTTGTGACCTACGTTGTCCACAAGCAGCCCTACTACTCGCCGATCCGCTGGTCGGACGAAGGCGACGACGCGTCGGGGCGTGAGTGGTGGTTCGGCGGAGAGGAAGCCCGCCAGGGCACCGCGCGGCTCGACGACACGGGGATGGCTGAGATCACCGTCCCGCTCGAGGCCAACCAGGAGGGGCACGACTACTCGGTGCGGATCGAGGCGCGGGTCACCGACGCCAGCAGCCGCGAAGTGTCGGGCAATACGATCGTCCACGCGACCTCCGGACGGTTCATGCTGGTCGCCCGGACGGACAGCTACGCGTATCGACCTGAAAGCCAGGGCACCGTGTCCATCACGGCCGTGGACTACGTGGGCACCGTTCAGCCTGGCGCGCGCGTGAGCGCCGCGTTCGAGCGCCTGACCTACGACGCAGGGCCGCTGGGACAAGCCCCGCGTCACGCGCCTGGCGACCGCCGACGTGACAACCGACGCCGACGGACGCGCCTCCTGGACCGCGGCGATGCCGAAGGAACCCGGCAGCTATCGCTTCCGGGTCGAGACGGTGGTCGATGGCCGCGTCGTCACCGACGAGGCCAGCGTGTGGGTCTATGGACGGGCCGTCGGCGCGGGGTGGGAGCCGGATCGATCCATCGAGCTGATCGCCGACAAGAAGAGCTACCAGCCCGGCGAGACCGCGCGATTCACGATCGCCGGCGATGCCACGTCGGCGGCGATGCTCATCACGAAGGAAGCGAGGCAGGTGGGCTGGCGCCGCGTGGTCCGGCCCGCCGGGCCGACGTTCGAGGTGCCGATCGACGGAAGGCGACGTCGGCGACATCTTCGTGAACCTCGCCTATCTGAAGAACGACCGGCTGTACCGCGCCGAGAAGCGGGTGTCGGTGCCGGCGGTGAGCCGCCAACTCCAGGTGACGGTGGCCGCGGACCAGCCGGTCTCCAAACCCAGACAGCCGGCCACGTTCACCATCACCGTGCGCGACCAATCCGGAAAGCCTGTGCGGGCGCAGGTCAGCCTCGGTGTCGTGGACGAGGCAGTCTACGGCGTGAAGCCGGACACGACAACCGACCCGCTCCGGTTCTTCTACCGGCGCGAATACAGCCGCGTCGGCACCGAGTTCTCCCGCGACTACACGTTCGTCGGCTGGTCGGGCACGGAGCAACTGCTGCTGGCGCAGCGGCGGCGTCCGACGGCGCTGGCCGACTTCAAGGGCGACCGGCCGGCGCAGCCGCAGGTGCGCAAGGAGTTCCCCGACGCCATCTTCTGGACGGGGAACCTCGTCACCGGAGCGGACGGCACCGCGAAGGTGCAACTCGCCTACCCGGACGCGCTCACCACGTGGCGCGTCACGGCACGCGCGGTCACACCGGACACGCTCGTCGGCACGACGGTGGCGCGGACCACGGTCACCAAGGACCTGATCCTGCGCGTGGTCACGCCGCGTTTCCTGACGGAGGGTGACGAGGTGGCCGTGCCGACCATCGTGCACAACTACCTGCCCTCCGACAAGACGGTGAGCGTCGCGATGAAGGCGGACGGCGTGTCGGTGCCGGCTGGACAGGCCGCACCGCAGCCGCAGCGCGTCGAGATCGCGCAGGCCGGCGAGATCCGGAGCGACTGGCGCTTCCTCGCGGACCGCGTCGGCTCAGCGGTCTTCACAGCCACCGCGACGACCGACGTGGATTCGGACGCCGTCGAGCTGACGATTCCGGTGCTGCCGTTCGGTGTGAAACGCACGGCGGGAGCGGCAGGCTCAATCGCCGGTGAGGGCGTCGGCAAGGCGGACGTGACCGTTCCGACGAGCGCCAACCCGGCGGCGCGGACGGTTCGCGTGTCGCTGGCACCGTCGCTGGCCGGGCCGATGCTGGGCGCGCTCGACTTCCTCACGTCGTATCCCTACGGATGCACGGAGCAGACGCTCTCGAGCTTCCTCCCGAACCTGCTGGTCACGCGAGCGCTCGAGCAGCTGAAGATCCCGCCTGTCGAGAGAATGAAGGTGCTCGATCGCCAGGTGTCGGAGGGCCTGAGCCGCCTGTACGACTACCAGCACGAGGACGGCGGCTGGGGGTGGTGGAAGACGGATCAGAACCAGCCGTTCATGACCGCATACGCGGTCTACGGACTGCTGGAGGCGCAGCGCGCGGGCTACCGCGTCGACCAGTGGCGCGTGAATGTCGGAACGCGGGCGCTCCTGAAGCAGTTCGACGAGTACCCGCGCGCCGCGCCGGATCTGAAGGCCTACATGGCCTACGTGCTGACGCTGGCGCAGATCGCCAGCGGCCAGGGCGAGGCCGCCGGGGCGACCGGCCAGACTGGCGGCGCGAAGGCTGTCGAGCAGGCCTGGGGCCGGCGCGACGCGATGACGCCGTACGGCCAGGCGCTGCTGCTGCTGTCGCTGGACGCGATGAAGGACAAGCGCGGCGGACGACCTGGCACGGACGCTGACCGCGCAGCGCCCAGAAGAAGGGCGACCTCGTGTGGTGGAGCGTCACGAGCGACCCGCTGCTCGACGACTTCGGCGACACCAGCGTCGAAGCCACCGCGTTCATCGTGAAGGCCCTGGCGGCGCGCGACCCGAAGAGCCCGCTGCTGGAGCCGGCGGTGCGGTGGCTCCTGCTCAACCGGAACTACGGGGGCTGGTGGTCGAGCACCAAGCAGACGGCGATGGCGCTCTACGGCCTGCTCGACTACATGCGCGCGCGGCAGGAGGGAGGCGCGGACGCCGGCGTCGAGGTGCTGGTGAACGGCACGTCGGCCGGGTCGCGCACCTTCACGCCCGCGTCGCTCACCGCCCCGGATCCGGTGGTCATCACGGTCCCGGCCGCGGCCGGCACGAACACCATCGAGGTCCGCAAGAAGGGCGGCGGCAGCGTCTACTGGTCGGCGGCCGCGGAGTACTACGACACGGCGGGAGCGTCCGAGCGCACCGGCTCGCGGAAGCTCGCGCTGGTGCGGAAGTACTTCTCGCTCGCGCCGGTCCGCGTGCAGGACCGCATCGTCTACCGGGAGACGCCGTTCAACGGGACCGCGCAGCCGGGCGACCTGCTGCTGGTGCGCGTGGACGCGGCAGGTTCGAACGACTGGCGGTATCTGGTGATCGAGGACCCGCTGCCGGCGGGCGCCGAGCCGATTCAGCAGACCGGCCTCTACGAACTCGAGAAGAAGACCGAGTTCTGGGACGGCAGCCGGCGCGAGTACCGCGACGACCGCGTCGTCTTCTTCCAGGAGTCGTTCACGGCCGGGCACTACCAGTTCGTCTACCTGCTGAAGGTGACGACGCCCGGCGTGTTCAGGGCGATGCCGGCGCAGATCTCGGCGATGTACGTGCCGGACGCCACCGCTTCGAGTGACCCGCAGACGCTGACCGTCGGCGCCGCGCCGCGAACGGGAGGGACGACCAAATGACCGCACGCCTGATCGCGATTGCCGGCTGGCTGGCCGCCGGCCACGCGGTGCTCGCCGGGCTGTACTGGCTGCTGCTGGCCGATTCCCGAGTCGAACGTCGCCATGCTCGCCGCGTCGGCGCTGACCGCGGTTGCGGCGGTCCTTCTCTTCGGATGGGTCGAAGCGGTCGGCCTCCTGGCCTGGCGAGCGGACGCGCGCGCGCGCGATCTGCCCCGGCGCGCGGTCGGGAGCACTGCCGGGCGTCTGGCTCGGCACCGCCCTCGTCGCCGCGGTGTGGTTCCTCGCCGCCCACGCGGGCGGACTCTGGGACGGCCGCCGCGGGAGATCGACGCGTGGCTGATGGCGCAATTCGGGTGGCCCAACACCGGATGGCTGCACACCGCGGTTCGCTGGCTGCTCGTCTTCGTCCGCTTCCTCGGCCTGTCGCTCGGCGTGTCACTGGCGTGGCGGTCGCGTCGAAGGATTCGCCGGCGTCGGCCGCGCCGGCTGGCTCCGCGACGCCGTCTCGGTTCGGCGCCTGCTGACGCTGGCGGGGATTCTCCTCGTGTTCGCCTGGCTGCCGTGGCGAGCCGTGAACTGGCGCCCGGCCTGGCTCGACGCCGAACTGGCAGGAGACGACGTTCGTCGCGCTGAAGCTGGGAGTCCTCTACCTGCTGGCGAATCTCGGCTGGGCTCTCGTCCTCGGTGCGTCGGGAGGTCTTCCGAGCAGCGCCCTCGTCCAGATCACGGAGCTGTAACTGGACCGCGGGCCGGCGCAGGCCGCGCCTCACCGGATCTCGTCCCACCGACGCCCGCGAGTGCCTGCGCGGCATAGCAGGCGCCCGCGCGCGCGTAGGCCCTCTCCAGCGCCTCGGCGAGTCGGATGCCGCCCCATTCTGCATCCGTCGGACACGAGGGCGTCGCGGACGAATCGGGCGCGTCGGTCGCGCCGGGCCTGCGCGGCCGCCGCGGCAGCGTATCGGGGGACCCCACCGAGGTTCATCGCGACGGCTTCCCTGAACCCAGATCGGGCGGCCCGCCAGCCTCTCGCGCGTCACGACGTGCGCCAGTTCGTGGCGGAAGGTCGCTCCAGCAGGCCCCGCGTTCGAAGAGCCGAGAGCGGGATGAAATCGACTCGCATTCCTGTTCGTGGCCCCCGGTCCACCACGGCTTCCCGCTCGCGCGCATGTAGGCGTCCACCGTCAGATGAAAGACGAGCTGGACGCGGGGGGGGCGGAACGCCCGTCTTCGCCGCGAACTCCCGCAGGCCGGCCTGGCTAGTCCTCGACACGGGCGCTCCCGTTCCTCGCCGGCGGGCACCGCGATATCGACCCGTCCTGCCGCGGCCCGCTTCCGGCGCCGCGGCGCGGATCTCGGCCCCGGGGAAGTAGCGGCCAGGATCTCCGCGCCGTTCGTCCTGACGCGGCCAGCCGCGCCGACCCGAGCACGCACAGCCCTACGCCGTGACCGCGCCCGCCGCCGCGAAACCGGTAGCCGGTGGATGTGCGTGCCAGATCGAACAACGTGCTCTTGAGCACCTGCCAGCCCAGGGTCCGGCCCACCGCCAGCCGGAAGTCTTCGCCGCTGATCTCGGCGGGCTCGAAGCCCCCGGCGCTCAGGCGGCTCGACCCTGCCCGAACGCTTCGACCGACGACGACGAGTTCGCGCACTATTGCCCCCGCGCGCCCGACGCGACGAGCGCCCGCTCGAGGTCGGCGCAGCCACGTCAGTCAGCCACGTGTCGCCGCCGCGGCACTCGGGCTCCGGCTACGCCGGCAGGGAGGGCGGGTCGTCGGCGCCGGGCCACACCTCCGACGGGCGCTCGCTTTACCGCCGCACGACGCGGTGTAGTACACCTCGGCGGGCGGCCCGACGCGAACAGCGCCTGTCCGCTCGTGGCCTCGGCGCGGCCTCGTCGCCGGCCTTGGTTCGAGCGCCACCACCTGGCAGTGCGTCAGGTCGCACAGATCGAACCCCTCGCTCGCATGCCGGCATCGGTTCCGCACGGCGAACGTGCGGACCGCGATCGCCAGCGCCTTCCGCGCCTCGAGTCCGCTCCCTGCCGCGGCCTCTGCGCTCACGACGCGGCCGACATATCCTCCAGGCCCATCGCTGTGACGTCATAGCCGCCTCGCTTCACCACCCCGACTCGGACGACGCTGCCCCGCGGCCCAGCAAGTCGGCGGCGATTCTCGCCGCGTCGAAGCCGGCGCCTCCAGGAGCCATGACCACGACCGCCCTCGTCGGAGCGTCCGCCGGCGTCACGGCGACCAGCAGCCCTTCGAATCCGCCGCCCGGCATCCCGGCGGTTCCCGTCTTGGCCAGGGCGCTGATGCCGCGCTCGTAGAAGGCGCTCGCCGTGCCGTATTCGACAGCGCCGCGCAGTCCCTCGATCACCACGCGCCGCGTCTCCGCGCCGAGCCCGGGCGTTCCCGTCGTCAGCCGGACGAACGCGCTCAGCAGCCGGTCAGCCGGAATCCGTACGCCATCGATGCCGAGGGCCGCGCTGACCAGCGACACCGACGGCAGCGTCGGTGGCAGCCCCAGCTGGACGAGCGCACGGTCGAGCGCCTCGCGCCTCAACCTCCGCGCGACGGCCGCGAAGTACCCGTTGCACGAATGCGCGAGCGCTTCAGCCGGCCCCAGCGGGCGCCGAAGGTCGGGGTGCGAGCACGGCACGCGCCGCCCGTCGATCACGACCTCTCGCGAACAGAGCATCCGTGTGTCTGGCCCAATGACGCCACTCTCGAGCGCCGCCACCAGCGTAACGATCTTGATGACGGAGCCTGGCAGGACGGGCGTTCCCAGCAAATCTGCGCGCCCCGCCGATAGCGTCCGGCCCGACGGGAGGTCGATGACTCGAAAGGCCGGCGCCGCAGAGGGTGGCGTCGGCTTCTGCCCACTGAGCGCGGGTAGGGCCAGAAGCGCCGCGGCAACGAGACACCCAGCCGCCGCGGTGGACGACCGAGTCGGCATCGGCTACTTCGTCGGAATGCCGAAGAGCGCGGCGCTCTCGGTCCAGATCGTGTCGATGTGCGCCTGAAGCCGATGGTCGTCCGCCAGCAAGCGAACCCGGACGTTCGGCCGCGGCGCCGCCCACTCCCTCACCCGTGTCGGGCTCACGACCGTATCCTGGTCCCCCTGAAACACGATTGTGGGCGTGTTGAACCGGGCGGCGAACGCATCGAAGCGGTGGCCGTCCTCGTACAAACCGTAGTGCAGCGGAACGGCCCGGCCGAAGGCGTGGTGGAAGACCTCGCGCCACCCCGTCATGCGCCAGTGCTCCAACTCGGCGGCGGTCAGCCATCCGTCCCGCCCCGAGGCGAAGTCCACCGCCGGCGCCAGCAGCACGAGTCCCGCGATCGGATGGGTGAAGTCGGCCGTCTGCGAGGCGGCCGCGTGGATGGCGACGAACCCTCCGAGGCTCGACGCAATCAGCCCGACTGGCCCGGGCGGCAACGCGGCCACCGCGGCCCTCACCTGCCCCAGCATCCGGCTGACCGTCAGCGACGAGAAGTCCGGCTCGTTGAAGTCCGGAGCGTGTAGCGGGATGGCGAGCGGCGCCAGCCGAGCGCGCAGGCACTCCGCCTTGCCCGATTCCGGCGAAGACGCGAAGCCGTGCAGGTAGAACAGGTGCACTACAACCTCGTCCGGCACGCCGCCCGGCACCGGCACTGGATGCTCTTCTCGCCCGCGGTCTGGTAGTCGTAGGTCAGTTCGTCACCGGGCTCCATGGTCTTCGCCGCGCGAATCCAGATGACGCCGTCGACGATCTGCGCGTAACAGTTGGGGGTACACGAGTGGTTGATGAACCGCGCGTCATTGCCGCCAACGCCACCGTCGATCACCCACCGGCTGTTCAGATGAAAGCACCAGATGCGGCCCTGCGCCATGTAGACCGCTTCGCGGCGCGCGCTCTCGCGGTGCGTGATCTTCTCGCCCGCGTAGTGGATGATGCGCGTGTTCTTGGGGATCCGCACCGTCGCGAATACGCCCCACCCGTGCAGTGTCGAACGCCGCCGCTGTATCATGCCGCTCGAACTCCCATCGTCATCGAAACCGCCGCTCGATTCCCGCGCGGCGCCGTCCTGCATTGTCCTTGATGAGCCAGGGATTGCCGGCCCGGTTGACCGTTGAAGCGGGGCTCGTTTCGCCCGACGGCCTGGTTGAGATCATGATGACGGCGGTGAAGAAGCGGTAGCGGCGCGGCCGTTTCCAGCCGGCCCGGCTACCGCAGCGTGTAGGTCAGCGAGGAGATCAGCGAGTAGCCGGCCGTCCGGTCCACGATCGGGCTGTCCTCAATCGGCTTGCCGAAGGCTTCGCGGCTGAACAGGGCGAACAGCGACCACTTGCCCTTGAGGCGAAGGCTCGCGCCAAGCGTCAGGTCCCAGTTCCAGCTGGCCGTCCCGGTGTACGCGGGCCGGTCCGGCGTGGCCTCGCTCTCGCGCACGCCGTAGTTGTAGTCCACGCGGTTCGCGCTGACCCAGCGCGGCCCGATGCTCGCGAGAAGGAACCCGCGCGACCCGAGCGGCGCGCCCGTCACCGCCTGCACGCTGAACTCCTGGCCGTTGTTCTTGCCGAGCACGTCTGTCAGCACGTTGACGCGAAAGCCCACCGGGCGCGCCCGGTACACGACCTCGACGCCGGCGTCGGCCGAGATGGACCGCTTCTCCATGCCCTCGAGAAACGGGCTGTCTTCGGGATCGAGCCCCTCGAAGTTCGCCTGGAGATAGACGTTCCCGGCCAGCTTCCCCTGGCGGAGGAACTGCGCGCCTCCGCGAATCCCTTCGGCGAACAGCCACTTGTAGCGGACGCTGACCGAGGGGACCGGAATGACCGCCTCGGATGCGCCGATGTACGGCCGCGGGGCCGTCACGACGCCGAAGCCCACCGCCGAATCCAGGTGGTCGGTGGGCGGGACGACGGATGGAGGCCTCGCCGGACCGGGGTCCTGCGGCGGCTGCGCGACGGGCTGCGCCACCGGCTGCGGAGGCTGCGCCATGACCAGTGCCGGACACGACACAATGCAGGCGAGCGCCAGGATCTGCGAAAACAACGGCGACGTGTTCCGTGTCAGCACCACGCCTGTAGAACAGCGGGACCGGGCCCGTTATTCCCGCGTGGAGCCGGCGCGCCCGGCCGACGGCCTCAGAACTGGACGCGGATGCCGGCGACGGGCGTGATGCCCCACTGGTAGATGGGCAGAGGAGCCTTGGCGGCATTCGACCAGTCGTACATCTGGATGTTGTCGCGATTGTAGAGGTTGATGACCTCGCCAAACACCGTCACGGCAGCCCGCCCCTTCACGAACAGGCGTTCGGCTCGAATATCGAGTCGATGGTAGTCGTCGTAGGTCACCGCGTTCGTCTTGGTGCGATCGAGACGGCCGGTCTTGGCCTTGATCGACGCCGCCACATCGTAGGGCGTGTACGGTCGCCCCGCCGCGTAGCGCCAGAGCACCGACGCCGTCCAACGCTTCCCGCCGTGCCACACGGCCCAGATTCGACCCTGGTGCCGGATGTCGTAGTCGGCCCTGATCCAGTTCTTCTCGAGGTTGTACTCGCTGACATCCCAATACGAATAGGAGACGGCGACCGTCAACGATCGGCCGATCTGCTGCGAGAGCGACGTGTCCAGGCCGTCCGCATTCACGAGGCCCGACGGCACGAGCTTGCCGACGAGCGGCGACTCGAAGTCCGCCCCAGCGCTGATCAGCACACGCGACGGCACGCTCGGGTCGATCGGATAGCCCTCGTAGCGCTTCGAGAACGCCTCGACCGAGAACTGAACGCCGCCCCACGGGGCTCCCTCGACACCGGCCGTCCACCCGAGGCAGCGCACGGGATCCAGCATGCGGTTCTCGATGTTCGACCCGATCCAGATCGCCGGGATGTCCTGGCGGTACTCGCCCACCGTGCCCATCAGCCGCCACCTCGAACCCGGGCGATACTCGACGCGCGCCCGAGGGCTGGCGTACCGCTCGGACGTTGTGCCCGCGTGATCCGCCCGGATGCCGGCGTCAACTTGCACCTGACCGAACAGGAGGACCGTCTCAGCGTAGCCCGCCACGTCGGTCCACCGATCGCTCCAGGACGATCGGACCGCCGGCACGAGAATGCCCCACTCGTTTCGATACGCTCCGTCCTGGAGTGCGTAGTCGAGGTCGGAGCGCTTCACGGCCACGCCGGCAACCAGATTGACGGCGGGCGTCACGGTCCGCCGAACCTCCGCCCGCGCCCGGAGGAAGTGCTCGAGCGAGTGGTTCGTGAAGCTGTTGACCGATTGCTCCACGTCGCTGAGCGTCATCTCCGACGACGACCAGGCGGTCGATACCAGCGTCTCCGTCTTCGGCGTCCACGCGCTCTTCAGGCTGACGCCCGCAAGGGCCAGGTTCTGGTCGCCCCCGAGGTCCTTCTGCCCGGACGCCGACCACGTCACATCCAGGCCGTCCGACGACCGCAGCCCGAGGACGTGCAGCCGATGCCGCGACGACAACGGCACGTCCACGTTCCCCATCAGCTCCACGTAGCTCGGCGTGGCGCGTGAATCGCCATGCGAGAAGGCGACCTCGAGGATGCTCCGGCGCGCCGACACGAGCCACGAGCCTGCCTGCCCGCCCGCCCCGGGCAGCCGGCCCTCGGCGAGTCCAAGCACGCCGCCGGCACCGATCTCGGCGAGGCCTCGGACACCCGCCGTGGCGCCCTTCTTCATGTCGATGTCGAGCAGGGCCGAGGCGCGTTCGCCGAACGCCACCGAAAATCCACTGGTCTCGACCGCCGCCCAATCGACCACCGCGGACGGGATGAGGTTCAGTCCGCCCCCGGCGCCGCCGGGCCACGCGAAGTGGCTGGCCGTCGGCAGCTCGAACCCGTCGAGCCGGACCGCGGTCTCCATCGCGCCGCCGCCCCGCACCATGAGGTCGTTGCGATTGTCCTGGGACGCCGCGACGCCGGGGCGCTGCTGCATCACGCGCAGGAGGTCGTCGAGGCCGCCCACCGCCGACGCAATCTGCAGCCCGGACAACTCGGCCAGGCCGAGTGAGGCCGGTGGCGGAGCCGCCGGAGGCGCCGGCGTTGTGCCGCGCACTTCGGTCGTCACGCCGAGGCCGTACTCGATTTCCACGCGCGCGTCCGCGTCGGTCTCGACGACGATGTGGGTGGGCGCTGACGGTGCGAAACCCTCGAGGGTGGCGACGATGCTGTGCGGGCCGGCTGGAACGTCGGTGAACTCGAACCCGCCATCGGGGGCCGTGGTCGTTTCGGCCCGGCCGTCATCCAGCCGCACACGAACCGCGCCGATGCCGGCGCGCGTCTTTCCGTCGACGACACGGCCGACGATGCGGGAAGCAGGGGCTGACAACTCGGCGCCAGGCGCGGACGCCAGGTTCGGGCTCCCGGCAATCAGCGACACGGCCGTCACGAGACACCCGATGCCGTGGAGCATGGCGTCGAATCGGTACCGATGGGGGCGCCTATTTGCCAGGCGCGCTGTTGCTGAACGAGAAGAAGCCGCTGAGGTTCTCTCCCAGCAGCTGGAAGAACGGCTTGTCGAGGCTCGACCGAATCGCGACATAGCACTCGTCGCACGTGTTGCGCGCCGTGAACTCGCTGACCATCTTCGCCTGGTCGTGCAGGTCGTACCGCTTGAACTGCATCGAGCAGGGCTGCAGCTTCCCGTCGCACGTCACCACCAGCCAGCGCAGGCCGGCCTTGCACCCGGCGGCCCCGCCGGTCTCGAAGTAGCGCTGCGTCGCGTCAATCGTCGTGACCGAGTTGGTCACCCAGCGGCTGTCGATCCGGGTCTTCAGGCGCGCCAGTTCGCCGCGCAGCGTCTCCAGCTGCGCGGGCGTCGTCAGGAAGTAGTCGCGGCAGCCGGTGCGGCGCGCGGAATAGGCGCTGTAGTTGATGTTGACGCCCCACTCCTTCGCCTTGTCCGCCGTGGCGTTGATGTACTCCACGTTCTCCGACGTGATGCAGTTGTTCAGGCAGATATCGTCGTAGCCGAGCGTCGCGGCGGCCGGGACAATCTGGCTCAGGTGCTCGTAGAGGCCCGCGTGGCCGCGGAAGTCGTCGTGCCGCTCGTCCGGAAAGTCGAGGCTCACGCTGAACTGGTCGACGCCCGCCTGGCACAGATCGACGTAGCGCTCCAGCGTCATGTGCGACCAGTTCGACACCAGGATGGTGAACGGCAGGCCGTTCGGCTGGCGGATCGCCCGGATCACGTCCGACAGGTCGTCGCGCATCAGCGGCTCGCCGCCCGACACCTGGACAACGACCGGCTTCAGCTCCTCCATGTAGCGGCGGTAGTCGGCCGGCTTCATGTCGCGCGACATGTCACGCAGGCCCCCGTGGTCGCAGTGCTTGCAGAAGCACGTGCACGAGTCGGTGACTTCGAACGACACCACGATGGGACGATCGGCCCGCCAGTTCAGGGAACCCTGACGGATGATCTGGAGCGACTGCCCCAGCGGAACCTTGCGCATAAGCTGGAAATCGTACCAGACAACGCCGTCTTTCGCAAGCCGATCGTGAGCGGTAAGCGCTCTGAAATCAATGGTTTCAGGGCGACAAGGGGTCGACGTTCCCGTTCGACCGGCTTCAGCGCCCGTTCGGGCGCGGTCGCGCCCGTTCAGGGTCGGTTCCGCTCTGGACCTATGCGGTAACATAGCCCTATGCCATCCTTCGACGTCACATCCACGGTCGACCTTCAGGAAGTGGACAACGCCGTCAACCAGGCCCGCAAGGAAGTGGCCCAACGGTACGACTTCAAAGGCTCGAAGGCGGCCATCGATTTCGACCGCACCGCGGCCACTCTCACGCTGACGGCCGACGACGAGTTCAAGATGCAGGCGTTGTGGGAGGTCCTGGAGACGCGGATGGTCCGCCGGAAGGTGCCGCTCAAGAACTTGAAGCGCGGAGATCGAGCGCGGTGCGAACGACACCGTACGCCGCGTGATCACCTTGCAGCAGGGCATCCCGACCGAAGCGGCCCGTGGAATCGTCAAGTACATCAAGGACCGGAAGCTCAGGAAGGTGCAGCCGGCAATCCAGGCCGACCAGCTGCGAATTTCGTCCCCCTCGCGCGACGAGCTGCAATCGGTGATGGCGCTGCTCAGGGAACAGGACTTCGGCGTCGAACTGCAGTTCGGTAACTACAGGGAATAGCCTGCCACGCCGTAGCCGCGCCGTAGCCGGTTTGTGGCGGAGGCGGGCGAAGGCGGGGCCTGCCACGCCGTAGCCGCGCCGTAGCCGGTTTGTGGCGGAGGCGGGCGAAGGCGGGGCCTGCCACGCCGCAGCCGCGCCGTAGCCGGTTTGTGGCGGAGGCGGGCGAAGACGGGGCCTGCCACGCCGCAGCCGCGCCGTAGCCGGTTTGTGGCGGAGGCGGGCGAAGGCGGGAGGGACTGATGAAGAGCGTCCACATCCGGCGCGGCGTGGTGGCGCTGCTCTTCGCGCTCGTGTGGCTGGCCGCTCCGGCATCGGGCGCAGAGACGGCCGAGAAGCGCACCGGATGGGCGGCGTTGTCCCGCGTCGAGCCGGGCACCGCCATCGTCGTGCACCTGACCGACGGCCGACGCCTGGATCGTGTCATGGTCGACACGACGGCCGACGCGCTGAACACCGTCGACCTCTCGCTGGTGTCGTCCCGGGACCGACGCGCCGAGATTCTCCGGCTCGTCCGGAAATCTCCGCAGCGGTATGCGGGGCCGGTGCTCGTGGCGCAGGACGGGACACGGATTCAGAATCGCGCAACGTATCGACCGGACCATGATCGTCGTGGTCTCGAAGCCGGAGTCTGTGGTGTTCACCCTTCCGACACCGGTCGACTGGCTGCTGCACTTTGCGGGCCCGTGCCCGAATTGCGACACCGCGCAGACGGCGCTCACCGGCCAGACGCCGCTCCCCTCTCCGCTTCCGCGGAAGGCAGACGTCGACCCCGTGCTGGGAGAGGTGCTCTACCGGGCGCCGGCGGCAGTATTCCCCAACCCGCTGGACGAGCTACCCTGGGAGCAGCTTCGGCTGCTCTTGCCCCTGTCGCTTCGCGGGAAGTAACCTGCCGCGCCGTAGCCGCGCCGTAGCCGGTTTGTGGCGGAGGCGGGCGAAGGCGGGGCCTAGTAGAAATCCCGCGACTCCACCTCCACCTGCCGTCCCCCGACCCCGTCATCCGCTCGGCGCGCACCGAGGTGACCCCCTCCTGGTTCTGCAGGATGCCCTCCACCAACAGGAACGGCTCGTTGATGACGGTCAGGCGCTGCTCGGCGAACAGGTCGGGCCGGATGATGATGTTGGCGATGCCGGTTTCGTCCTCGAGCGTGAGGAACACGAACCCCTTGGCCGTGCCGGGCCGCTGGCGGGTGATCACGGCGCCGGCCACGCGCACGCGGCGGCCGTGCCGCTGGCGCGGGAGGTCGGACGCCCGCAGCGCGCCCCGCAGGCTCATCTCTTCCCGGCGCATCGCCATCGGGTGCGGCCCGATGGTGAGGCCGGTCCCCTCGTAGTCCGCCACGACGCGCTCGATGGACGACATTTCCGGAAGCGGACACAGATCATCTTGCGATCCTGCGATCGCGCGATCGTGCGAAGTGCAATCGTGCGAAGTGCAATCGTGCGATCTCGTGCGAACTGGGGTCGAGCGAACTGACCACTTCGCAAGATTCCAACTTCGCAAGATCGTAAGATTGAACCCCTTCTTCGAATAACTCTCCCGCCGGCCTGATGGCCCGCTCCACCTGCCACAGCGCCTCCCGCCGCGTGTGGCCGAACGCGCTGAGCGCGCCAATCTCGGCCAGCACCGACAACTCCTCCCGGTTGATCCCGGTGCGCGCGACGAGGTCTTCGATTGAGCGGAAGCGGTCGGCGGGTCTGAAGACCCGCCCTACGCCAGCCTGCCATCCGCTGCCAGCTGCCAGCTGCCCGCTGCCAGCTATCTTCTCCCCCACCTGTGCGCGGAGGCCGGCGACGAAGCGCAGCCCGAGCCGCACCGCGCCGTCCTCCTCGACCGCGCAGTCCCAGCCGGACTGCTGCACGTCCACCGGCGCGAAGCGCACGCCGTGCCGCTGGGCGTCCTTCACCAGCGTGGCCGGGTGATAGAACCCCATCGGCTGGTTGTTGAGCAGCGCCACGTAGAAGGCCGCCGGGTAGTGCGCCTTGAGGTACGCGCTCGCGTAGACGAGCAGCGCGAAGCTGGCCGAATGCGACTCGGGAAAGCCGTAAAGCGCGAACGACGTGATCGACAGCACGATCTGGTCGGCCGCCGGCCCGGTAATCCCGTTGCGCGCCATCCCGGCACGCAGCTTGACCTCGATCTGCTTCATCCGTTCCCGCGACCGCTTGAAGCCGAGCGCGCGGCGCAGTTCCTCGGCCTGGCCTCCGGTAAACCCGGCCGCCACCATCGCGATCCGCAGCAACTGTTCCTGGAACAGCGGGACGCCGAGCGTGCGCTTCAGGATCGGCTCGAGCGACGGGTGCGGATACACCACCGGCTCGCGACCCGCACGGCGGTTCAGGTACGGGTGCACCATCTGCCCGGTGATCGGCCCGGGCCGGATCAGCGCCACCTCGACGACCAGGTCGTAGAAGCGCTCGGGCTTGAGGCGCGGCAGCGTCGCCATCTGTGCCCGCGACTCCACCTGGAACACGCCGATCGTGTCGGCGGCCTGCAGCATCCGGTAGACGGCCGGGTCGTCCGGCGGCAGGTTCCACAACCCCAGCGGCAGGGCGTCGGGCGGACGCCGCCGGTTGATCCCCTCCAGCGCGTCCTGCAGCGCCGCCATCATGCCGAGGCCGAGCAGGTCGATCTTCACGATGCCCATGTCGGCGCAGTCGTCCTTGTCCCACTGCACCACCACGCGCCCCGGCATGCTGGCGTTCTCGAGCGGCACGACGCCGTCCAGCCGCCCCTGGCAAATCACCATGCCGCCCGAATGCTGCCCGAGATGGCGCGGCAGGTCCTGGATGCGCTGCCACAGCTCCGCGAACAGCCGCATGCGCGGGGGCGCGGCGTCGATGCCCACCGCCGCGAGGTGCGCGGCCAGCGTCCCGTCCCCGTCCGACGGCAGCCAGTGGAAGTGCGGCATCACCTTCGCGAGCCGATCGATCTGGTCCGATTCGATGCCGAGCACCTTCCCCACTTCCCGCGCCGCGCTGCGGCCGCGATACGTGATCACGTTGGCGGTCATCGCCGCGCCGTGCTGGCCGTACTTCTCGTAGACGTGCTGGATGACGCGCTCGCGCCGGTCGCCGCTCGGCAAATCGAGATCGATGTCCGGCCACTCGCCGCGCTCCTCGGACAGGAACCGCTCGAACAGCAGGTCCATCCCCACCGGGTCCACCGCCGTGATGCCCAGGCTGTAGCACACGGCGCTGTTGGCCGCCGACCCGCGGCCCTGCACGAGAATCCCCTGCTGCCGGCAGAAATTGACGATGTCCCAGACGATCAGGAAGTAGCCGGGAAGCGCGAGCTTCTCGATCAGGTCCAGCTCGCGCGCAATCTGCGCCCTCGCGCGGTCGTGATACGGCCGATAGCGCTCGCGCGCGCCGACCTCCGTCACCTTCCTCAGGAACGACGCCATCGTCTCGCCCGCGGGCACCGGGTAGTCGGGGAAGCGATACCCGAGGTCGGCCATCGTGTAGCGAAGCCGATCGGCGAGCGCCGCCGTGCCGGCCACCGCCTCCGGGATGTCGCGGAAAAGCTCCGCCATCTGCTCGCGCGGCTTGAGGAAGCGTTCGGCGTTCAGCGCCAGCTTCCGCCCGGCCGCCTCGAGCGTCGTCTTGTGGCGGATACAGGTGAGCACGTCGTAGAGCGGGCGATCCTCCGGCGCCGCGAAGCGTACGCCGTTGGTGGCCACCAGCGGGACGTGAAACGCGGACGCCAGCGCGATCAGCGCCTGGTTGTCGGACTCCTCGTCCCGGACGAGGTGCCGCTGCAACTCCAGGTAGACGTTCGACCGGCCGAACAGGCCGACCAGGCGATCCACCAGGCCGCCCACGCCGTGGCGCCCGCCGCGAAGCGCCTCGCGCCCGACGAGCGCCACCATCCCGGCGGTGTGGCCGTCCAGCTCGTCGAGCGTCAGCGCCCCTTCCCCCTTCGGCGACCGGAGGTTCATGCGCGTCAGCAGGCGGCAGAGATTCTGGTAGCCCTCGCGGGATTCGATGAGGACAGGGAGGCGGAAAGCAGTGGCTAGTGGCAGTTGCAGTGGCTAGTGGCTAGTCGTCACGCGCTGACCGACTGATCCGCTAGCCACGTGACCACTGATCCACTGATCAATGGTCACCTCCGCCCCCACGATCGGCCGGAGGCCGGCCGCCAGGGCGGCCTTGTGGAAGCGGGGCGCGCCGTGCACGCCGTTGCGATCGAGGAGCGCCACGGCCGGATAGCCGAGTTCCGCCGCGCGATCGACGAGCGCCTCGGGCAGCGAAGCGGCCTCGAGAAAGCTGAAAGCGGACGCGGCGTGGAGTTCGATGTAGGACATGGTTCGTCAGTCGACAATCCCGTCCACGAACCACTGGTCCCGCGACCGAATCGCGGTAGAGGCGGTAGATGCCGCCATGTCGGCCCAGTCGCCACGTCCCACTCGTCGTCGACTCCATGCCTTCGGGACTCTCGCTCGGCCTTCCCGCCTTCCACCACTCCCCCGACGTGCGCCACGGGCCGGCGGCCGACGCCACCGCTCCCCCGTCGAGGCCGCGCCGCCCGGTCGTCACCCGCACGGGCCGCCCCGCCTGCACCATCACCCTGGCCGGCACCGGAACGCGGAAGCGGCAGAGCGCGACGCGCGGCTCGCGCGGCGGGCCCCCCCGGGCTCGGCGGCCGTCGAAGAAACGCCGTCGCCTCCCCCGGAAAAGCGCGCCACCCGAAACGCGCCCGGCCGGTGGGAATCGAGAAGGGCGGGGGCGCCGACGCGGTCCTCCCCGAGCAGGGCCGAAAGCCGCGCGAGCAGCGTGGCCATCTGCTCGGGAAACGGACGCGCTCGCGCCAGCAGGGAGAACTGCGTGATGCGGGCCGGCGCCGTGTCCACGCGGAGCGTCAGGCGATCGACGCCGCCGGCGAGCGGGTGCGACTCGAGGTGCAGCAGGATCAAGGTCCGCAGCACCTTGGGATCGCGCATCGGCGCCGGCAGTTGCAGTTCGCGCGTCGCCGTCTCGCGCGAGACGAGACGGCACGACAGGTGCAGCACTACGGCCGCCAGGTCCAGCGCGGCGAGCCGCTCGGCGATCGGCTCGCAGACCCTCGCGAGCACGAACGATAATGGCTCGAGCCCTTCCACCGGCCACTCGAGATCCAGCGTCTCCTCGATGGGCGCCTCGGGCTCGGTGGTAACGAGCGGCTGCAGGTCCTCCCCGCGGGCCAGCCGCTGCCACATCACGCCGGTCTGCCCCAGCCGCTCCGACAGCGGCCGGGCGGGCAGCCCCGCCAGATCGCCCAGCGTCTTCAGGCCCCAGCGCTGGAGCCGGTCGGCCACCGCCGATCCCGTCTCCACGTCGACACCACCGGCGCCCGACACATCGGGCCGGGACGGAAGCCGCCGCAGGACGCCGAGCGGGATCGGCGCCACCGCCGCGCGTTCGCCGCCCGGCGGCACCACGGTGACGCCGGCCCGCGCCAGCGCCAGCAGCAGGGCGGCCGTCCGCGTCGGCGCAATGCCGATGTGGGGATGCAGCCCGCGGTCCGCCGCCGCGCGCCGCAGCTCATCGCCAATCTCCGCAGGTGTGCCAAGCAGCCGGCCGAGGCCGCCGATGTCGAGCGACACCACGGAGCCCTGGTGCACCTGCACGCGCGGCGAGAACTCCCGCGCCAGCGCCTCGAGCGACGCGCCGGTGCGGCCGCGCTCGACCGGCATCGACACCTCCACCGCGCGAGGCACCGCCTCGAAGAGCCTCTGCTGACACGTCGGCTGAAACAGACAGGCGAACATGGGACGTCACGCTGCACAACGCCCACGTCCGGACAACCACAGAGCACACGGAGAACACGGAGAAAAATGCGAGACAACATCACGCGTAACGGTCACGCAGGCTTCGACCGGGGCCGGCCCGAAGGGCCCGGCAGGCCGAGCGTGGCGCTGCGGGAATGAGCCCGATTGAACACCGGCGGGTTCATTTCCGCAACGCCACGCTCGGCCGCCTGGCGCCGCCGCTACGCGGCGTCGCCGCCCGGTCGAAGCCTTCAGCAGACGCGCCTTTTCTCTGTGCTCTTTGTGTCCTCTGTGGTTGACCTCGTGGACAAGAAACACCGTGCGCAATATCGGCTACGCCCGCGCCGCCAGGCGGCAGCGGCCCTCGTCTGCCACGCGGGCGCGCACGACCCGCGCCTGGATGTCCAGCCCCAGGAACATCTGCGCGCTCCAGGCGCCCTGGCGCGACGACGCCAGCTGGATGCTCACCCCGCCGGCGCTGCGCGCGATCGGCGCCGGCCCGAGCAGCAGGCACACCGTGCGGCTGCCCTCGATGACGCGCTGCAGGCGCGGCCACGTGGTGAACGGCAGCCGGCGAATGGCGTCGGGCGGCATCTCCGACAGGTCGAGCACGGCCAGGTCGAACCCGCCGGCCTGCAGCACCAGGTTGACCGCCTTCAGCGCACGATCCAGGAGCCGCTCCGACGGCCCTTGCTCCTTCCCCCGCGGCGGCAGCGCCCCCATCGTCGTGCCGTCGCCCCGAAGCCAGAGCACGCGGTCGAGCGTCACGCCGCAGGCGGCCGCGGAAGCCGGATCGAAGGTGTCCATCGGATCGACCAGGGCGACCAGATCCCCTCGCCCCGTGGCCGCGGCCAGCGCCGCGCACATCACCGTGGCCCGCCCCGACGAACGCGGGCCGACCACTTCCGACATCTGGCCGCGAGGCAGCCCCCCGCCCAGGCGCTCGTCGAGGAGTGCCAGGCCGGTCGGCAGCACCTTTCCGGCAGGCAGCGAGGCCCGGCCATGCGTCTCGTCGATGCCGGGGTGAGCAAGCGTGCCGTCGAGCTTTCGGGCCCGCAGCATCGCCTCGAGGTCGGTGCGGGCCAGTGCGTTCAGGGCCATGGTGAAATCCCGCGTATTTCGCTTTTTCTTCTCTGGAGAAAATATAGCGAAAGTCAGATGCGGAGTCAAGCGGAACGGCGTGCTACCATGACACTCTGTTTCAAACCATGCCCGATCCGCTCCGCCGGCTGGCCGCCGCCCTCACGTATCCCCAGTTTCGCAACCTCTGGGTCGGCGCCTGCACGTCGAGCATCGGCACGTGGATGCAGAGCGTCGCCCAGAACTGGCTGGTGCTCACGCTGACCGGCTCGGCGTTCTACCTGGGGCTGGACGCGTTCCTCGGGCAGCTGCCGATCATGCTCTTCACGCTGATCGGCGGCGTCGTCGCAGACCGGTACGACCGGCGACGGGTGCTGCTCGGGTCCCAGGTACATCCAGATGACGTCGGCGTTCACGCTCGCCCTGCTGGTCTACTTCCAGGTGGTGCGGCCGGCGCCGGCCCCCTCGACGTCGCTCGGGGCCGTCTCGATGACCGTCTGGTTCGTCCTTGCGCTCTCGTTCCTGAACGGCTGCGCGCAGGCGTTCGGCGGCCCGGCCCACCAGTCGCTCGTCCCGTCGCTCGTCGACCGGAAGGATCTGCCGAACGCGATCGCCCTCAACTCGGTCCAGTTCAACCTGGCGCGCGTGATCGGCCCGCTGCTGGCGGCGGCCGCGCTCGCGTCGTACGGCACGGTCTTCTGCTTCACGGTGAACGGCCTGTCGTTCCTGGCCGTCATCGCGTCGCTCCTCGCGCTGACCATGCCCGCGCGGCAGCCGCTCCCCGCACAGCGAATGCTCGATCAGCTGCGCGGCAGCCTGTCCTATGTCCGGCACGAAGGCCCGCTGCTCGGCCTCACCATCGTCGGCTTCGCGACGACGTTCCTGGCCATCCCGCTGCTGACCCTCCTGCCCGTCTTCGTCCAGAAGGTGTTTCACCTGGGCGTCGCCGAGTACGGCCGCATGATGGCGTTCCAGGGCGCCGGCGCGGTGGGCGGCGCGCTGATCGTCGCGTGGGTGGGCCGGTTCAAGGGCATGGGCTCGGTCGCCCTCATGGTCCAGATCGGCCTCGGCGCGGTGATTGCGGCATTCGCGCTGTCGTCGAATCCGACGCTCAGCTACGCGCTGCTGTTCGTGGCGGGAACCGCGCAGCTCGTCGTCTTCTCGCTGGCGAACTCGCTGGTGCAGCTCATCGTGCCGAACGAGATGCGCGGGCGGGTGATGAGCATCTACATGCTGGCGTTCAGAAGCGGCATGCCGCTCGGCAGCCTCACGGCCGGCGCGCTCGCAAACCGCTTCTCGGCGCCCGCGGTGCTCGCCGTCGACGGCGTCCTGCTGATGGTGTTCGGGGCGATCGTGCTCGCCACGTACAAGAAGATCAGGACGATCTGAAGGGCTCGGGCTCAAGGCTCAGGCTCGGGCGCGCCGCTGGGGCTCACGTGTCCCGGTCGAGCGTCGCCCGAGCGTGCCGCACTGGCCGAGGGCTCGCGATGCCCGCGCTCGAGTAGGGTGTCTTCCGGAGCAACCCGAGGCGTGGGTAAGGTCGAGATAGCGAGTCTCGGCATCGGAACCGCAGCCATGCGAGACAGTTGACGCCTCGGCACGGGTTCGGCTGCAGAACCTTAACGCATGTTCGCCGCCGCGGACACGGCTGCACGCCGATCTTGCCCGGAGGCGCGCCGCTCCTCAGACGGATGCCGACTGGTCGCCGGGTACAGGCCGCAGATACCAGTGCCTCGGCTCTTCGACACACGCCTGAGCTTGCGATGGTCGCGGCACATGTCGCCGCAGTCCTGCGCGAGCGCGGTGCGCACCGACTATGACCGGCTAGGCCGCTGAGCCCTGACCTTCGAGCCCTAAGCCGTCTACTGATTGTCGAGCGCCGCCCACAGGTACCACGAGGCGATCGAGCGGTACGGTCGCCAGCGCTCGCCGATCCGCAGCACCTGCTTCTCCGACGGGCGCCGGCGCAGGCCGTAGACATTCTGAATCGACCTGAGCACGCCCACGTCGTCCACCGGGAAGCACGTCGGGCCGGCCGAGCTGAAAGATCAGGATCATCTCGGCGGTCCATCGGCCGACGCCCTTCACGGCGGTCAGCGCCGCCATCACCTGTTCGTCGGACAACTCGTCGAGTTCGTCGAGCCGAAGCGTGCCGGCCACGACGCGCGCGCTGAGGTCGTGCAGGTACGAGGCCTTCTGCCTGCTCAGGCCGACGCCGCGCAGCGCCTCCAGCGGCACCTGGAGAATCGCCTCCGGGGTCGGACATGCGTCGTCGCCTGGAAAGAGGGCCAGCAACCGCGAGAAGATCGTCTCGGCGGCCTTCACCGACAGCTGCTGAGAGACCAACGCGCGCATCAGCGACCGGAGGCGCGGCTCGGCCCCTCGCTCGGCCAGGCCGCATACGCCCTTCCGCTTGATGATCGCGCCGAGAATCGGGTCGGCGCGCATCAGGTGCCGCCTCGCCCGCGCGTAGTCGGTTGGTGAGGTCACCGGCGCAGTGTATCATCCCGGACGACCGCGGAAAGGCCTGCGATGTCCCATCTGACCGTCCGATCCGCATACCGTGACCTCGCGGACCGCCTCAACCGGTTTCCGCAGGGCGCACCGCCGTCCGACGTCCTCTTCGGCATCCTGACGCTCCTCTTCAGCGAGCGCGAAGCCGGGCTGGTCGCGCTCCTGCCGATCCGGCCGTTCACGGTCGAGGACGCTGCCCGGCGCTGGAAGATGCCCGCGGCCGACGCGCGCCGCGTGCTGGACGCGCTGGCCGACCGCGCCATCCTGCTCGATACCGAACATCGCGACGGCCGCCGCACCTTCGTGCTGCCGCCGCCCATGGCCGGCTTCTTCGAATTCTCGATGATGCGGGTGCGGAACGATTTCGACCAGAAGCTGCTGGCCGAGTTGCTCTACCAGTATCTGAACGTCGAAGAGGACTTCGTCCGCGACCTGTTCGGCCTCGGAGAAACCCGGCTTGGGCGGGTGTTCGTCAACGAGGCCGTGGTGCCGGCCGCGTTGTCGCTGCACGTGCTGGACTACGAACGCGCGAGCGAGGTGGTCAAGACGTCGCCGACGATCGGCGTCGGCGTCTGCTACTGCCGGCACAAGATGCAGCATGTCGGGAAGGCTTGCGACGCGCCGCTCGACATCTGCATGACGTTCAACTCGGCCGCTTCGTCGCTGGTGCGCCACGGCGTCGCGCGCCAGGTGGACCTGGCCGAGGCCACCGACCTCCTGCAGCAGGCTCGCGACCGGCGCCTCGTGCAGTTCGGCGAGAACGCGCGGGAACGCGTCTCGTTCATCTGCAACTGCTGCGGCTGCTGCTGCGAGGCGCTGCTCGCGGCGCGGCGGTTCGGATTCCTGCACCCGGTCCACACGAGCAACTTCATCCTGGCGATCGATCACGCGGCCTGCAACGGATGCGGCAAGTGCGTGGACGCATGCCCGGTCGAGGCGCTCTCGCTGGTGTCGGCCAACGACCCGAGGAAGCCACGAAGGAAGTCGGCGCGGCTGGACGAGGGAGCCTGCCTCGGGTGCGGCGTGTGCGTGGGCACGTGCCCTGAGAACGGCCTTCGGCTGACCGCAAGACCCGAGCGCGTCATCACGCCGCTGAACTCGACGCACCGGTTTGTGCTTCAGGCGATCGAGCGGGGACAGCTGCAAGACATGATCTTCGACAACCACGCGCTGGCCAGCCATCGCGCGATGGCGGCCATCCTCGGCGTGATTCTGCGCCTGCCGCCAATCAAGCAGGCGATGGCGAGCCGGCAGATGCGCTCGCGGTACCTGGAGACGCTGATCGCACGGGCGTGATCGCGTCCGCCGAGGACGAGCCGGCGATGAGACGCCAGTCGTGGCCCGGTTCGTCGGCTCCGGGCTCCGGGAAAGTCGCCCTGCGCGCCGACCCGGTCCGCGCCTGGCTCTCTCGTGGCCGGCCGCTGAGGGCCGACGGGCGTCGCGGGATGCCTGCGCGAGCGAGCATGCGAGCAGTGCCGACGGTCGAATGCACCAACCAGGAGCCGCAGGCTCGGACTTGCCCGGAGGCACTCTAAGCGATGCCGACTGGCTCACGCGAATCACACCGGCCGAGGCGACTGGTTCGGCACTGTCGAGCGCGAGCGAGCGCGGGCGCCCGCGGCGACCGGAGGCTTGCGGCGGCCCGCCCGCGACCGACCGCCCTCTCCTACGCCGGCCACAGCCACGCGGCGCCGCGGACGCCGCTCGAGTCGCCGTGGCGCGGCGGCACGAGGCGCGTGTCCACGCGGTCCGAGAACACGTAGCGCGACCAGCGCGCGGGAACTCGGTGGTAGAGGCGCGCGACGTTCGACATCCCGCCGCCGAGCACGATCACGTCCGGGTCGAGAACGTTGATGATGCTCGCCAGGGCTCGTGCCATCCGGTCCTCGTAGCGCTCGAGCGTCGCCGTCGCCTGCGCGTCGCCGTCGTCGGCTCGTCGCGCAATCTCGGCCGGCTCGAGTGCCAGGCCGGTTGCGCGCTCGTGGTCCCGCGCAAGGCCAGGCCCGGACAGGAACGTCTCGATGCATCCGTGACGGCCGCAGTAGCACGCCGGCCCTGGCAGTTCATCTGGCAGCGGTGCCGGCAGCGGGTTGTGGCCCCATTCCCCGCCGATGGCGTTGACGCCGGTCAGCGCCTGCCCGTTCACCACGACGCCGCCACCGGTGCCCGTGCCGATGATGACGCCGAAGACGCAAGCGCCCCCGGCGGCAGCGCCGTCGCTCGCCTCCGACAACGCGAAGCAGTTGGCGTCGTTCGCAAATCGCAGCGGCCGATCGAGCAGCGCCGAGAGATCCTGGGCGAGAGGCTGGCCGTTCAGCCACGTCGAGTTCGCGTTCTTGACGAGCCCCGTCGCCGGCGACAGCGCGCCGGGCATGCCGATGCCGACGCTGGCGCGCTGCCCGATCTGCGCCTCGATCTCACTGACAAGGCCCGCTATCGCCAAGAGCGTCGCTCGGTAGTCGTGGCGCGGAGTGGCAATCCGCAGCCGGACCGGGATGCTCCCATCGTCGGCCAGGGCAATCGCTTCGATCTTCGTACCGCCGAGATCAACGCCAATGCGGAACATGGGGAAGATTGTGCGTGGGAGCGGCCGGGACTGCAATCGGCGATCGGACCGCCCGGACGGAGGGCCCCGATCGCCGACAACTGCGGGAAGGCGAAACGGATCCTACCGCTTGTCCGGTGTGTCGTCTTTCGGGCCCACCTCGCTCTTGAACCCGCGGATGGCCTGGCCCAATCCCTTGCCAAGACCCGCGAGCCGGCTCGTACCGAACAGAAGCATGATGATCGCAAGGATCAGTATCAGCTCAGGAATGCCCAGTCTCATCGCATACTCCTCAGTGATCGACTTTCTTGTCCAACGATAGCACGAACCGCCGACTACTGCGGGATCTTCCCGATGAGCTTCCAGATCCACCGGTGAATCCCGTGGATGCCCAGCGGCTCGGCGAACATCAGGATGCACTCGCCGTGGATGACGTCCAGGCCGAGTTCCTCGGCGGCACGAAGCGCGGCGGGCGACTCGGCTCCCTGCTGAACCCAGACTCGGCGCACTCCGGCGGCTGCCGCGTCGCGCAGTACCGCCTCGGTGGCCTCCGGTTTCACGACCACCAGCGCGCGCTCGACCGGCTCAGGCAGACTGGCGAAGTTCGGCCAGCACGAGTCTCCGTGGACGGCCGAGGCGGTCGGGTGGACCGCCATGACGCGGTAGCCCCGCTTCTTCAGCTCCGAGTACGCGTAGGCTCCGAATCCCTTGCCGGTCGCCGACGCGCCGACCACGGCGATCGTCTTTTCGGACACGAACTGCCGGATGGAGTCGCCACTGACCGTCATGCCCCCCTCCTTCAACCGCGGGGCTGAAGCCCCGCGCTACATCTCGACGTCGGTGCGCCGGAACTCAGATCGCAGAATCGGCACTTCGCGAGATCGCCGGATTCCCCGAGTCTCCCCACTCGAACACCATCGTCACCTTCACATCCGGATGCAGGCTCTGGCGGACCGGGCAGGTTTCTGCGCCGCGCTCGAGTAACACGCGGTCGGTGGCAGCCGTCACACGCCCTGCCGGGACTGAGATGGTCGCCGTGAGGGCGCCGATGCGCCGCGTGGGCGCCGACGTCATTTCCTTGACGACGCGAACGCGGGTGCCGGTCAGGTCCCATCCGTGCCGCCTGGCGACGATCCCCATGATCGTAACCAGGCAGGTGCCGAATGCTGTCGCCGCGAGGTCGGTCGGCGAAAAGGTCTCTCCCTTGCCGCCGTTGTCCACAGGGGCGTCGGTCACCAGGCGGTTGCCGGACGGCCCGTGCGCGGCCTCGCAGTGCAAATCGCCCACGTATTCCACGTCAATCGTGACGGCCACGGACACCTTCCTAGAGAGCGGTCGACCGCACGGCCTCATCCTAGCACGCGGGACAGGTGTAGGATTGGCCCATGCCCTCCCGGCGTGCGTTCCTGGAATCGACCGGTCGAGCCGCGTCCGCAGCGGCAGGCCTGGCCGCATGCCCGGCCGCCGCCTGGGCCGAGTGGCTCGGAGGCCGGGACAGGATCTCCTGAACACCGCCCCGAGAGCCCGCTACTGGACGACCGCGACGCTGGCGGGCGCCGACTGCGGCGCGTGCCACGCGAATCGCCCGGCTGCGGCGAAGGCCCATGCTCACACGGCGACGACCGTTCGCTGCCTCCTCTGCGCCCAGAGCTGCGACATCCGCGCGGGCCAGAGCGGGAGATGCCGCGCCCGGGCGAACGTCAACGGCGAACTGCGAAGCCTGGTCTACGGCCACCCGGCCGCGGTGCACCTGGACCCGATCGAGAAGAAGCCCTTCTACCATTTCCTGCCGGGCAGCAGCGCGCTGTCGTTCGGCACGTCGGGATGCCCGCTCCGCTGCCGGTTCTGCCAGAACTGGGAGTTGTCGCAGTCGACGCCGGGAGACCTCGACGCGCCGTTCACGCCGGCCGGGGACATCGTCGGGCCAGGCGGCGTCGCGCCGCGCGCCGGTCATCGCCTTCACCTACAACGAGCCGACGGTGTTCGTCGAGTACCTGCTCGACGTCGCGGCGGCGGCCGCGACGCGCGGCATCCGCTCGGTGATGGTGAGCTGCGGCTTCGCGAAGGAAGCGCCGCTCGGGGACATCTGCCGGGCCCTGTCGGCCGTGAAGATCGATCTCAAGGGCTTCAGTGAGGAGTTCTATCGGCAGGTGTGCGGCGCGGAGCTGCAGCCCGTTCTGCGGAGCATCAAGCAGGTCGCGAAGAGCGGGAAGCACCTGGAGATCGTCAACCTCGTCGTGCCCACGCTGAACGACTCCGAGAAGTCGCTGCAGGGGCTGGCCGCGTGGGTGGCCGGCGAGCTGGGCCCGGACGTGCCGGTCCACTTCACCCGGTTTCACCCCGACTACCAGCTGATGAATCTCCCGCCGACGCCAGTGTCGACGCTCGAACGCGCGCGCGACATCGCGATGGCGAAGGGCATCCGGTACGCGTATGTCGGCAACGTGCCCGGGCACGCGGGCAACCACACCTATTGCCCGTCCTGCAGGAAAGCCGTCATCCTGCGCGAGAACTTCTTCGTGAACGAGATGCATCTGAAGAACGGCGCGTGCGGATACTGCGGGCAGAAGATCGCGGGGGTGTGGATATGACAGGCTTGCGGCTCGCGGCTCGCGCCTCCGCCACGCGCACGGCTCCGCGCGCTCGGCTGCGGCGGGCCCGGCGAGCGCTCGCCGCCGCGCGGGCGCGCGGCGCTCGGCTCGTCGCGATGCCTGCCGGCCGTGGCCTGGGCGATGTGGTGCGGCGGGCAGGCGGCCAGGGCGTGCGGGAGCCGGCGGTCGCTGGCCAGTTCTACCCGGCCGACGCTCGCGCGCTGAACGCGCTGCTCGACGCGGTCCTCAAGGACGCCGTGCCGCCAGCACGCGACGCGCCCATCGCCATCGTCGCGCCGCACGCCGGCTACGTGTACTCCGGACAGATCGCCGCGGACGCGTGGCGCCAGGCGGCCTCGCATCAGTACGACACCGTCGTGATCCTCGGCACGAATCACACGGGCGTCGGGTCCGGCCGCGTCGGCGTCTTCACGGGGAGCGGCATCAGAACGCCGCTCGGCGTGGCGAAGGTGGACCAGGCGCTTGCGGCCGCCCTCATCAAAGAAGACGCCGACTGCGTGGCCGATGCCGCGATGCACGCTGGTGAACACTCGGTCGAGGTGCAGATCCCGTTCGCGCAGCGCCTCTTTCCGACATCGTCGATCGTGGCGGCGATCGTGGCCAGCGACGACGCCGGCGTGGTCAACCGGTTCGGGCGAACGCTCGGCCGCCTGCTGGCAGGCCGCCGGGCGCTGATCGTCGCCAGCTCCGACCTCTCCCACTACCCGTCCTGGAAGGACGCGGTCCTGGCCGATCGCCGGACGCTCGAAGCGATCGCCAGCCTCGACCCGGACCGCGTCAGGTCCGTCGGCCTCCGCGTCGCCGCGAGATGTGCCCAACCTCGTGACGTGCGCCTGCGGCGAGGCCCCGGTCATGGCCGCCATGGTGGCCGCTCGTGCGCTCGGGCGCCACGCGGGGACGCGTGGTGAGCTACGCGAACTCCGGCGACCTTCCGATCGGCGAGCCCGACCGCGTGGTCGGCTACGGCGCCGTCGCGTTCTCGGCGGGCGAACCCGGCACCGACACCACGTCGTCGCGCCTCACCAGGCGGCGGCCGTGGCGCTCCCGCCCACGCCGGCGGACAAGAAGCAGATGCTCGCCCTGGCGCGCGAGACGATCCGGCGCTATCTCGACACGGGGGCGGTGCCGCTCGCGCGCGGCTTCTCGCCGTCGCTCGAGAGGCCGCAGGGCGTGTTCGTCACGCTCCGCAAGCGCGGCGCGCTCCGCGGCTGCATCGGCCAGATGACGCCGGACCGGCCGCTGCGCGTGCTGGTTGGCAGCATGGCTCTGGCGGCCGCCTTCGAAGATCCCCGTTTCGAGAAGGTCACGCCGGGCGAACTGAAGGACCTCGACGTCGAGATCTCCGTCCTCACACCGTTCAGAGAGGTCGCCGGCCCGCAGGCCATCGTCGTCGGCCGTGACGGCGTCCTGCTGCAGAAGGGCGGCCGCTCGGCGGTCTTCCTCCCGCAGGTGGCGACCGAGGAGCACTGGACGCGCGACGAGATGCTCGACAACCTGTGCCTGAAGGGCGGCATGCCGGCCGGATGCTGGCGCGCTGGAGCCAGGCTGTCGGCGTTCCAGGCCGACGTGTTCAAGGAAGGCGACTTCAAGTGATGTGACGTCGTGATGCGCCTCTTCCTCGTCGGCCTGCTCGCACTCCTCTGCCAGGTCGTCCTGCTCCGCGAGTTGAACGTCGCCTTCTACGGCGTCGAACTCGTCTACGCCTTGGCGCTGGCGGCCTGGATGACCGGCGGCGCTGCCGGTTCCGCATGGCTGCCGCGCCGTGTCGGGGCGACATCCGGCCGGCTGTCGTGGCTGCTCGCTGCCACCGCCGTCGCCCTCCCTGCCGAGGTGGCGGTGGTCCGCGCCAGCCGCCTCGCGCTCGGCGGCGTCCCCGGCGCCTACCTGCCGTTCGAAGACCAGATACTCGTGCTCGCCGCGTCCATGCTGCCGGCGTCACTGGCGCTCGGCGTCGCGTTCCGCTGGGCCGCTGATCTCGCAGCGGCGCAGGGACGCTCGCTCGCCTGGGCATACGCCGTCGAGAGCGCCGGCGCTGGCGTCGGCGCGGCACTCGCGACCATCGCGTTCGTCAGCGGCGTGCGGACGTTCACGCTGGCAGTTCTCGTGGCCGGGCTTGTTCCCTGCGTCCTCCTCGCCGGCGTCCGGGGCCGGCTCCTGCCACCGGCGCTTATCCTCACCGCCGTCGCCACCTGTCCTCGCCCCTCGCCTCGATCTCCGCATGACGGCGTGGTCGCACCCCTCCGCCGTCGAGTCGCGAGACTCTGCGTACGCGCGGATCACAGCCACCTCTGCGGGCAACCAGACGGCCGTGTTTGTCGACGATGTGCTGGTGTATGAGAGCGAGACGGCGCGCCAGGAGGAACTGGCGCACATCGCCGCGCTCCAGCACCAGGCGCCGCGCCGCATCCTCCTGCTCGGCGGAAGCGTCGAACGGCTCGACCGCGAACTCCGGCAGCACCGGCCGGAGCGGCTCGACGTCGTCGAGATGGATGCGGTGTACGTGGACGTTGCCGGCGGTCGGCGGCCGTCCGGCCCGACGATAGTGTTCGACGATCCCCGCGCGCTTCCTCCGGCGGGCGGGCCGTACCGATCTGATCGTCGTGGCGATGCCGCAGCCCACCTCGGGCCAGTCGAATCGCTTCTACACGGCGGAGTTCTTCGCCGAATGCCGAGCGAGGCTCGCCGGCGGCGGCATCGTCGGCGTTCAAGCTCGACATGCCCGAGAACCTCCTCACGCCGCTCGCCTCGCTTCGAGCAGCCAGCATCTTCGCGGCGGCCGGGTCTGTCTTTCCCGTTCATGGAGATCCTGCCGGGCGCCAGCGCGGTGGTGACGGCTTCAGGCGACCCGTTGCCGGCTGACGCGGCAGTGCTCGCGAGCGATGGCGCGCTCGAGGCCTTTCGACGCGCCTGGTCACGCCCCGCGTACCTCGAGTACCTCTTCGAGAACGACCGCCGCGACGCGCTTCGTCACCTGTCGACCGACGGCACCGCGCCCAACTCGGATGCCAGGCCGATTGCCTACCAGGTCGCGGCGGCGACCTGGCTGGCGAAGTTCTTCCCGGGGTTGCTGGGTCGTCCGCCCTGATCGCGGGGCTGCCGCCTTCGCGCCAGGCGCTTCGGCGCCCAGGGAAGACCCGCGCGACGCCGATCGCGGGTCTAAAGACCCGCGCTACATCATGATTGCGGCGGTCGTCATCGTCTTCGCGCTCGCGCGGCTGGCGGCGCGGCATCCGCACCGCCTTGCTCGCGGGCGTGGCGGGATTCTCGGGGATGGTGCTCGAAACGGTGCTGTTGCTGGCCTACCAGGCCAGGAGCGGTGCGCTCTACGAACGACTCGGCATCCTGCTGACGGCGTTCATGGCGGGACTCGCGGTCGGAGCGTGGAGCCTCGGTCGGCTTCTGTCCGGGCCCCGCCGCGAACGCCGGGTGCGGCTGGCGACCGCCGGGCTGCTCGCCGCGTCGGCGGCCTCCGGGGCACTGACGGTGGCCCTGCTGGCGACCGGCGCCTGCGATGGGTCTCGTCCTCACAGGCGCGATGCTGTTCGGCGTCGGGGTGGCGGTGGCGGGCGTGTTTGCGTGTGCGGCGGCCTCGACGGCGGCCGATGGACGCGCCGCGCCCGGGCGCCTCTATGGCGCCGACCTCGCGGGCGGCGCGCTGGGCTCGCTTCTCGCGGGCCTGGCGCTGGTGCCGATGGCCGGTCTCGTGCCGACCACCTGGCTCGTCGTCGGCCTCAGCGCAGTGGCGCTGCTGCTCGTGTAACGCCGAGAGCCGAGCCGCTTGCGCACGTGGCGCGGCGGCGAGCCGCGCCGTAGCCCGCAAGTGACGGGCGCGGGCGGAGGCGGGCGCCTTCCTACAGCAGATTCGCGGCGAGGGCGGCGAGGCGGGACCTGACCGTCGTCGTCATCGTGACGTGGCCGAACTCCTCCTGGCCCTTGAACCGCTCCACGAGATGGATCAGGCCGTTGGTGATCGAGCTGGAGTCGGGCAGGTCCACCTGGTCGGGGTCGCCCGTGAAGACGATCTTGGTGCCCTGCCCCGATCGCGTGAGCAGCGTCTTCACC
This sequence comes from uncultured Acidobacteriota bacterium, assembly GCA_963784455.1. Lineage (GTDB taxonomy): Bacteria > Acidobacteriota > Vicinamibacteria > Vicinamibacterales > Fen-181 > FEN-299. The sequence continues at coordinate 43,038 of CAWARN010000023.1, read as the reverse complement.
TCGTGGTGGTTCATGTTCTGCGCTTCGTCGGCGATGATGAACGCGTCGTGGATGCTGCGGCCGCGCAGGTGCGAGATCGGCGCGATCTGCACGACCTCGCGGGCAAGCAGATCCTGGATGTCGTTGTGGTGCCGGGCGGCCTCTTCCTTCTTACCCTCCCGCCCGCCCTTCGACCGCTCCTCGAATCCCGCGGCCATCCCCGTGCGCGTCTGGCCGCGCAGGACCAGCTCGAGGTTGTCGAACACCGGCCGGGTCCAGGGCGCGAACTTCTCCTCGAGCGATCCCGGCAGGTAGCCGAGCGACTGCCCGATCTCGATGTTCGGCCGGTAGATCATCAGGCGGCCGTAGCCCTCGCGAAGCTGCAGGTAGCCGGCGAGCAGCGCCATCAGCGTCTTGCCCGACCCGGCCCTGCCGACCAGCGTCACGAGCGGGATGTCGGGATCCGACAGGAGCGCGATCGCGAACTGCTGCTCGACGTTCATCGGCACGATGCCGCGTTCGCTGTCCGGCTTCCGGACGAGTCGGAAGTAGGCCGGCTGGCCGGCCTTGAAGATCGCGAGCGCGACCTTGCCGGTGCTCTCCGTCGCGATCGTGCAGCACTGGTTGGCGAGCAGTTGCGGGCTCGCGCCGACCTCGAACACCCGGGTCGCCTCGAGCCGCGCCTCACGATGGAGGTCGGTGAGGAGGCCGTGGTAGTCGTCCGGAATCGTGATGGTGGCGGTGCCGGGATACAGCTCGTCCACCGACGAGATCTTCTTGTCGTCCCTGTAGTCCTCGGCGTTCACGCCGAGCGGGCGGGCCTTGACGCGCATGGCCACATCGCGCGTGACCAGGCTGACGCGCGCACTCGGCCGCTGGCGGGTCCACTTCCTGGCGATGCCGATGATCCGGTCGTCGTTGTTCCGAGGGTCGAACCCGTCCCAGGTGTCTTCCTTCGGCACCAGGTTGTCGTCGAACACCAGGTGCCCGCCGTCGGGCATCGGAATGCCGCTGGCCATCACCGATGACGACTTGCCCTCCTGAAAAGTGTCGAGCATGCGCGCGACGCGCCGCGCGGCCATGCCGACGCCGTTCAGGCTGTCCTTCAGGCCGTCGAGTTCGCGGACAACGGGATAGGGAACGACCAGGGTGTTGCCGCGGGCGAGCTTGGTCAGCGAATCGGGATCGTTGATGAGAACGTTGGTGTCGGTGAGGTAGACTCGAGGACCCTGCGGGATGCCGTTGTCCATTCCGTTCCTTCCGATGTCACGTGACGCGCGTCCCGACCCGGACGCCACCAGAAAGTATATCGCCAACGGAGTGCGAAGCACTCAGCCCTTCACGCCGACCAGCATCTTCGGGGGAACGAACCACACGAGCTGCCCGGGGCCTGCGGGTGGCAGGCTGGTCACCTCGATGCGGCAGACGCCTCCCTTCTTGAACGCGAACGCCCCCTTCGCACCCACCAGCCGGGCGGCGGCCATCCCGATCCCGGGCTCGTGACCGACGAGCGCCAACGCGGATCGCTTCGCGTGGTTGGCCAGCTCGGCGATCAAGTCGGCGTGCGCCGCGCCTGGGATCAGCGCGTTCGTCTCGACGACCGCGGGGTTCCCGCGCAGCTGTTCGGAGAGGATGTCGGCCGTCTGCCTTGCGCGCACGAACGGGCTCGTCAGGATCAGGTCAACCTCCACGCCGACCTCGACGAGACCCCGTGCCGCCTTCCTGAAGCGGACCATCCCCTCGCCCGTCAACGGGCGTTCGAGTCGTCCGGGTACTCGTCGCCGCGCTCGGCGGCGATCGCGTGGCGAACAAGGTAGAGGCTGCATCTATCCGGCATGACTGCTCCCCGCGGCGTGGCGCCGCTCCGGCGGCTTCTCCGCCAGCCGTCGATCGATCTGCCCCCGGCACCCCGCGATCACGTCCGCGAGGCGGCCCACGCTCGGCGAGGTACTCCGCGTGAAGTTCCCTCGTCTCACGTGACAGAACGTCCAGCAGCCGCTCGACCTCCGCCCCGAACCGCCCTCTCCCGGTGCATGCCAGCCGGCGAACGTACCCGGCGACGACCTCCAGGTCGTGCTGCCGCCCGAGGAGATCCTGGAACCGCCGCAGCGTGCTGACCGGCCGCTTGGTCGGCACCCTGCCGAACTCGTGGATGAGTTCCAGGGTGTATCGCAGCTGCTTGACCGCGATGCGCACCAGATGCAGGCGATCGAACGCGTAGAGCGCGCCGGCCGTTTCGATGGCAGCCTCCAGTCGCTCGACGCGCGGCTCCAGCCGCTCGCGCAGAGAGGCCGAACGTGCCGCCGCGGACTCGTGCCCGACCATCGTCTCCAGCGTCGCGAGGTCGGCGGCCAGCGTCTCAGCCTGTATGTCCTCGAGCTGACCGGCCATCTCCTCGCGGCGCGACCGTCGGTCGTTGTCGATCTCCACCCTTGCCGCCGAGACCACCTCTTCCAGCTCCGGGTACGCCCGTTCGACCTCGCCGAGGATCCCGATCGCGACGTCGAGTTCCCGGACGCTCCCCAACGCGCGCGTCACGCGCCGAACGCGCTTCTTGGCCGTACGCGCGCCATCGTCGGCGCCCTCGACCCGTTCGAGGCCGAGCACCGGCAGAATGGCGCGAAGGCGACGGGACGCGACCCGTGACCGGTGCAGCGCGTCGACGTCGTGTTCGAGCGCACCGGGAAGTTCGCGTTCGAGAGCCCGCGACACGCCGCGCGAACGCACGCTTGACGGCCAGAGACCGCATGATGGGAGCGTCGGCCGCCCTGCAGATGGGATGTTCGGCGCGCGCCTCCGTTCACGGTAACATATGAACCTCCGGAGCGTCACGCCGGCACCGCGGGGGTTTCGCTTTCCATGCGCCTTGCCGCCATCGACATCGGCACGAACTCCATCCACATGGTCGTCGTCGAGGTGAAGGCCGATTTCTCCTTCGAGGTCGTCGACCGGGAGAAGGACATGGTGCGGCTCGGCGCCGGGGGCCTCGGCGGGCGCGCCCTGGCGCCCGCGGCCACCGCGGCGGCCCTGGAGACGCTCGTCCGCTTCAAGCAGTTGGCGACGTCGCGGGAAGTGGAGGAGGTTCTCGCCGTTGCCACGAGCGCCGTCCGCGAAGCCCGGAACGGCGGAGAGTTCCTGGCAGCCATCGAGAAGAGGACCGGGATTCGGCCGCTCGTGGTGTCGGGCGTCGAAGAAGCCCGCCTCATCCACAAGGCGGCCGTCTACGGCGTCGACGCCAGCAGCGGCACAACCGTCGTGATCGACATCGGCGGCGGATTGATGGAGGTCACGCTCGGCACATCGACGGACGTGCACCTGGCCCGCACATTCCCGGTAGGGGTTCTTCGACTCACCGATCGCTACGTGTCGAGCGATCCTCTGTCGAAGGCCGACGAACGCCGCCTGGTCAAACACGTTCGATCCGAATTCGGCCAGTTTGCGGAACAGCTGATCGCGGCCGGCTTCAGCCGGGTCATCGCAACGTCCGGCACGAGCTTGAGCCTCGGTGAAGTAGCCCTCGCCGGCCGCCGCCTGTTCGACGGCAACACCATCCACCACACGCGGGTCCCGGCGAAGGCCCTCCACCGCGCCCGGAAGCAGGTGGTCGACCTCGACATGCAGCAGCGGCTCCGCCTGCCGGGCCTCGATTCGCGCCGCGCCGATCTCGTCGTCGCGGGTGCGGTCCTTCTCGACACCGTGGTACGGCTGCTCAACGCCAGGGAGATTACGCTCTGCGACCTCGCGCTTCGCGAGGGGCTCATCCTCGATTACATCGATCGGAATCGAAAGCGAATCGCCACCATCGAACGTTATCCGGACATCCGGCGGCGCAGCATCGTCGAGCTTGGCGAACGGTGCCGCTGGTACCGGAGCCACTCCGAGCACGTGGCGCGCCTGGCGCTCTCGCTGTTCGACCAGACCCGCGGCGTTCACCAGCAGGGGGATCGCGCGCGCGAGTGGCTCGAATACGCGGCGCTGCTGCACGACATCGGCGGACACATCGCGTACCAGGACCACCACAAGCACTCGTACTACCTGATTCGCCACGGCGGGCTCCGCGGTTTCGAGCCTGAAGAGGTGGAAGCCATCGCCCTGATGGCGCAGTACCACCGCCGCGGCCGGCCGAAGAAGTCGAATCAGTCGCTGTCCTCGCTGCCCCTGGACGGGCGGCGCGCGGTCCGCGTCGGGTCGGCGATGCTGCGTCTCGCCGAGAGCCTCGACCGGAGCCACGGCCAGGTGGTCGCGCAGGTCGAACTGCAGTCGACCGGCAGCCGCTTCCGCCTCGTGCTTCGCGCGCACGGACCTGCCGAACTCGAGCGATGGGCGGCGGCTCGACACGCGGCGCCCCTGGAGAGACTCCTCGGCAAGACGCTGACATTTGAAGCGGTGGACCTCGACCACACCGAACAGCCCGACGACGGCGCATCGGTGCCCCGGCCGTCTCACCGCCGTAAACGGCATCCACGACTGCGGCCAGACGACGCAACTCGGCCTGCCCGCGCGGCAGGCGGGGGCGTCCGCCCGTAGCGCGGGTCTTCAGACCCGCGTGTGTTTCGACCTGCCAGAGCAGGCCCAGCGGCTCGCCGCTGCCCGGCTCCCGGTTTGCGGCCGGCCGGGCTTACTCCCGCGCGCGCCAGCCCTCGATGCGCCGCTCGACGCGCGACCACCACCTCAGCCGCCTCAGCATCGCGCGCTTCTTGTGCTGATGCGCCTCCATGCGCCGGAGGATCCGTTCGAGCAGGTCCACGGCCTCGAGCACGTGCGGCCCCTTGTTCAGCATCACACACTCCGCACGCTCCGACATCGCCGCGTCCGTGATCTCCGCCCGCGAGGGCTGGCCGGTCTTCGCAAGGGTCTCGAGCACCTGCGTCGCCCAGACCACCGGCACGTGGGCGGCCTCGCAGATCCAGAGGATCTCCTCCTGCACCTCCGCCAGCCGCTCGTAGCCGCACTCCACCGCGAGGTCCCCCCTCGCAATCATGATTCCGATCGCCGGGCTCACCATCGCCTCGAGGATCAGCTCCGGCAGCAGTTCGAACGCTCGCCGCGCTTCCACCTTCAGCAGGATGCCGCGGCAGCGTCCGCGCACCCGCGCCATGCGCGCCTGCAGCCGTCGCACATCGTCCACGCTCCTCACGAACGACAGACCCACGATGTCGGCGTGACGGGCGACGACGGCGAGGTCCGCGAGGTCGCGACGGGTCAGGGCCGACACGTCCATGTGGGTGTCGGGCAGGTTGATCCCCTTCTCCGCCCGCAGCCGTTCGCCGCCGGGCCTGGCGTGCGTGATCCGCACCACCAGGTGGTGGTCGTGCACTGATTCGATTGCCCCGCCAATCTTCCCGTCGTCGAACCAGATGGCTTCGCCGCGCTTCGCGTGAGCGATGGCAGCCGGCAAGGTGCACCCGATCCGAGCCGGAGCCTCGACCCGCCCGGCCGCGCCGACTTGCGCGCCGCGGCCCACGGCGGCGCTCCGCGTCACGATAAGCGCGTCACCGCGCCGGAGCAGCAGCGGCTGGTCTTCTCGAGGAATCCCGCGGACGGCCGCCTTGCGCGCCGAAGACCCGTGCTTCTTGCGCGAGCGGCGGCTGGCGTTGAGCACCGTCCCGTTGGTGACGTAGGCGGTCTCTCGGGCCTCCGCCAGGGCGTACGTGTCCGCGCGGGACACGACCCGAATCGAGCGGCGCGCGCCTCGCGTGTCGCACAATCGAATCCAGTCGCCCTCGCTCAGGCCATCGACAAACGCGCGCGGCAGAATGAGCGTGACGGCGACACCCGGCCGCGGCGCCACCTCGCGGCCACGGGCTGCCAGGCAGATCGTGGCCGGCGCGACCACCCGCCCCAGGCGGTCGCGAACCGGCCGCCACTTGACGACGGGTGGGCCCGGCTCGATCCTGCCGGTGCGGATCTTGGGACCGCCGAGGTCCATGAGGACGCGGCACGGCAGGCTGAGATCACTGGACGCGCGGCGCACGTTTCGGGCGATCTGGGCCCAGACCTCTGGCGTGTCGTGCGCGCAGTTGATGCGCGCGCAGTTCATGCCGTGGGAGATCAGCTCCCTGACGAATTCGTAGTCGGTCGCAGCCTCGGTCGGCTGCGTCACCATGATCCGCGCCGTGCGTCGGTGCGGCTTGGGCCCGAGCAGCGCTTCGGTATGGCGCCGCAAGGTCTCGCGCGCCTCCTCCACGGCGACCGGCGGTCGGAACTCGCCGTCCAACCGCCCGGGCACACCCGCCACAGTCCGCAGCAGTCGAATGACAGCGTTCAGATTGGCGAGCACCGCCGATTCGGAGTGCCCGAGCGATGCCAGGCCGGCTTCGGCCAGGACGCGCTGGGCCTTCCGCATGTCGTAGCGGCGGAGCGCCACGTAGTGGACGAGATTCCGGGCGCTGGCGCGGTAGGACGGGTGGACCGTCGCCAGGGACCTGGCGACGGCGCGTTCGAGCTTGTGGACGCCGGCGCGCACCTTCAGCAGTTGGGCGAGTGTGCCCCGGAGCCCGGCCGTTCCGAGGTCAGCGGGTCGGGGCTGTTTCGCCTGCTCGGCAGACCGTGAGTGTGGCGCTCGCACATCGGGCATGCGACGCACAGCCTACCACAGCAGTCCCAGCGGCTCGCCGCTGCCGAGCGCTCCCTCCCGTTCGACCGGCTGCAGCGCGCCGGCCTTCCTGAACCCGACCTGCAGGCTCCGCCGCACCTCTTCGGACAAGCGGTTCAGCTTCACGTCGCTGCGGAAGCCCATCGCCTGCGCGGCGCCGATGACCAGGCTGTACGCCGCCTTGCTGGGAAGGCCCAGCTGATGCGCCAGGTCGAGGATGACCGCGCTCTCGGCGTCCATCAGGGCGCCGTCAGCGAGCGCGATGTCGGTCAGGCGCGACAGGACGAAGTTCTTGGCGGCGGCGTCCCCCTCGGCGTTGAGCACGGCAATCGCCTCGGGCAGACGCGCTGATGCCACCGCCGGATCGGTGACGATCACCGTCTCCGGCTCGTCGGTGAAGAACCGGTGGAGGATCTGGATCAGGATCTTCACCTCGTCGTCGTTCACCTCGCCGTCCGCGCCGAGCAGCAGCGCGCCGCCGAGCGCCACGACCTGCATCATCGCCTGCTCCACCGGCCGGAACGGGAACCGCCGGGTCAGCCGCACGAGTTCGTCGATGGCGTCCTCGAGCTCGGGGTCGGTCAGGGCCGTGCCCGCGACCTCCACCCCGTTGCGCCGCGCCTTGTCCGAGCGGGAGAACAGCTCGAGCGCCTTGAGACGGATCGGCAGCAGCGGATGCGAGGCGAACGCCTCTGCCATCAGCTCCGGGTGCCCCTTGATCTCGTCCACCTGGCTGACCAGCGCCTCGACGTCGAGGTTGAGGTTCTTCTCGCTGAGGCCGAACGTCGCCTTGAGGAGCGCGGTCGCCGAGGTCGCGAAAGTCGCCGCCGGCCAGGAGGCCCGCGCGGTCGGAGCTGATCTCGGCCTTCTTCCGCCAGCGGAGGAACAGGCTCTCGCCGAACGCCGGGAGGACCGTCAGGTCCGGGGTTCTCCTGGTTCGTCGAGATGAGGCCGTCGAGCCGGTTGTTGCCGAACAGGATGTGCCCGAGTTCGTGCCCGAGGATGAAACGGAGTTCGCTGTCCTCCAGCCGCTCGAGCGCGCTGGAGGTCACGCCGATGAGCGAGTAGGTCCGCGACTCGCGAATGTCGATCGTCGCGAAGGCGTTGATTTCCGCAGCAGGCAGGCAGAAGACCTCGGCCTTTGCCTCGACGCCGAACCGCGAGCAGATCTCGCCGAACAGGCGGTAGATGCGCGGCGAGATGCGCTCGCTCAGCCGGATGCCGTGCTTGATCAGCTTCTCGCGAATCCCCCGGTCCATCTGCCGGCGGTTCTCCTCGAACGTGTCGAGGTAGTCGGCCAGCCGGTAGGTGCGGGTCAGCTCTTCGACGTCCTGCACATCGCCGCGGTATCTGACTTCCGACCAGTTGACAGCCACGCTCCGCCTCCGTTCGGGTGAGCCACGCCGCCGAATGGCCCAGAATCGTCGTCCCCCGGCGCCGGTCACGCGGGATGATGTCACGCCGCGCGGCGCGCGGCAATCGGGCCGGCGGCGACCCGTCGCTGCATCGGTTCCCCCGACTAGCGGTACTTGATCACGACCAGCGTGAGGTCGTCGGTCTGCGCGGTGGTGGCGTGACGATCCTGCACAATCGCCTCACAGATCATCTGGGCGCTGCCATCCTTGACCCTCGAGACGACCTGCTCCAACTGAGCCTGGGTGTAGGCGGACAGAGGCTCGACGAGCCCGTCCGTGTAGAGCAGCAACACGTCGCCGTGGCCCATCAGGTTCAGATTGTTGACCGTGTAGCGCTTCTTGTAGCCCAACGCTCTTTCATAGCGTTTCGCGTCGGCGTGGTCTTCGCCCGGCTGCAGGCCGATCGGCGAGTAGCTGACCAGCCGGTCCTGGCTCACCTCGACGAAACGGTCGAATTCGCGTGAGAACACCAGCGGCGGCGGATGCCCGGCGCTCACGAAACTGAACCTGCCCGTATGCGCGATCTCGCCGTAGATGAGGGTGATGTAGCTGGCATCGTCCGGGCCAGCGGCCAGGTTACGCAGCGTGGAGGACTTGCAGAAGCGTGTATTGATCTGTTCGAAGAGACGCAGCGTGATCTGGCCGTTGAGATCCATTTCATACAGGGCGCCGGTGTGAAACGCCTGATGCAGCATGGCGGCCCTGGCCGCGTCGGTGAAGTTGTGACCGGCCACGTCGGCGACCAGAATGCCGCCGGTGTGCTTGAGCTTCTGAAGAACCCGTGCAATGTCCTCGTGTTTCAGACTGAGGGCGCGCCGGATGCGCGCATCCAGGTCGAAGCGCTCCTGGAAATCCACATAGGTGAGGAGATCGCCGCCCGCCACGCCATTCAGCGGAAGCGTCACGCCATGAATGTCAATTCCCGGTATTCGCGGGATGGCGCCGGCCGTCGGTGTCAGACGGTGGGCCAGGTACTGCGCGCCGCGACGCAACTCTTCGTCAAGACGAGTATCCGGTTGTTCCACGATTGTCTCCAACGCTCAGCCACGATTGTACCGGCAATCCCGGACGATTCAGTGTCGGACGAGTGTCGTGATGTAAACTGCTCGCAGCGTACCGGTCCCGGACGGCCGTGGAGATGGTGAGCCATGAACCCAAAGAGGCCAGCAATCGGCACGGTTCCGCCTGATGCCGGAGCACCGGGCGAGAACAAGCCGCGGTGCGTGGCCGTCATCGACGTCGGCGCGACGGCCATCCGCCTCGTCATCGCCGAAATCGGCGCCCCGGGCGAGATCCGGCAGCTCGAGTCGCTCCACAAAGGCGTGCATCTCGGCAAGGACACGTTCACCAAGGGCCGGATCGAGCCGTCCACGATTCGCGAGTGCGTGGACATCCTCAGGGGCTTTCGCACGGTCATGCTGGAATACGGCATCACCGACCCAGCCCAAATCAGCGCGATCGCGACCAGCGCGGTTCGCGAGGCGGACAACGGGGAGAACTTCCGCGACCGGATCTCCATCGCCACGGGCATCGGCCTGCGGATCGTCGACGAGGCCGAGGAGAGCCGCCTGACGTTCCTGGCCGCGGAGGGCGTGCTGGAGAAGCAGCCGGAGCTGGCCCAGGGTGACGCGCTCGTCGTCGAGCTGGGTGGCGGCAGCACGGAGCTGCTCTTCATGCGCCAGGGCCATGTGGCCTTCTCCAGTTCCTACCGCATGGGCGCGCTGCGCCTGCGCGAGACACTCCAGCACTACCGCGCGCCGAGCGAGCGCATCAAGACATTCCTCGGCTACCACATCGGCCGCACGGTGGAACAGATGCACCAGGACTGTCCCGAGGCGCGCTCGCCGGTCATGGTCGCCATGTCTGCCGACGCCCGCATTGCGGCCGCCCAGCTCTGCCCGGACTGGAACAGCATCAGCCTCGCCTCGCTGGACCTCAAGTCCTTCGCCGCGCTCGCGGACAAGATGATCTCCCTGTCCGCAGGCAAGCTGGTCAGCAGGTACCAGATAACCTACGAGGAGGCCGAGACCGTGGGCCCGGCGCTGCTCGCCTACGTCCACATCGCCCGCGCGTTCAAGACGGAGAAGATCGTCGTGCCGAAGACGACCTTCCGCGACGGTCTCCTGCGCGACCTGACCCTGCAGAGGTCCTGGACCGAGACGTTCGCGGAGGAGGTGGTCCGGTCGGCGGTCAAGCTCGGGGAAAAGTACCGCTTCGACGAGAAGCACGCGCGGCAGGTGACCGACGTCTGCATGACGATGTTCAAGGCGATGGAAAAGGAGTACCGGCTCGAGCCGCGCCTCGGGTTCCTGCTGAGAGTCGCGGGCCTGCTCCACGAAATCGGAGGGTTCATCAGCAACCGGAGCCATCACAAGCACTCGATGTACCTCATCCTGAACAGCGACCTCTTTGGCCTGAGCCGGGAGGACATGACGCTGGTCGCGATGACCACGCGCTACCATCGCCGGGCTCTGCCGAGCCTGGCGCACGTCGAGTACAGCCTGCTGAGCCAGGAGGACCGACTGGCGGTGTCCAAGATGGCCGCCATCCTCCGCGTGGCCGACGCGCTCGACCGGAATCACCTCCAGCAGGCACGCGATCTGTCCTGCGCGCTGGAGAAGGACCAGTTCGTGATCACCGTGAACAACGTCGAGGACCTCACCGTCGAGCGCCTGGCCGTGAAGGAGAAGGGCGCGCTGTTCCAGGATATCTATGGGCTTCCGGTGGTGCTCACGGAGGGCCGCGTGACGGCCGAAGAGGCGGGCAATGGCTGAGCGCGCCGCTCTCTTCCTCAACCGTGAGGTGAGCTGGCTGGCCTTCAATCGGCGCGTGCTGGAGGAGGCGCTCGACCCCGGCCTGCCTCTGCTCGAGCGGCTGAAGTTCCTGGCCATCGTCAGCTCGAACCTGGACGAGTTCTTCATGGTCCGCGTGGGCGGCCTCCAGCAACTCGTCGAGCAGGGCAAGGCCAAGGCCGATATCGCAGGGCTCGCGCCAGCGGAGCAGCTCAAGGAGATCGGCCGAATCGTACGACGAATGACCGCGGACCAGTACAAGTGCCTGCTGGAGGACCTGGAGCCGAGGCTGGCCGACGCGGGCATCCGCCGCCTCCGGATGAAGGACCTGAACCCCCAGCAGCACTCCTACGTCGAACGCCACTTCGACCACGAGATCTTCCCCGTCGTCACGCCGATGTCGCTGGAGCCCGACGATCCGTTCCCACTGCTCCCCAACCTCGGGATGAGCGTGCTCGTCCGGCTCAAACAGAACCCCGCCTCTGACAAGGACGGGCGGCTGGCCGTCGTCGCGGTACCGAGGGGACTGGCCCGCTTCATCACGCTCCCGACGGAGAAGGGCTATCACTACGTTCTTCTCGAGGACGTCATCGTGGCCTGTCTCGCGCGGCTCTTCCCGGGAGAGCCCGTTCTCGAGGGCGTTCCCTTCCGCATCACGCGCAATGCCGACATGGGCGTGCGCGAAGACAAGGCCGGCGACCTGCTCGAGCAGATGAAGGCCGTGCTCACCGAGCGCAGGCAGAGCGCGTGCGTGCGATTGGAGATCGGCTCGGCCGCCTCGCCCGCGGCCGACTACCTCTCCAGGGCGTTGGAGGTCCTGCCCGAGCACGTCTACACCATCCCCGGCCCGATTGACCTGGCCGCCTGGTTCCGCCTGGCGAACATGGCAGGCTTCAACGACCTCAAGATCGAGCCGTGGCCGCCCCAGCCCGCCCCGGAGTTCGGGGGCGACGAGAACGTCTTCGATGTGATCGCGCGCGGGGACGTCCTGCTCGTGCATCCCTACGACAGCTTCGAGCCCGTCCAGCGGCTCGTCGAGGCGGCGGCGGACGACCCGAATGTTCTGGCGATCAAGCAGGTCCTCTACCGAACCAGCGAGAACAGCCCGATCATCTCGGCCCTGATCCGCGCGGCCGAGCGCGACAAGCACGTCACGGCGCTCGTCGAGCTCAAGGCCCGCTTCGACGAGGCCCGCAACATCGAGTGGGCCAAGGCGCTCGAGCGCGCCGGCGCCCAGGTCATCTACGGACTGCGCACGCTGAAGGCGCATGCGAAGATCTGCATCGTCGTCAGGCGCGAGCCGTCCGGCATCCGCCGCTATGTTCATTTCGGCACGGGCAACTACAACGAGAAGACCGCTCGCTTGTACAGCGACGTCGGCCTGCTGACGTGCAACGAGGACTTCGCCGCGGACGCATCGACGTTCTTCAACACGATCACCGGCTACTCCCAGCCCGTCCGCTTCCGGAAGATCGAGTCGGCGCCCATCGGCCTCAAGCCGCGCCTGCTCGAGCTGATCGCGAACGAAACCGAACGTCGAAAGCAGGGACACGACGCCCGAATCACGGCCAAGGCCAACTCCCTGGCCGACACCGACATCATCCGCGCCCTCTACGAGGCCTCACAGGCCGGCGTAGAGGTGCTCCTGAACATCCGGGGCATCTGTTGTCTGCGGCCGGGCGTCCAGGGCTTGAGCGAGAACATCACGGTCGTCAGCATCGTGGACCGCTTCCTCGAGCACAGCCGCATCTTCTGCTTCCACAACGGCGGCGAGGCGCTGGTGTTCATCTCGAGTGCCGATTGGATGCCGCGCAACCTCGAACGCCGCGTTGAACTGCTCGTCCCGGTCGAGGACGCCAAGTGCCGGGACCGGCTGATCGACATCCTCGGGACGTATTTCCAGGACAACGTCAAGGCGCGGCGGCTGCTGCCGGACGGGTCGTACGCGCGGGTCGAGCCGGCGACCCGCAAGCGGGTGCGCGCGCAGGAGGCCCTGTACAAGCGCGCGTGCGAGGTCTCGAAAGCCGCGACCAAGAACCCGGGGCGCGACTTCGAGCCCCGGCGGCCGGCCGGCGCGGAGGCGTAGCCGTACACGAAGCCGCCGGCACCAGCCTCCCCCTGTTTCACAATTAACCGGGATGTTACTCGGCGGATCACTTGCCGACACAGTTGGCCAGTATCATCGTGTGGCTGAGTCGATTGTGCATTCCGTGCTCTCACCAAAGGAGCCTGAGTTGAAGACCGCAGACGCCGCACCCAATCGTTCGTCCAGGGCGTGGTTGCTCATCCTCGTTGCGGTGACCCTGGTGCTGGGCGCCGGGCGGACGGCCCGTGCCCAGGTGACGCCAGCCGCAGGCTACACGCCGCCCGATGACACGCCCGCGATCAAGATCGGTGCGCTCATCTTCGCGGACTACACGTATCAGCAGGCGCCTCCGACCCAGGACGCCGCAGGCAACGACATCCACACCAGTTCGTTCAACGTGACCCGCGCCTATATCAACGTGACTGGGACCATCTCGCACCTCGTCGCGTTCCGTATCACGCCGGACGTGACGCGTGCCAACGTGCCGGGCACGTCGCTGGATGGCAGCCTGACCTACCGCCTCAAGTACGCGTACATGCAGTTCAACCTCGACGACTGGCTGCCGAAAGGAAGCTGGGTGAAGCTCGGCATGCAGCAGACGCCCCTTCTCGACAGCATCGAGGGGATATACCGGTACAGGTTCCAGGGAACGACCTTCGCCGAGCGCGAAGGCTACCTGGCGTCGTCCGACCTGGGTGTCACGTTCCGAACGACGTTCCCCAACAACTACGGCGACGTCCACGTCGGGTTCTACAACGGCGAGGGCTACACGAAGCCGGAAGTGAACAACAAGAAGGCGTTCATGGCCCGCGTTGGCTTCAGGCCGTTTCCAGGCCATCCGCTGCTGAAGACCTGGCGCCTCCAGGGCTTCTGGATCAGGGACAGCTACATGGAGGACGCCCCTCGCAACCGCTCGCTGTTCAATACGACCTTCGAACACCCCTACGTCAACGCGGGCTTCGACTACATCGCCACGACGGACAAGGTCTCGTCGGCCCCGACCAATGGCGTCGATCTCTTCCCGACACTCGATGGCAGGGGCTGGTCCATCTGGGCGACGCCGAAGAAGGCGCTCGCGAACGGATCCTCGCTCGAAGGGCTGGTCAGGTACGACCACATGAGGCCTGGCGGCACGGCGAGCGCGACGGCCATCTCGTCACCCGACGGTCTCAACGTGCGGTGGATCGCCGGCGGGGCGTACTGGTTCCCGAAGCAGGGCAGCGTGTCGGCGGCGCTCCTGTTCGACGTCCAGACCGAGACGTACGCGAACTACACGCCGGCCAAGGCGGACACGAAGCGCTACTACCTGCACGCCCTGATCAGCTTCTAGCGATCGGACTCGTCCGTCTACGTAGCGCGGGGCTTCAGCCCCGCGTTCATCAAGGAGCGTTCAATGACATCAGTCTCCCACGCGGTTCGTCGCATTCACATCATCGCCGCTCTCGTGGCCGTGCTTGCCGTCGCCACGTTCGGTGTCGTCGTCGCCGGCCAGGCGCAGCAGATCAGCGGCGCCGGCGCCAGCTTCCCGTTCCCGATCTACGCCAAGTGGTTCAACGAGTACAACAAGCTGCACCCGAACGTGCAGATCAACTACCAGTCGATCGGGTCGGGCGGCGGCATCCGCCAGTTGACGGCGCAGACGGTGTTCTTCGGCGCGACGGACGGGCCGATGACCAAGGACCAGCAGCTTGCCGCGCCAGGCAACATCCTGCATCTCCCGACCGTGCTCGGAGCCGTCGTGCCCGTCTACTACATCCAGGGCCTGACCGCGGAGCTGAAGTTCACCGGCCCGGTCCTGGCCGACATCTTTCTCGGCAAGATCACCAAGTGGAACGACCCGGCGATGGCCAAGGTGAACCCCGGGGTGAATCTCCCCGCCGTGGACATCACCGTGGTGCACCGTTCCGACGGCTCCGGCACGACCTATATCTTCGCCGACTATCTCGGCAAGGTCTCGCCGGAGTGGAAGAAGCGCGTCGGCATCTCCACGGCACTGAACTGGCCCGTCGGCCTGGGCGGCAAGGGCAACGAGGGCGTCGCCGGCCTCGTCAAGCAGACTCCCGGCGCCATCGGCTACGTGGAGCTCGTCTACGCGCTTCAGACGAAGATCGCATACGGCGCGGTGCAGAACATGTCCGGAAAGTTCGTGCGCGCGTCGATAGAGAGCGTCACGTCGGCGGCGGCGGCGAGCGCCATGCCGCCCGACTTCCGCGTGTCGATCACGAACGCCCCCGGCGACAACGCCTACCCCATCGCATCGTTCACGTGGCTTCTCGTCTACGAGAACCCGAAGGACAAAGCGGCGGCCCGGACGATGGTGGAATTCGTGAAGTGGGCGCTGACCGACGGCCAGAAGCTCGCGAAGGACCTCGGCTATGCGCCGCTGCCCGAGAGTGTCGTGAAGCTCGAGATGGAAGCGCTGAAGCGGATCAAGCTGTAACCCGGGCAGCCGGCCGCCCTGCGGCAGGCTACCTGACGCCGAACAGCCCGAGGAGGTAGTAGGTGCCCGCCCCGATGGCGGCGGCGGCCGGAATCGTGAACAGCCACGCCCACACGATCTGGCCGGCCACGCCCCATCGGACCGCCGACAAGCGCCGCGTCGCGCCCACGCCGACAATGGCCCCGGTAATCGCGTGCGTCGTGCTCACCGGGATGCCGAGGATGGTCGCGAACAGGATCGTCGATGCCGCGCCGGTCTCCGCCGCAAACCCATGCACCGGCTGCAGCTTGGTAATCCGCGAGCCCATGGTGTGAATGATCCGCCAGCCGCCAGACAGCGTGCCGAGGCCGATCGCGGCGTGGGCCATGAGTATCACCCAGAACGGCACGTAGAACGGTCCCTCGAGGTAGCCGGCGGTGAACAGCACGCCCGTGATGATGCCCATTGTCTTTTGGGCATCGTTGGCGCCGTGGTTGAGGCTGAAGAGCGCCGCCGACACCAACTGCAGGCGCCGGAACCACTTGTCCACGCGCGCTGGAGGCGTCCGCGCGAAGATCCAGTAGATGGCCACCATCAGGATCAGCCCGGCCAGCAGGCCGAGCAGCGGCGACACGACGATGAAGATGAGGGTCTTCGTCCACCCCGCCGGGATGATGGCGCTCAAGCCGGCCTTCGCCACCGCGGCGCCGGCGTACCCGCCGATCAGGGCGTGCGACGAGCTGGTCGGCAGCCCGAGGTACCACGTGACCAAGTCCCAAATGATCGCGCCCATCAGCCCGGCGAAGATCACCGCGAAGGTCACCGTCCGGAGGTCGATCATACCCGAGCCAATCGTCTTGGCCACCGCCGTCCCGAACCCGAACGCCGCAACGAAATTGAAGAAGGCGGCCCAGATCACCGCCTTCCCCGGCGACAGCACGCGCGTCGACACGACCGTCGCGATCGAGTTCGCCGCGTCGTGGAAGCCGTTGATGTAGTCGAAGGCGAGCGCAACCGCGATGAGCAGGATGACAACCAGCAGCGGGTCCATGATGAGCCTCGTGCGCCGCCAGCCGGACGTGCGACGCCACTCTCATGGTAGTGGTCGGCGGTTACACGACGATTTCGGAGAGGTTAATTCGATGTTTCCGGGCCAGGGCCCAGGCTCGGGCTACTGGATGCCGAACAGGCGAAGGAGGAGGTAGGTCCCCGCCCCGATGCCGCCTGCGGCCGGAATGGTCAGCAGCCACGCCCAGATGATTTGACCGGCCACGCCCCACCGGACGGCCGACCACCGCCGGGTGGCGCCCACACCGACAATGGCGCCCGTGATGGCGTGGGTGGTGCTGACCGGAATGCCGAAGTGCGTGGCGAAACCGACCGCGATCGCGGCCCCGGTCTCTGCCGCGAAGCCGTTGACCGGCTGCAGCTTCGTGATGCGAGACCCCATCGTGTGGATAATCCGCCACCCGCCGAACAGCGTTCCCAGGGAGATCGCCGCGTAGGCGCACATTTCGACCCAGAACGGGATGTAGAACGTCTTGATGTAGCCGGCCGTGAGCAGCACGCCCGCGATGATCCCCATCGTCTTCTGGGCGTCGTTGGCCCCGTGCGTCAGGCTGAAGAAGCCCGCCGACACCAGCTGCAGCTTGCGGAACCAGTGGTCCACGCGGCCAGGCGGGACCCGCCTCATCAGCCAGTAGATCCCGACCATCAGCGTCAGACCCGCCGCCATGCCGATCGCCGGTGACAGAACGATGAACACCAGCGTCTTCGTCCACCCGCTCCACAGGATGACGCCCAGCCCCGCACGCGCGATGGCTGCGCCTGCGTAGCCGCCGATGAGGGCGTGCGACGAACTGGTGGGAAGCCCCCAGTACCACGTGACCAAGTCCCAGACGATCGCGCCGAACAGGCCGGAGAAGATGACCGCGTAGGTGATGACCGCCACCTCCCCGCCTGGCGTGTGGAGCGTCCGCACGATCATCCCGCTGCCAATGGTCTTGGCCACCGCGGTGCCGAACGCGAACGCGGCAGCGAAGTTGAAGAACGCCGCCCACACCACCGCCTTCCCGGGCGACAGCACCCGGGTCGACACGACGGTCGCGATCGAGTTGGCCGAGTCGTGGAAGCCGTTGATGAAGTCGAACGCCAGCGCGACGAGCGTCAGCGCGATGACGACATAGAGGTCCATGCGGGGCTCACGCGTTCTTGAGCACGACGCCTTCGATCACGTCGGCCACGTCCTCGCAGCGGTCGGTGGCGTCC
Organism: uncultured Acidobacteriota bacterium; assembly: GCA_963784455.1. Classification (GTDB taxonomy): domain Bacteria; phylum Acidobacteriota; class Vicinamibacteria; order Vicinamibacterales; family Fen-181; genus FEN-299. The sequence goes on along the minus strand of CAWARN010000023.1, from coordinate 25,484 downwards.
TCGAGCCGGTCGAGGATTTCCTTCCACTTGAAGACGAGGATCGCGTCCGTCTCCTCCTCGAACAGCCGTCTGACCGCCTCGAGATGCATCCGATCGGCCTCGTTCTCGAGCCGGTTGATCTCGACCAGGTGCTCGGACACGCCCTTGCGAGTCCTCGAGGCCCAGCATCGCCAGGCGCACCGCCTTACACGAGTCGGTGATGATCCGCGCCAGCTCGCGCGCGCCGAACCGGATCAACGGGATCCTGTAGAGGCGAACATAGCCCGCGGTCGCGTCGATCTCGTCCATCACATCGTCGAGCGAGCGGGCCAGCGCGTGGATGTCCTCGCGGTCGAGAGGCGTGACGAACGTCCGGTGGAGCCGCTGGTAGATCTCGTGGCTCAGGAAGTCGCACTTGTGCTCGACCTCCTTAATCTCGTCCGCCTTGTCGAACACGGGCGGGTCGGTCGCGAGCATCTCCTCGAGCAGCCGGGCGCCGTTCTTCAGCTCGTCGGTGATCGCCAGGAAGTCAGCGTAGAACTTCTCCTCTTTCGGTATCAGTCGGAACGCCACACAGTCCCCTTTCGCCAGGCGGCAGGTCAGAGAGCCGCCGAATTGTATCAGATCCGCGGCCCCCGGTCGGCCGACGGGCAGCGGCTGAGCCGGGGCGACGTCGCTGGAAACGGCTGGAGGCGTTCAGGCGTGCCGCCGTGCGCCGACGAGCTGGCGGGCGGCCAGGTTGGCAGCGAGCACGAGGATCAGGAGCACGAGGCCGGCCGCCCACGCCTGGCGGTGCCAGTCGTCGTAGGGGGACACGGCGTAGTTGTAGATCATCACGGGCAGCGAGGCCGTCGGGGTCAACAGGCCCGGACTCCAGAACGCGTTGCTCAGCGACGTGAAGAGCAGCGGGGCTGTCTCCCCCGCCACGCGGGCCAGGCCGAGCAGCGCGGCCGTCACGATGCCACGGGACGCGGCCGGCACGACCACCCGGATGATCGTGACGTTGCGCGGGAGGCCCCGAGCGCCAGCGACGCCTCGCGAAGGGGGCTGCGGCACCGCGCGGAGGAACTCCTCGGAGCTGCGCGTCATGACCGGAATCATCATGATGCCGAGCGCCAGGCCCGCCGGCCAGCGTCGAGAACTGCTTCATCGGGCAGGACGACGAGCGAGTAGACGAAGATGCCGATGACGATCGACGGCATGCCGTTCAGCAGGTCGGCCGCGTAGCGGCACGGTCGCCGCACACGACCGGCCCGCGAACTCGCTGACGTACAGGCCGGCCAGCAACCCGATCGGGCAGCCCGGTGATCGCCGCAATCCCGAGCAGTTTCGCGCTGCCGACGAGCGCGTTCGCCATCCCGCCCCCGGCCTCGCCGGCCGGCCTCGGCAACTCGGTGAAGAAGGCGAGGTTCAGCGATCGGCCGCCGTTCACCATGAGGTAGCCGAGAACGAAGAAGCAGGACCGAGACGCTGACCGCGGTGAACAGCGGCCGTCATGCCCAGCATCACGATGTTCACGATTCGCCTGCGCCGCCGACGGCCGGGCACGCTCATCGCGCGCGCCCCGTGCGTTCCGTCGCGGCGATCAGCCCGCGCGCCACGGCGTTGATGACCATCGTCAGCGCGAACAGCACGAGGCCCACCTCGATCGAGCGCGTGGAGATAGAGCTCCTCGCTCGCCTCGCTGAACTCGTTGGCGATCACCGCGGCCATCGAGTAGGCCGGCGCGAAGAGCGAGGCGGCGATCTCGGGCCGATTGCCGATCACCATCGTCACGGCCATCGTCTCACCGAGCGCGCGGCCGAGTGCCAGGAACACCGCGCCGTACAGCCCCGGTCGGGCGTACGGCAGCACGACCTTCCACGTGCTTTCCCACCGCGTCGAGCCGAGCGCCAGGGCCGCCTCGCGCTGCTCGCGCGGCACCGCCAGCAGCACCTCGCGGCCGACCGAGACGATGAACGGCACGATCATGATGAGCCAGGACGACGCCGGCCGTCAGCAGGCCGATCCCGTAGGCGGGCCCGCTGAACAGCGGAAGCCCGCCGGGCCGCCTTCAGCGCCGGCTGCACCCACTCCCGCATCAGCGGCACCAGCACGGCGATGCCGATCAGACCGTAGATGACGCTCGGAATGGCCGCCAGCAGTTCGAGCAGCATGCCGGCGACCGAGACAGCCGCCGGGGCGCCAACTCGGCCAGGAAGATGGCGACGCCGATGCCGAGCGGCACGGCAAGCAGCGAGCGCGATGGCCGAGCTCATGATGGTGCCGTAGACGAATGCCGCCGCGCCGAACTGGCCTGCCGCCGGATCCCAGGTCTGCGAGACCAGGAACGCCCAGCCCGAACTGGCGCCGGGCCAGCGCGGAGTTCCGCCACAGCTCCCAGCCGAGCAGCCCGGCCATCCCGACCACCGCGCCGCCGAACGCGAATGCAGCGGCGTGGGCGATCGGGTCCCCGCCCCGCAGACGGGTGGCGGCCGACGCACGGCTCCGGTCATGCCCATCGCCATCGTCTTCACAACCTCGAGTGTAGGCGGCGGGGTTTCACGGACATGTCGAGCCCGTTAAATAGGTGTTACGCCGCCGTTGCGCTGTTGACAGCGGCGCGCTCGGGCTGCGACGATCGACGCGCCATTGTGAGCCACATCCTCATTGTCGAAGACGACCGCGACATCGCGGAGTTGATCCGCCACTACATGGTGCAAGGCCGGGCACACGGCGGAGATGCTGGCCTCCGGTGCGCAGGTGCTGCCGCACATCCGGCCGCGCCGGCCGGACCTGCTGGTGCTCGACCTGATGCTGCCCGGCCTCCACGGCCTCGAGGTCTGCCAGGCGATCAGGCGCGACCCGGCCACGGCCGATCCTCCCATCATCGTCGTCACCGCCCGCGCGGAGGAGTCGGACCGCGTCGCCGGCCTCGAACTCGGGGCCGACGACTACCTGACCAAGCCGTTCAGCCCGAAGGAACTGGTGGCACGCGTCGGCGCACTCCTCCGGCGGGCCGGCGCGGGGCGGCCGGCGCCGGACGCCAGCGCGACGTACGGGCCGATCACGATCGACCGCGATCGGCACCTGGTCACCGACGACGGCCGCGAAGTGGCGCTGACCGCCAAGGAGTTCCTGCTGCTGGACTACTTCATCCAGCACCGCCGGCCGTGTCCTGTCGCGCGATCGGCTGCTGTCGGAGGTCTGGGGATACCAGTACACGGGCGGCACGCGGACCGTCGACGTCCACGTGAGGCGGCTGCGCGAGAAGATCCCCCTGCTGGCCGACGCGCTCGTGACGGTCAAGCAATTCGGCTACAAGCTGGCGGACGAGTCCCGGGAATAGCTCGATGAGGCTGGGGTTTCGGGGAAGGTCGTTCATCGCCATCTTCGGCGTCGCCGCCGCGGCGCTCCTGCTGGTCGCCACGCTGGTCTCGCTGTCGCTGCCCGAACAGACCTACCGGCGAATCGAACAGTCGCTGGTGTCGGAAGCCCACCTGGTCGCCGACGTTCTGTCGGCGCACGAGCGCGACATGGCGCACGCGGCGATCGAGGACGAAGCCATCCGGATCGGCAAGAACGCTGCCGGCGCGGGTGACGCTGATCGCCGGGGACGGCACGGTCGTCGGGCGACTCGATGGTGAACCGCGGGGACCTCGCCGCGCTCGAGAACCACGCGACGCGGCCGAGGTCGTGCAGGCGCTTGCCGGGCGCATCGGCATCTCGCGCCGCTACAGCCACACGATCCGGACCGACATGCTCTACGTGGCCGTCCCGGTGGATCATCCGCAGCCTGCGGGTCGTCCGGCTCGCCCTCCCCCTGACCGAGGTGCAGCAGCAGGTGGCGTCGGTTCGGCGCAGCACGCTGGTGGCGCTCGGCGTATCGCTCGTCGGCGCACTGGCGCTCGCCTGGCTGGCGTCGGCGCTGCTCGGCCGGCGCCTCCAGGCCATCGCCGGCGCGGCCCGCCGCGTCGCGGCGGGCGACCTGTCGCAGCGGGTCCGCGACTACGAGGGCGACGAACTGGGCACGGTGGCCCGCGTGCTGGACGACACGGTGCGCGAGCTCGCCAGCCGCGCGACCGAACTGGCGCAGGACCGCGCGCGCACCGACGCCATCCTGGCGGGCATGGTCGAAGGCGTGATGGCGGTCAACAGCCAGGGCCGCGTGCAGATCGTCAACGCGGCCGCCCGCGAGATGCTGGCGCTCGACGAGACCGGCGTGGACGGGCACTATCTCGAGGCGGTGCGGCACCCCGGCGTCGCGGCGCTGCTGACGTCGGCGCTTCGCGGCGACAGCCGCCGCCGCACCTGGAGCTCTCCGCCCGCTCGCGCGCCGCATCGCCGTCCTCGTCGCGCGGGCCGCCGCGATCTCGGCGCCGCCCGGTCAGTGGCGCCGTCCTCGTTCTGCACGACATCACCGACCTCCGCCGGGCCGACCAGGTGCGGCGGGATTTCGTCGCCAACGTCTCGCACGAGCTGCGGACGCCGCTGACCGCCATCCGGGGCTACGTGGAGGCCCTGCTCCGACGAGCCGGCGACGAGCGGAAGATCGCGACCGATTCCTCGACGATCATCGCGCGCCACGTGAGCCGGATGGAGCGGCTCGTCAGGGACCTGCTCCGGCTGGCGAGCCTCGACGCCAGGCAGGAACCGGTCGATTCGCTCGACCTGCGACGTGCACGCGCTGGTGGCAGGCGCGGTCACCGACCTGGCCCCGCAGATCGGCGCGCGACGCCATGATGTCGCCATCGAGGTCGATCCGGCGGTCGCCACCATCCGCACCGACGCCGGCCAAATTCCAGGACGTGCTGCGGAACCTGATCGAGAACTCGGTCAACTACTCGCCCGAGGGCAGCCGCATCGTGCTCGCCGCGCGGCCGGCGGGCGGGCGGCGTCGCCGTCACCGTCTCCGACGAGGGCCCGGGCATCCCGGAGCCCGACCTCGAGCGCATCTTCGAGCGGTTCTACCGGGTGGACAAGGCCCGGTCGCGGGAATCGGGCGGCACCGGCCTCGGCCTGTCGATCGTGAAGCACCTGGTGGAACTGCTGGGCGGGAGCGCGTCTGGGCCGCCAACCGGCCGGAGGGCGGCGCCGTGTTCACGATCAGCTGCCGAACAGCGCCATCAGCTAGCGGATGGCCTTGCCTCGACCGGCGTCTCGCCATAGGCTATTACACGATGAAAAACGTCCTCGCACTCATCCTCGGCGGCGGCCGCGGCACGCGCCTGTATCCCCTGACCCACCTCCGCTCGAAGCCGGCCGTCCCGATCGCGGGCAAGTACCGGCTGATCGACGTCCCGATCAGCAACTGCCTGCATGCCGACATCCGGCGGATCTACGTGCTGACGCAGTTCAACTCGGCGTCGCTCAACCGGCACATCGCCGGGACCTACCGATGGACATGTTCTCGCGAGGGGTTCGTCGAGATCCTCGCCGCCGAGCAGACGCCGGACAATCACGAGCTGGTTCCAGGGCACGGCCGACGCGGTCCGCCAGGCCGCCCGGCACTTCGTCTATCACGACGCCGAGTATCTGCCTGATCCTGGCCGGCGACCATCTCTACCGCATGGACTACTCGGCGATGATTGACGAGCACATCGACCGGCGCGCCGACGTGACGATTGCCGCGCAGCCGGTGACGCCCGAGGACGCGCCCGGCATGGGCATCTTCCGCTTCGACGCCGACGGCCAGATTGTCGGCTTCGAGGAGAAGCCGAGCCCCGAACGGCTGAGCGCGATTGGCTCGAGCACGCCTGCGGGTGCGCGATTCATGAGGCCCGCCGCCGACAAGCCGTTCGTCGCCTCGATGGGCATCTACGTGTTCACGCGGGACGTGCTGCTCGAGTCGCTGGAGCGCCACGCGGGCGTCGACTTCGGCCACGAGATCATCCCGGCGGCCCTCGGCAGCCGCCGGGTCAACGCCGTACCTCTTCCGCGACTACTGGAAGGACGTCGGGACCGTCGAGTCGTTCTACGACGCCAACATCATGCTGACCCGCCCGCGCGCGCCGTTCAACTTCTACGACCCGCGGCGACCGGTCTTCACGCGGCCGCGCTTCCTGCCCGGACTCCCGCTTCAACCACTGCACCGTGGACGAGGCGCTGATCGCCGAAGGGTCCTACGCCGACCACTCCGCCATCACCCAGTCGATTGTCGGCATCCGCACGCGAATTGGCCGGGGCTGCACGATCAGCCGGTCCGTGCTGCTCGGCGCGGACTTCTACGAGAACGACGACGACTCCCCGGTCTACGCGGGGAACGGTCCCCCGCTGGGCATCGGCGCCGGCTCGGTGCTCGATCGGGTCATCGTGGACAAGAACGCCAGGATCGGCGACGGAGTTCGGCTTACGAACGAGGCCGGCGTGCAGAATGCGGACGGCGACGGGTACCACATCCGGAATGGGATCATCATCGTCCCCAAGTGGGCCGTCGTGCCGTCCGGCACCGTCGTGTAGCCGTCGGCGCGCGGTCACCTCGCCGACCGGCAGGGCCGCCCCTCGGAAACACCGAATTAACACCGAGGAAACCGGTCGGCAACCGGCGACCGGTATCCTGCTGGCATGGCATTCGCGCTCCTCTCGACCGACGCCGTGCGCCCGCCCGCCGTGCGATTCCGGCGCTCGCCGGCCTCGCGCGCGCGGCCGAGCACCGTCAGGTCTTGGAGCGCCAGGAGCCGCAGGTCCACGTCAGCCAGGCCAACTTCTTCTACGGGGCCAAGCAGGCGCTGTTCGACATCTCCATCGACATTCCCGCCCGCCTCGTCACCGCGTTCATCGGACCCTCCGGCTGCGGCAAGAGCACCCTGCTGCGAACGCTCAATCGGTTGAACGACACGATCCCGGGTGCCCGCCTCGAGGGTCTGGTCGAGATCGACGGCGAGGACATCTACGGCCCGGGGACCGACGTCGTGGATCTCCGGCGGCGCGTCGGGATGGTGTTTCAGAAGTCGAACCCCTTCCCCAAGTCGATCTTCGAAAACGTCGCCTACGGCATCCGCGTGAACGGGCTGGCGTCGAATCGCTCCGAACTGCACGGCCAGGTGGAAGAGAGCCTGAAGGCCGCGGCGCTCTGGGACGAGGTCAAGGACCGCCTGCGCGACTCGGCCCTGTCGCTGTCCGGCGGGCAGCAGCAGCGCGTGTGCATCGCAAGAGCGCTCGCGGTTCGGCCCGAGATCCTGCTGATGGACGAGCCGGCATCGGCGCTCGATCCGATTGCCACGCAGCGGATCGAGGAGTTGATCTACCAACTCAAGCGCGACTACACCATCGTCATCGTCACCCACAACATGCAGCAGGCCGCGCGCGTCTCCGACCGCACGGCGTTCTTCTGGCTGGGCCGGCTCGTCGAGTACGATTCGACCGAGAAGGTCTTCACGGCGCCCGGCGAGAAGCTGACCGAAGACTACGTGACCGGGCGCTTCGGATAGACCGGGGAGGGCACGCCCATGGAGACCGAGTGGAACAGTCCAGGCACTTCCAGGAGGAACTCGACCACCTCAGGGAGCAGATCCTCTCGATGGGCGGGCCTGGCCGAGGACCGTGTCCAGGTGGCCGTCGAGGCCCTCGTCTCGGGCGACCGGGAGCGGCTGGACGGCGTGCTCAAGGGGGACGAGCCGATCAACCACCTGCACGTCACCATCGACGGGCTGGCGTTCAGGCTGCTGGCCCTGCACCAGCCGATGGCGTCCGACCTGCGTGTGATCGTGGCGGCGCTGAAGATCAGCAGCGACCTCGAGCGGATTGGCGACATGGCGGTCAACATCGCCGAAGCGGGGCACCGCTACCTGGCGCGGCCACCGGTCAAGCCGCTGCTCGATCTCCCCCGCATGGCGACGATCGCGCAGGCCATGCTGCGCGACGCGCTCGACGCCTTCGTCACGCGCGACGTCGCGCTCGCCCGCTCGGTGCTCGAGCGGGACGATTCACTGGACGCCCTCAAGACCCAGATCTTCCGCGAGCTCCTGACCTACATGCTCCAGGATCCGACGACGATCGAGGGCTCGCTCGATCTGATCCTCGTGTCGCGGCACCTGGAGCGGATCGGCGACCACGCGACGAACATCGCCGAGGACGTCATCTTCGTCATCTCCGCGAAGGACGTTCGGCACTCCGGCGCCCCGAATCCTGCATAATGGTGGGCGATGATGACGAGAGCGATTCTCGCTAGTCTCGCGGCAGCGGCCGCATTGGGGGCCGTGGTTGCGGCGGCGAACGGCGCCGCCCAGGCGCCGGCGGGATTCGACGGCGGCCGCGCCTACGAGCACCTGCGGCAGGTCGTGGCGTTCGGTCCCCGTCCCGCCGGCTCGGTGGCGCTCGCCTCGACCCGCGAGTACATCAAGAAACAACTGGGTGACATCGGCATCCAGGCGATCGAGCAGGCGTTCGACGCGGAGACCCCGGTCGGTCGGATTCACATGGTGAACCTGATCGCCAGGATCCCCGGGGCCTCCGCCGAGCGCGTCGTCTTCGCCGGCCACTACGACACGAAGCTCTTTCGCGAGTTCCGCTTCGTCGGCGCCAACGACGCCGGGTCCAGCACCGCGTTCCTGATCGAATGGGGCCGCGTGATGAAGGCGCGCAAGAATCCCTTCACCGTCGAACTCCTGTTCCTCGACGGCGAGGAGGCGACGGTCGAATGGCGGGGGACCGACCACACCTACGGCAGCCGGCACTACGTCGAGGCCGCGCAGCGCGACAAGACGCTGGCCAGCCTGCGCGCGCTCATCCTGGTCGATATGATCGCCGATCGCGACCTCACGATCCGGCGGGAGTCGGCATCGACGCCCTGGCTGACCGACGCGATCTGGGCCGCGGCGAAGCGCCTGAAACAGACCGATGCGTTTCTCGATTCCACCACCGAGATCGAGGACGACCACCTGCCGTTCCTGAAGGCGGGCGTGCCGGCCGTGGACATCATCGACGGCCCGGACGACTATCCGCCGTGGCACACCGCCGGCGACACGCTCGACAAGGTCAGCGCGCGGAGTCTTCAGACCGTTGGCGACGTGCTGCTGGATGCGGTGCCGGCGATCGAGAAGCGGCTCGCGGCCCGACCCGCGCGGTAGCCGGCCGCGGCGCGCGCTCCCGCCCCACACCTGGGGCGCGCCTTGTCTCGCTGAAGCCGCGACTTGTCTCGCCGTAGCCCGAAGGGCGAAGGCGGAAGCGGCGAAGGCGGCTCACACCCGGCTGCCGTACCGGACGACGACGGCCGTCAGGTCGTCGCTCTGGACCGTGCCGGCCGTGAACGCCTTGACCGTCTGCAACAGGCATTCGAGGATCTTGGTCGGGCTTCCCTGGCCGCTTCGGTGGACGCACTCGAGAATCCGCGGGTCGCCGAACTCGTCGCCGGCCGCGTTCAGCGCCTCCGACACGCCGTCGCTGAACATCACGAGCACGTCGCCCGGCTGGAGTTGAACGGTCTCCTCCTCGTAGGTGGCCTGCACGAACAGCCCGCAGATCAGGCCGCCCGTCTCGAGGCGGCGCACCGTGGACCCGCTCACCAGGAACGGCGGATTGTGCCCGCCGTTGCAGAAGGTGAGCTTCCCGTCCCTCGACATCGCCGCGAAGAAGATCGTGATGAACCGCGACGCCGACCGCGCGGCGGATGAGGACTTCGTTGACGCGCGCCAGCGCGGCCGCGGGACCGCCGCCAAACGAAGTCTGCGTCGCCAGCACCCCCTGCGTCACCGCGGTCAGCAGCGCCGCCGGCGCGCCCTTCCCGGACACGTCGGCGACCACGAAGGCCGCTGACCCGTCGACCATCGTCAGGTACTCGAAGAAATCGCCGCCGATGGCGCGGCACGGCACCGACGTGCCGATCGCGTCGAAATAGTCGGACGACCAGGCCGGCGGCGGCAGAAGGCTCTGCTGGATCTCGGCGGCGATGTTCAACTCGTGCTCCATCCTCGCCTTCTCCATGGCTTCACGGTAGAGACGGGCGTTCTGGATGGCGACCGCGGCCTCGTTGGCCAGCGTCTCGAGGCCAGCCTGCGTCGCCTGGGTCGCGAGCGCCCCCCGCTCGCGGCTGTCGAGATAGAGCACGCCGATCCGCTTCTCCTCGGGCGGGCTGTCGGCACGGTCGATGAAGTGCACGAGCCGCAGCGGAACGCAGAACACGTGGCGGATACCGAGGGCGATCGTCCCGACGTGCGCGGCGGCGGCATCGCCGTCGAGCAGGTCGAGCACCACCTTCGGCTTGCCGGTCCGGAAGACCTCCTCCGGAATCTTCACGCTCGTTTCGTAGGAGACCTTGCCGCCGGATTCGAACGACCGGCCCGACAGCGTGACCCGCCCCTTCGCCCTTGCCAGCTTGAACTCGAGCCGGCCGTCCGGATCGGCCAGCATGATGAACCCTCGCTCGGCACCGCTCAGCTCGGTCGCCGAGTCGATGACCAGCGCCAGCACGTCGTCGAGCACGCGAGCCGAGCCCAGCGCGCGAAGCCCTTCGAGCAGCGTCGCCACCAGCCGGATGTCGCCGCCGGCGGAGGTCTGGCTCGCGGGGTCCGAGGAGATCCCGGACAACCGGTGCTCGATCCCTTCGCCGCAGAGAAAGACGACCTCGACGCCCCCGCTCTGACCCAGGCGAACCCGGTTCCCGTTGCTCAGGACCTTCTCGGTAATCTGGGCGCCGTTCACGAACGTCCCAAACCTGGACTTGCTGTCGCGGAGCACGTACTGGTCCCCGTTCCGGACCACGACGGCGTGCTCGCGCGACACGTCGGCGCCGTCCAGCCTGAGGTCGTTGCCCGTGCGGCGCCCGATCGTGAAGGGATCCTTCTCGATCGCGACGCGCCGCCGCTCCGTTCCCTCTTTGACTTCGAACCAGGCGTCAGACATGGTGTTGCTCCCGACCGGCCGGTCCGGCCGCGTCAGCGGCGCCCTCGCCAGAACCACCACACCAGCACGACAGCCGACAGCCCTGCCACGGCCCATGACACGACACGCGGCGCCTCGCCCGCAGCTGCCTGCGACATGTACACGGCGCCGAGGATCAGCACGAGCAGCGCGGCAACCACGGGGATGCGGCTCCGCGGCCGTACGGCGGGTGCAGGCTGCGCCGGAGGTTCGGCCGTCGCCCGGCCGCAACGGTAGCAGACCAGCGCCTTCTCGGCAATCTCGGTTCCGCAGTGCTTGCAGGTCATTGGGGGTTCATGACATGACGGCCCGAACGAGCGGCCTCGCCGCCGCCATCAGGGCAAGCACGACGCCGAACGTGCATACGATGGTCGCGCCGGTCGGCAGGTCCAGTTTCAGCGACAGGAACACGCCGGCCGCCGACACGATGCTCCCCATCGTCCAGCCAATCGCCAGTCGCCGGCCAATGTGCTCGGAATAGAGCATCGCCCCGACCGAAGGCACGACCAGATAGCAGAATACCAGCAGGACGCCGGCGATCGACACCGACGAGGTCACCACGAATCCAAACGACGAGTAGAACAGGAAGTCCCACCAGCGGACGGAGAGGCCGGGCACGCTCCCCTGCCCGTGGCTCATCGAGATCGCAAGAAACTGCTTCCTGAACACGAAGTGGAACACCCCGACAGCCCCGTAGAGCAGCGCCGTGTTTCCGACCTCCGGCCACGAGACGGCAAGGATGTTCCCCACCAGCATGTACTTGAGGTGCTCGCCCTCCGACGGCGCCTTGCTCATCGCCAGGATGGCCGCCGCCGCCGCCACCGCATAGCAGATCCCGATGATCGCTTCCTGGGGGATGCGAGCCTTGTGACCGCGGACCAGCGAGAACACCGCCGCGCCGACGAACGTGAACCCCAGGCTCATCCAGTACACGATCGGCGCGTGTGGATCGCCGGCGCTCTGCGGCAGCACCAGCGCGATGCTCGCCCCGAGAACCGCGATCTGCGCCAGCGAGAGATCCACGAAGATGACACCGCGCTCGACGACGTGCACGCCCAGGTAGGCATGGATGCCGGCGAGGATCAGGCTTGCCGCGAAGGGCGCCGCCAGGAACTGCAGAATAGTCAGGTCCATCGTTCACCGCAGGTCCGCTCTACTTCGCCCCGGTCTGTTTGACTGCCGTGATGACCAGGTTGATATCGTAATCGAAGAGCTTGATGTAGTCGGTGATCTCCTTCTCCGCACCGACCGACGGCGCCATGACCAGCACGCGCGCCCCGGTCTCCCGCGACACCGACTCGGGCGTCTTCAGATCGAAGTACGGCTCGACGAAGATGACCTTCACGCCCAGCCGCTTCACGTCCCGGATCAACTCCAGGGTATGGCCGGGCGACGGGGGAATGCCGGGACGCGGCTCGATGTAGCCGACGACGTCGAGGCCGAAACGCTCGGCGAAGCTCGGCCACGAACGATGGTAGGTGACGATCTTCAGCCCCTTGTAGGGCGCCATCTGGCTGTCCCACCGCTTCTCGGCCTCGGTCAGCCGCCTGTCGAAGTCCGCGTAGCGCCCGGCGAAGTAGGCGGCGTCACCAGGACTCAAGCCCGACAACTTCTTCTGGATCGCCTGCGCGATTCGCCGGCCGTTGTTCGGGTCGAGCCAGTAGTGCGGGTTCCCCATCGGATGGACGTCGCCCATCGCCCGGGTAATCTGCCCGGTCGGCAGCTCGAGGATCCTCGACGTCAGCGACGCATCCAGATAGCCGGCCGCCTCCGGCTGCAACTTCGCGTTCCGGCTCTGGGTGATGAGCGGCGGCAGCCAGCCGATCTCCAGTTCGCGGCCGACGGCGATGAGAAGATCGGCCTTGTTGAGCTTGAGGATGAAGCTCGGCTTCGGCTCGACGAAATGCGGGTCCTGGTAGCCGCGCGCGAGGGCCTCGACATCAATCCGGTCGCCGCCGACCTCACGGGCCAGCGCGGCCAGGTCCTCCGTCGTGGTGATGACGTTCAGCTTCCCGGCGGCAGCGGCAGAACCGGGCGCGGCCAATGCGACGGCCAGCGCGACATACACGAAACAGCGTGACATCGTGTCCCCCTGCCGGCGGCTCGCTGCCCCTGTCAGCTACCGCTTGAGCCGTGAGCCTTGAGCCTTGAGCCGTTTAGAACGTATGCGCTCCGTGCGCGCCAATCGAGAACAGAAACTGAAACAGGAACTGGTTCGCGGTCGTCCCCTCGGCGTACCGCGTGTGACGATACTGGCTCCGAATCTGGCTGAACTCACTCGGCCAGAAGGTGAGGAGCGCCGATCCGCCCTGGTCGGTCAACGTCGGGTCGTCCGCTCGGTCCGCGTAGTCGAATCGCCCGCCGACGATACCACCGGCGGCTGAACTGGTACTCGCCCGACACATACGCGCCGAACGACTGCGGCTGCCCCGTCAGTTCGCTGCGGCGGCTCCACACCATCTCCGCCCGCGCAATGAAGCGGCGATACAGGGCCGTCCGGAGCGGCCGGAAGCGGAACGCGGCATCGAACCCGATGAGCTGCGTCGTGGCAGCCGCCTCGACTCCGTTGTGCCCGTAGGCAAACGACCCCCCGACGTCGATGTTCGCGGCCTCGCTGATGTCGCGGTAGCCTCGAAGCCGGCCGACATACGTGAGGTCGCTGCTGGTCGGCGCGTGGTAGATCTCCGACTCGCCTCGATAGACCTCTGCCGTTGCCTCGATGAACATCGCGCGGTTCGGAATCAGGCGTGAGACCGAGAAGCCGGCATCCGAGAGTCCCTCGTCGCCTCCAAGGAGGTTGTCGGTCATCAGCGGCCGGTCGGTCCACGGCAGGACGTGGTTGTGCATCTGGTTGACCTTGCCGAACGCGGCGCGCAGCTTCCCGACCTTCGCCAGCAGCCCCAGGGGCAGGCTGGTGAACGTCGCGTAGCCTTCCTCCAGGTCGACGCTCCCATCCTGTCCGATCGCCACGTAGAAGTCGGCGCGCGCGTACGGGTCGACGGCCGCCTGGAACGACACTTCCACTTCCTGCATCTGAAACGCCGGTGTCGGGACCTGGGGGTTGCTGCCGGCCGCCCCGAGAAAGTTCCCGATCACCGCGATGTCGGGGTTGAAGATCTTCGACGACGAGGGGGGCGGCGGCTGCGCGTCCGCCGCCCTTGCGGGGGCGGGGGCGCGGGTGCGGCCGCGGGCGGAGGTGACGCGGGCGGCGGGGTCGCCGACTGCTGCCCGAACGCGGGACCTGCAGCAGCCAGCCACGCGGACGTCAGCGACACCGTCAGCAGCCGGGCGAAGGGGCGCATGCGCTGCCTCCCATGGGGAATCCAGAACCGGATTATATGCCGCCGCCTCCGGACACCGCCACACCGCCTGCCGCGGCCGCGTCCGGGCGCGAATCTCGTATACTGGCGGCATGATCCCGCTTCGAGACGTGATCCCCTCCCGGACCACACCGTTCGTGACGATCGGGATCATCGCCGTCAACGCCCTGGCGTTCTGGTACGAACTGTCGCTGCCCGGGCCGTCGCTCCAGCGTTTCCTCCGCGAGTTCGGCATCGTGCCGGCCGAGTTCGCCTGGCCCACGCTCTTCTCGTCGATGTTCCTGCACGGCGGGTGGCTCCACGCGATCGGCAACATGTGGTACCTGTGGATCTTCGGCGACAACGTCGAGGATCGGATGGGGCACGGCCGGTACCTGGTCTTCTACCTGCTGTGCGGCGCCCTGGCGGGCCTCGCGCAGACGTTCGTGAGCCCGGCGTCGTACATCCCGACCATCGGCGCCAGCGGCGCGATCGCGGGCGTCATGGGCGCGTACTTCGTGCTCTACCCGCACTCGCGCGTGCTGACGCTGATCCCGCTCTTCATCTTCATCGAGATTATCGAGATTCCGGCCATCTTCTTCCTCGGCTTCTGGTTCCTGATGCAGCTGTTCAGCGGAGTCGGCTCGATAGCGACCACCTCGGGAAACCAGGGCGGGATCGCGTTCTGGGCGCACGTCGCCGGCTTCGTCGTCGGCCTCGCTGGCGTCTTCGTCTTCCGCCGGCGGGAGCGGGCGCAGGTGGAGTGGTGGAGTGGGGAGAGAGAAGAGAGGAGATAGAATTCGGAATTGAGAATTGAGAATTCTGAATTCACAATTCTCAATTGTTAATTCTCAATTCGGAACGGCGGGCGAAGCCGGTACAGCGACGCGTCGTCGCGCGACCCGCTGATGCGGCGCACCAGCTCGACCCGCGGATCCTGGTCCAGATACTCGATCGACTGCCAGGTACTCCCAGTCCGCGCAGTCGGCGCGATCGAGCGCGATGAACCGGACGCCTCGCTCCTGCAGGAACGTCACGGCGCGCGCCGTGGGCACTCCCGGCAGCATCCTGACCGCCTGCCTGAACGATTCGGGGAAATAGCCGCTGCTGCCGGTGATCAGCGTCTGCCAGTGGAACGTCGAGTAGTAGAGGCGCCGCGAGTCCGCGGTCGCCCGCTCGAGGCTCTCCGGAAACGGGAGATCGACCAGCACCGACGTCGGCGCGCCTGTGAAGTAGTCGTAGATGAGAGGCGGCCGGGTCGGGATCTGGGTCAGCTCGAGATTCGGGACGTTCTCGACGAGCAAAACGGCGGCGCAAGCCGCCGGCAGCGCCGCGCCGAGCCTGCCCCCCTTCAGCCAGGACGACTGTCGAAGTCGCCGGACGCCGTAGGCAGCCAGCACCGACAGCGACAGCCCGACGAGGATGCTGAACCGGGCCGGCACACGGAGGCCTCGGAACGGCAGGAGCGTGTCGCGCAGCGTCGGAAAGACGATGCCGTTCACGCCGAGCGAGCCGTCGAACGCCACCAGCGCGGCCAGGGCGTAGGCGGCGCGCCGCCCAGTCAGGCGCGGCCAGGCTCCCGCCAGCGCGAGGGCGACGATGGCGATACCCGGAAAGAGGCTGGCCTCCGGCGTTCGCGGACCGTCGAGCAGGCCGCCGTAGAGCCAATTGCGCACGTGCGCCACCATGTAGCTCCGCGGCGTCGCGCTGTAGATCCGCGCCTCCCAGTCTGGCCGCTCGCCGAGTTGCCCCCGGTTCTGGAGGTAGGGCGCGGCAACCGGAAGCACCAGCACGACGAGAACGGCCGCCGCCACGAGCCAGGGCACAAGACGCCGTCCGCCAGGCCGCAGACCGCCCGTCGCCAGCCACACCACGCCCATGACAGCCAGCAGGAACAGACCGCAGTAGAGCGACGACAGGGTCTGCAGAGCCACCAGGAGACCCGTCACCGCGCCGTCACGCGCGCGCAACGTCGTCATCGTGCGGTGCATCATCAGCAGCGCCAGCGGCATCCAGAACGTCACCTGCAGTTCCAGGTGGCTGTAGTGCTCGAACCGGAACGGGTAGAAGGCGAACGCCACGCCAGCCACGAACGCCGCGGCGCGGTCGCCGGTCAGGGCCCGGGCGAGCGCATACATGGCGACGCCGGACGCGGCGAACGACAGCAGCAGGACGATGTTGTAGACGAGGACCTGGTGGACGCCGAGCCACAGGAGCGGCGCGGCCATCAGCGCCGTGGCGAGCATCGCGTCCGAATAGGCGAGCGTCCGAAGCTCCGGATAGAAGATGTTCGCGTCGAACAGGCGCAGCGGATCCCGCGGCAGCTGGTGCGCCACCCAGCTGAGGCGCCAGATCGAGAACAGCGGATCACCGGTGTCACCCACGGCATAGGGCGATGCCATCTGCCGCCATGTCATGACGGCGGTGAGGGCGAGGAACAGCGCCGGCACCCACAGCCACTCCCCGCGCCACGGCGGACAGGCCGCGCCCGACGCGACCGGCGCTTCCGCTTCCCGACCCAGGAGCGCGGACTGCACCCTGGCGATCCACGGGTGGAGCGGCGCGCCGGGCGCCCGCCACCGCCGAACCAGCGCCAGAAGTCCCGCCAGCAGGACCGCACGGGATGGCGAGGTCATCGACAGGCGCAGGCCGAACGGCTCCCAGCGGACGCCTCCGCTCGCGGCGACAGCGTAGGCCGCCACCAGCAGGACAACGACCGACACGTCGATCGCCTCGGCGAATCTGCGGCGTTGCGGCGGAGTGGCGGAGTCGCTCGCCTGAACCCATCCGCCTCATCGTAGAGCAAAACCCGGCTCTCGCGCGAGCAGACGGCCGCGGCCGCACGTCTGTGCGACAATGAGCACCGGTAGCGGCCGCGTAGTAGTGATCAGTGGTCAGTTGCTGGTGGTCAGTCGATCACGCTTGGCAGACTGGCCACTGACAACTGGCCACTGGCGAGCGCCCCGTCTTCTGGCTTCTGGACTCTGTCTTCTGTCATGAACCCCATCGTCTGGTACATCTCCGGCCATGGCTTCGGCCACGCGTCACGCGAGATCGAGATCATCAATGCCCTCCGGATCAGCCGCCCGGACATCCCAATCGTGGTCCGCACCGGTGCGGAGCGGTGGATCTTCGACCTGACGCTGCGCGCACCCGTCGACTTCCAGCAGACCGAGTGCGACACCGGCGTCGTCCAGTTCGACAGCCTCCGGCTCGACGAGGCCGAGACCGTGCGGCGGGCCGCCGCGTTCTACGCGGGATTCGACGCACGAGTCGCCGCCGAACGCGACCTCCTGCGCTCGATGCGCCCGTCGCTGATCGTGGGCGACGTGCCGCCGCTGGCGTTCGCGGCCGCCCGCGCGGCCGGAGTCCCGTCGATCGCCATCGCCAATTTCACCTGGGACTGGATCTACGAGGGCTATGAGCCCGAGCGGTTCGGCGCGACGGACCTGGTGCGGCAAATCAGGGAGGCCTGCGCCCAGGCCGACCTGTTCCTCCGGCTGCCGATGTGGGGCGGGTTCGAGATGGCGCCGCCGGACGCCACGCACGACTTGCCGCTCGTCGCCCGGCGCTCCGTCCGCGACCCGCTCGAGACGCGGAATGCGCTCGGCCTGCCCGTCGACCGGACGCTGGTGCTGTTGTCGTTCGGCGGCCACGGGCTGAAGGGGCTCGCCCCCGCCGCGTTCGATGCGTTCGGGGGCGAGTTCGTGGCCGTGATCACCGGGCACCTGGAGATGTCGGCGGCGGCGCACCGCAGCCGGCGGGGCGTGATCGAGTTCGACGAGCAGGCGCTCTACCACGCGGGCTGGCGCTACGAGGACCTCGTCGCGGCCGTCGATGTGGTCGCCACCAAGCCAGGCTACGGCATCATCGCCGAATGCGCGGCCCACGGGACCGCGCTCCTCTACACGTCGCGCGGCCGCTTCGTCGAGTACGAGGTGCTGGTCCGGGAAATGCCACGCTTCGTCCGATCGCAGTTCATCCCGCAGGACGCGCTGTTCGCGGGCGACTGGCGGGCCTATCTCGAGGGACTCCTGTCGCAGGATCGGCCGGAGCCGGCCGACGTGACGGGTGCGGCGGCCGCCGCCGAGGCGATCCTGGCGCGCCTCGAAACGGCCGGCCCGGTGGCCTCCCCCACCCCCAGTTTCGCGGTCGATGTCCGGCCGTGTCTGGAGGGGGGCGCCAAGCGAGCCGTGGACATTCGCCATCGATAGGGCGCCGAGAACCGCCAGCCGGCCAACAATGGCGCGGTTGGGGATGGGGGCGACAGGCCCGGCGTGTGCCCCAACCGCAAGACGAAGGGACGGCGAGCCGGCGCAGCGTTTCTTCGCCAGAAGAGGGATCGCCTGCGCCACCCTCCAGGCGCGGTCGTTGCCGCCAGCCCTCGAAACTGGGGGTGGGCGCGGCCCGGTGGCTACTTGACGCAGGTCACGAGCGACCAGATCCGCGGAATGTTCACCTTCTCGATCGAAACGGGACGCAGGCTGGCCTCGGCGAGCAATCGGGGCAGGTCGAGGTCGGCCCTGAACCCGACGTGAATGGTGAGCGGCGAGATGAGGCGCTCGATGCCGCCAAGCACCGCGTTCGGGCTGCGGAAGTGGCTGAGGAAGATGATCCGGCCGCCCGGGCGGCACACCCGGCGCATCTCGATCGCCACGCTCACGGGGTCGGGCACCACACTGATCACGTACGGCGCATACACGACGTCGAACGAATCGTCGGCGAACTTGAGGTCCGCGCCGTCCATCTCCAACAACCGCACGTTCGACACGCCTTTGCGGGCGAACCGCTTCCGGGCTTCCTCGAGCATCACCGGGGAATAGTCCACGCCCGTGACCTCGCACTCGCGGGGGTAGAGCGCGGCGTTGATGCCGGTCCCGACGCCCACCTCCAGGATCCGGTCGGACGGCTTGATGCCCATGCGCTGGATCGCCTGGAGCCGACCGGCATGCAGCGACCAGCCGTAGGTCCAATCGTAGGTGGACGCCAGCTTGGCGTACACGCGGTCCATCAGGTCGTTCCCGAAGACCGCGACAGACAACGCCCGCGTGGCGGCGTCGGACGAGGAGATGTACTCGTCTCCGCGGTCCGGCACCCTCCGCTCGAATAGCGCCATTCGGTTCTCCCCAGCAGTGCGCCCGACCCGTCCGGTGGGCCGGCGTTCGGCCAGACTAATCATTCTACGTCGTCTTGGCACCTGCCCACAAGTGACCGCGCTGGAATCAGTTACGCCAGCGCGTCGAGCACCTGGAGGGCGACCGGGATGCGCCCGGTGGCGTTCGACAGCTGGACACCCTGCACCCGGGGCTTCACCGCCGCCGCCATCTCGCGGGCAATCGCGACGCCTTCGGCCACCGCTGCCTCGCCGGGCTCGACCGCCCGCATCCGGCGCAGGAACTCGTCGGGCACCCGGACCCCGGGCAGTTCGTTGGCCAGGAACTCGGCGTTGAGCGCGCTGTCGAAGGGCCACAGCCCCGCGATGATCGGCACCTCGAGGTGCTCGACCCGCTTCATGAACGCGTCGAAGGCGTCGAGGTCGAAGACGACCTGGGTAATCGCAAACTCGGCGCCGGCTTCGACCTTGAACTCGAAGCGCCGGACCTCCTCATCGAGGTTGAGCGCCGTCGGGTTGACCGCGACGCCGATGTGAAAGGCGGTCTGCCGGGTCAGCGGCTCGCCGCCGATGTCGACGCCGTGATTCAGGCGGCTCACGACGTTCGTCAGGCCGATCGCGTCCACGTCGTAGACGCCCGTGGCGAACGCGTAGTCGCCCCGGCGAGGCGGGTCGCCGGTGATGAGCAGCACGTTCCGGATGCCCATCGCGTGAGCGCCGAGCAGGTCCGACTCCATTCCGAGGAGGTTCCGGTCCCGGCACGCGTAGTGGAGCACGGTTTCGATGCCCGCCTGCTGCTCAATCAGCACGGCCATCGACACGGCGCTCATGCGCGCCTCGGCGAGCGGCCCGTCCGGGATGTTGACCGCGTCGACACCGCGGATCTTCAGGGCCCGCGCCTCCTCGACGGTCGGCGCGAACTCGTGGCCCTTCGGCGGCGTCAACTCCACCAGGTGCACGAACGTGCCGCGCGACATCGCGTGCGCCAGCCGGGACTTCTGGTCGCGCGGAACCGGGGCGACGGTCGCCTCCGCGGCCGTCACCGCCCCGACGCGCACCGTTCCCGCGCGCGGCGCCGCCGACGCCGACCCGACCGCCAGCTTGATCTGCCGGATGTGCTCCGGCGTCGTCCCGCAGCAGCCGCCGACCAGCCGCACGCCATTCTCGATGAATCGGCGGGCGTAGGACGCCATGTACTCCGGCGACGAGAGATAGATCGTTCGCCCTTCGATGTGCCGGGGCTTGCCGGCGTTGGCCTGCGCCGAGAGCGGCACGTCCGCGGTCGCCGCAATCCGCTCCACCGTCTCGAGCATCGCCGCCGGGCCGACGCCGCAGTTCACGCCCACGACGTGCGCCCCGCGTCTGACCAGCTCCGGCGCGAACCGCTCGGGAGGCGTCCCGTCCAGCGTGTTGCCGTGCTCTTCGATCGCCATCTGCGCCACGATCGGCAGGTCGCACAGGCTCCGGACGGCGGCGATGGCCGCGCCCATCTCGTTCAGGTCGCGGAACGTCTCGAGGATGAACAGGTCGACCGGCCCCTCGATCAGCGCCGACGCCTGTTCGCGGAAGAACGCCTCGGCCTCGTCCACGCCCGTCTTGCCCCACGGCTCGATACGGATCCCCAGAGGTCCGATCGCGCCCGCCACGTACGCCTGATCGCGAGCGGCGTGACGCGCCACCCTGGCCCCGGCAATGTTGATCGCCCTGACCTTGTCGGACAGCCCGAACGACGCGAGCTTCACGCGGTTGGCGCCGAACGTGTTCGTCTCGAGCACGTCCGCGCCCGCACGGACGTAGTTCAGGTGCACTTCCGCCACGAGGTCCGGCTCCGAGAGATTGAGCGACTCGAAGCAGCGATTCACGAACACGCCCTTCGAGTACAGCATGGTGCCCATCGCGCCGTCGCACACGAGCACGCGTCGGTCAATCTCTTCGAGGAAGGGACGGGGCATATCCGCGTCGGCCGCCCGTCAGCTGGCCGACACCAGGAGGTCGGTCTTGTCCCAGATGAAGTCGTTCTTGCTGTAGACGGCCAGCTCGTAGTCCTTGCCCATGAAGATGGCCGACACCGGGCAGGCTTCCTCGCAGTAGCCGCAGAAGATGCACCGCGTCTTGTGTATCTGGTAGACGGACGCGTAGCGCGGTCCCGCCGGGACCGTGCCGTCGTTCTCGGCCGCCTCGAGGTAGATGGCGTCGGCCGGGCAGGCCACGGCGCACAGGCCGCACGCGACGCACTTCTCGAGCCCCTGCTCGTCCCGCATCAAGACCTGCTTCCCGCGGTACTTCGGGAACACCGGCACCTTCTGCTCGGGGTAGTTGACAGTGACCGGCTTGGTGAAGATGTACCGGAGAGTGGTCGCGAAGCCGACCATCAACGCCTTGATCATCCGGGGCCCTCCAGGCACATGATAGCACTCCCGCCGAACGGTTTGACACGGGCCCGAGCCGTGACGCAAGCTAGGGAACTGGTGCAAGCGCAGCCACACGGCCTCGGCCCTCAGCAGATCCTGTTGACGACGCTGGTCGTCAAGCTCGCCGTCAGCGGCCTGCTCGCCATCGTCCTCGTCCGCTTTCATCGGTTCCGGGCGATTCTGTTGACCGAGCGCCGGGTCTGGCACGATCGGCTCCTGTTCGCGTTGGCCCTCGGCGTTCCGGTGTGCGCGGGCGTCGTGCTGCGGCTGCTGCGCCCGGACTCCTACCAGGCAGCCGATCTGACGCTGGAAGCCACGTTCCTGGCAGGCCTCATCGCCGGCCCTTACGCCGGCGCCCTGGTCGGCGTGATGTGCGGGGTGCCGCCGCTCTTCGCAGGCGAGTTCGGCGCGCTCCCCTTCGCGGTCGGCTGCGGCTTCGCCGGAGGCGGGCTTCGCGAACTGTGTCCGAAGCCCGACATCTGGCATTTCTCGCCGTTCGTCTTCACGTCGCTGCACCGCCGACTCTGGCGAACGGTGCGCACGCTCCAGATTGACTGGCAGCTGGTCCTCGTCCTGGCGCCCATCGGGATGGAAGGCATCCGCATGGCGATCGGCCACCGCGTCGGCGTCAATCGCCTGTTCTACCTCGCGGCCCCCAGCGCCTGGACGGACGTCGCCCTCATCGTCGCGACGGTCCTGGCGATCGCCATTCCGATCAAGATCTGGAACAGCGCGCGGATCGAACATCAGCTGGTCGAACAGGAGAAGCTGCTGATGGCGGCGCGACTCGAGGCGCTCTCGAGCCAGATCAACCCGCACTTCCTGTTCAACACGCTCAACTCGATTTCGTCGCTGATCCGCTCGAAGCCGGAGACCGCGCGCATGCTGATCGGCAAGCTGTCGAACCTCATGCGGCAGCGCCTGAAGAGCCGGAACCACTTCGTCTCGCTCCGCGAGGAGCTTCACGCCATCGATCAGTACCTCGACATCGAGGTCATCCGGTTCGGCCCTCAGCTTCGCGTCAGGAAGGAGATCGGCCCCGACACGCTGGACCTCATCGTCCCCTCGATGATCCTGCAGCCCCTCATCGAGAACTCCATCAAGCACGGGCTGACCGCGAAGCTCGGCGGCGGCACCGTCACGCTTCGCAGCTTTCGAACCGTGGAATCCCTGATTGTCGAAGTGGCCGACGACGGGTTCGGCATGTCGCCTGAGCAGCTCCAGAAGGCGATGACGGCCGGCATCGGGCTGAGCAACGTGAACGAGCGGCTGATGGTCACCTACGGCGCCAATCACCCCCTCGCGCTGACGAGCACCGCAGACCAGGGGACGTGCGCGCGGGTGGACATCCCGCTGCACACCGCGGTCGGCCGGACTGAGCCCTGACCGACACGGCGCGGCGGCCCTTCCGGTCGTCCGCCCGGGAGTCACGATGGACCTTCGAATCCTGGTGGTCGACGACGAGCAGTTGGCGCGGGACGAGCTGTGCTTCCAGCTCGATCAGATTGACGGAGTCGAGGTCGTCGGCCAGGCAGCCAACGGCATCGAGGCGGTCGAGGCGCTGAAGCGGCTCCGGCCCGACATCGCATTCCTCGATATCCAGATGCCAGGCCTGACGGGCTTCGAGGTGGCCCGTCACGTCGTCGGCACCGGCCAGGCGACCCACGTCGTGTTCGTCACCGCGTTCGACCAGTACGCCGTCGAGGCGTTCGAGGTGAATGCGGTCGACTACCTGCTCAAGCCGGTCGAGAAGGCGCGGCTGGAGCAGACCGTTCATCGCGCGCGCCGGCGGCTCGACGCCGGGGCCCCGCTGAACGAACACCTCGAGAAACTCGTCAGAATGGCAGGTGACCGACAGCAGCGCCGGGGGCAGGTGGCCGTCAAGGTCGGCGAGCGGTTTCTGCTCGTCCAGGCCGACGATGTGATCTACGCGTCCCTGAATGGGGATACGATATCCATAGTGACCGGACAGGTGGCCGGAACGTCCAACTACCGAACGCTGGACGAGCTGCAGGCGAGCCTCAACCCGGAGGTCTTCTGGAGGGTGCACCGCTCGCATCTCGTCAACATCAACAAGATCAAGGAGATAGTCCCCTGGTTCAGCAGGAATTTCATTCTCAGGATGAAGGACGGGAAGGGCACGGAGATTCCGGTCAGCCGGTCGCAGACCAAGCGGCTGCGGGATTACCTGAAACTCTAGTCCCGCCGGCCGCGCTCCCCATCCAGCCAGAGCCGTGGCTCCCGTGGGCGACGGCGCCTCAGGGGCCTGCCCGGCTGTCGGCGCCGCTTGCCGGCGCCGGCCAGGCGGCCAGGGCCTCGTCGCGCTCGACGCGTGGCGGCGGGCGAGCGATGCTCGCCAGGGTCCAGGAGGAGGTGTGGGCCTGGATCAAGACGATCGCGTCGGCGGCGGTCTACGCAATCCTCATCGTGACGTTTGGATTCCAGGTGGCGCGCGTCGAGGGCATGAGCATGGCGCCGACGCTGGAGGACCAGGACCGGCTGATCGTCAACAAGCTGATCTACCGCCTCATGTCGCCGCACCGGGGCGACATCGTGATGCTCTACTACCCCAACAATCCGGACAAGTCGTTCGTCAAGCGCGTGATCGCGGAGGAGAACGATCTGGTTCGCATTGTCGACGGCAAGGTCTACGTCAACGACGCGCTGGTGGACGACGCCTACGTGCCGAACGAATTCCGCAGCCACGACGACTGGGGCCCCTCGATGATCGGGGAGGGCTACTACTTCGTCATGGGCGACCACCGGAACAACAGTTCCGACAGCCGCCACTGGGGCCTCGTGCCGAAGAAATACATCATCGGCAAGGTGCAGGTGAGGTGGTGGCCGATTCCGGAAGCGAGAGTGTTCAGATAGGGCTCAGGGCCCAGGGCTCAGGCAGGCACGCCCTAAGCCTTGAGCCTTGAGCCGAGATGATTTACGCGTCCTGGGTTCGGCTCAGGACGCGTAAATCGTCTCGATGAGCGGCCGCCAGCGCTGTTCGACCACCTGCCGGCGCACCTTCATCGTCGGAGTCAGCTCTCCCCGCTCCATCGTGAACTCGGTGGGCAGCAGCGCAAAGCGCTTGACGCGCTCGAACTGCGCCAGGCTTCCGTTCAGACGATCCAGAACGTCCTGGTAGAGCCTCAGCACCTCGGGGTGGCGGACCAACTCCTCGCGCGACGCCGCCCGGAGCTTCAGCGCCTGGATCCGCGCCTCGAGCTTCGCGAAGTCGGGCACGAGGAGCGCCGCGGGGAACTTCCGCTGCTCTCCGATCAGCACCGCCTCGACACCAGCGGGTCCATCTTCAGCAGGTTCTCGAGCGGCTGCGGAGCGATCTTCTTCCCTCCCGACGTCACGATCAGGTCCTTCTTCCGGTCGGTGATGGTCAGGTAGCCATCCGAGCTGAGCTCGCCAATATCGCCGGTGTGGAGCCACCCGCCGGCCAGCGTCTCCGCAGTCGACTCGGGCCGCCTGTAGTAGCCCTTCATGATGTTCGGCCCGCGCACCAGGATCTCGCCGTCCTGCCCGATACGGATCTCGACGCCGGGGAGCGCCTTGCCGACCGTCCCGAGCCGCGGGGCGGACACCGGATTCGCCGAGATGCCCGGCGAGCTTTCGGTGAGGCCGTAGGCCTCGAGGATCGGGACGTTGAGGGCGAAGAAGAACTCGCCGACCTTCGGCGAGAGCGGCGCGCTGCCCGACACGAGGAACCGGATCCGGCCGCCAAGCCGCTCCCGGATCTTCGTAAAGACCAGGCGGTCGGCAATCGCGCGCTTCAGCTTCAGCGTCGCCGGCGGCGTTCCGCCGGTCAGCAGGAACCGCGCCGACTCGTACCCGACGCCGATC
>CAWARN010000022.1:0-175644 GCA_963784455.1 uncultured Acidobacteriota bacterium | reverse complement strand
CACGTATCGCAGGGGTGGACCTTCCGCGCACCAAGCGGATCGAGATCGGGCTGACCTACATCTTCGGGATTGGCCGCACGCGCTCGAACGGGATCCTGAAGGACGCGGGCGTCAGTCCCGACACGCGCGTGAAGGACCTGTCCGAGGACGACGTCCGGAAGATTACCCGCGTCATCGAGGACCAGGGCCGGGTCGAGGGCGACCTGCGCAAGGAGGTCTCGATGAACATCAAGCGGCTGATGGACATCGGGTGCTACCGTGGCCTTCGCCATCGCCGAGGCCTGCCCGTCCGCGGTCAGCGGACGAAAACCAACGCGCGCACGCGGAAGGGTCCACGTCGCGGCGCAGTTGCCAAGAAGAAGACGGTGTAGTGCATGGCCAAGACTGAACCGACCGAGGGAGCCGGAGCCAAGCCCGAGTCCACCGGGAAACGGCCCGCCAAGAAGACGTTCAAGAAGCGTGGCGAGAAGCGCGTCATCCACCACGGCGTCGCCCACGTTCAGGCGTCGTTCAACAACACGGTGATCACGCTGACCGACACCGCCGGCAACGTCGTGTCGTGGTCGTCGGCCGGCGGCATCGGGTTCAAGGGCTCCCGCAAGGGGACCCCGTTTGCCGCCACGCAGGCTGCGATCAACGCGGCCACGGCTGCGAAGACGTTCGGCATGCGGTCGGTCGAGGTGCGCGTGAAGGGGCCTGGCGCCGGCCGCGAGTCGGCGATTCGTGCGCTCCAGGCGGTGGGCCTCGAGGTGAAGTCGATTCGCGACGTCACCCCGATCCCGCACAACGGCTGCCGCTCGCCCAAGCGCCGCCGGGTATGAACTTCGGATCCTAGAGGGTAATCGAGAATGGCCAGATACAGCGGTCCAGTGTGTCGCTTGTGCCGGCGTGAGGGCATGAAGCTGTTCCTCAAGGGCGAGCGGTGCTATTCGGAGAAGTGCGGGATCGAGAAGCGCAACTTCCCGCCCGGGCAGCACGGCAAGCGCCGGGCCGCCAAGCTCGAAGGCTACGGCCTGCAGCTGCGCGAAAAGCAGCGCGTCAAGCGGACGTACGGCGTGCTCGAGGAGCAGTTCCGCCTCTACTTCGAGTCGGCCGATCGGCAGCAGGGGATCACCGGCGAGGTGCTGCTCCAACTGCTCGAGCGGCGGCTCGACAACGTCGTCTATCGGCTGGGGCTCGCGACCTCGCGCCCGCAGGGGCGCGAACTGGTTCGCCACGGCCACTTCGCCGTCAACGGCAAGAAGGTCAACATCCCGTCGTTCCTGGTCAAGGCCGGCGACATCGTCGCGGTGCGCGAGCGGAGCCAGAAGAGCGTGACCATCCAGCACGCGATGGAAGAGGTCAAGGGTCGGGGCGTGCCCGAGTGGCTGCAGATGCAGGCCGAGAAGTTCGAAGGCCGCGTCGTCTCGCTGCCGACGCGCGCGATGATCAACCTGCCCTTCAATGAGCAGCTGATCGTCGAGTTGGACTCGAAGTAACGGGGTGCACGCCGGAGGCGGCCCACGGGTGGATCGGCCGGCGTGCGGTGCTCACGTGGCCGAAGGTGCAGGAAAGGACTGATCGATGCTGTGGAAAGGTTTCCAGCGTCCCAAGCGGCTGGAGTTCGATCGCGAGACGATGACGGACCGGTTCTGCCGGTTCCATGCCCAGCCGTTCGAGCGGGGCTTCGGCACGACCATCGGCAACGCGATGCGTCGCGTGCTCCTCTCCTCGATCGAGGGCGCCGCCATCACTGCCGTCCGAATCGACGGCGTCATGCACGAGTTCTCGCCGATCCCCGGCGTGGTCGAGGATGCGACCGACATCATTCTCAACCTGAAGCAGATCCCGCTCAAGCTTCACGCCGATGCCACCAAGACGCTGTACGTCAAGGTGGGCAAACCCGGCGAGGTGAAGGCACGGGATATCGTCGCCGACGGCGACGTCGAGATCCTCGAGCCGGATGCTCACATCGCGACGGTGTCTGAGGGCGGATCGCTCCACATGGAGATGCGCCTGAAGCGCGGCCGCGGCTACGTCGCCGCCGACCGCAACTTCGACGACGACCTCGGCATCGGGTGGATCCCGATTGACTCGGTGCACTCGCCGGTCAAGAAGGTGAACTATCTGGTGGAGGCCGCCCGGCTCGGCCAGACGACCGACTACGAGAAGCTCACGGTCGATGTCTGGACCAACGGCGCCATCTCGCCCCGCGACGCGGTGTCGAACGCCGCCAAGCTCGTGCGCGAGCACCTCACCATCTTCGTGAACCTCGAGGATACGGCCGAGACGGCGCCAGAGTCGGCGGCCGAACCGTCGCACGCGGCGGTGTCCAACGAGAACCTCGCCAAGAGCGTCGAGGAGCTCGAACTGTCGGTGCGTTCGTACAATTGCCTGAAGAACGCGAACATCCGGACGATCCGCGAGCTCGTGCAGAAGACCGAAGCCGAGATGCTCAAGACGAAGAACTTCGGCCGCAAGTCGCTGAACGAGATCAAGGAGATCCTCCAGACCATGGGTCTGAGCCTGGGCATGCGCGTGGACCAGCCGGCGCCGCCGGGACAGACGGACTAGCAGGACCCGGCGTCAAGCGCCCGAGTCGAGGACCGAGGAACATCAATGCGTCACCGAGTAGGCCAGCGGAAGCTGGGCAGAGTCACCGAGCACCGGATCGCCATGCTGCGCAACCAGGCGCACGCGCTTCTGCAGCACGGGCATCTCGAGACGACCGTGCCGAAGGCCAAGGAGCTGCGCCCGTACGTGGAGCGCCTGATCACGCTTGCCAAGCGCGCCGTCGTCGATGGCAGCGCGGGCAAGGCGCTGACAGCCCGGCGCGAGATCCTCCGCGACATCCCGGACCGCGACGTCGTGGCCAAGCTGTTCACGGAGATCGCGCCGATGTACGTGTCGCGGCCGGGAGGCTACACGCGCCTGCTGCGTATCGGGTACCGCCAGGGCGATGCGGCCGAGATGGCCCTGGTCGAGCTGCTCGGGTTCGAATTCGACCCGAAGGCGAAGGCGGCCAAGGACGAGAAGAAGAGCGAAGCCAAGCCGAAGTCCGTCGGCGGCCGTCTCAAGGCTGCGGCGGATTGACTGCGCGGCAAGCGGACCTCGGGCGCAGCCGAGGGCGAGACCGCCGCGGTGGAAACCAAGAGCCAGGCACGGGCAGCCGCCCGCAAGGGCTCCGGCTCGCGCCGCGGCCCCAGCGGGAACAAGTAGGGCGGGTCTTCAGACCCGCCGAGGTGCTGGGCGGGTCGTTCAGCCTCCGCTCGCGATTGAAGCGAGGCGGGCGACGGCGCGACCTCGCCGTAGCGGGAAGCGCGAAGGCGGGCAGCCCCGCCGTGTGATCGGGCCGTGCGGAGTGCCGCGCGGCCCGTCGCGCGTACGCGGCCTCCCCCCGCTCGCACAGCCGAAACCATCCCAGGATCGGCTATCCTCCACCATGTCGGATTGGGAGGGACACATGCCGCGTTCCCGCATTCACGCCGTCGTCACCGACGCGCACTTCTGGATTCCTGTCGTCGTGCTCGTGCTTGGGGCGATGCTGCTCCTGGTGCTGCGGTAGGAGATCACCGTGACCAGTCAGCCAGGTGCCTCGAACCGAGCCGCTGACCATTCCCTTCACCGCCTGGGCGTCGTGTGCGGCCTGGCGGCCGGAGCCGGCCTGGGTGCCGCCGAGGCGCCGACCAAGCTCGTCACGCTCGGCCTGTCGCCGTTTCTCATCTCGCTCGGGATGGTGGCGGGCGTCTTCGTCGCGCGCTGGACCGTCCCGATGGTCCTCAAGGGCAGCGACTACGTGTGGGCGGATCTCCGCCAGAAGCCGCACCTCGTCGTGTGGGCGCTGCTGGCCGGCATGATCTGGGCGGTGGCGAATACGCTCACCGTCTTCGCCATCCGCGACGTCGGCCTGTCGGTGGCCTTCCCCCTCTGGAACACGAACAGTCTGGTCGGCCTGTTCTGGGGATGGCTCCTGTTCAGGGAGCTTCGGAATGCCGGGCCGCGGCAGTGGGCCAAGGTGCTCGGCGGAGCCACCGCCATCGCGGCCGGGGCCTGCCTGACGGCCTACGCGACCGCGCACCAGTCGGGAGGGGCCACCCGCAGCGCCATGATGGGCATCGCGGCCGCGCTTGGCGCCGGGCTCCTCTGGGGCACCATGTACATCCCGGTACAGGAAGGCGTACATCAGCGGCATGAATCCGCTGTCGTTCGTCACGGTGTTCACGTTCGCCGAACTGGGCACGGTGCTGGGGCTTGCGGTGGTCTATGAGGGCGGCGTCGGGGAGCTAGGGAAGGCGCTGTCGGTGGCGCAGCCTGGCCTGTTCTGGCTGTTCCTCGGCGGCTTCTGCTGGGTGATTGGCGATCTCTACCAGCAGTACGCGGCGAAGTACATCGGAATCGGGCGGGGGATTCCCCTGTCGAACACAAACCAGCTCTGGGGGCTCGCGTGGGGCGTTCTCGTTTTCGGGGAATTCGCCGGCCTCGACGGAACGGCGCGCGGGCTGGTCGTCGCCGGGTCGCTGGTGATGATCGCGGGCGCCGTTGCGATCGGCTTCGCGGAGGCGCACATCGGCGAGCAGGCCTCGTGGCGCGCCGCCATGCAGCGCGAATGCGATCGCTACGGCCTCGACCCGGATGCCGTCGCCTCGGCGCTGGCCGGCGACGATCCGCTGGCTGCCGGGCGGGCGACGCGGCGCTGGTGGGAATACCTGGTGGCGGCCGGCGCCGTGGGCGCCTTCGTCTGGCTGGGACTTCGCGCCGAGCGGCCGCAGATTCCGATTGACGCTGGCTGGGGCGCGTTCCTGGTGGCCGTGACAGCGGCAGCACTCGTCGGTTCGGGCGTGGTGCTGTACCGGCGGACGAGATTCTCGTAGGTCACACTCGGCAGCCTGTCCGGCTCTGAGCGGGCACACGCCGTCCGACCACGCTCTCTACAAGTCCCGAATCTTGACGTTCCGGAACCAGATCGCGTAGCCGTGGTCCTGGAGGCCGATGTAGCCCTCCTTGGCAATGCCCTCAAGGAAGCCCGGGAACGTCTTGAACTTGCTCCCCTGGACCATGGCATCCCACTCCGGGGTCCAGAGCGTGTACTCGACCACCTTCATGCCGTTCTGCGTGTGTGTGGCCTTGCCGTCCTTCACGCGGATCACGATGGTGTTCCACTCGCCGACGGGCTTCACGCTCTTCGGATCGGCGGGGAGCATGTCGTAGAGCGACCCTGCCAGGTGGCTCGCCAGCTTGTTGTCGGTGGCGTCGACGTTGTCCAGGATCTGCACCTCAGGCGCCGCGTAGTAGATCGGCTGACCGGGCACTTCCCGAACACTGAAGAAGATGCCCGAGTTGCCGGCCTTCTCCGTCTTCCAGTCGATCGAGAACTCGAAGTCCCTGTACTTCCTGAGGCCGTACAGGATGTCGCCCCCGGCCCCCTGTCCCGGCTTCCTCCCCGGCGCCGTGAAGACCTTCATGGCCTGGTCCTCGACGACCCAGTTCGCGGGCATGGCCGTGCCGTTGCATTGCCGCCAGCCGTCGAAGGTCCGGCCGTCGAACAGGAGGACCCAACCCTGCCGCTTCTCGGCGGCGGAGAGGGTGTTCGGCGCCTGCGACTGAAGAGCGGCGCCGAGCGCGAGAACCACGAGCAGGGACACGGTCGCGACGCTGGTGCGCTGAATCATCTGGGACTCTCCTCAGGGGTCGGGACGGACTATCCGACGCCCGCTCCCACGATCACAATCCCGTCATGGCCACCCGACGCGGGCGGCGCGGCCCTGCCTACATTCGCAGTCGCTTCATGACCTCGACGACGAATGAGGCGCAGTACTCGCCCGCGATCCCCTGGAATTCGGGCGAGTGGAACTCCGAGTCGGAGATGATCCGCACGGCGATGAAGCGGACGCCGAAGCCCGCTGCCGCGCCCGCGGCGAACGCGCTCTCCATGTCCTCGGAGATGGCGCCGTAGGTCTTGTTCGCCCATACCAGGCGGTCGATTTCGCGATTGAACTCGAATGCCGAGCCTATCACGCCCTTCACCATCCGCCCCCGCGGGTACGGTGTTTCCAGGACCGCGGCGATTGCGGGTCGATCGCCCGGGAACTTCTTGAACTCCACGCGCTCCTTGCCGTCGACCCGCAGCCAGTGCGACATCGGCGCCCACCGCGACTGGCTGACGCCGGCTCCGGCGTCGGCATGGGCGGATCGGAACGCGCCGTAGTCCACCGTCCCTTCGCCCACGACGATGTCGTAGACCTTCAGTGACGGCTCCAGCGCACCAGCGGTGCCCTGGTTGATGATGAGGCGCGGGTGGAACGTGACGATGGCCAGCGTCGTCGCGACCGACGCGTTCATCGGTCCGACCTCGGTCCGGGAGACGACGACGCGCTTCCCGGCCAGCCGCCCGCGCCAGAAGGTCCAGGCCGCGATCTGGATCTCCTGCTTGTCGCTCAGAGCCGCGAGCAACGGCTGCAGTTCGCTGTCGACGGCGCCCTGGACGACGATATCGACCGGCGCTCCGTCGTCGGCGGGCGGACGGGCGACCGTCGCCGATTGGCGTATGGTCGGCACCGCGGCGATTGTGAATGCGAGCAGCGCGCCCGCCACCAGGGCGATGCGCAGCTTCATCCCGAGCGCGCGAGCGGTAACCATGAGCAGCCTCGCACGGACAGTATGAGGAACGCCAGGCGGCCGGCGAGAACCGGCCCGACGCCGTGCCGGTGATTGTAGCGCACCTCGCCATCATCCGGTCGAACCCGGGGGCAGGCGCGATGCGAGCCGCGTGGCGGTGATCGTCGTGGACGAGGGCGGAAGCCTCATGTCGAAGGACCTGGCCGCGCGCCTCTGCGCCGACGCAGCGCTCGACGCGAAGGCAGCCACGCTGGGCGGAGCGTGTGACGCCGTCCGGCGAGGCAAGGCCGCCGAAATCACTCCGGGAGTGATTTCGGGGCCGCAGGCGATTCCGTCGGCGGCGCGGGCGGTCTCCCGTCCCCGACGTCCCGGCCAGCCGGTTGCCTGGCCTGTCGCCGGATCCGGTCCAGCGCATCCCTGCGGCTGCCTCCCTCGAGGTCCCGGCCGAGCCTCTCGAGCGCCACGCGGACGACGTCACGATGATGCACATTGACGCCGATCTCCGAGGCAGCCTCGAGCCACAGCCTGTGAATCAGGTCGAGGTCGTCGGGAGTCAGGGTCGGCGCGTGCGGGCCCAGCACATAGGTCTGAGTCTCGCCGCTCAGCTTGTAGGTGATCAACTGCGTGCGGAGCTTGTCGCTGTTCTCCACCCGTTCCCACGACTGGCCGAGCAGTCGCGCCTGGTCGGCCGCTGAGAACTTCGCCGAGTCACCCAGCACGATTTGGCTCGACGACAGCCGGACCGCCGTCTGCGCCACCGCGTCGAACACGTTCGAAGACGGCACCACGAGCAGCTTCACGGGGCGGCCCTGGCGCTCGGCAATCGCGACGACCTTCGTGAACAGGAGCTGCTCGTAGTCGCTGAAGATCTCGGACCGGTGGAAGTCTCTGAACCCGGAGTCCGGCCCCTGGAGCAGCCGGACGGTCATCGCCACGACGTCGTGCCGCTCGATGTCGGCGTGCGTCAGCGCCCAGTTGAGGTGCGCGAGCGTGTTGTAGTCGCGGACCGGCACGAGGACGCTCCCGGGCCTCGCGGCCACTTCCTCCAGCCCGAGGTCGCTCGCCGCGAGCAGCTGGAACTGGTCGAGGCCCGTGTCCTGGCCGTGCACCGCGCGCCGCCGGTTCTGCCGCTCGCTGACAATGAAGACCACGTAGACGACGGCTGTGAACGCCAGCCCCCAGATGGTGGCCAGCTGCTTGGTGAAGAGGTTGATGATCGCAAAGGCGAACAGGAGCGTCGTAATCAAGGCGAGGCCGACCGGAAACTCGATTCCGCGGACCCGCACGTTGAGCGGCACCCGCCACTCGCGGGGGCCGGGATCCTTGAAGCGCAGCACCAGGACCGCCAGGCTCTTGAGCGCAAAGCTCCAGACCACTCCGAACGCGTACGCTTCGCCGAGCAGGTAGACATCACCGCGGCTGAGCAGGATCGTCAGCAGCTGAAGCCCGGCGATGGTATTGAGCACCCGGGACGTCGTGCCGTACTTGCGGTGCGGGCGCCGGAACCAGTCCGGCAGAACGCCGTCCTCTGAAATGCGGTTGACCACCGCATTCGACCCGACGATCGACGTATTGACCCCGCCTGCCAGGATCAGGAACCCGACGACGACGACGAAAGCCTGGAACAGCAAGCGCAGGCCGAGGGGCCCGGCCAGGTGCATCGCGATGCCGGAGATCAGGTTGTTACTGTATTGGGTCCGCGTCTCGTCCGGGATGAAGGCCGTTGCGAGAAAGCTGACCGCCGTCGTGAATACGACGCTGTAGACGAAGATGACCAGCCCGGCCCGACGCAGGTTGCGCGGTTTCGGGTGCTCGATCTCGCGGTACACCTGGGCCAGCGACTCCCATCCGCTCATCGCCAGGAACGAGTGGCCGAGGCCGACGAGGATCGCAACGAACGTGAAGGTCGGCCAGATCGTCCCCTTCAGCCAGCCGATCGACTCGTCTGAGAACCTGAGATTCGGAAGGGTTGGCGGCGGCGGCAGGGTCCCGCCCCGCTGGAGCAATGTCACGGCCGACCACGCGAGCAGCAGCACCACCATCACCGTGGTGACCTGGATGATCCGGAGCGCGTCGCTGCTCGACTCCCGCAGCCCCTGAGTGTTGCGCCACCAGAAGTAGATGATCACGAGCGCCGCGAGTGCCGCCGACGTCTCGTTCGGAGGAAGATGGAAGGAGGACCCGACCCGGTGCGAGAGGTCGTTCAGGAGACCTACGATGTACTGTCCGGCCGACGTGGCGCTGATGGGCCCGGTCAGGACGTAGTCGAACAGCAGCGCCGACACCGACATCTTCCCGAGGGTGCCCCCCATCGCCTCCTTGACGACGCGGTAGACGCCGCCGCGGACGAACATGATCGAACTCTCGATGTAGATCGCCCGGACGGCGTAGGAGAAGAGCATCACGCCGAGGATGAACCATGGCGCCGCCTTTCCCACAGCTTGCTCGGCGATGCCGCCGGCGTAGAACGCCGACGAACCGAGGTCGCCAAGGACGATGGCCGCCGCGCGCCAGAGGGAAATGAACGACAGGAAGACGGTCGTGGCGACGACCACGCGGACGGGGCCGCGAGGCGTCGACGAGGCGGTATCGGACATGCACCCTTCCGCAGGGCCGGCGAGGTGAGCTGACGGGCTCGGACCGGAAGTGTCCTATGGCGTGCGCCGTCGTCGGAACACGCCAATTCGCCCCAGGCAGGATCGCGACGAAGTGACCTGCTGTGGGTCCCCCGCACCCCACGCAAAACGTGGTGTTTAGGCCTGTCTCAACCCTACGCCAACGGGTGACCCGGCGTCAAGCAGAGGAAGAGGTGGATGTTCCGGAGGGTGGCGGGTCAGGGGCGGGCGGGACCGCGGAGGGCGGCGCGACGGCGCCGTGACGCTTCGCCGACGCGTGGTGGGTGGCGGTCTTCATACGGCGTCGGATGCGCGCCAGCGCGTCGGCCTGCTTCGGGCCGCCCAGGTCTTCACGCAACTCCTCGAGCGCGACCCGGACGATGTCGCGGTGATGGAGATCGAGCCCCACGGTGTTGATGGCCTGCAGCCACAGCGTGTGGATGAGGGCGAGGTCATCTGGCGTCAGCGTCGGCGCGTGCGCGCCGAGCTGGAAGTTCTCGATCTCGCCATTCAGCTTGTAGGCCAGCAGTCGCGTCCGGAGCTTCTCGCTGCCCGGCACGCGCTCCCACGCCTGCCCGAGGAGCCGCGCCTGGTCGGCCGCCGAGAACTTCGCCGAGTCGCCGAGCACGATCTCGCTCGATGTCAGGCGCACCGCCGTACGCGCCACGGCGTCGAACACGTTGCTCGCCGGGACGACGAGCAGCTTCACTGCCCGGCCATGTCGCTCGGCCACGGCCACGACCTTGGTGAACAGCAGTTGCTCGTAGCTGCTGAAGATCTCGGCCTCGTGGAACCCGACCTGCGGGCCCTGCAGCAGCCGCACCGTCACGGCCACGACGTCGTGTCGATCCGTCGCCACGTGTTCCAGCGCCCAGTTCAGGTGCGCCAGCGTATTGTAGTCACGCACCGGGACCAGGATGTTGCCGGGTTGCGTCGCGATTTCGTCCAGGCCCACGTCGGGCGCTTGCACCAGCTGGAACTGATCGAGGCCGCGGCGCGGCTGTGAAGCCTCGCGCCGAAGGGTGTGCCGCTCGGTCACGGTGAAGACGACGAACAGCACGGTCGTGAACGCCAGGCCGGAGATTGTCGCCAACTGCTTGGTGAACAGGTTGATCAGCGCGATCGAGAACAGGCACAGTGAGATCAACGCGAGGCCGACGGGCACCTCCACGCCGCCGATCTTCACATTCACCGGCACGCGCCATTCGCGCGGCGACCTGTCCTTGAACCGCAGCACCAGGACGGCCAGGCTCATCAGCGAGAAACTCCAGACGACGCCGAACGCGTACGCTTCGCCGAGCAGGTACACGTCGCCGCGGCTCAGGAGCACGGTGAGCAGCTGCAGCCCAACGACGGCGTTCAGCACGCGGTAGCTCGTGCCGTAGCGGCGGTGCGGTTGCCGGAACCAGTCGGGCAGCACGCCGTCCTCCGACACCCGGCTCACGACGGCGTTCGACCCGACGAGCGACGTGTTCACGCCACCGGCCAGGATCAGGAAGCCCACGACGACGACGAACGTCTGGAACAGCAGGCGGAGGCCGAGCGGGCCTGCGAGGTGCATCGCGATACCCGAGATCAGGTTCTCGCTGAACTGCCCCCGGACGTCGTCCGGAATGAAGGCCACCGCGAGGAAGCTGACCGACGTCGTGAAGACAACGCTGTAGACGAAGACCACGAGGCCGGCCCGCCGCAGGTTGGCCACCTTGGGACGCTCGATCTCCCGGTAGACCTGAGCCAGCGACTCCCATCCGCTCATCGCGAGGAACGAGTGGCCCAGGCCCACGAGGACCGCGATGGCCGTCAACGAGGGCAGGATCGATCCCTTGAGCCAGCCGAGCGCGTCGTCCGAGAACCGCAGGTGCGCCGGCGTCGGCGGCGGCGGCAGCGGGCCGCCTCCGCGCAGCAGAAGCGTCAGGCCCGACCAGGCGAGCAGCACCACCACCATCACGGTCGTGACCTGCACGATGCGAAGGGCGTCGCTGCTCGACTCGCGCAGCCCCTGCGTATTCCGCCACCAGAAGTAGATGATCACCATCGCCGCCAGCACGGCCGCCGTCTCGTTGCGCGGCAGCGCCAGCGAGAACCCGGCGCGATGCGACAGGTCGTTCACCAGACCGACGATGTACTGCCCCGCCGACACGGCGCTGATCGGGCCGGTCAGGATGTAATCGAACAGCAGCGCCGAGACCGAGATCTTCCCGAGTGTGCCGCCCAGCGCCTCCTTGACGACGCGGTAGACGCCGCCGCGGACGAACATCACCGAGCTCTCGATGTAGATGGCCCGGACCGCGTAGGAGAAGAGCATGACGCCGAGGATGAACCACGGCGCCGCCTTTCCCACGGCCTGCTCGGCGATGCCTCCGGCGTAGAACGCCGACGATCCCAGGTCGCCGAGGACGATGGCGGCGGCGCGCCAGAAGGAGATGAAAGACAGGAAGACGGTGGTCGCGACAACGACCTGGACCGGACCGCGTTTAGCCGCCTGCACCGCCATTGGGAAACCTCAGAGACCGACCCACAATCCTGACCCCGCCATAAGGAAGTTATAAAAGTATCACTAAACCCGTCCAGCGCCTTCTCCGTCGGGCTGGAATACTCATCCGTCCCTAAGGACTTCCTTATCGCATCATCGGTATGCTCGAACGGTCGAAGCTGGCAGCCACCTCCGTGGGGAGCCTCCAGGCCGGCCGCGACCCGTTTGACACTGTCCAGAACGCTCCGCTACGCTCCTGCGAGGAATCCGTGGTCCGCCCGCTCGTCTCGCCGGTTCGCATCGCCGTTTCGATTGGCGTCGTGCTGATCGTGACCGTGGTGTGCCACCTGCTGATCCCCGTGAATCCCACGACCGCGGCCTTGGCCTACGTGGCGACGATCCTGCTGGTCGCGAGCGGCTGGGGCGTGCGTCGAAGCCACCGTGCGCGGCGCTGGTTGCGACCGTCTGCCTGAACGTGTTCTTCCTGCCGCCCGTCGGCACCCTCACGATTGCCGATCCGCAGAACTGGGTGGCCCTGGCGGTCTTCCTGGTGACGGGAATCGTCGCCAGCCAGCTGTCCGGCCGCGCCAGGCGGCGAACGCTGGAAGCCGAGGCCCGCCGGCGCGACCTCGAGCAGCTGTATGCGCTGAGCCGGGCCTTGCTGCTCTCGCCCGGTCGTCCGACCATGGCCGCCGCCATCGCCCGGCACGTGGCCGACGCCTTCGAGTTTCCGTCGGTGGCGGTCTTCGACCACCGTGCCGACGACGTGTCCTGGGCCGGTTCGAGCCGATGAATCACAGCTGGAGCCGAAGCTCAGGGAGGTGGCGAGGCAGGGCGTCACGCTTCAGGAGGGGGCGATGCTCCTGGTCGCCATCCGTCTGGGCGGCGCGCCGATCGGGGCACTGGCGATCCCGAACGCGGGAT
The DNA here is from genome assembly GCA_963784455.1 of uncultured Acidobacteriota bacterium. Lineage (GTDB taxonomy): Bacteria > Acidobacteriota > Vicinamibacteria > Vicinamibacterales > Fen-181 > FEN-299. The sequence goes on along the minus strand of CAWARN010000022.1, from coordinate 163,038 downwards.
TGAGCGATACGGTCATCCAGTCGATCGCCAGTCTGGCCGCGATCGGACTCGAGCGGGCGCGGGGACTGGAGGCCGCGGCGCGCGCGGAAGCCGCGCAGGAGAGCGGCCAGCTTCGGGCGACGATGCTCGACGCGCTGGCCCACGAATTCAAGACGCCCCTGACGTCGATGAAGGTCGCGGCGGCCGATCTCCGGGCGAGCGTGGCGAGCGATCGCGACCGGGAGCTGGCAGCCATCATCGACGAAGGCCTCGACCGGCTGCAGTCGCTCGTGACCGACACGGTCTCGATGGTCCGCATCGATGCCGGCGACTTCAGCCTTCGTCCCGACCGCCACCAGCTCTCGGACTTCGTGGCGTGGACGTTGCGTCAATTCGAGGCGAGGCTCGACGACCATCGGGGTGATCACCCAGGTGCCGGAGGCGCTCGTCGTTCAGGCGGATCGGGAGCTGCTCGGCCTGGCGCTGCGCCAACTGCTTGACAATGCCGTCAAGTACTCGCCCGCGGGCTCGGCGATCCAGATTGCCGCGACTGGCGGCGCGACGGTCGACATCACGGTTCGCAACGCGGGCGCCGCCGATTCCCGAAGCGAGAGCAGGCGCGGCTGTTCGAACGGTTCTACCGGGGCGCGCAGGCCCGTCGAGCTGCCCGGGACCGGCATGGGCCTCGCCATCGTCCGGCAGATTGCCGAGGCGCATCGCGGCACGGTGCGCGTGCGAAGCGCACCCGGCACAGGGACCGAGTTCGTCGTCTCCCTGCCGCAGGAGGAGGGGCTCAGATGAGCGCCGGCCGCATCCTCGTCGTGGACGACGATCCGCAGATTCGCCGCGTCCTCAAGGTCACGCTCACCGGCCAGGGCTTCGAGGTCGACGACGCGAAGAACGGAGACGTCGGCGCTCGAGAAGCTGCGCGACGCGCGGTTCGACCTCCTGCTGCTGGACATCAACATGCCCGGCATGAGCGGTCTCGAGGTGTGCCGTCAGGTCCGGTCCAGCTCCGAGATCGCCATCATCATGCTGACGGTTCGCGACGACGAAGCGGACACGGTCGAGGCGCTCGACGCCGGCGCGGACGACTACGTCACCAAGCCGTTCAAGCCGACCGAGCTGTCCGCGCGAATTCGGGCCGCTCTCCGGCGGACGCCGAGGGGGCAGGGCCCCTCGGGCCGTCTGGCGCTCGGCGACACCGTCGTCGACTTCGACACCCGCGAGGTCGTCGTCCGCGGGCCGGCGCGTCCGGCTGACCCCGAAGGAGTTCGACCTGCTGTGGTACTTCGTCGGTCACGCGAACAAGGTCCTCTCGCACCGGCAGCTGCTTCAGGCGGTCTGGGGGCCGGACTACGGCGACCAGGTGGACTACCTGCGGGTGGTCGTGAATCAGCTGCGGAAGAAGATCGAGCCGACGCCGTCGAGTCCCAGTCTACCTGCTCACCGAGCCGTGGGTCGGCTACCGCCTGCATCTCCCGTCCGACGAGCGCTGATCCCGCCTACGAATTCCTAAGCCGCTCCCAATGACTTCCTGATCTCCGGCCGCCTACGCTGGAGCCGTGGGAGGTCGTCATGGCAGAAGTCATTCCGCTCACACGCGTCCGGACCCGTGGTCTCACGATCGACCGCTCGCGCCTAGAACCGACGACAGGGGCTCCGCAGGAGATCTACGTCCTGTTCACCGGTTTCGCGGAGACGCTGAGCGCGCGTCAGGGTGGCCAGCCAACTGGCGAGCGCGCCGGGGGCGGCGTCACCGTCATCCATTTCAGGCCGATCGGATTCCTGATGCCCCTGGATCATCCCTCCGGCCTGTCGCCTGTCGAAACCGACGCGTTCAAGGCCCGGCTCGCGGCAGAAGATTGCGACGCTCGCGTTCGCGTCTGCCTGTGCCGGGACCCGCGCGCAGGCGATTCGATCCGTCATCGACCGGCATTCGCTGGTCGTCATCGGGGGGCGGCGCGGCTGGTGGCCGACGCCGTCGGACCGCTGGCGACGGACGCTCGAAGAGGCAGGCTATGTCGTCGTGTTCGTGACGGACGCCGATCGGGTCGCGACAGTCCGATCGAGCAGCCCGCTGCCCTGGAAGGAGGACTGCCGTGCTTGACCTGTTCTACCTCGCCATCGGCGTCGTCGGATTCCTCGCGCTCTGGGGCGATCGTGAAGCTCTGCGACCGGGTGTAGGAGGCCGACCATGTTCGACTACATCGTATCCGGCATCGTGGCGGTGTTTCTGCTCGTCTACCTCGGGTGGGCGATGTTCAAGCCCGAGAGGTTCTGAGGCCCGCGATGACTGGCATCGGCATTCTGCAGATCCTCGTGTTCTTCGGCCTGATCCTGCTCGTCACCAAGCCGGTCGGGCTGTTCATGTCGCGGCTGTTCCAGGGCGAGCGTACGTTCCTGCATCCGGTGATGCGGCCGGTCGAGACGCTCGTCTACAAGCTGTGCGGCGTTCGCGAGGACCAGGAACAGCGCTGGACGCAGTACGCCGCGTCCCTGCTGTCGTTCAGCCTCTTCTCCTTCTCTGTTCGTGTACGCATTCCAGCGGCTCCAGGGACACCTGCCGCTGAATCCGCAGGGGTTCGGCAGCGGGCCAGGTGCCGCCCGACCTGGCGTTCAACACCGCCATCAGCTTCACGACGAACACGAACTGGCAGGCGTACAGCGGCGAGTCGACGCTGAGCTACCTCGTCCAGATGGCCGCGCTGGCCGTGCAGAACTTCGCATCCGCGGCCGCGGGCATCGCGGTGGCGATCGCGCTGATTCGCGGCTTCGCCCGGCAGGAGACGGATCGGATCGGCAACTTCTGGGTCGACCTGACGCGCGCGACACTCTACGTGCTGATTCCGATTCCGTCGTCGCGGCCCTCGTGCTTCTGCTCGCAGGGCGTCATCCAGAACTTCCATCCGTACACCGTCGCCAGGACGGTCGAGGGCGCGACGCAGACCATCGCGCAGGGGCCCGTCGCGTCGCAGGAGGCCATCAAGCAGCTCGGCACCAACGGCGGCGGCTTCTTCAACGCCAACGCGGCACACCCCTTCGAGAATCCGACGCCGCTCACCAACCTCGTGCAGATCCTCTTGATCTTCGTGCTGGGGGCCGGGCTGACCTACACCTTCGGCCACATGGTCGGAGACACCCGGCAGGGCTGGGCGCTGTTCGCCGCGATGGCGCTGATGTTCCTGATCGGCGTCTTCGTCGCCTACGGGGCGGAACAGGCGGGCAATCCGATTGTTGCCAGGCTGGGCGTGGCAGAGCGCCGCAGACCGCCACGCAGTCGGGCGGGAACATGGAGGGCAAGGAAACGCGGTTCGGGATTGCCGGCTCGGCGCTCTTCGCGACGGTCACCACCGACGCGAGCTGCGGCGCGGTGAACAGCTGGCACGACAGCTACACGCCGCTCGGCGGCCTCGTGCCGCTGTTCAACATGCAGACCGACGAGGTGATCTTCGGCGGCGTCGGTTCGGGTCTCTACGGCATGCTGCTCTACGCCATCCTGGGGGTCTTCATTGCCGGCCTGATGGTCGGCCGGACGCCGGAGTACATCGGCAAGAAGATCCAGCAGAAGGAAGTCAAGATGGCCCTCTTCGCCATTCTGGCCACGTCGTTCCTGATCCTCGTGTTCTCCGGCATCAGCATCGTGGCGCCGTTCGCGAAGGGGGGCTACTGGAACCCCCAGGGCCCCGCGATCGCCAACCTGAGCAACGCAGGCCCGCACGGATTGAGCGAGATGCTGTACGCCTACACGAGTGCGGCCGAGAACAACGGCAGCGCGTTCGCCGGCATCACCGTCAACACCCCGTGGTACGACCTCACCCTCGGCCTCGTGATGTTGTTCGGTCGCTTCCTCTTCATGATCCCCGCGCTGGCGATTGCCGGCAGCCTCGCGGCAAGAAGGTCATTCCCGACGTCGGCAGGCACATTGCCGACCCACGGTGCGCTCTTCGTCGGCCTGCTCGTGGCGACGGTGATCGTCGTCGGCGCCCTGACGTTCTTCCCGGCGCTCTCGCTCGGTCCGATCGTCGAGCATTTCCTCATGCACCAGGGCAGGCTGTTCTCTGACCGGGTTCGTGTCGCTCCCGACATGGAGTTAGACCAGCGATGGCCACCACGAACGCCCTGTCCGCCACTCGTACTCCGGTCGCCCCGACACGCGTGGACGAGGCGGCTCTGATCCCGAAGAAGCTCGTCCGGGCGCGACCGCTGTTCGACGCGAGACATCCTCCGCCGCGCGCTGAAGGACTCGGTGCTGAAGCTGAATCCCGTCACGCTGATGAAGAACCCCGTGATCTTCGTCGTCGAGGTCGGCGCCGCGCTGGTGTTGCTGTTCCTCGTTCGGGACATCGCGACCGGCGCCGGCCGGATCGGGTTCGAGCTGCAGATCGATCTCTGGCTCTGGTTCACCGTCCTGTTCGCGACCTTCGCCGAAGCGATGGCCGAAGCCCGCGGGAAGGCGCAGGCGGACGCGCTCCGCAAGACCCGCAGCGACACGATCGCCAACCGGGTGGCGGCAGGCGGGCGGCTGGAGAAGGTCTCGTCTTCGAAGCTCCGGGCCGGAGATGTCGTGGTCTGCGGCGCGGGCGAGATCATCCCGGGGGACGGCGAGGTCATCGAGGGGATCGCGACGGTCGACGAGTCGGTGATCACGGGGGAAAGCGCGCCGGTGATCCGCGAGTCGGGCGGCGACCGCAGCGCCGTGACCGGGGGCACGCGGGTGCTCTCCGACGAGGTCACGGTCACGATCACGTCGAACCCGGGCGAGACGTTCCTCGACCGCATGATCGCGCTCGTCGAGGGCGCGGAGCGGCAGAAGACGCCGAACGAGATCGCCCTGAACATCATGATCGCCGGGCTGACGATCATCTTCCTCTTCGCGGTCGTCACGCTGGTGCCGTTCGCGATCTACAGCGTCAAGTCGGCCGGCGCCGGCACGGCGCCGACGATTGCCGTCTACACGGCCCTGCTCGTCTGTCTCATTCCGACGACGATCGGCGGCCTGCTGTCGGCGATCGGCATCGCGGGCATGGACCGCGTGATGCAGCACAACGTGCTCGCGATGAGCGGAAAGGCGGTCGAAGCCGCCGGCGACGTCAACACGTTGCTCCTGGACAAGACCGGGACCATCACGCTGGGGAGCCGCCAGGCAGTGGCGTTCCTGCCCGCCGCCGGCGTCACCGAGGGCCAGATCGCCGACGCGGCCCAGCTGTCGAGCCTGGCCGACGAGACGCCGGAGGGGCGGTCGATCGTCGTGCTGGCCAAGGAGAAGTACCGCCTGCGCGGCCGCGATGTCGCCGCGCACCACGCGAAGTTCATCCCGTTTTCGGCCTACACCAAGATGAGCGGCGTGGACATCGAGGGCCGCCGGCTCCGAAAGGGCGCGACCGACGCGATCGTGAAGTTCGTCATGGAACAGGGCGGACGAATCCCGCCGGAGGTGACGGAGCTGTCCGACAGGGTGTCGCGGACCGGCGGCACGCCGCTCGCCGTGGCCGACGGCCCGAAGCTCCTGGGGATCGTCCACCTCAAGGACATCGTCAAGGTGGGCATGAAGGAGCGCATCGCGCAGCTGCGGGCCATGGGCATCCGCTCGGTCATGGTGACGGGAGACAACCCGCTGACGGCGGCGGCCATCGCCTCCGAAGCGGGCGTGGACGACTTCCTCGCGCAGGCCACGCCGAAGGACAAGCTCGAGTACATCAGGAAGGAGCAGGCGGGCGGCCGCATGATCGCGATGACCGGCGACGGCACCAACGATGCGCCCGCGCTCGCCCAGGCCGACGTCGGCCTGGCCATGAACACCGGGACGACCGCGGCGCGCGAAGCCGGGCAACATGGTCGATCTCGACAGCAACCCGACGAAGCTGATCGAGGTCGTCGCGATCGGCAAGCAACTGCTCATCACGCGCGGCGCCCTGACGACGTTCTCGATCATGAACGACGTCTCCAAGTACTTCGCGATCATCCCGGCGATGTTCATGGCGACCTACCCGGCGCTGAACACGCTCAACATCATGTATCTGCGCACGCCCGAGAGCGCCGTGCTCGCGGCGGTGATCTTCAACGCGCTGATCATCGTCGCGCTGGTGCCGCTCGCGCTGCGAGGGGTGAAATACCGGCCGCAAAGCGCGGCGCAGATGCTCCGCCGCAATCTGTTGATCTACGGAATCGGCGGTCTCGTCGCTCCCTTCCCGTGCATCTGGGCGATCGACCGGATTCTCGGCCTGCTGCACCTGGCGTAGGAGAGAGCCATGTTCACGGAACTCAAGCCCGGGTTCATGATGATGGTGGTCATGACGGTCCTGACCGGCCTGGTCTACCCGGCGGCCGTCACCGGGGTGGCCCGCATCGCCTTTCGCGATCAGGCCGACGGCAGCTTGATCGTCTCGAACGGGCACGTTGTCGGATCGCGGCTGATCGGGCAGACGTTCACCAGGCCCGAATACGTTCCATCCGCGGCCCTCCGCGGCCGGCAGCGGCTACGATGCTACCGCCAGCGGCGGTTCGAACCTGGGGCCGACCAGCCGGACGCTGGTGGACCGCGTCCGTGCCGCCGTCGCCCGCTACCGCGAGGAGAACGACGGCTACGGGGGGCCGGTTCCCGCTGATGCCGTGACCGCGTCCGCATCGGGCCTGGACCCGCACATCAGCCCGGCCAACGCGCAGGCGCAGGCGGCCCGAGTGGCGAAGGCTCGCGGAGTCTCGGTGGAGCAGGTGCTGGATGTGATTGCGCGGCACACGGAGGGACGGACCTTCGGCATCTTCGGCGAGCCTCGGGTGAACGTCCTGGAGCTCAATCTCGACCTGGACCGCCGTCTGCCGCTGAAGTAGCTGGCGCCGGCGAGCCGGAGTCCACGTACAATGCCTCACGATGGCCAGCGGTGAGGGCACCTCGTTCGGGAAACGGGACCCGGAGGCCCTGCTTCGGGACATCGAAGCGGGTGAACGCGCCTCGCGCACCGGGCAGCTCAAGGTGTTTCTCGGCTACGCTCCCGGCGTCGGCAAGTCGTTCCGCCTGCTCGACGAGGGGCGGCGGCGGCACGAGCGGGGCGAGGACGTGGTGGTGGCTGCGCTGCAGCCCGACGTGCCGCCCGACGCGGCGCGCGTGATCCACGGTCTCGAGCGGATCCCGCCGCGCGAGATCGACGGCGTGTCGGTCCTCGACCTCGAGGCGCTGCTCCGGCGCCGGCCGGGCGTCTGTCTGGTCGACGGGCTCGCCTACGACAACCCTCCCGGCGCCCGCCACGCCAGGCGCTATCAGGACGTCGAGGAGATGCTCGAGGCGGGCATCTCGGTCCTGACGACGGTCGGCCTCGAATACATCGCCGAGCAGCAGGACTTCGTCCGCCAGGTGGTCGGCCGCGCGCCGGCCCAAGCCGTCCCGCAGGGGTTCGTGAGCCGCGCCGACGAACTGGTCGTCGTCGACGCGCCGCCGGAGCCCGGCGCCGACGCCGCGGCGGCCGACGGGATGAACGCCCTCAGGCAGCGGGCCCTTCTGCTTGCTGCCGAGGTCGTGGACCGCCAGCTCGAGGACTACCTTCGCCGTCAGGGCGTCCGCTCGTCGTGGGGCACCCAGGAACGGATCCTCGTCTGCATGACGCCTCGAGCCAACGCGGCGAAGATGCTGGCGGCCGCGCGCAGGAACGTGGACCGGTTCCACGGTGAGTTGTTCGCCATCTACGTCGTCCAGCCGAAGCTGACCGAGGAAGACCGCCTGGCGAACGAGCGGAACGCCTCGCTCGCGATCGCGCAGGATGCCCGCCTCGACGTTCTCGAGGCTAGCGACCCGGTGGAGACGATTCTCGACTACGCGAGGCGCCACAACATCACGCAGATGTTCGTCGGCCACACGCTGAGGCGGACGTGGACCGCTCGACTGCGGGGCTCCCCGCTCGGACGGCTCGTTCGCGAGGCCGAAGGCATGGATGTACGCGTCTTTCCCCAGTGACGTCAATGGGCGACTCAACCGGTTCGCGCGGGCGCCTCAAGGTCTTCCTCGGCTACGCGGCAGGCGTCGGCAAGACGTACCAGATGCTCACCGAGGCGCGCGCGATGGTCCGCGACGGCGTGGACGTCGTGGTCGCGTACTTCGAGCCGCACGGCCGCCGGGACACGATGGCCCTCACCGAGGGCCTCGAGACCGTCCCGCGGCAGGTGATCGAGTACCGCGGCGCGCGATTGGAGGAGATGGACACGCAGGCCGTGCTCGGTCGCAGGCCCCTGGTCGCCGTCGTCGACGAACTCCCTCACACGAACGTGCCCGGATCGCCGCGAGTGAAACGCTGGGAGGACGTCCACGAACTGCTGGACGCGGGCATCGACGTCATGACGACGATGAACGTGCAGCACCTCGAGAGCCTGAACGACCAGATCTGGCAGATTACGGGGATCCGGGTTCGGGAGACCGTGCCCGACTGGGTCGTGCAGCAGGCAGACGATGTGGTGATGGTGGATCTGACGCCTCGTGCGCTTCTCAACCGGCTGGCCCGCGGCGTGGTCTATCCCGAAGAACGCGCCCGCGCCGCGCTCGAGAACTTCTTCCGGGAACCGACCCTGGTCGCCCTGCGCGAACTCGCGATGCGGCAGGCCGCGTCCGTCGTGGAAAGCCGGCTGCCGGCTGACGAGGCGTCGATGCCCGACACCCCCAAGGTGTCGGACCGCCCGGAGCGTCTCCTGCTCCTCGTCGGACCGGAGCCGTCGAGTGCGGCGCTCATCCGCCGGGGCCGCCGCGTCGCCGACGGCCTCCGTGCGGAGTGCCTGGCGGTCTGCGTGTCGAGGACGTCGGACCTCGGTGAGCTGGCCGATGACGGGCGGGAGCGCCTCGAGCGGCACCTCAACTTCGCGCGCGCTCTGCAGATCGAAACTCGCGTCCTGGAGGGACGCGACGTGGCCCGGACGCTTCTCGCGTTCGCGCGGGCGAACGGCGTCACGCAAATCTTCGTCGATCGCAACGCACGATCTCGAGAGCGTTCGTGGTTCGGCCCCTCGCTGATCGAACGGATCGTCAACGGCGCCCAAGGACTGCAGGTCACAGTGGTGTCGGACCGAACGCTGCGGCCCAGATCTCAGACTGTCGCGCGCGGCTGAGCCTACCGCAGCTTGGGCGCCACCCGGCGCCTGGTCGCCTGCTCGAAGGTGTACGCGAGCGCGATCAGCCTCGGCTCGCCACTGGGGAGACCACTCCGGGAGTCCAGCGAGGCGAGTCCGCCCGAACGCTCCCTATCGGCGCCGCGCGCGCGGTTGGTGCTATCCTCTGAGTGCCCCCGCGATTTCGAGCGTTTCCAGTCATGCGCGTGCTTCTCGTGGAAGACGATCGGGAACTGGCCGACTACGTCAGGCGCGGCCTGGAAGAGGAGGCGCACTCCGTCCAGGCCTGCTTCGACGGGTCGTCGGGCCTGCGCGCCGCGGAACGCTCGGCGTTCGACATCATCGTGCTCGACGTCATGCTGCCGTTCGTGGACGGCCTCGAGGTCACGCGCCGCCTGCGGCGCAGCGGCGTCCGCACGCCCGTCCTGCTGCTGACCGCGCGTGACGCGCCCGAAGACATCGTCCGCGGCCTGGACGCTGGCGCGGACGACTACCTGACCAAGCCGTTCGCGTTCGACGTTCTCCTCGCCCGGCTCCGCGCCCGCACCCGGGCGGGTGCTCCCGCCGACGCGCGTCGACGGTTCGCCGATGTGACGATCGACCTCGAACGCAACGAGGCCTGGCGCGACAACGTGGCACTTCGCCTGAGCAGGACCGAGTTCTCCATCCTGGAGTGCCTGATGCGTTCGGCCGGCCGCATCGTCACCCGCGACCAGTTGATCGAGGCCGTCTGGGGAGACCGCGAGGTGAGCGGCAACAACCTGGACGTCTTCATCCACTTTCTTCGGGTGAAGGTGGATCTCCCGGGGCGCCGGAAGCTCATTCACACCGAGCGGGGTGTCGGCTACTGCCTGCGGGACACCGAATGCTGACCTTCCTGCCCATCCGCTGGAGACTCGCGGCCTGGTACTTCTGCACGCTGGCCGCCATTCTCACGTTCGTGGCCGCGGGAAGCTGGCTCACGATGCGTCGGAGCCTGGAGCATGCGCTCGACCTTGGCCTGACCCACCAGTTGAACGGGCTCCGCGACTACATCGCCAAGAGCGGAGCCGCCCGGCCGGAGGATTTGCCGCCCCGGCTGGCGCCAATCTCGGGCATGAGCGACCTGTTTCGCGTGTACGACGCCGAGGGCCGCTTGATCTGCGAGTCCACGACGCTGACGAGTCGTCACGTGAGGCTGCCGGCGCCGGACGACGCGGATTCGACAGTGCGCTACAGGTCAGCCGCCAGCGCCTTCTCGCTGCGCCTCGCCTACCAGCGCTACCAGCTTGGCCAGCACACGATCACGCTGGAGGTCGGTGATCCTGTCCGCAAGTTCGAGACGGCGCTGCAGGAGTTGACGACGGCTCTCTGGCTTTTCCTGCCGATCCTGCTGGCGATCGGCTCCCTGGGCGGATTCTGGTTGAGCGCTCGGGCCCTCCAGCCCGTCGACCAACTGACGAAGGACGCACGCGCGATCACGGCCACCGACCTCTCACGTCGTCTGGCCGTTCCACCCGCCAAGGACGAGTTGCGGCGGCTCTCGGACACGCTCAACGTGATGCTCGACCGGATCGAGAACTCGTTCCGCCAGGTGCGGAGGTTCACCGCCGACGCATCGCACGAGTTGCGGGCGCCCGTGACGCTGATCGATACGGCCGCCGAGTTCTCCCTGAGACGAAAGCGGAGCGCGGAGGAACTCGAAGACGGCATGCGCAAGATCCTGCGCGAGGCGCAGCGCACCGCGCGCCTCATCGACGACCTTCTCCTGCTCGCCCGCGCGGATTCAGACCCCACCGCGTTCTTGCTGAAGCCCATGGACCTCGCGGCGGTCCTCGACGAGGTCGCCGAACAGGCTGGGGTGCTCGCGGCGCCCCACGGCGTCAGCGTCACGTCGCACCGCGCTCCCGGCGCGCTTCGGGTCAACGGGGACGAGGCATCGCTGCAACGGCTGCTCCTGATCCTCGTGGACAACGCCGTCAAGTACACTCCCGCCGGCGGGCACCTCACGTTCGACGCCCGGACCGAGGGCGACGAGGTCCTGGTCGCCGTCGCCGACTCCGGCGCCGGCATCGCTGAAGAGGACCTTCCGCGGGTGTTCGAACGCTTCTGGCGCGCCAGCCAGGTGCGGTCCCGGGAGTTGGGCGGGGCCGGCCTCGGATTGTCCATCGCCAAGGAGATTGCCGATTGTCACGGCGCCCGGCTGTCCGCTGCCAGCCAGTTGGGGCAAGGGTCCACCTTTACGCTCGTTCTGCCGGCGCTTTAAGCCTCCTTTAAGCTTCGTGCTGCATCCTCGCTCTCTGAACCAGGACGGCGGCTGGCCGGGTCATCGAAGCGGACTGTCCGGCTGACGGCGGCCATTGGAGGGAGAGAGCGCATGAATCGACGAACGTTTGGCTTCTCGCTGGCTGGGCTCGCCTGGCCGGCGCTGTCGTTCGCGCAGGGAGGGCGGCAGCAGGCCGCGGTGCCGAACCGGCCGCCGGTGGCCAAGACGGAGGCGGAGAAGAGGATCCTCGCCGTGCTGGACCAGATGCGGGCGGCGGGCGAACTCTTTCAGGCGGTGCCGGCTGACAACGGGAGAATGCTGCGGTTGCTCGCCGAGACCGCCGGGACGAGGAACGCGATTGAGGTTGGGACCTCGACCGGCTACTCCTCGCTCTGGCTCTGCCTCGCCATGCAGAATGCCGGCGGCAAGCTGACCACGTTCGAGATCGATGCCGCGCGCGCGGCGCAGGCTCGAAGGCACTTCGAGCAGGCGGGCGTGACGGGCATGGTGACCCTCGTACTGGGCAACGCCCACGAGAAGGTCGGGAGCCTCAAGGAACCGATCGACGTCCTCTTCCTGGACGCCGACAAGGAAGGCTACGTCTCGTACCTGCAGACGCTGCTGCCGCGGTTGCGGCCGGGCGGGCTGATCATGGCCGACAACGTCGCGATGGCCGAGGACTACGTCACAGCCATCACCACCGACCCGCAGCTGGACACGGTGTTCTTCGGGCGGTTCGCGGCCACGTTGAAGAAGCGATGAGCACTGGGCGGGAGGACGGTCCTCGACCTCATGGACGGACGCCAGTGAGGACGCCGGGCCTTGAGAGCGCCTGAACCGTCTCTGACTGCGAGGTGTGATTGTGAGGACGCTGAACAAGTACTCCCACGTCGGGCTCGTCCTTTCCGTGACCGCCGGTGCCGTCCTGGCGGTCCTGCTGTTCGCCCAGAGCGTGAGAACGTATCTCTACGTCGGCAGAGTCCTCGTTCCTCAGGAAGCTGAGCGGGCGGTGGAGCGGCACGGCGGCGCCCTAACCAGCGCCGCCCGGGGCGCGGGTATCTCGGACGCGGGCCAGCTCAGACCCCTTCTGGAGCGGGCGGTGGCCGAGGATTCGAACCGGGTCGTCTGGATGCGTTTGCTCAACCAGGACAGCGCGATTCTGGCACAGGCAGGGGCGCCGTATGGGACGGCCAACGTGCCGCCGCGGTGGCGGGAACTCGTCGAACAGCACGACACGATTGGCCGCCTGGTCGACACTCCCGGAGGAAAGACCTGGGTCACGATGATTGCGTTCCGAATGCCCCGGCCTCAGGGCGCGGAACGGCCGGCGCCGCAACCGGCTCCCACGGGTTCCGGCCAGCGCGAGAGCCCCGGCGAACGCCGGGCGGCGGCTCTGGTGTTGGAGGTCGCCATCCGGCTTGACGCTGTCTCCGGAGTCTTCAACGAGTTGCGCCAGAACCTGATTCTCGGCGCGCTCGCGTCCCTCGCCTTGCTCGCAGCCATGGCGTTGATCGGCTTCCGGACGCCACGCTACCTTCGCGGGAAGTACCTGGAGAAGGAGTTGGAGCTGGCAAGACGGGTGCAGAGCGCGCTACTGCCGAAATCGGTGTCCGCCTCGCCGCACCTGGAGTTCGCCTCCGCGGCGATCGCCGCCGATCAGGTCGGCGGCGACTTCCTCGACATCTTCGAGGCCGACACGGGCAGGCTGTCGCTCGTGCTGGGAGACGTGTCGGGAAAAGGCATGTCATCTGCGCTGCTTGCCAGCGTCGTCCAGGGCGCGATCCGCTCGTCGAGCGGATCGCAGCATGAGACGTCGTGCGAACGGATCAACCGGATGCTGTGCGAGAAGACCGCGTCCGAGCGATTTGTGACCCTGTTCTGGGGCGTATTCGATCCGTCGACAGCGACATTCTGCTACGTGAACGCCGGGCATGCCGCCCCGCTGCTGCTCCGGGCGAATTCGGTTCCGGGGAGCGCACCGGAGCGTCTGGATGAGGGCGGTCCGGTGCTCGGGGTCCTGCCCCATGCGCAGTACCGCTGCGGCAGGAGGCAGATCGCGGCCGGCGACACCCTGATTGTCTACTCGGATGGGATCAACGAGGCCGAAGACCAGAGGGAAGAGCAATTCGGAAACGACCGCGTCCTCACGATCGCGTCGGAGACCTCGGCGTGCACGCCCGAGCGAATCTGCGAGCGGATCATGTCGCAGGTGGCGGACTTCTCGAAACCGGGCTCCCCGCAGGACGATCGCACGCTCATGGTCGTTCGGTTCCTGCCGCCGCAACCGGTGATGACGACCTGAAGGCGTACGCGAGCGCGACCAGCCTCCCCAACCTACTTCGCCGGCGGCTTGGCCAGCGAGATGTCGGCGATGCCGCCCACCCGCTTGGCCATCTCGATCTTGGCGGCGAAGTCGGTGAACCCGTAGACGACCATCTTCGCGCCGTCCGGCGACCCGCCCCCGTGCATGCACCCCGGCACGCCCGCGCCAGCCGTGAGCCACTCGATCAGCCGCGCGATGCGCATCCGCGTGTCGGCGGGTGAGCCCGCCTTGAGGTACTTCTGGATCAGATGGCCGTAGCGGCTGTCCACGAAATCCTCGTACGACGGCATGCAGCCGGTTTCGGCGATGCCACCCGCGATTTCCTGGGTCAGCCGCTTGGTCTCGTACGGAAGCGTCGCGACGTGCACCTTGTTCGCGTGCGCCAGCACCGGGTCGGGGAGCCACGCCCCGGACGGGTGCGGCGTGCCCATCATGGAGGCCGCCAGCCCCACGCCGAACGTCGTCTCGTTGTTGACGATCATCTGCGTGAGCTTGTCGCGGAACACCTTCTCATCCAGACCGTTCGCCCGAGCGATGAGAATCGCCGCGCCCACCATCACGTCGCCCTGGCCGGCGACGCACGCGCCGATGGCCGACCGGTAGGGCAGCGTGAAGCGGAAGACGGCGTCGCCCGCGTGCGCGTACTCGCCGCACATGAAGACGCGCTCCTTCGGGACGAACACATCCTCGAAGAAGATGTACGCCTGCGTGATGCCGCCGCGCTCCACCGGGTTGTCGAAACCCTCCTCGAGTTCGCGTTCGTCCGACGCGTGGCGCGCCTCGACGATCGTGATGCCTGCCGCGTCCTTCGGGATCGCGAACGACACCGCGTAATCGGCGTCCTCGCGGCGCAGCTTCACGCCCGGCATCACGAAGATCTCGTGCGCGGCCGCCGTGCCGCAGATCATCACCTTCGCCCCCCGCACGACGATCCCGTCCGGGCGTCGCTTGACGATGCGGAGGTACATGTCCGGGTCGGCCTGCTTCGACGGCCCCTGGCGCCGGTTGCCCTTCGGGTCTGTCAACGCACCGGAGAGCGTGATGTCGCGCTGCTGCGCGGACACCAGCCAGGCCTTCAGGCGCTCGTGGTAATCGGTGCCCAGCGCCTTGTCCATGTCCCAGGTCGTGGACCACATCGCGTTGAGCGCCGCCCAGCCGGCGCAGCGCCCGCCCGTGCAGGTGCCCGTTCGCTGGAACATCAGGCGCTTCATCCGGCTGTTGGCGACCATGTCGTCGACCGACCGGATCACAGACAGGTAGCGCGACACGCGCCGGCCGGTCAGGTGGGACGCGGTCGTCATCAACTCCTGGTACTGCGGGTCGCGCGCCGCCTCGAAGATCTGCGAGTGCCCTTCGACCGTCCTGCGGGTGACCGGGTCGTCAACGGGGTCGGCCACCAGCCGGCCGCGCTTATAGAGATTCGGCCGCAGCTTCCTGAGCGCCGCCTTGAACTCCTCCGGCGTCTTGGTGTCGCCGGGTTCAGCGATCTCCGGCGCCAGTCCCTCGCCGGTCCGCAGGTTGTGAAGGAGAGCCGGCAGCACGTCACCGAGGTCGCCGACGATGCCGTAGTCGGCCGTCGAGAAGATGGGCGCCTTTGGGTCGCTGTTGATGGCGACGATGGTCTTCGCGCCATGGATGCCGACGAGGTGGTGCATCATGCCGGAGATGCCGGCGGCGATGTACAGCTTCGGGGACACGAAGACGCCGCTCGCGCCGATCATCTGGTCGGGACGCGCCCAGCCCTCGTCAACCGGCGGCCGCGTCGCGCCAACTTCGCCCTGGAGCAGCGCCGCCAGTTCGTCAATCAGCGACCAGCGCTCCTTCGACCCGACGCCAAAACCGCCTGCGACCACCACCTCGGCGCCGGAGAGCGGGGCGCCGCCCGACTCCGGTCGGCGGCGTTCGATCTCGCGCGCCGTGCGTTCCCCAGGCGCTTCGTCCACCGGCTCCCGGACGACCTCCGCCGCGGCATCCGTCTTCACCCGGCTGAACACGCCCGCGACGACCGTGGCCATCTGAGGCCGCTGCTGCGGACAGACGATGTTGGCCATCACCTGGCCGCCGAAGCCGGGCACGGTCTGGACGAGGAGGCCCCGCTCCAGTTTGAGATCGACGCAGTGTGCGCTCAGGCCAGTGCCGAGGCGGGCGGCGAGACGTGCGGCCAGCGCCGCGTTCTCGTTGTCGGCGCCGAGCAGCAGCGTCTGGGGGCGGTGGCGCGCAACCGCGTCCGCGATCACCCGCGCGTGCCGGACCGTCGAGAAGGTCGCGAGCGCCGGATGGTCCAGTACGCGGATGACATTCGCGCCCGAGTACATGAGCGAGGCAATCAGCGGGTCCACCTCATGCCCGATCAGGATCGCCTCCACCGGGGCATGCACCTGGCCGGCGAGCTGGCGCGCCTTGCCGAGCAGCTCGAGCGCCACCGCATCAATCCGCCCGTCGTGGTGCGACGCGACGATCCAGATGGCGTGGTTGTCGCTCATGACGCGTGCCTCCGGAGCTTCAGTCTCTCCACCAGCGCGGCCGCCATCTGGTTCGGCGATCCTTCCAGCATCTCGCCCTTGCGGGCGACGGGCGGCGTGAAGATGTTGAGCATCTGGGTCGGCGAACCGCTCAGTCCCACGTCGCCTGGACCAAGGCCGAGGTCGGCCGCCGTCCAGACAGTGACGCCGGCTGCCGCCGCCTTCATGATGCCGGTCATCGACGGCAGGCGCGGCACGTTCACTTCCTTGTCGAACGTAACGAGCGCCGGCAGGCCGCACTCGTAAACCGTCTCGCCGCTTTCGGTGGCGCACTGCGCGCGGATCATCGCGCCGTCCAGCGTCAGCGCGGTGACGTGCGTCAGGTCCGGCATGTCGAGCAGTTCCGCCACCTGCGGTCCCACCTGCGAGGTGCTCCCGTCAGCCGAGTAGCTCCCGCAGAAGATGAGGTCTACGGGCCCAAGTCGACGGATGGCGGCCGCCAGGCAGCGCGCCGTCGCGAGGCTGTCGGCGCCGGCGAACGCAGCGTCGGAGAGCAAGCAGGCGCGGTCGCATCCCATCGCCAGCGCCTCGGCCAGCTGCTCCTCGGCCTCCTTCGGGGCCATCGACACGACGGTCACGGTACCCGAGTCGCCGCGCAGCGCCACGGCCTGCTCGATCGCGTTCCGGTCCAGCGGGTTGATGACGGCCGGCACCTCGGCGCGGCGGAGAAGCATCGTCCGCGGATCGAGCGCGAGCTTGCCCCACCGGCGCGGGTCCGGCACCGGCTTCATGCACACGACGATGTTCATGCGAGCCTCACTTCCTATCCCCTCGGGAGTCACGCCAGCGCCGCGCGCGCCACCACCAGCTTACCGATCTCCGTCGTCCCGCCCGCCGACACGCAGACCATCGCGTCGCGGAACAGCCGTTGGACCGCGTATTCCATCATCGTCCCGCACGCGCCGTGGATCTCGATCGCCTTCTTGGCGGCGTCGACGGCCGCCTCGCTGACGTACATCTTGGCGAGCGTCATCTCGACGCCGCACTCGCGGCCCGAGTCCTTCAGCCACGCGGCGTGGTAGCAGAGCCACCTCGATGCCTGCAGCGCGGCGAAGATCTCGGCGACGCCCCACTGGATCGCCTGCAGTTGGGCGATCGGCCGGCCGTAGAGCGTGCGTTCCTTCGCGAACTTCACCGATTCGTCGTAGCAGGCCTGAAGAATGCCGAGCGAGACGGCGGCCATCCCGGCGCGGCCAACCTCGCTGATCGTCTTGAGCGCGATCGTCATGCCGTCGCCTTCATTGCCGATCAGATTCTCGCCGCGGCACGTGGCAGTCGCGGAAGACCAGTTCGCCGGTGTCGGCGCCGCGAAGGCCCGAGCTTGTGCTCGTGGCGGCCCGCGCTGAATCCGGGCATCCCTTTCTCGAGAACGAACGCGCTGATCCCCTTTGGCCCCTCCCCGGTCTTGGCGACCGTGACCACCGCGTCGCTCAGATGGCAGTTGGTGATGAAGCACTTGCGGCCGGTGAGCACGTAGCCGTCGGCCGCTGGACGGGCCGTGCTGGCCATGCCGAGCAGGTCCGAACCGCCGGTCGGCTCCGTAATGGCGCAGGTGCCGAAGGAGTCGCCCCGACACAGGGCGGGGAGGTACTTCGCCTTCTGGGCGTCGCTTCCGAAATCGGAGATCGCGGCGGCGCCCATGTGGTGGACCTGGAGGCTGATGCCCACGGCGGCCGACACACGACTGACCTCCTCGACAGCCACCGTGCGCGCCAGGTGCCCGAGATTCGAACCGCCGTACTCGGCCGGCGTGACGAGGCCGAGGACGCCGATGTCGCCCAGGGCCTTGACGAGCGGCGCGGGGAACTCGTCGCGCTGCTCCATCCCCTCGACGAGCGGCGCGATCGTCTGCTCGGCGAATTCACGGACAGACCGCCTGACCAGCCGCACGTCCCGTGGCAGATCGAAATCCATGGCGACCTCGTTCGATGATGGATGTTGCCGGCGTCACAACAGGGTGGTTGGGGCCCGGCGGCGGGCCGGCTCATTATAGAACAGGCTCTGGCGACGGGTGTATGATCGCGGCCTCCGGCAGATTGCCGGACATCGGAGGACACCACATTCCCACGCGGCCGCTGGTACATCCGCACGGCGTGCACCTGTGGGCGATCGGGGTTCCGCCTCGCGAGGGTAGACTGCCGCTATGCGAAGAGCCCTGCCCTGGATCGGCGTCGCCCTGCTCTTCGTGGTGGCCGTCGTCGCCTTCGCTCAACGGACGCACAAGGAGTTGCTCGACTTCGACGTGTACCTCACGGCCGGCGCGCGCGCGGCCGCCGGCGAGTCGCTCTACCGTGAATCGGACGGGCACTGGCAGTTCAAATACCTGCCGGCGTTCGCCGTCGCCATGGCGCCGCTGGCGAAGATGCCGCCGGTTGCCGCCCGCGGCGTGTGGTTCTTCCTGTCGGTGGCCCTCCTCGCCATCCTGGTGAATCGCTCCTACGCGATGCTGCCGGGTCGCCGCAGCCGGGCTGCCTTTCTCGTCTGGCTCACGATTCTGGCGATGGGGAAGTTCTACGTGCGGGAGGTCGGCCTCGGCCAGACGAACCTTCTGCTCGCCGTGTTCGTGCTGACGGCCCTGGCATGCTGGATGCGCGGCCGCGACGTCGCGGCCGGTATCCTGCTGGCGGCGGCGGCTGTCGTGAAACCCTACGCGGTGCTGTTCCTGCCGTATCTCGTCGCGCGCCGGAAGTGGAACGGCGCCGCGAGCTTCGCCGTCGTCCTGCTCGGCGCGCTGGCGGCGCCGGTCGTGACCTATGGGTGGGCCGGAAACCTGGCGGAACTGCACGGGTTGTGGGTGACGGTGACCACCTCGACTGCCCCGAACCTGATCGGCCAGGACAACATCTCGATTGCGGGCATGTACGCCGCGTGGCTGGGAATCGGGAAGGCGGCGACCTGGCTGAGCGCGGTGACCGCGCTGCTACTGCTCGCTGCGTGCGCCTGGGCGGTTCGGCGAGGATTCGCGCGTCGAGTCGCCCGACTACCTCGACGCCGCCCTGCTCCTCTTCGCCGTCCCGCTGCTCTCTCCGCAGGGGTGGGACTACGTGCTGCTCGTGTCGACGCCGGCTGTCATGCTGCTGCTCGATCGGCTCGACCTGCTCGACCGGCCGATCCGTTGGCTGCTCTGGGGCTCGCTGGCCCTGATCGGCCTGACGTTCTGGGACGTGCTGGGCCGCGATCTCTTCAAGGCCCTGATGATGTCGAGGGTGCTCACCGTGTGCGCGCTGTTCGAACTCGGCGTATCGTTCACCTGCGTTTGCGCCGAGCCGCCTGATCCCGGGGTCCACTTGTATTGACGACGCGGATGGTGGGCCGGCCGCGGCTCGGCCTCCCACTCCGCAAAGCCGGGAAAGGCTTTGCTTCGGGGAGGACCCTTCACCGCGTCCTTGGAGTCGGTGTCAACGCAGTGAACTCCGGTGCAGGGCGGCGCCCGGCCAGGCGGGCAGACTGACCAGTCACCGATGGCCTGTTGCGGGTTCTTACGAACTCGGCGGCAGCGGCGGCGGAGTCGTCCTCGGCGAGTTCGCGGGCGGCAACGGCGGCGGCGCTGCGCCAACCGCGGGCTTTCTCGCACGCTGCCGCCGGATCATCAACGCGACGCCGGCGGCGGCGACCACGAGCAGGCCGATGGCGAGCATCGGCCGATAGGCCATCCACGCCATCGAAATCGTGACGAGCGACAGCGCCAGGGCAACGAAGAAGGCGACGAAGCCGACGCCCCCGGCGAGGACGCTTCCGAGCATCGGCAGGACCGACCCAAGGACGGCAACGGGCCGGAACACGAGGAACAGCCCGAGGAACATCAGGAAGAAGCCGACGGCGCGCAGCACCCAGGCCGTCAGCCGGTTCGACGACTGCGCGGCCGTGAACATCGCCTCCGCGGCCACCGTTCCTTTCTGGAGCATCAGGATCGTCGTGCCGGCCTTCGTTGTGTAGCCTTCGAAACTGTTCCCGCGTTGCACGGCGACGACGCTGACCACCTGCGGCCTGACCACCTCGTACTGAACGCGGACGTCACCGACGGCCGGGTCGGCCGGATTCGCGCCCCGGTACAAACTGCCGTTCGCAATCGTCAGACCCAACGTCGCCGCCTGAGCGGCGCCGCCCGCGTTGAGACGCAGCGGTTCTCTGGCGGCGATCGTCGCGACCAGATCGCGCGGGATGGTGAAGGCGCCGAGCGTCACCCGTTCGGCGACGATCGTCTTCGACTCCCACGGGAGCCGGCCAGGGTTGCGATGGCCGTCCGGCTGCCTGAAATCAGTCGAGTCGATGGCGGTTCCAGACCAGCCTGTCTTGTAGGTGTAGGTCGTCGTCGTTTCCTCGCTGCCGCCGAGCTTCTTCCGCTTCTCTGACTTCTTCTCTTCCCGCCATTGGTACATCTCGACGGATCGCACCAGCGTCAGCCCCGGTGCCGAGACGCCGAACGCCTCGTCGGCCGGCGTGTCGGTCGTTGTCGCGAGGCCGGACACGTGCACCAGAGCGCCGTCGCGGGAGGCATCGACGCTCTCGGCGGCGACGCTCACCACGGCGCTCGCCCCTTCCGTGAGCCCCCGCGCCGTCCGTACCGCGCGCCCCTCGTTCCACCACAGCAGCGGAAACGCCACGAGCATCATGACGATGCCCACGAGGGCGCCGGCGAACGAACCGCCGATGCGCGAGAACCACGATTGACTCGTTCTCTCGGTGAAGGTGTTCGACATGCGAGCCTCTGGAACGACACGATACGACGAGTCCGCCCGGCTGCCAAGCGCTATTCCGAGGCGCGCCCACCACGCCGCAGCCCGAATCCCGTTCAGGGAACCGGACCTCGTGTGTTACTTTGGCAGGCGGCCCCCGTGGCGCGTGGCCGCGCCCCGGTCATCTCGTGGCGGCACCGGCCGGGGGGCGTACGCATCCTATGCGAGGGGAGCATCGATGAAGACGTTGAGCATTCTGACGACGGTGGGAGCGATCACGATGGCCTTGGCGGCGCCGGTGGCCGCGCAGGCCCCGGCCGACGCACAGACGGCACAGGCCGCCAGTACCACGAAGACATCCTGGAATGGCCTGCCGGACAGATTCCAGATCGATGCCGGCTACTTCCGCCTGAATGCGAGCTCGACGTTGAGGCTCCAGGGCACCGTGGGGACCGCGACCGACGTGAGCTTCGAGAAAGACCTTGGCGTTCCCAAGACCGCTGACACCCTCTGGCTGGACACCACCATTCGGGTGGGCCGTCGCAGCCAATTCAAGGTCGGGTACATGAGCTTCACGCGTGAGGGGACGTCGCACACCCTTACGAGAGACTTCACCTGGAACGGAGAGGTCTACTCAGCCGGCCTGACTGCGAACGCTTCGCTCGAGACCGAGCTGTTCTCGACCTACTATCGACTGTCCATCATCAAGCGCGATCGGTTCGAGATCGGGCCCGCCGTCGGCCTCGGCTGGCTGAAGCTGACGGCCGCGGTCGCGGCACAAGGCAGCCTGACGATGCCAGGCGGCCAGGTCAAGAGCGTGAGCCTGGACGACGGCGGGTCGCTCGGCGTTCCGACCGCCGATATCGGAGCCTTCTTCAATGCGTGGCTTGCGAAGCGCGTCGTGTTGCGGGGCGACTTCCTGTACATCTTTATCAAACCCGAGGACTGGGACGCGTCGGTCAAAGACGGCCGGATCGCCGTGGACTTCTACCCGTGGCGTCACTTCGGATTCGGCGCGCAGTACAAGTTCCAACGAGTACCGCTACGACCAGAAGCTCCAGAAGGCGTCCCTTGGCGGCTCAATCGCGTACCAGGGCATGCAGGTCTACGCGTCGTTCCTGTTCTGAGGATTCTGCGTGGCGGCCGCGGGAGTGCCGCCGTGGACCTCCCGCGGCTCTTGCCGGGACACCGCCATGCAGATGCCCCAGGCGGCCCCCACCTCTTCCGCTGGCGGCCGTCCTACTGATCCTCTGATTTGACCTCTCAGCCCGTCCCCTGGAGAATGCGGGATATGAGTTGGGTCGCCGTCATCTGGCCCATGATCGCGTCGGCGTGCCTCACGCTGGCGGCCGTGCATCTGCTGATCTGGATCAGGAAACGCACGGCGTGGGCCAATCTGCTCTTTGCCGTGATGGCGGCGGCGACGGCCGCCGTGGCGGCGAACGAGTTGTGGCTGATGCGGGCCGACACCGTACGGGAGTTTGGCGTGGCCCTTCGGTGGGCTCACGTGCCCTACTGGGTCTTGACCATCGCGCTCGTCGCCTTCGTGCGGCTCTACCTGCGGGCTGGCCGGCTGTGGCTCGTCTTTGCGATATGCGGCACGCGCACGCTATCGCTCGTTCTCAATTTCGTCTTCTCGCCGAACCTCAACTACCGCGAGATCTCGGCTCTCCGGCACGTGCGCTTCCTCGGTGACTCCGTGGCCGTGGCCGAGGGTCGATCCAACCCCTGGATGCTGGTCGGTCAAGCGAGCTTCCTGCTGCTCGCGGTCTTCGTTGTCGACGTCTGGCGTACTGTTGTGCGGAGGGGAGACCCTCCGCGGGCGAGGTGGCTGAGCGGCGTCATCGTGTTCTTCGTTCTGGCGGCCACGGGACAGATCGTGCTGGTGCTGTGGCAGATTGTCCCGTCCCCGCTCACGCCCAGCCTGTTCTTCCTCGGAATCGTCGGCGCGATGGCCTACCAGATGAGCGACGATGTCCAGCGAACGGCGCAATTGGTGGACGACCTCCGCGAGAGCGAAGAGCGGATGACCGTGGCCACCGAGGCGGGCGGCGTCGGCATGTGGATGTGGGACATCGCGCGCAATGAGGTCTGGGGTTCGCCGAGGTGGCTCGACCTGTTTGGCTTCGCACCAGATGCGGCCCTCAGTCTCGAGAAGGTCATCCAGCAGATCCACCCGGACGACCGAGGGACAGTGGAGCGTGAGGTGCGACGAGCGGTGGAGGACCGGGGCGACTACGCCGGGGAATACCGTGTGGTGTGGCCGGACGGCACCCAGCGCTGGCTGGCGGCCCGGGGCCGGACCTACTCGGACGCGCACGGGCACACGGTGCGGATGCTGGGCGCGGCGATTGACATCACCGCCCGCAACCAGGCCGAAACCGAGTCGGCGTCGCAGCGCAACGAACTCGCCCACCTGTCCCGCGTTGCGATGCTCAGCGAGTTGTCGGGCTCGCTGGCGCACGAGTTGAATCAGCCGCTGGCGATCATTCTCACCAACGCCCAGGCGGCGCAGCGCCTCCTTGCGCAACAGCCGCCCGATCTCGCCGAGGCGCGCGACATTCTCGCGGACATCGTGAGCGAAGACCAGCGCGCCGGGCGAAGTCATCGAGCGATTGCGCTCCCTCCTCAGGCCGGGCCCGGCACACGTGCAGCCGCTCTCTCTCAATGCGATCATCGAGGATGTGCTCCGCATCACCCGGCGTGATCTCGTTGGGCGCGGCATCACCGTTCACCTGAGCATGGCGGAGCACGTGCCTCGAGTGTTGGGCGACCGCGTCCAGTTCCAGCAGGTGCTGCTCAACCTGATTCTCAATGCCTGCGACGCGATGTCCGCCAATCCGCCGGCGCGCCGTCACCTGACTCTGGCGACGACGCACCGCGATGGCGCCGTGCGGATGTCGGTTTCGGACACCGGCTGCGGGCTGCCGCCGGACCCGGAACGCATGTTCGAGCCGTTCTACTCGACCAAGGCACACGGCCTGGGTCTCGGATTGTCGATCTGCCGCTCCATCGTCACGGCGCACAACGGCAGGTTGTGGGCGGAAGCGAGAAGCGCGGCGGACGTTCCAGATGCCGCTCCGTCGGCAGGCGGCGGCGCGACCTTGCACCTGGAACTGCCGGCGGCGGACGAAGGGGCACGATGAACGCCACCCGTGGAACGGTGTTCCTGCTGGATGACGAGCCGGGGATGGTGAAGGCGCTCTCGCGGCTGCTGGCGGCGGAGGGTTTCACCGTGCGCGGATTCACCTCGGCGAAGACCTTCCTCGAGTCGTATCGCGCGGATGACGTGAGCTGTCTGGTGCTCGACGTCGCGATGCCTGAACTGAGCGGCCTGGAACTCCAGGAGCGGCTCACGCACGGAGGTATACTGCTGCCGATCGTGTTCCTCACCGGACACGGCGACATCCCGATGAGCGTGCAGGCCGTCAAGGCCGGCGCCGTGGACTTCCTCACCAAGCCGGTCAACGACGCCGACCTGCTGCGCGCCGTGCGCGCGGCCCTGCAACGCGCCGCCGAACAGCGCGACGTCGAGACCGAGATGGCCGTGCTCCGCCGGCGTTATGCGAGCCTTACGCCGCGCGAGCGCGAGGTGATGGCACATGTCGTCGCTGGCCAGTTGAACAAGCAGATTGCCGGCGACCTCGGCACCGGTGAGCAGACCATCAAGGTGCACCGCGCCCGGGTCATGGAGAAGATGGCCGTCGATTCGCTCGCCGATTTGGTCCGGGCCGGGGAACGACTGGGCCTCGGGAAACGCCCGCCGCCGGCGTATTGAACTAAGGTCCAATACCCGCCGCGCCGCCCCTGTGTCATCCTCACCGACGTAATGCCCGGACACCCGCTCATCGGGGTACTGGACGACGAGCCGCAGTTCTGCAAGGCGCTCGGCCGCCTCCTCAAGACCCATGGCTTCGAGGTCGTCACGTTTGCAGCAGGCGAGGACCTGCTCGCAGCGCAGGCGTCACGGTGGCCAGACTGCCTCCTGCTGGACCTCCACATGCCGGGCCTCACCGGTTTCCAGGTGCTCGAACGTCTCGCTGCGCAACACGTGCCGATGCCGGTGGTCGTCGTCACCGGCCACGATCAACCGGGCAATGCCGAGCGGGTGCGGGCGCTGGGCGCGGTGGAATACCTGCTCAAACCGCTGAGTGAATCGCAACTGCTGGCGGCCATCGGCGCCGCGATGGAAGCCGGAGAGAAAGGACAGAAGAGACCATGAAACGTAGACTGGTACGGCACGCCTTGTCCCTGCTGATGGTGGTCGCGGTCCCGCTTCTCGGCGGAATGACCGCCACCGCCGACGCGCAGGTCAGGAAACCCAACATCGTCGTCATCTGGGGCGATGACATCGGTCAGTCCGACATCAGCGCCTACTCGCACGGCCTGATGGGCTTCAAGACGCCCAACATCGACCGCATTGCGAAGGAAGGCATGATGTTCACCGACATCTATGCCGAGCAGAGCTGCACGGCGGGCCGGGCGTCGTTCCTCACCGGCCAGTCCGGCCTCCGCACCGGCATGACCAAGGTCGGCCTGCCGGGCGCGACGCTGGGTCTGCAGAAGGAAGACCCGACGGTGGCCGAACTGCTCAAGCCGCTCGGCTATGCCACCGGCCAGTTCGGCAAGAACCACCTGGGCGACCGCAACGAGTTCCTGCCGACCGTGCACGGCTTCGACGAGTTCTACGGCAACCTGTACCACCTGAATGCCGAGGAAGAGCCCGAACTGCCGGACTATCCGAAGGACCCGGCGTTCCGCGCAGAAGTACGGCCCCCGCGGCGTGATGGACTGCAAGGCCTCGACGACGGACGATCCGACCGTGGATCCGCGCTTCGGCAAAGTCGGCAAGCAGGTGTGCAAGGACACCGGCCCGCTCACCAAGGCGCGGATGGTAGGCATCGACGACGACATCGCCAACCGGGCGGTGGACTTCATCCAGCGGCAGAAGAAGGCCGACAAGCCGTTCTTCGTCTGGGTGAACTTCACCCACATGCACTTCCGCACGCACACCAAGCCGGAGAGCATCGGCCAGTCGGGTCGTTGGCAGAGCCCGTACCACGACACGATGATCGACCACGACAAGAACGTGGGCCAGGTGCTCAAGGCGCTGGACGACCTGGGCATCACGGACAACACGTTCGTGATGTACAGCACCGACAACGGCCCGCACATGAACAGCTGGCCGGACGGCGCGATGACGCCGTTCCGCAGCGAGAAGAACTCGAACTGGGAAGGCGCCTACCGGGTGCCCGCGATGGTTCGCTGGCCGGGGAAGATCAAGCCGGACAGCGTGTCCAACGACATCGTCGCCCACCTCGACTGGCTGCCGACCATCCTGGCGGTCGCCGGCGACACGCAGGTGACCGACAAGCTGCTCAAGGGCTACACGGTCGGCAACATGACCTACAAGGTCCATCTCGACGGCTACAACCTCGTCCCCTACCTGACCGGGCAGGTGGCGAAGAGCCCGCGCGACTCGTTCCTCTACGTCAACGACGACCAGCAGTTGACCGGCCTGCGCTACGACAACTTCAAGTTCGTGTTCATGGAGCAGCGGGCCCAGGGCACGCTGCGCATCTGGGCCGAGCCGTTCGTCACCCTGCGGGTTCCGAAGATCTTCAATCTCCGCACCGATCCGTACGAGCGCGCGGACATCACGTCCAACACCTACTACGACTGGCTCCTGGATCACGCCTTCCAACTGGTTCCCGCCCAGGACATCGTCGGCCAGTTCCTGATGACGTTCAAGGAGTATCCCGCAGCGGCAGAAGGCGGCCAGCTTCAACCTGGATGAGAGTCCTCCAGAAGATGAAGGAAAGCTCCGGTCGAAGTAGGGACTCGGTCGACATCGGCAGTCGCGACGTGCTCGTGCGGCCGACTGCTGATCCTGCAGTCGGCCGCAGACGCGTGTCGGCAACCTCACATTCCATGGCTGCAGCATGAGAACCACTCCCCACCGTCGGACATTCCTCAGCCTGTTGTTGGCCGGCGTTCTGGCGCTCAGCCTGTTCCCCGGCTGCTCGACCCAAAACGCCGCCACCGCCCCCGGCCCGGACCAAGCTCGGCACGCATTCCCGAGTTCCATCCCGAACTCAAGTTGGGCGCGTTGCAGGGCTATCTGGACCCCAAGGCGCTTCCGAACAGCCTCGCCCTGATTCCTCCGCCGCCAGCTCCAGGTTCGGCCGCCTTCGCGCTGGACGTGGACGTCGCCAAGAGCACGTTCGGCTTGCGCGACACCCCGCGATTCGCGCTGGCGGCTTCCGACTTCGAGCTGAATGTGCCGCACTTCGTGCAGGTCTTTTCCTGCGCGCTCAATACGCAGATCACCAAGGAGAACGCCCCGTATCTGTATAACCTGTTGAGCCGGTCGTTCACGGATATCGGCAGCTCGACCTACGCCGCGAAGAACTACTACAAACGCACCCGGCCTTTTCAGCAGAATGGCGAGCCCCTCGCGGTGCCGGAGCAGCGGGCCTTCCTGGAAAAGGACCCATCGTATCCATCGGGGCACACCGCCCTCGGGTGGGGATTCGCCCTCATCCTGAGCGAGATTGCGCCGGATCGGGCCGACCAGCTCCTCGCCCGTGGCCGGGCGTTCGGCGAGAGCCGCATCGTCTGCAACCACCATTGGTATAGCGACGTGGTGTGGGGCCGTTTCATGGGTGCGGCCAGCGTCGCGCGGCTGCACGCCGATCCCACGTTCCTGGCGGATCTCGAGGCGGCCAAGGCCGAATTCGCGGCGCTCCGCGCCAAGGGCGTTCCACCGACAGGCGATTGCCAGGCGGAGGCGGCGGCCCTGGACCTGGGATTCCAGGCCCGCAGCGTGACCGCCATCGACATCCTCCTGGAGCCGGACGAGACGATGCTCGGGCGCTCAGCCGAGAACAACGCCCGCCTGCGCGGGGTCTTTCCGCAGGGCTTCCCTCTGGATGCCGCGCACACGCCGCACATCACGCTGATCCAGCGGTTCGTGCGCACGGCAGATCTGGACAAGGTCTACACCGCCGCCGCCCAGGTTCTCGCCCGCGCCAACGTGACCGCCCTGAAGCTGGAAGCGTTCAAGTACTACTACATCCCGACCGGGGACAATGGGCTCGCCGGCATCTGCGCGAAGCCGACGCCGGAATTGCTCAAGCTGCAACGGGACATCGTGGCGGCCGTGGCCCCGTTCACGGTGGAGACCGGCGACTCGTCCGCGTTCGTCACCACGCCCGACGATCCGATGATCGACCCGGCCTTGATCGGCTACGTCTCGGCCTTTGTTCCGAAAGCCACGGGCGATCATTTCAATCCGCACGTCACCACCGGCGTCGCCCCCAAGACGTACCTCGATCCGATGCTGGCGGCGCCGTTCGAGGCGTTCACCTTTTCGCCTGCGGGCGCGGCCGTCTACCAGCTCGGCCAGTTCGGCACCGCGGCGAAGAAACTCAAGCAGCTCGACACGAGACGATGAGCAGCGCACCCGCCGCACCGACGCTCGCGCGAACGAGGTCCGGGCCATCGAGGCAGGCCGGACGACACACCGGACGGGGAGAGAGCGATGAACGACGTCGACGGTTCGCGTGAACTGCCCGATTTCTCACTCGTTCTGGGAGGGCCGCTGTATCAGTTGCTGGTCCGTTCGCGGCTCGCCACCCCGGCCTTCGATCTCGTGAAGCGGAGGGTTGTCGTCATCAGCCTGTTCGCCTGGCTGCCGCTCATGTTCCTCTCCCTGATCGATGGCAGGGCCTGGGGAAGCGTCGGGCTGCCGTTTCTGCGCGACATAGAGATGCAGACCCGATTCCTGGTCGTGTTGCCGCTGCTCATCGGTGGCGAACTCCTGGTGCACCGGCGACTCCGCTTGATCGTGGGACAGTTCGCTAACCGGGACATCATCATCGAAGCGGTGCTCCCGAGATTCAGGGACGTGCTTGCCTCGGCCATGAAGCTGCGGAATTCGGTGGCCATCGAGCTGATCCTGTTCATCCTGATCTACTTCGGAGGGTACTACCTCTGGAACTCGATCAGCGGCATGGCACAGATCGAGGTTGGGGCGGGAAGCTGGTTCGCCGTCTCGACCGCTTCCGGAACACGGCTCTCTCCGGCAGGCTACTGGTACGTCTTCGCAAGCAGGCCCCTGTTTCAGTTCATTCTCTTTCGCTGGTATCTCCGGCTGTTCATCTGGTCCCGCCTTCTCTGGCAGACTTCGCGGCTCGAGCTCAATCTCATCCCGACTCATCCGGACCGTGCCGCCGGCCTCGGCTTCTTGGGAGTGAGCTGTGCCGCCTTCGCGCCGCTGCTCCTGGCACACGGCGCGCTGCTGGCAGGACTGATGGCCAACCCGATCCTGTTTGCGGGAGCGAAACTGACCGATTTCAAGATGGAGATCGTCGGCGCCGTGGTCTCTCTCCTGCTGCTGGTGCTGGGACCGCTGCTGGCGTTCTCACCCCGCCTGATGCAGGCGAAGAGAAGCGGCCTGCGCGAGTACGGTATCCTGGCCAGCCGGTACGTCGGTGAATTCGACCTCAAATGGGTGCGCGGCGGCGTCGCCGCTGAGGAACCGCTCGTCGGCAGCGCCGACATCCAATCGCTCGCCGATCTGGGGAACAGCTTCCAGGTCATCCGCGACATCAAGCCGTTCCCGTTCGGCAGGGATGCGGTCGTTCTCCTCGTCGTTCTCATCCTGTTGCCGGGACTCCCGTTGGTCTTGACCATGATCCCGCTAGAGGCGCTGATCACGAAGCTGCTTGGCGCTGTGATGTGACGAACATCGACCATACGGGCCGGCGCTCGCGAGCCCCAGCGCCTTGGCCCGTCAGACTCGAGCCCATCCTGTAACCTCCCACCTCTGGAACGACAGTCGTTGGTAGACTACTCCTTGTGTGCGCATCGGAACGCGATCATGGGGGCAGCCGCTGCAGGCGTGGACAGGTGTCGGCACGTGGAGGAACATCATGATCAGGAATCCCGGGATGCTTCTTGTCTTTGCGTTGGCCCTCTCGATGCAAAGCGACTGGCCGCAGTTCCGCGGACCGAATGGCTCGGGCGTGTCCGAAGCCACCAATCTCCCCGTCTCGTTCGGTCCTGTCGAAAACGTGCTCTGGAAGACGCCCGTCCCGATTGGGAATTCGTCGCCGGTCATTGCTGGAGACAGGGTCTACCTTACCGGCTTTGAAAAGGAACGCCTGCTGACTGTTGCCGTTGACAGGCACACCGGGCGAGTCCTGTGGCAGAAGGAGGCGCCCCGACCGCGAACGCAGGTGATCGAGCGGCCGTCGAATGGTCCGGCCTCAGCGAGTCCCGTCAGTGACGGGCAGAACGTCTACGTGTTCTTCCAGGATTTCGGCCTTCTCGCGTATGGGCCCGACGGGAAGGAACTGTGGCGCATGCCGCTCGGGCCATTCAACAACCCTTTCGGCCACGGCGCATCCCCGATCCTGGCGGGGAACACCCTGCTGATGAACATCGACCAGGATACCGGCTCCTATCTGCTCGCCGTGGACAAGATCAGCGGCCGCGTCCTGTGGCGCGCGGAGCGTCCGTTCGCCCAGCGCGGATATGCGACGCCCGTGCTCTACCGTGATCCCGGGGGAGCCCTGCAGGTGCTGGTGGCCGGCTCGTACAGGCTCTCCGGCTACGACGTTCGCTCCGGAAAGGAGATCTGGTGGATCCGGCGTCTGCCCTGGCAGATCAAGCCGACGCCCGTGGTCTCCGGTCAGGAGGTCTACTTCGTCACGTATTCGGGCGAATCCGACCCGGGTGCCCAGGCGAAGGTGCCGTCGTTCGGCGAGGCGCTCGCCACGCTGGACCTGAACAAAGACGGGAAGCTCTCCAAGGACGAAATCACCGATCCCAGCGCGAAGGGCCGCTTCGAGGAGTATCTGGATCTGGACCATACCGGATTCCTCGAGGAGCGGGACTGGACGCAGTATCAGGAGCGCCGACTGGGGGAGAATGGCCTGCGGGCGTACCGCCTGGGCGGCACAGGCGATCTGACCGAGACTGGGCTGCTGTGGAAGAACGCCCGCTCATTGCCCAACGTTCCCTCTCCGCTGGCCTACCGCGGCGTGCTGTACACGCTGAAGGAGGGCGGCATCCTGACGTCGTATGACATGCGCACGGGCGAGGTCTTGAAGCAGGCCCGGCTCCAGGGCGCGCTCGGGGACTACTACGGGTCGCCGGTTGCCGCAGACGGGAAGTTGTACGTTGTGAGCGAAGAGGGGAAGGCCTCCGTCATCCAGGCGGGAGCTCAATGGGAGACCCTCAGAGTCAACGACCTGCGGGACGGATGTCGAGCGACCGTGGCCATCGGCGACGGGCGGCTGTACATCCGCACCTATGAGACGCTCTATTGTTTTGTGAAGAAGGACTGAACCGAAGGAGATGAACCGCAGGGTGAGCCAGGGCCATGCGAATCTCACGGCAGGCGCTCGTCGTCGGAATTGCCGCGACATGCCTTCTTGCCGCGGGAGGCCTGAAGGTGGCGGATGTGTTCAGGCGCTGGAGCGCCGCCGCGCCGGCCGGGAGTTCGCAGGACATCACGCCTCAGCAGTCCTCACGTGGCGGTGAGGCATTGCTGTCCGCCATGGTTCGGGCCGGCAATATTCCCGATCTGCGCTGGCCCGACTTCAGCAAGCTCCGTGAGAACCTGACGGACTTCTACGGTCCGTCCGGATATGGCCTGGCCTGGGTGAAGGAAGGACGCGCGACCGTACAGGCTCGGGCGGCCATAGAGGCTCTGCAACATGCCGACGGCCAAGGCCTGAATGAGGAGGACTACGACGGCCCCAGGTGGGCGCAGCGCCTCCAGATGCTGCAACGATCGGACCGCCTGCCCTCGGGGGCGGATCTGGCCGGCTTCGACTTGTCCCTCACCGTGGCGATGATGCGTTATGTGTCCGATGTGCACCTCGGACGCGTCAATCCCCGGCTCTTCCACTCCGGATTCAAGATCGGGCCGGCGAAATATGATCTGGCTCAATTCCTGCGCCAGCGGCTCGTGGATGCGCAGGATGTGAACGCTGCGCTGGCAGCGGCCGAACCTCCATTCCCAGGCTACCGGGCGGTGCGCGAGGCCCTCGCCACCTATTCCCGCCTGGTGCGAGAAGACAGCGGAGAGGCACTTCCCGTTCCTGCCGAACCGGTCCGGCGGGGCGGTGTGTATCCGGGTGTCCGGCGGCTGACGCAGCTGCTTCGGCTGGTCGGAGATCTTCCCCCTGATGCGGTCGTGCCCGCAGAAGAGACCGTTTACAGCAGTGCCCTGGAGGAGGCAGTCAAACGGTTTCAGAGCCGGCATGGTCTGGACACGGATGGGCGGCTTGGCCGGGCCACGATGGAGCAGCTCAACACACCCCTGCAACGCCGGGTGCGGCAACTCCAGCTCGCGCTCGAGCGCTGGCGCTGGGTCCCGCACGAGTTCTCTCATCCGCCGGTCATCGTGAACATCCCGGAGTTCCAGCTTCGTGCCTGGGATGAGGCCGGCAGGGTCGCGTTGAGTATGAAGGTGATTGTGGGCGAGGCCCTCCGCAACGAGACACCGGTGTTCGCGAAGGACATGAAGTACATCACCTTTCGGCCCTACTGGAATGTCCCGCTCAGCATTCAGAGGCGCGAGCTGGTGCCGAAAATCCTCAAGGATCGCGATTATCTCGCCAAGAACGGCTACGAGGTGACCGACAACCGCGGCGGGGTCGTGAGCGCCGGCACGGTCAGCGATGAAACCCTCGAAAGTCTACGCCGCGGTCTGGGGCTCATCAGGCAGATACCGGGTCCGCTCAATTCGTTGGGGCCCGTCGTGTTCATGTTTCCCAACGAATTCGACGTCTATCTCCATGGCACACCGGCGCCGGAGCTATTCTCCAGGTCGCGGCGCGATTTCAGTCACGGGTGCATCCGGGTCGAATACCCCGAGAAACTTGCGGTGTGGGCATTGCATGAGGAGCCCGGGTGGGATGAGTCCCGCATTCTGTCGGCCATGCGGGGCGCCGAGACCATCAACGTCAACCTCGACCATCCCATCCCGGTGCTGGTGTTCTACACCACCGCGGTGATCGCGGAGGACGGAATGGTGAAGTTCCTCCAGGACATCTACGGTCACGATGCGGCCATGGAGCAGGTTCTCACCAAGGGATACCCGTATCCAGGCCAATAGCATGGAGAGGCCGGCACGGCCGCTGACGTCTACCAGTTGCGTACCGGGCCCACGTCGACGTGAACAAAGTCGGAGTCGGGGTAGTAGCCGACGCCGCCCTGCTGGAGCGACAGGGCCGCGTCGCGCAGCGCTGAGGTCTTGACCCCCGGCATTCGGATGTCAACGGCCAGACCCTGCATGTGAAGGCTCTGGCTGGCGACGCCCGGGGAATGTTGCCGGAGCCATTCGTTGGTCGCCTTCGAGCGATAGCCGCAGACGACGTCGATCGTTTCTCCCGGCCGGCCGAGCAGGTCCGTCAGATCTGCCAGCAGGTCAAAGAGGCCGCGACCGATATCCATGCTCTCACCACTGAGATGGTCGCGAAGGTGGTGGCTGAGCTGGGCAAGAGCCTCCGGAATATAGGCGTCCCCCCGCCTGTAGACGACATCGATCCACTCACCTGTGTGGGTGTGATGCAGCCGCAAGCGGTATTCCCTGAGCGCGTGTGGAGGCTTTGGAGTTGCCGCCCGAGGAGGCGCCGCCATGACTGTTGTGGCAGCCAGCCAGAAGACGGACAATCTGCAAGCCAGTTTCCAGTGTGCAGTCACGAGCGACCAACTCCTCTTGTGACGTGATCAAGGCATCGATGCCATGACCCAGGTTCGTCGCGGTTCAATCTCCGTGACGGCCATGCCTGGCTGAGCTGGATTGGAAGCGGCTCTGCCGCAAGTCGCCGCGCGCCAATAGTACCATGTCAGGGGGAATGCGAAGAGTCCGACGTCTCGGGGGGCCTCGGGGACGTCATCCTCCAATAACGACTGGTCCGAAGACGTCAGGCAGATCACCTGTCGCCGGTCCGAATCGAGCGCTACGTCGCCGATTTCATCGCCGGGGTTTCCAGCGCGTAGCACGATGGGCACGGTTCGGAAGAGCCGCGCCGCCGCCCCGCCCGCCAGGCACACCCGGATACTCGTGCGCGTCGAGTGACGCCGGCTTCATCGTGATCGAGTAGCCCGGCGCCCGCGGCGGCAGGTACCGGCCCCGCCGGATCCGCACCGGATCCACGAAGTGCTCGTGCAGGTGATCGACATACTCGAGCACGCGGCCCTCGAGCGAGACGCCAATCCGAAGATAGTCGATCAGCGACAGGTGCTGGACGTACTCGCACAGGCCGACGCCGCCGGCATGCGGACACACCGGCACGCCGTACTTCTTCGCCATCAGCATCACCGCGAACACCTCGTTCGGGCCCGCGAGCCGGCAGGAGTCGATCTGACAGAATCGAATGGCGTTCGACTGCAGGAACTGCTTGAACATCACCTTGTTCTGGCAGTGCTCGCCGGTCGCCACGCCGATGGGCGCGACCGCCCGCGCGATCGTCGCGTGCCCCAGCACGTCGTCCGGACTGGTCGGCTCCTCGATCCACAAGGGCTTGAACGGCGCGAGCGAGTGCATCCACTGGATCGCCTGGCCGACATCCCACGCCTGGTTCGCGTCGATCATGAGATGACGCTCCCAGCCAATCTCCCGCCGCACCAGCGCCAGGCGGCGCACGTCATCCTTCAGATCCGCGCCCACTTTCAGTTTGAAATGGGTCCAGCCGGCCTGGACGCCTTCGCGGCACAGCCGCCGGATCTTCGCGTTCGAGTAGCCGAGCCAGCCAGCCGACGTCGTGTAGGCCGGGAAGCCGTCGCGCAGCATCTCCCGCTCGCGCGCGTGCTTGGTAGGTTCGTGCTTCTGAAGCAGCGCCAGCGCTTCCTCGGGTGTCATCGCGTCAGTGATGTGCTGGAAATCGATGAGCGAGACGAAGCGTTCCGGCGTCAGATCGCACGCCAGCTTCCAGACGGGCTTCTTCTCGACCTTGGCCCACAGATCCCAGATGGCGTTGACGATCGCGCCCTGCGCGAGGTGGATCACGCCTTTCTGCGGGCCGAGCCATCGGAGCTGGCTCTCCTGCGCGAGGCTGCGCCAGTAGACGCCGAAGTTCCCCGTGATGCCTTCCAGCGTCTGGCCGACGACCATCGGCGCCAGGCTCTCCACGGCTTTCACGACGATTTCGGTGCCGCGGCCGCAGGTGAACGTGAGGCCGTGTCCCTCGAGCGGCCCGGACGTCTGCAGCACGACGTACGCGGCGGAATAGTCAGGGTCGACGTTCACGGCGTCGGACCCGTGCGCGCCGACAGAGGTCGGGAATCGGATGTCGCGAACCGAGAGGCCGGTAATCGTCAAAGCCATCGGGTGCCCTTTCATTTGAGCCAGCCGAGCGCCCGCCACAGACCCGTCTGCTGACCGGCCTGGAACAGGCCGACCACGGCCATGGCGAGCGTCGAGAGGAGGAGGCATGCGGTCCACGCGGGGCCCGCCGCGAGCGAGGGCGCGATGCGCCGGCGGCACCAGACCGCGGCAAACCCCAGGAACGGCAGCATGAGCGCCTGCGCCGTGCCGCCGATGAGCACCATCGTGACCGGCGCCTTGATGATGTAGTACGCAAGAAGCGTGTATCCAGGAATCACGATGACCGCCGCTTTGACGATCCGGGTGCGGGCCTCGGGCGAGCGGTAGCGGAAGATGCCGAGCAGGCCGGCGACGTCCGCGAACAACCGCGCGTTGGATGCCGTCGACACGAAGTACGTGGAGTACAGCACCATGAACGCGCCGACGAAGAAGACCCAGGCGCCGGGTGCGCCGAACGTCCCCGTGTACATCGCGGACAGCGTCTGCATCGTGCCCTGGTCGGCGACGACCTTGCCCTGGCGGTGCAGGATCGCAGCGCCCAGCAGGTAGAAGCCAGTTGTCGCGACGGTGTAGATCACCATCGAGCACCACGCGTCCCAGCGCATGACGCGCATCCACCCCCTGGCGCGTGCTTCCCAGGCGGCGGAGTCGTCGCGCAGGCCGACGAAACGGGCGTAGCCCTTCTCGAGGCACCAGATGGGATAGAACATCAACTCGGCCGCGCCCACGCCCGTCATCCCGAACACCGCGAACGACGTCGTCACGTCGTCCGGCAGCCGGAAGGAAAACCCGGTTGCGAGGTCCGCCAACGTGACGCGCGACGCGGTCACCTGGAGGAGTCCAACCGCCAGCACGGTCGTGATGGAGAAGGCCACGACCATGAGGGTCGAGAGCTTCTCAACCAGCGTGTAGCGTCCCGCGACGAGCAACCCAGCGCAGAGCGCGGCGCCCGCCAGTGCATACGGCACGGTCGCCGAGCGCTCCTGGGAACCGGCGAACAGCTCCGCGACGCCGCCAATCATGCCCGACACCTGAAAGAGCGTGCCGACGTACATCAGGATCCACAGCCAGACCGTCCACCGGACGACCACCCTAGGACCGGGCAGACGATTGAGGATCTCCAGGCTGCCGACACCCTCCGAAATCGTGTAGCGGCCGAGTTCGACCTGCACGAAGACCTTGATGGCGCACGCAAAGAGGATGAACCAGAGAAGCAGGAACCCCACCTGCGACCCGAGCCGCGTCGTCGCGATGAGCTCGCCGGTGCCGACGATGTTGGCCGAGAGGATGAGGCCGGGCCCAATCGACGAGAGAATGCCCCAGAGGGTCTGAGGCGGATCCTTGATGCCTGTGCCGGCCGGTGTGCTCACGTGGAGGATCCTACCTTACCTATGTCCCGGGAATGGACCCCTGGGCAAGCGATCAGAACGGCACACGCACCCGGCGGCCAGCGCGGAGTTCCGCGGAACGGTAGCGGCTTTCGCGCCAATCGACGCCGCCGCGGCGCCAGCCGAGCCACGCGGCGCGGAGGATCGTGGCGACGGTGATCGGCACGAGCAGCGGGGTGAGCAGGCCGCAGACCAGGAAGCCCCTCGTGAAGCGGGCGAACAGGAGATTCGCCAGCACGAAGGCCAGGCCGACAGCGCCTCCGGCGAGACGGACGGTCGGCTGATGGCCGCACGCGGCAAACGCGACGCCGACGAGCGGGGCGGCGTCGATCCAGGCCATCGCGGCGGCCAGGAGCAGCATGCGGGCGGCGCTGCAGTCACCGAGGGTCGCATACGCCTTCTCGGCGCCCCGGAAGAGGCTGCCGAGCGAACGGTGCCATGCGACGCTCACGAGGTCGAAGGCAGAGGCGGCTGCGCTCGACGCGCCGGAGCGCTTGAGCACCATCCCGACGCCGACATCGTCCGCGGTCTCCATCCGCAGGTACGCGAATCCCTCGGTGCGCGCGAACGCGGCGCGGCGAACCAGATTGAAGGCGCCGACGCCGAAGAAATGCCGGGGATCGGCGTCGGTCGCGCGCCAAGGGGGCAGCACGAGGGTCAGCAGACCCCGCAAGCCTCCGGCCGTCTCGATGTCTACAAGGCCCACGGTCTTCTCGAACCGCGGAATGGCGGCCAAGTGGTCGAGCCCCCGGGCCGTCATGAACGCGACCGCCTCCCTCAGCGCGCCGGGGGCGAAACACACATCGGCATCGGTGAGCAGGACCAGCTCGGCGTGGCTTGCCTCGAGACCCCGCTGGAGCGCGTGGACCTTCCCCAGCCAGCCGGCTGGCAGCTCGCGGATGCGAACGACCGTTGCGCGCCCGTCGCCCCGCGCCAGCCGTTCGATTACCTCGCCCGTTCGATCGGTCGAGCGATCGTCGACAAGGACAATCTCGAGCTCAGGGTAGTCCTGGGCGAGGAGCGAGGCAAACGCGGGCTCAATCGTGTCGGCCTCGTTGCGGGCGGCAATCAGGACGGCGAGGCGCGGCCAGGGGCGAGGCCCGGGGTACGGCGGGTGGCCGAGCGCCGGAAGCGCGCGAAGCCGCCAGGCGCCCCACGCGATGCGTCCCCAGAGGAGCCCCGCGAGACCCAAGGCGCCGACCGTCGCCCAGGTGATGGCGTTCACCGCTGGGATTGTAGCAGCGTCAACACCCGTCGTGCGATTCACGCGTCGGTGCGAGTCGGTGCGTGCCGGTGAGCTGCGCTGTCTAAAGGCCACGCGCCTATCGCGCTGACAATCGACGTGTTCGCGGCCGCTCCGTTTCACGGAATGAAGGTCGATGGTCTCAATGACCTCGACCTTAGCTACACGCCTCCGCTGGGCAGTCCATGGGACCCGGTCCAGATGGCTGCGCAGGCGTGGGGCCGCCACGCGCAGTCAGCGACCCGACCGCTGATTCGACGCGAACGCCACCTGGGGCGCCGGACTGGAGGCGCACACGCCGCGCGACTCTCGGCTCAGGCCTTCAGCTTCTTGTGCAGCGCGCTCAGCGTGCTGGCGTACGCGTCTTTCACCGTCGGCTCCATCGGGGCCAATGGCTTCACTGGAATCAGGTCCATCACGCCTTCCGGCGCCAATCCGGCCCCGGTGATCGTGCTGGTCGCCCCGTTCATCATCGCGACGACTGCTTCCGTAGCCGCTTCACGAGTGAGGCCGAACTCGCATCCCGAGATCGATCAGTTGATAGAGCTGGTACCAGAGGTACGTCGGCCCCATCGCGGCCACGATGGCGTAGGCCTCGAGGGTGTCCTCGGGCACCTCGGGGCATGCACCAAGCGGAGTGAACAGCGAGAGCACCTGGGCGCGATCTGCGGGTGTGAGGGATTCCGAGAAGCTCAGCGGGTTGTAGCCGCTGTTGACGATGGACGGGGCGTTCGGGATGACCCTGGCGAGCCGGTCGAAGCCGCCGAGCAGGCCCGAGATCCGAGCCATCGTCCACTTGGGGGCGAGGGACACGAGGATCGCGCCGGGGGAGAGGCTCTCCTTGATCTCGCCCAGGACGTCCGGGAAGGCCGGCGGGTGCAGGGCGAACAGCACGAGACCCTGCCGGGCGGCCTGCTGGTTGTCCGGGGTGACCACGATCGACGGGAACTCGGC
This sequence comes from uncultured Acidobacteriota bacterium, assembly GCA_963784455.1. Classification (GTDB taxonomy): domain Bacteria; phylum Acidobacteriota; class Vicinamibacteria; order Vicinamibacterales; family Fen-181; genus FEN-299. Next base: position 124,274 of record CAWARN010000022.1, on the reverse strand, counting down.
CTTGAGGCGCTCGCGAGTCCCGGCGTCGGTGTCGCTGACCACGACCGACGGAAGTGACTGATTCGCCCGCTTCCAGCCGGCAAGCAGGATCCGGGAGACGCGTCCACCTCCGACCATTCCGATAGTTGTTTCACCCACGGTTCCCTCCTTCGTGTCAGGAATATGAATCCGACCGCACTCAGATTCGACGATTCAGCCACGCGCCGCCGCGAGCCACCCGTGCACTTCCTCGCTCTTCGGGATCCGTCCCGACAGTTTCATCACCCCATCGACGGAGACAGCTGGCGTGGCCAAAACGCCGGCCGCAGCCATGGCCTGGTAATCGCTGACCTTCTCCACATCCGCGGTGATGCCGAGTTGCTCGACGACGTTCCGCACCACCCGCTCCGCCTCGTGACACCGGGCGCAGCCCGGACCGTACACCACGATCTTCATCACTCACTCCTTAGAAGATGACGTTGAACAGATACCCGACGAGCAGAATCCCGGTCCCGACGACGCCGACGAACACCGCGATCAGCGTCGGCTTGAGCACGCGGCGAAGGATGATCGTCTCCGGCAGCGACAGGCCGATGACCGCCATCATGAACGCCAGCACGGTGCCGAGGGCCGCCCCCTTGCCGAGCAGCGCCTGGACCACCGGGATGATGCCGGCGGCATTCGAGTACATCGGGATGCCGATGAGCACCGCCACCGGGACGCTCCACCACGCGCTCTTGCCCATGATGGACGCCATGAAGTTCTCCGGGACGTAGCCGTGAATGCCGGCGCCGACCGCGATGCCGGCGAGCACGTACGGCCACACCTTGCCCACGATCTCCTTCATTGCCCGCCAGCCCGCCTCGATTCGGTCCGCCCATTCCAGGCGTTCTTCGTCCACGCCGACCGCCCGCGCGCGTCTTGAACACCCACTCCTCGACGTGGCGTTCGAGGCGCAGCCGGCCGATCGTCCACCCCGAGACGATCGCGATGAGCACGCCCGTTCCCGTGTAGAGCCCGGCCACCTTCCAGCCGAAGAGGCCGAAGAGCAGCACGACCGCCACCTCGTTCACCATCGGCGCCGAGATCAGGAACGAGAACGTCACGCCGAGCGGCACGCCGGCGGTGACGAAGCCGATGAACAGCGGCACCGCCGAGCACGAGCAGAACGGCGTGACGATCCCCAGCAGCGCCGCCAGCACGTTGCCCACCGACTCGCGCTTGCCGGCCAGGATGCGGCGCGTGCGTTCGGGCGTGAAGAACGACCGGACGATGCCGACCCCGAACACGACGAGCACGAGCAGCATCAGCACCTTCGGCGATTCGAAGACGAAGAACTCCACCGCCGACGCCAGGCGCGACCCGGCTTCGAGACCGATGACCCGGTAGGTCAACCAGGCGGCACACGGCTGCAGGTTCCAGTACGCGGCGACCCACACGACGACCGTCGCCGCGCAGGCGGCGAGGTATCGCGGAAGGCGTGGGTCAAGGCGACGGTCGATCGTGGTGGATGTCGTCATGGGCAGAGCACGATGCCTTGGGCCCAGGGGCACTCGCCGCAGACGGGTGCCGGGTTGCCGTAGCAGTCTTCCCGGTTCGTCTCGGTCAGCGGACAGCCCCCGCAGTGGAAGCACGGTGGAAAGTCGAAGGCGCGGACCCGCTCGCGAAACGAACGGAACGCCGGCTCGCGCCAGATCTCGGACAGCGGCTGCCGGTCGATGTGGCCGACCACGAACTCGTCGGTCTGCCGCGCCTGGCTGTTGAGGAACTCGACGTGGCTGTGGAGCAGCGAGAGGCACGGCGCCACGCGTCCGTCCCAGGAGACGGCGCACATCCCTTCGTGCGCAAACCGGCAGCGATTCCGCCAGTGTGCGGCATCGACGAGGGGCGATGGATGCGTGAGCCCGCGCTCGGCAAGGGCCGCGGCGAGCGGCCGCGTGGCCTCCTCCATGTCGAACCGCCCCACGCGCACCTGGGGGCGCCACGACAATCGACGAAAGACCGAAGCCCATCCGGCTCGGTCCCACAGGATCTCGCCGGACATCTCCTCGGTGTGGGGCACCAGGTTGCTGATCGCGACGAAATCGAGTTTCAAATCGGAGGCCCACTCGAGAAGTGCAGGCAGGCTCTCGACGGAACTCCGGGTCGCCACCGCTGCCACCCCAATCGCCATCGGGCGTCTCGACCGACGCCGGGCATCCCGCAGGTGGTGGATGGCCGCGTGTGCGCCGTCCACGGCCACGCCGCGCATCCTGGCGTACGTCTCACTGTCTCCGCCGTCGATCGACACCGGTGACTTGGCTGACGCCGAGATCCACCATGGCCGCCGCCGCATCGGCGTTCAGCCGAACGCCATTCGTGATGATCTCGATCCGCAGGTCCCGCGCACGGGCCAGCGCGAACAACGTCTGCCAGTCCGGGTGAAGGAGGGGCTCTCCAAAGCCGCCGAAGGCAAGCGTCAGGGCTTCCGCTCCCGTCGTCGGCAACCCCTCGACCAGGCGCTCGAACCAATCAACCGGCATGTGGCCGAGCGGCTCCTTCCACCCGTGGCGGACGCACATCTCGCAGTCCAGGTTGCAGTGGCTCGTGGCCTCGACGTACACCTTCCGCAATACGTCAGAGACAATCCGGACGCCATCCGCCGTGGCCTCGACGACGACATCGTCACCGGGCAGGATGCCGGCGCGCGCAAGCACCTCGGCGGGGACGATGAGCTGGCCGGCCCGGTCGACCCGCGCGACTTCTGGCCGGCCGTCGCCCCCGACCTTGTCGTCGCCGAACAGCGTTTCCATCCTCAGGTCCATGGTCAGGGCGCCGTATAGACCAGGTAGACCCCGCCCGCCAGGACCAACACGCCGCACGCGCGGCGCAGGACGCTGACGCCACGTTTACTCCACGCGCCGTAGCGAGCCAGGCGGGGACCGCTGGCGCCTGCCGCCGCGAGCACGCCGCAGTGGCCGACGGCATACGCCAGCATCAACAGGATCGCGAAGATCGGTCGCGTCCCCGCGATCTGCACCGTCAGCCCTATCACCGGCGCCAGGAACGCTAACGTGCAGGGGCCGAGGACCGTTCCGAACGCCAGGCCGAACGCAAAGGCTCCAGCTACTCCTCTTTGCGTTGTTTCAGGCTGCGGCAGGCCTGACCAGCGGAAGGGCCAGACACCGACCAAGTCGAGTCCGACGACGAACAGGAGTGCCGCGACGAGGTAGTTGGTGACGCCCCCGAACGCGCCCAGCATCCGTCCGGCCGCAACAGAGACCGCGCCGACGAAGGCGACGGTCACCAGAATGCCCAGGGCGAAGACCGCCGACAATCCGGCCGCCCGACGCGAGGAGAGCGAGGCGTTGCGGCCGGTGTAAGCCACAACGAGCGGGACACCAGCCAGATGACACGGGCTGAGGAGGATGCTGGCGACTCCCCAGAGGAACGCGCCCAGGAGGGCGACTCCCGGCTGGGCGTGCAGCGTCTCGCGCGAGCGCAGTCAACAGGCCGGTCATGGCCTAGTCCTTCGCGGCGGGCGTGAAGTGGTACCCCAGCTGCCGCCAGGTGTCGAGGATGTCCGCCTTGGAGATGAACCCCAGGTGACGCGTCAGCTCTCGGCCCGACGAGTCGATGAAGATCTGCGTCGGGATGGCGTAGATACGGAAGGGCTCGGCCTGGTCGGGGAATCTGTTCACGTCGATGAAATCCACGCGCAGCCGTCCCGCATACTCGCGCCGGAGTTCTTCCAGAACGGGCATCATCGCCTTGCAGGGGATGCAGTTGTCGGCGCCGAGGTCCACGAGACGGGGGAGGGCAACCGCGGCCGATGCCCCGCCCGCAGGGGACGCGTTGTCGCGTCGCAGCGCGACCGTCACGGCCACGGCCAGCACCAGGGCCCCGACGATGACGAGACGGGAAGCGGTAGACATGGTGGACGGCCTCATCAGGCCCGAGACGTGACGGCCAGCCCGTTCTTGAAATAGCGCTTCTGGAACGCCAGCGACACGTTGACCAGGGCGATCAGCGCCGGCACTTCGACGAGCGGACCGATGACGGCCGCGAATGCCGCGCCGGAGTGGATGCCAAACACCGCGACGGCCACCGCGATTGCCAGCTCGAAGTTGTTGCTCGCCGCTGTGAAGGACAAGGTGGCGGTCTTCGAGTAGTCCGCACCCAGCTTGTGGCCCATGTAGAACGACACGAGGAACATCACCACGAAGTAGATCAGCAGCGGGATCGCGATCCGGACGACGTCCATCGGAAGCTGGACGATGTACTCGCCCTTGAGCGAGAACATCACGACGATCGTGAACAGCAGCGCGATCAGGGTCAGCGGGCTGATCCTCGGAACGAACTGCGTCTCGTACCATTCCCGCCCGCGTGCACGAACCAGCGAGAAGCGGGTCAGGATACCAGCCAGGAACGGGATGCCGAGGTAAATGAAGACGCTCTTCGCGATCTCCCCGATCGAGACGTTGACCACGACACCCTGCAGGCCGAACCACCCGGGAAGAACCGTGATGAACACCCACGCGTAGACGGAGTAGAACAGCACCTGGAACACCGAGTTGAAGGCGACGAGGCCGGCCGCGTACTCCGTATCGCCCTTGGCCAGCTCGTTCCAGACGATGACCATGGCGATGCAGCGCGCGAGGCCGATCATGATCAGCCCGACCATGTACTCGTGATTGGTGACCATCGCCGCGGGCGATGCGCCCAGCGCTGTCGGCACGACGTGCAAGAAGAGCACAGCCAGAACGAACATCAGGACCGGGCCGATGATCCAGTTCTGCACGAGCGACAGCGCGAGGATCTTCGTGTTGCGGAAGACCTCGCCGAGTTCCTCGTAGCGGACTTTGGCCAGGGGCGGATACATCATCACGATGAGGCCGACGGCGATGGGGATGGACGTCGTCCCGACCTGGAACGCCGTGATGAGTCGGACGAACGCCGGCAGGAAGTAGCCGGCGCCAACCCCCACGATCATCGCGAGGAAGATCCAGAGCGTGAGGTACCGATCGAGAAATGACAGCCGTGACGCCACTCGTTCAGACATGGATGAATCCTCTCTGGTACGCGCGACCGCCTCACCGACTCCATCCCCGCGCCTCGATCAGGCTCGCGACGCGTCTCCGGATGTCCTCGCGAATGGCGCGGACCTCCTCGAGCGGCCGTCCCTTCGGATCGGGCAGCGACCAGTCGTCGCGTTCGACGCCGGGCACGTAGGGGCACTCTTCGCCGCAGCCCATCGTGATGAGCATGCCGACCGTGCGCGCAAGGTCCTCGGTGAGGAGGCGGGGCCGGGCTGAGGCGAGATCGATCCCGATCTCGCGCATCGCTTCGAGCACCTCGGGATGTACGGATGTTCCAGGGTTGGTGCCGGCCGACAGCGCCTGCGCCTTTGCCGGGTCGGCAATCGCATTGAAAAGGGCCGCCGCCATCTGCGACCGGCCAGCGTTGTGCACACACGCGAAGAGGACCCGGTGTCCGGGCATTCAGGCCCCCAGTCGGGTTTCGACGCGGGCTCTCCGTGAGCCGGCGCGTGCCCAGGTCTTCGGTTCCTCGTGGCACTCGCCGCGGGCGCGCAGTTCGCTGAGCTCTTCGACATCCTTGCGATAGTCGCCTCCGACAGCGAGATTCGTGCGAATGGCGACGAGGACCGCCCGCGCGAGCGCCGTGTCCCAGGTGGTCAAAGCGTAGAAGGTCCGCATGCCGTCGCGCCGGTCGCGGATTAGTCCGGCCGCCTTCAGCAACGCGAGGTGACGCGACACGCTGGACTGGGGCTGCTCGAGGATCCGCTGAATGTCGCAGACGCAGAGCGAGCCGCGGGCGAGCAGGTTCACAATGCGCAGCCGGGTTCGGTCGGCGAGGGCTCGAAAGAAGTGGGGTGCGGCGGTCATGGGGTCTCTGATGTATCGGGTATCCGAATATCCGGATAGACTATATGCTCGACAACCCAGACGCGTCAACCCGGCCGGCCCCGCCACTCGTACGCTACGCCACCTGCGCATCGACCCGGACCCGGCGGCCGGCGGATGGACAGCCCGTGTCTCGTGAACGGGTCTCGTCCGCCTCGGTCTTCTCAACGTCGGTGGGGACGTTCGGCGATCTCGCAACGGCCGCATTCATCGTCGCCGCCGTGTCGGGCGTCGCTGTCGCGGTCCCGTACCGGCCCGGCGACGCGTACGGGTCCATTGCGACGATGCTGCTGGTGAATCCCGCCGCAGCGTTCTTTCGGAACCTCCACTACTGGAGCGGCCAGGTCTGCCTGCTGGCGACGGCGCTTCATGTCTGGGACCATCTCCGCGCGCGCACGGAAGGTCGAGTGGGCCGCGGCGTCTGGCTGCGGCTGACGCTCACCCTGCCCCTCGTCGTGTTCCTGATGCTCTCCGGGTTCATGCTGCGCGGCGACGCCGAAGGACGCCAGGCGCTCCGCATCGTGGGCGAAGCCATAGCGCAGGTGCCGCTGGTCGGTTCGCTGACCTCGGCGTTTCTGCTGGGCATCGGTGACCGCCTGGACGTGCTCTACGTTCAGCATGCCGCAACGGCCACCATCATCGTCTGGCTGTTCATCATCGAGCACACCCGCCGGGTCTGGGCTCGCATGCCGGCGCTGGTGACGGTGCTGGTCGCGACCGGCGCGCTCTCGATGCTGGTGTCGCCCGGGCTGCACAACGGCTTCGATCCGATCGTCAAGGGGCCGTGGTACTTCCTCGGACTCCAGGAGATCCTGCACTGGACGCCGTGGCCGATCGTCGTCGTCGGCGCGGGGACATTCATCGTCGCTGTCATCTATGCGTTGCGCGTGATGCGCGGGTCGGTGAAGGACTTCAAGGCTGTGGTTGCCGGTCGCGATCAGCGTTGTGTCGTGCCCGACTGGACCAGATGATGCACGACAGGCCGCCTCCGCCCAGAGCGCCAGCGGACGCCACGGACAGTCCCGACGAAGGAACTGGGCATTCGAGTGGCCCTGGGCGCCGGGCGAGCGGACATCATCCGCGAGGTCTTCATCTCCGGCGGGAAGCCGGTCGTGAAGGGGCCGCTGGCCGGCCTCTGGTTGTCAGTGGCGGCGGCTGCTGCGCTGGGAATAGGCCTTAGAGACTGCGCGCATCCGAATCCCGGACGAGCAAACCGAAACTCGCCGCCCCACCGATGCACGCCAGGCTGGCGGCTAGAAACGCGAAGGCGTAGCGCCCCGTGTAACCCACGATCCAGCCTGTGACAATCGGGCTCACAATTCCTGCGAGGTTCCCGAAGGCGTTCTGGAATCCGGTCCAGCGCGCGGCGGCCATCGGCCCCGCCAGCGTCTGCGTCAGCGGCCAAAGGTTCGACGCGTACACGCCCAGTGAGAGGCAACTCAGGAACAGGCCGGCCAGCGCCCATTCGATGCGAGGCAGCAGAACGGTGGGCAGGAACACAGCGGTCATGAGCAGGCCCACCACAAGGAATCCTCTCCGCACGCGGACGGGGGAGGCCCCTTTCGAAATCCAGCGGTCCGACAGGATTCCGCCGCCGATCGACGTGAGGGCCATCAGGAAGAACGGCAGAGCGCCTCCCAACGACAGCGAATTCATGGAGAACTGGCGCTCTTTCACCAGGTACGAAGGCAGCCAGCTCAACAGGAAGTACCACGCGTAGTTCGCGCAACCCAGCCCGCCGCAGGTCCCCCACACATCCCGCCGCCGGAGCAACTCCCGCCAGCCCGGCCCGGCTCCACCCGGCCCCGCCGCGATCGGCGTGAGTACGCGTGGCGCGCGCGCCAGCCAGGGGATCAGCCAGATCAGACCGGCGCCGCCCGTGATGAGAAACAATGCGCGCCAGCCCAGCCTGTCGACAAACTGCGCCCCCAGCAGTATGCCGAGCGCCGGACCGAGCCTCGCGCCCAAATCAATGACCGAGTTCGCCAGCCCGCGGCGGTGCTCCGGAACCACCGCAGCCACGGTGCGGGAGGTCGCCGGGTACGCCACCGCCTCTCCGACACCGAGCAGCAGCCGCAGGCACAGCAGCGCCGAAAACGTCGAAACCGCCGCCGTGGACAGCGTGGCCAGAGACCAGAGCAGGAAACCGGCCGCGTAAGCCCACCGGACTTCGATGCGGTCGACCACCCATGCTGCCCCGAGCTGTCCCGCGGCGTAGGTCCAGAAGAACGCGGAAAGCAGCACCCCCAACGCGAACGGCGAAAGGCCCAGTTCCGGAGCCAGCAGCGGAGCGGCCACGGCCAGGTTGCCCCGGTCGAAGAAACCGATCCACATCGCGAAGAACAGCAGGATCACCAAGCCCCAGGGAACCCGTTGCGTCTTCGCAGCCGTCGTCATGGTCTTAGCTCACCGGGCTCGGCCCGCGCGATCCAGATCATCGAGTTTCGCCACCCGCCGGCGGATGTCCGGATCGGTGCTGAACGTGGCATCGAGGAAAGCGCGCAGGCAATCCTCGGCGACCTTCATCCCAATCACCAACGCCCCGATGCAGGCCACATTCACGTCGTCGTGCTCCACGCATTGATGCGCGCAGTAGATGTCATGGATGAGCGAGGCGCGGATGCCCGGGATCTTGTTCGCGGCGATGGCGGCCCCGACCCCGCTTCCGCACACCAGCACACCCCGCTCCGCGTGCCCGTCCCGCACCCGGTCGCAGACGGTCTTGCTCACGTCCGGAAAGTCCACCGGAGCCGGATCGAAGGATCCGCAATCCTCAACCGTGTGCCCCAGCCCGCGCAGGAACTGAATGACCGGCCCCTTCATCGCGAAGCCGGCATGATCGCCACCGACTGCCAACCGAAAAGTCGCCATCGATCTCACCCTCAATCCAAACCCGCCCTAGTCCTTCTGTATCACGGGCCCCATGTAGGTGAGGCGCAGTCCCCAATCGGTGTCCCCCGGGAAATCCGGCAGGTTGATGATCCCGATTCTGCTCGACGGCAGCGTGCCGCTCCCAACGTCCTGCCAAGTCGCGTTGCGCGGATCGAACCATTGCGCGCGGTAGGTGCTGTTCAGCTTGGCGCCGCGAATCTGGCTGCGCAGACAGCCTCTTTCGAAGTACGCCATGAACAGCTCCTTGTCCGGCGTGCGCGCGCAGTAAGCCCAGCCTTCGTACCCGCGGGTCACCTGGGTCTTGTTCGGGTACACCAGATCGGCGATGGGCTCGAGCTCCCGGTACCGATTTCCGGCCGAAAGAGCGAACGTCCGCAGATACTGCATCTGGCTTCCGGATTTCCACTGGAAGGCGTCCCACATCTTGGTGGGAGCGGCGTCCTCGATATCCGCGCCCCAAATCCCTTCCGCTCCATAGACGTGACCCGCAAACCCGCCGGAAAGAAAGCTCCCGTACATGGCAGAGCGGACGAACTGATCGTCCTTCTCGGTCCCTCCGGGCGCGCCGAACTTGTAGCCGCCGCTCAGCCCGCGCGCATCCGTGTAGCCCGAATAGTAAGGCTCGCCGTTCAGTCCAGGCCGCGGATGGGGCGCGTTGAAGATCTCCGTCAAGAACCAGTAGGTGTAGTGCTCGCGCATGTTGCCGATTTGATGCAGGGTGATGTGGGAATCCTCGCCCCAGTTCACGAGCGTGGACGGATTGGCATTTCCCGAAAGCAGGGTGCCGAAAGGCGGCGGCCCGAATTTCCGGAACACCACGCGAATGGCATCCATGTAGTCCTCCGGGCTTACCGACTCGGCAATGATGTCCAGGTGGATGGGGCTCAGGACGGTGTTGTTGGCCTGATAGCGGGAGAAGATGTACTGCATGAACCGCGCGTAGGAGTCGGGCCAGGGGTAATACTTCTTCCAGGCCAGACTCGCGTCCCTCCGCGACACCTCGATGAACGGCACGAAGCCCTGCTCGTTGAGGTAGTCGATCTTGCGGTCCAGGTAACGGAAGTAGGCGGGGTTGATGCGATCCATGTCCGGGAACATGTCCTCGTAGCCGGGCACTTTGCCGGGGAAGACAAACGGTCGCCCGCCTTCGTTGTCCATGTTCTTAGCGCTGTTGGCGCCGAACTCCAGCCAGGCCGAACGAATCGTGGTCCTCTCGGGATCGTTCATCACCACGTTCCAGGGCTTTCCGTCGGTGATCCAATTGGGAAATGCCGCGATGATGCCAATCCAGTTGTAGCCTTGTGCCTTGCGGTAGCGAACGTAGTCCTTGAAGCCCGCTGTCGGACCCATGGGACGCTCCTGGTTGTCGTCGTACCAACGCAGCCGGTTGGTTCCGGCGGACCACCAGGTGTCGCCGATCACGAAGAACGGCGTGCCGTCGGCCTGCTCCAGGGCGTGCCCGTTGGGCGTCGCGCGGAGGAAACCGCGCCGCAAGGGGTTCTGCTGTTTCTCCTGCTCGGTCCAGGGGATCGCGGTGAAGGCGCCGGTCTTTCCGGCGAGGCCCGCATCCGCCGGCGCCGATCCGCTTCGCCAGCTCCACTCTCCGGCCTCGGTCGCCAGAACGCGCACCCGAAAAGTCCTCTCGCCGTCCCAGAAGCCGTAGACCCGCTTCCGGAAATTGGGCCCGGTGAGGTCCACCCACACCACCACTTCCGTGTAAGGGTTCGCGTACGACCCGCTGCACGTGAAGCTCAGTTCCTGCTTCTCCCATACGTGTACCGGCGCCGCCAGCGCCGCGGGCGCCGGCAAAAGAACCAGCCAAAGCAATGTGAGCATTAACGTCTTGGCCATGGCGCGTATCTTAGCCCCGTAGAGGTCGCCTGGCAGCCAGAAACATCGACCGAAAGCGGGTGAAGGTGCAATGAACACATGCGGACGGGCCTTTGTAGCCCGGACGGGGTAAGACTGAGGCAGAGATCCCAGAGCGGCTCTCCCACAAGCGCCGAAGTGGAAGCACGAGCCGGAAGGACCCTCACGCTACGCCTGAGCCAGAAGGGCGTCAAGAACGAAGGGCCGTACAACGAGGGGCCACCGCGATGGTGGCCCTGTTGCCCGCCGTAGCTAACAGACGTGCATCCGTCTCGGCCTATGGCTTTACGGTGACCTCGTAGGCTTCCCGCACGGATGGTGCGCTTAGGAAGTCTTTGAACTTGGCGACTTGCTGCTGGTAGTAGCCGCTATTCTCGCCCGCCGTCATATCGGCTTCCGTTTCCCAGAGGGCCATCGTGAGGCCCTTGCCCGTCTTGCGGTCTACCAGCACGTAGAGGCCCTTGAATCCCTTCTGCTGCTTGGCAGCAGGCACCACCGAGTCTCGATAGATGCCGGTTGCCTCGTCTAACTTGGCCACCAACATCTGCCCAATCGTCACTCTTGCGTGCATGTTCTCGCCTCCTTGTTTGAATAGCGTTCGACGCACGAGGGATCGCACATCTGCCACCCGCCAGCCTGCCGGCGGCTCGGTGAGGATAGGGTGTAAGCGGGCGGACTTCGTGCACCAGCAGGCCGGGTACGGCGCGTCATTGCGACACTTCCTTTGCGCCGAGGTGCCGAACGGAAGGAACCTCGAGTGTGCGCCGACGTTGGCAGCGCTGTCAACGCGACAGACGAGAGGGTCGGTTCTTTGCCAACCGATCACTCGTACAACGAAAGGCCACCGCGCTGGTGGCCCGTGACGGCGACATCGCAGTGCTGCGGCCTACTTCTTGTCCGACACCAGCACGTTCGTATACGGCTTGCCTTGGGCGTCGGTGCCCTCAGATGTGTTTATTGAGACTCCCTTGAGACTCCTCCCTCGGCCCTAGCCCCGCTGGTGCTACAATCCGCCTGTCACGGGTCTCCGTCCACGCTCTCCCGGAGGGTCGCATGCCCCTCGCGTAGAATTGGAAACGCCCGGTCCCGATTGCTCCGTTGGATGCTTAAGGGGGGTGCACAGTGAGAATCTCGAGGAGAACCATTGTTCAGGCAGCGACGGCGGCCGCCGGATCGATCCTGGCCAACCGCGGAGCGCTGGCCCAGAACGTCAACTTGGCCGGCGAAGCGCAGAAGCGGCCGCGGACGGCGCAGCCGCATCCGGAAGGCTTTCCTCCCAACAACACGCGGTCAACCGTTTCGGTGATCAAGGGCGACAGCCGGCGGCAGAACGTCACCGAGTCTCTGGTGGCGATCAACGAGCAGATCCTGCCGGTGCTCAAGACCAAGAAATACGTCATCATCAAGCCGAACGCGCTGGGGACGACCCACGTCGACGCGCTGCGCGGAATCCTGGACTACCTGGCTCCGCGGTTCAAGGGGCCGGTCGTTGTCGCCGAGTCCTCGACCGGCGACACGACGCAGTGGATGGAAAAGGCCGGTTTCCCTGAGCTCCTCAAGGAGTACAACAATCACAGCAAACTGAAGGTCAGCCTGGTCGACCTCAACGAAGAGGCCAAGTACGTGGTGCAGTCGCTGCTCGATTACGACCTGCACGTGGTGCCGGCTCGGCTGGCGGCGCGCCTATTCGATCCCGACGCCTATATCATCGGGTCGGCCTGCTTCAAGGTCCACAATATCGCGGTGGTGACGTTGTCGATCAAGAACATGGTGCTGGGCGCCCCACTGCACCAGACGCGGGCTGAAGCGAAATCGGGCACGACGTGGCTCGACAAGCGGCGCTATCACGCGGGGATCCGCCAGAGCCTCTACAACATTTACGTTACGGCGGCGCGCATGCGGCCGTTCTGGGGCGTTACGGTCATCGACGGCTACGAGGGCCGGGAAAACAGCGGTTTCGTGCAATCCAAGGTTGCGATCGCTTCGACCGACTACGTGGCGGCCGACCGGGTGGGCTCGGAAGCCATGGGTGTCAACCACGAATGGCTCGGCTGGCTGAAGTACTGCGGCGAATCGGGCGTCGGGCAGTGGGACCTGGCGAAGATCGACATCCGTGGCAACAAACTGGAAGAGGTCCGGAAAGAGTACCGCCTGCATCCCGATATCGAGCTGCAGTTGAGGTGGATGGGTCCGATGCAGGAACTGCCGCCGACGCTAGGGTGGCTGACGCCCCTCAAGCCAACGGACGTCGACGCCTATGTAAACGGCACCGCCTGAGCGGGAGATCTTTTGTGTCTCGGCGGTCTCGGGCTCGCGTCTGGCTGGCCGACCGATGCCGCTTCTAGTCGCTCCTATCGTGCAGGGTGTCGAGCGGGCACTGAATGCGCGCGGTAGTGGGCAGCACTCAGAGGTGCCGGACAATTCAGTGTGTCGGCATCTGGCTCTCTCGCGAATGCCACGGGCGGCGTCAACCACTTTCAGGAGAACGAGCTGGTCTGGGTGAGTCGTGATGGACGGGCCGAGCCGCTCGCCGGCTTCGACCGAACCGAAGTGACCAACCAAGTGCGGGTTTCGCCCGACGGCCGGCGGATTGTGTTCGAGGAGCTGAAGGTGAAGGTCCCTTCTGGACACCGCTGACGGCCGGCACGACCCGGGCGATCGATCGGAAGGGCGGCATTCTCGAGAAGAGCTGAACGTCAGTCGTCCTGCCTTCCGGCCGGCATGCGCGGGGCGGGACCAGCCGGAAGGGTGGCATGAACAAGTCAGCGAACGCCATTCTCGCCAGCGCCTGGATCTTGGCGGCCGCGGCCGCTTCGGCCGGGCAGGCACCACAGACCCCGGCGCCGCAAGCAGCGTCGCCGCAGTCACAATCGGCGCCCGTCACGAGCCGCCTCGAGATCTACGACATCGCTACGAAGACACGCACCGTGGTCCGGCAGTTCGACGGCCGGATCGAGGCGCCGAACTGGACGCCCGACGGGAAGTTCCTCGTCTACAACAGCAACGGCCTCATCTACCGGATCCCGGCGGCTGGCGGCGAGCCGCAGACGATCGACACCGGCTCGGTCAAGAGCTGCAACAACGATCACGTGCTGTCCGCCGACGGGAAGGTGCTCGCCATCAGCGCGCGGGGCCCCGCCGGCCCCTCGCAGGTCTTCTGGCTCCCAATCACCGGAGGCGAACCCACCCTCGTCACGCCGGCGAGCCCCAGCTACCTCCACGGCATCACGCCCGATGGCAAGCAGCTCGCCTACTGCGCGAGCCGCAACGGCAACTACGACATCTACACGATCCCGATCACCGGCGGGGAGGAGAAACGACTGACGGTCGAGCCGGGACTCGACGACGGTCCGGAGTACTCGCCCGACGGTCGGATCATCTGGTTCAACTCCGTCAGAACGAGCCTGATGCAGGTATGGCGGATGAACGCGGACGGCACCGGGCAGACGCAGATGACCTTTGACGAGGCGAACTCCTGGTTCCCCCACGTCTCGCGCGACGGCAAGCGGGTCGTGATGATCGTCTACGCTAAGGGCGACGTCGAACCTGGGTCGCACCCGGCGAACAAGAACGTCGAGCTGCGCCTGATGCCGGCCGCTGGCGGAAGGCCCGAGACAATCGTCCGCCTGTTCGGCGGACAGGGCACGCTGAACGTGAACTCCTGGGCGCCGGACAACCGGCGATTTGCGTTCGTCAGCTACGAACTGGTGAGGTGACCGCATCGTCACCGTCGGCTTGTCCGGGGTGGGCCTTCGATCAGCAGACGTGGCGTCCCTTCGAGTCTGGCTATCTCCGGATCGAGCCCGGCGGTCTCCAGATTCCGCTCGCCTATGGACTCGGGCGCGCGGACGTCGTCACGGCGCACCGCCTGCCGCGTTTCTCAGCGGCCGGCTATGCCGCCACCTTCTCGTCGGACGTGCTGCAGCAAGGGGACAACGCGCTCTCGCTGGAATTCATCCCGAAACATGCCGCCGATCGCGTGGTGGTCACGCCGGCGGTTGCTGTTCGCCTGGGCGGCGCCCGGCTCTTCCCCGACCGGCGCCCACGCCAGTGTCGGATACACGGGTTCCCGTTACCTCGCGCGCGGCAGACGAGCGGAAGTTCCGCTCCGATAAGGCTTCCTATCAGCCGAGCGGCGACCCGGCCTTCGCGAACACGGTCTCGGCGACGACCGTGACGTTCCTGAAGCCGACCGACTACTCGCAGATCTAGATAGAAGCCCAGGTCTCGGGATCGCCGGCGTCGGAAGCCGAGGGGCCCCCGTCGCGCCGGCGAGTCGGATTCGTGGACGCCCATGTAGACGGCGGGAGTAAGATGGGCGTGCCCGGAGACCCGGAACACTGGAGGCCTCCATGCCGAAGTGCCAGATCGGTACCGCCGCCGACCCCAACGACTTCCGCATCTGCAACAACTACTCTGACGTCGAGGAAAGCAAGAAGGTGGGGCTGCAGAACCCGCTCGCCTGCCCGAACGGGCATCGCTGGCTGTCGATGTGGGCCCAAATCGAGCCACAGGCCGCCGTGCCCCCTTTCCGGTTCTCGCTCGTGAGCGGCGGGAAACGCACCGTCCTCTACGAAGTCTGCGTCGACTGCTACAACGAGCTGTATGGAGAGGCGCCGATGCCGAGCGAGGTGCCGGGCAAGGGTCGTCTCTGCTTCTTGAGCAGCTCCCAGCAGACGATCTACAGCGCCGCTAACCTCCAGGGGAGGTGAAGGCCACCACGTACTCGCGCCCAGAGGTGAGCGTCACCGCGACGCTGCCGTCGGGTTGCGCCGTCAGTGCGGCGAGGCGCCCGTCATGCGCTGCCGCCCGCAGCGTCCGCACATTAACGTGGAACTCGTCGGCCAGGACTTGAAGCGACACTCGATTATGCAGTGGCCCCTTCGCCTTCAGCGTCCGAGCTTGGCTCACGATAGCCTCTGGCGCGAGCCGTCGTCCGGCATCCTAGGTGCGGAACGTCTCGAGCGCGACACCAAGAGCCATCGCGCACCCCGCCTGGGACAAGCCGAGCCGCGTCCGGATCTCTCTCAGGGGCGAGGTGTATCTGGCCATGGGGCACGACTATGCCATTGGTACGCCGCCCGTTGGACGTGAATGGACTGCGATGGGATTCCGCGGCTGTCGGCTGTTCAAAACCGGCCAGAAACTGCGAGGAGTACTTCAGTTGGTAGGTTCCGACCGGTCGCGGTGAGCCGCGGGATCGTGGCCAGATTCCGCGGACCGATTCCCGACTGTTCGGGCAGAGCCGAGACTGTACTGTCTGACATCCGTTCTGCGGGACAGACATCGCCAGCACGGGAGATCCGGCCGGCGAGTCCCTGAGTCCCCATGGCGTGTCGAAGTCTGCCGTCGATGTACTGCGGGCCAACGGCGAGAAATCCAACGGGCCGTTTTGCCACGACAAGAGACGCTTGCGACCTGCCGGCACCTCGGTCACGGGGAGCGCACGATCGCCACGCCTCACCGGTCGCAACTCGGGCTCGCCAAAGGAAGTGCCTCCGGGAGCCGCGCCCTGACCTGCGGGAGCAAAGCTCTCCGAGGGCGGGCGAACTCGATATCAGGAGCGTCCAGGAGAGTCGTCATGTCCCTGATCCATCACGTCGTCACCGGGACGGGCCAGCCGCCGGTTGTCTTCGTCCACGGCCTCGCCTGTGCCCACACGGACTGGGATGCCCAGGCGGGGGTGCTCTCCCGGTCGCATCAGGCGGTCGCGGTGGATTTGCGCGGCCATGGCCAGTCGCCCGGCACCACTGCCGAGTGCTCGATCGAACGCTATGGTGCCGACGTGGCCGAGGTGATGCGCGCTCTCGATCTTCCCCCCGCGGTCATCGTCGGGCATTCCATGGGCTGCCGCATTGTCACCGAGGCGGCGCTGCAGGCTCCCGAGCGCACCGCCGGCCTGATCCTGGTGGACGGTAGCCAGTTCGCCGCCTCGATGGGGCCGGTGATGAAGGAGCGTTTCGGTCGGCCGGACGGCTACAGGGATGTGATCAGTGGTCTGTTCACCGACATGTTCACCGCCAAGAGCGACCGCACCGCCGCGTCGGCCGTGATGGCCCGCGCCGCCATGCTGGCGCCCGAGATCGGGATGAAGATGCTGACCGACCTGGTGCGTTACGACGTCATGCGCTTCAGTTCGGCCCTGACCTGCCTGCGCGTACCGGTGATGGTGATTCAGACGACTTGCAGCAATGAGAAGCGCGAGCGGACGACGATGCGGCCGGGGCAGAACACGCCGTTCCTCGACATGCTGCGCGCCCACGTCGCCTCGCTGCGCGTCGAGGTCATCGAGGACACGGGCCACTTCCCGCAACTGGACGAACCAGCGCGGACCAACGCCCTGATGACGGATTTCTTGGCCGGACTACGCTGAGGCTTGGGCGAGCATCCAGGCCGCGGCGTCGGGGGACACGCCGCCGCTCGCGGCCGGGCCCGCATCGTCCGGGGTTGGCGCGGTGATGCCGGTCGCGGGGCGAGATGAGCAGCGCGGCCCCTGGCGGTGGACGAACGGTTTAGGCGAGTGCCCGTGGACGCGAAAGGGCCACCGCGACGGTGACCCAAACCAGCTACGGCCCGATGAACGGGGATTCGCAGAATTCCGTTGACGGGCCCCGGGCGGTAGCCGGTACCTGTTCGGCCCGGAAGTCGTATTCCGACCGGACCGGCGCTCGAGGGGAGTTCGCTGGCAGCCGGCGTCAGCAGCCTTCCCGCCTGCGACTTCCCGGTGCCCGTCAGCTTCCTTCGCCGTCACGTGCGGTCATTCAGCAGCGGGCGAGGTGTTCATGTCCAACTCAATCGACGTCGCCGCCGTCATGGAGAAGGCCGTGCTGGCCGCCGGGGTCTTCCAGCAACTGGACCAGGCGCACACGGACCGCATCGTCAAGGCCGTCTACAAGGCCGGCTTCGCCAACCGCGTCCGCCTGGCCAAGATGGCGGTCGAGGAAACGGGCATGGGACGCTGGGAGGACAAGGTCGCGAAGAACGTGCTGGCCACCCATGCGGTCTACGAGGACATCAAGGGCTTGAAGACTGTCGGCGTCGTCTCGGAGGACCATCTCGCCGGCATTACGGAACTCGCCCAGCCGCTAGGCCCGGTTCTGGCCGTCATCCCGGTCACGAATCCAACCTCCACGACGCTCTTCAAGATCCTGATCTGCCTGAAGACGCGCAACCCGATCATCATCAGCCCCCACCGGCAGGCCAGCCGCTCGGCGAGCGAGGCCGCCCGAATCTGCTACGAGGCCGCGCTGACCGAGGACGCGCCGGAGGACTGCATCCAGTGGGTTACCCACACGTCCCGCGAGCAGACGCAGCAGTTGATGAGCCACCCGTCGCTGGCGCTGATCCTCGCGACCGGGGGCGGCGGACTGGTCAAGGCTGCCTACAGTTCGGGCACGCCGGCGATCGGCGTGGGTGCCGGCAACGTGCCCGTGTACATCGAGCGATCCGCGGACATCCCGTTCGCCGTCGGGCAGATCATCCTGTCGAAGACGTTCGACAACGGCGTCATCTGTTGCAGCGAGCAGGCCATCGTGGTCGAGAAAGCCATTGCGCGGCAGGTGAAGGACGAGTTCCGACGCCAGGGGGCCTGGATCCTGAGCCCCGACGAGACCCGGGCGCTCGAGCCGGTCGTCTACGACCGGGGGCGCGGCGGGATGAATCCGGAGGGCGTCGGCCAGTCCGTCGCTGTGCTCGCCGAGCGCGCCGGGCTGTCGGTGCCGCCCGGGACGACGCTGCTGCTGGCGCCGCTCGAAGGGGTCGGCGACGCCTACCCGCTGTCGAGCGAGATCCTGTCGCCTGTGCTGGCCTTCTACGAGTGCGAGGACTTCCAGGAGGCGCTCAAACGCTGCATCGACATCAACTACCACGGCGGGGTCGGCCACACGGCCAGCATCTACTCCAACGACGAAGAGCGGATTCTAGCGTTCGCGTCGCTGATGAACGCCGGCCGAATCGTGGTGAACACGCCGTCGGCACAGGGAGGCGTGGGCTCCCTGTTCAACACGCTGTCCCCGTCGCTGACGCTGGGGTGCGGTACGGGGGGCAAGAACATCACGACCGACAACATCACCGCCAGACATCTGCTGAACATCCAGCGGATCGCGCGTCGCCGCCCCAACCTGCGCCTGGCCACGCTCGACCCGTCGCTGGCCACCGACGAGTCGATCGACGCGGAGACCTACGGCAAGCGGCTCGACAGGAACTACTGAAATCGGCAGCATCGGGTCGGGCAGACGAGGGGGTGACACATGGTGGAATTCGTCGAATCGCCAGGGACGTTGACCTGTCGTTTCGCCTCCAGGATGGACACGAGCACGTGTCAGGCGATTGAAGCTTCCGTCCGGGAGAAGACGACCGGCACGCCGGACACGGTCGTGTTCGACCTGGCGGGTGTGGATTACGTCAGTTCGGCCTTCCTGAGGCTGTGCCAGATCGTCTACAAGCAGGCCGGTGGCGGGAAGTTCCGCATCTGCCACGCCTCGCCGCTGGTGACGAGGGTGTTCAAGATCGCGGGCTTCGACAAGTTGGTGCCGGTCGAGTGACGGCCCGGGCCGTCGTCACGGTGCGGGCTCGCGAAGGGTGACGCTGACCCTGTTCCGGCCGTCGACGCGGGCGTACCGGCAGTCCTCGGCCAGCTGCCGGACCAGGTGAATGCCGAGTCCGCCCACCGGCCGTTCCTCGAGCGGACGTTTCAGGTCCGGGGCCGGCCTGTCGAACGGGTCGAACGGAATCCCGTCGTCGGAAACCTGCAGCGTCAGTCCGTCTTCACGCACGGTCACCGCAATATCGATCGTGTGTGGCCGGTCGTCACGGTAGCCGTGGCGGATGACGTTGGTGACCAGTTCGTCCGCGACGGTCTGCGCCATGTGAACCAGCTGCGGCGGCACCCGCCGCACGGCGAGGTCGTCGGCCAGCAGGTCCAGGGTTTTCCCGATCTCGCTGAGCGCATTCCCGATCGACAGCTCGAACGTGCCGGCGTCCACCGCCGTCCGGGCCATGCCCGCCTCGGGCGGCCTGCCGTCCGAATCGCCGGGACCCGGGCCAGGGAACTCGAACGTCATGATCGAGTAATCGTCCTCGAACGTCTCGCGCTGTTGCCACGCCCGCGCGTCTGCCAGCACGCCATCCAGCGCGGCGGCATTTCCCGCGGAGTGGCGCACCAGCATCTGCACGAACTGGTCGAAATCGAGCCACGCGCCGGACGGCGAACAGACCTCGTAGACCCCGTCGCTGAACACGAACAGCCGGCTGCCTGCGGGCACGGCCGACGTCTGGGCCTCGTACCGGGCTCCCGGGACCATCCCGATCATGAAGTTGGGCGTGCCGAGTTCCTGTGCGCGCCCCCGGCCCCCGTCGGGCACGACGAGCACCGCCGGCGGGTGGCCGCCGCAGGCGTACGCCAGGTGGCGTCGCTTGCGGTCGTACACGCCGTACCAGACGGTGAAGTCCATCTCGTTCTGCTCGGCCGACGGGAACCGTTCGTTGAGGGCGGCAAGCACCGCCCCGGGATCGCGGAAATCCGCCCCGGGCAAGGACTGCGATTGCAGAACGTTCTGCACGGAGATCGAGAGCAGTGCCGCACCTACTCCGTGGCCGCAGACGTCGAGCAGGAAGATCGCCAGGTGGTTCTCGTCGAGGTCGTGGTATCCGAACGTGTCGCCGCCCAGTTGCCTCGAGGGGATGAACACCCACTCGGACCTGATGGGACCTTCGAGCCGGGCCGGCAGCAGCGACGCGACGTAGGCGGCCGCCTCTGACAGTTCGTCCACGAGCCGCGCCTGGCTGGCCTGCACCACGCCGAGCGCCTGCCCCAGTTCCGCGGTGCGGGCGGCGACCGTCTGCGTCAGGTTGGCGTTCCAGTCGGCCAGGCGTTGTTCGCGCGCCACTATCTCGCCGGCCATCGTGCGGAAGCCGCGCGCCAGTTCCCCCACCTCGTCCGACCGATTTGCGGCGGCCGCCAGCTGGCCCGGGTCGAAGTTCCCGCCGGCCACCGCCTCCACCGCGCGGGTCAACTGGACGATTGGCCGCGTCACCCGGCGCGCGATCCGCCAGACCAGCAGGAACATGACGCTCAGAACGAGAACGTCGGCCAGGACGGCGCGCACCGTCAGGCCGAAGACCGGGGCCAGCGCCTTCGCTTCGGAGACGTTGAGCACCAGCTTGCCGCCCGCGACGGGGACACTGGCCCAGTACACCCGGCGCAACTCGCCGTTGATGCGGCGCCGCGACCACCCTCTCGGAGTCGAGCCGACATCCGCTCCCTCCGGCAGCGCGCGGATCTCCTCGCCGGCGAATCCCCGGCGGAGCATGAGCCGGCTCTCCGGGTGAACGACTATCCTGCCCGCGCGGCTCACGAGATAGGCGTCCTCGCTGACTGACGACCCTGTCTCGCCGCCCAGGCGAACGCGCCCGATGATCGTGCGGATCTGGTCGAGCGTCACGTCTGCCCCGGCCACGCCAATGAGTCTTTTCGCCTCGTCGTAGACGGGCATCGTGAAGCTGACCATCGCCACGTCGCAGCCGCCTTCGTCGAAGTACGGCAGCGAAACGTAGAAGCGCCCGATCCGCTTGGCCCCGGCGTACCAATCCTGCCGGGGATCGCGATGGTCGTAGTCAAAACGCGCGACGGGCGCGGGCCATGTGTTGCGGTTGACCGCCTGGATGGCGTCCCTGTCTCCCGGCTTCCGGTCCTCGAACGCCATGTAGAGATTGAACAGTTCCTCTCCCGGCATGGCTGTCAGCGCCTGGGCGAGGAACGGAATCGTATCGGGCCTGGGCTCGCGGCCGATGGCCCGCTGTCTCGCCGCGATGGCCCCCACCAGCACGCCGATGCGGGTCGCGTATGCGCCCGCAGCACGGGCGGCGGCGTCCAGTTGGCTCATGGCCATGGCGTCGACATCACGCTCGAGCACCCGGCGGCTGCCGGAGTAGCTGAACCAGGCGTTCAGCCCGAGCGCCGCGCAGGAGGCCACGCCGATGTAGAGGCGCAGTTTGCCGAATAGGGTCACGGGAAGCACGCGGATTCCCTTCGACTGTCCGTTTCCGCGGAAGCCACGCTGATTATCGCCCCAGCGGTGGATGTGTCAAGGCGATTGGCGCTAAGGCGATTGGCGCTAAGTGTAGGCGATTGGCGCCAAGTGCTGCTTTTGCCAGTCGCCATCGGCAAGCGCTTGGCGCATAATGCAGACCGTGATTCAGGCGATGTGCCGATTCCCCGTGCGGAGGACGAGATGGCTGCAAAACGAGAGGAACCTGTTGACCGGTCGGGGCAGGGGGCTCGCCCGCCCGCGCCAGTGTCCGTGAAGGGTCTTTCGAGAGACGAGGCGTACGCGCTCGGCAAGCAGCTGCGGAAGGTGTGCCCGCGGAACTCACACGCCGACTGGAAGCCCGCGCCAGAGCGTCCGGACGCGGTGCAACTCGTGCTCGAGGCCGAAAAGGGCAGGATGCCCGAACTGCTCCCGCTCCGCCACGGGCGGATGTCGAAGTCGGCGTTCAAGTTCTATCAAGGGGCGGCGCCCACGATGGCCTACGACCTGGCGCCAACGCCGGTTTCCGGGGTCCACGTCCAGTGTTGCGGCGATGCGCACCTGTGCAACTTCGGCGGTTTCGCCGCGCCAGACCGCAGAGTCATCTTCTCGATCAACGACCTCGACGAGACGCTGCCGGCGCCGTGGGAGTGGGACGTCAAGCGCCTGGCTGCGAGTTTCGTCGTGGCCTGCCGCGACAACGGCCTGCCTGAAGAGGTCGCCGAGGAAGCGGTATTGACCGCGGTCCGTTCGTACCGCGAGTCGATGGCCGAGTTCTCCGAGTTCAAGCCGCTCGATCTCTGGTACTACATGCTGGAGTCGGACGAAGCTCGTGGAGGGCATCAAGGACCCGGCGATCCGCAGGCGGGTGTTCGCGCGGATCCAGAAGGAGCGGGGCACGTCGATCGCGGAGGACGTGTTCCCCAAGCTCGCGGAACGCAAGGGTGGGAAGCCGATCATCAAGGACCAGCTCCCGACAATCTTCCACCTGGAAGGGCACAGCCCCGGAGAGATTCAGAAGGCGCTGTTCGACGCCTTCCTGATCTACCGTGACAGCCTCGCGCCGGCGCACCGGTCCTTGCTGGATCAGTACGAACTGAGCGATGCCGCCATCAAGGTCGGAGGGATCGGCAACGTCGGGACGGTGTGCTGGGTGTTCCTCCTGACGGCCGGCGAAGGCGACCCGCTGTTCCTGCAGGCCAGGGAGGCGCGCGCGTCGGTGCTCGAACCGTACGCCGGCGCCAGCGTGTACCCGAACCACGGCCAGCGCGTCGTCCACGGCTACCGGCTCATGCAGCCGGCGAGCGACACGTTCCTCGGCTGGTCCCAGGGTCCGAAGCGCCACTTCTTCTTCCGCCAGCTGAGAGACATCAAGATCAGCGCGAAGGTGGAGACGTTCGGCTCGGCCGAGATGGACCTCTACGCGACCTGGTGCGGGCGCGCGCTTGCGCTGTGCCACGCGCGGGCGGGCATGTCGGTGACGATCAGCGGGTACCTCGGGAAGAGCGACGCCTTCGACAAGGCGCTCGCCAGGTTTGGCGTGGCCTACGCGAACCAGAACGAGAAGGACCACGCTGCGCTCAAGAACGCCATCAAGGCCGGCAAGGTCGAGGCGGTCGTCGAGGACGCGAAGGGATAGCGCCGGGCCTGCCCGGCGCCTGAACGAGGCCAGCGCCTCGACCTGTTGCGCCATCTCGAGGTTCGCGGCCGCCAGCCCGTTGGCGAGGCGGCCAGCCACACCGTTCCGACGAGGGCAGGGAGATGACAACCGCGAGGCCGTTGGCCGAAAGGAGCCTTTCTTGTACCGCGCACTCCTGATGTTCTGTCTGTGCGCCGCGGTTGCGACGCAGGCTCAGGCCCCGCGCACATCCGCCGGCAAGGAGTACGACGACGGCCGCGGGAACATGATTCTTCTTCCCTCTTGGCGATCGTTCCTTCGCCGACGAGGTCGTGTCGTTCAAGAACGGTGCTCCGGCCGCGTCGAACGAGAAGGACCGGGATCCCAGGCAGGTCATTGGCCCTCCCGACTACGAGGAACGGGACGACAAGGGTTACGTGACGCTCGGTTGCGGCGGTACGGTCGTCCTGCGCTTCACGGACAACGCTCTGGTTGATGTGCCCGGTCCGGAGCTGCACGTATTCGAGATCGGCCCCGACGTGGAACCGACCGCGTTGGCCATTTCAGAGGATGGCAGGGCCTGGATCGAGGTCGGTCGGATCGCGGGCGGCAAGACGGCCGTGGATATCAACGAGTTCGTGAAGCCCGGCCAGATATTCCACTTTGTGCGCCTGACCGATCTCAAGATGGCATGCGAGGGCGACTGGCCCGGCGCGGACCTGGACGCCGTGGGCGCCATCGGGTCCGCCCTGCGGTTCTCCCTCGACAGCGGTGTGCTCTTCGACACGAACCAGTTCGCGCTGAAGCCGGAGGCGCGGAAGGAGCTCGACCGTGTCGTCGAGCAGATCAGGAAATGGCCGGGGGCGACGATCGGCATCGAGGGACATACTGACTCGGTCGGCACAGACGACGCGAACATGATCCTCTCGCGCAACCGGGCTGAGTCGGTGCGGGCGTATTTCGAGTCGGCAGGGCTGAAAGGGTACGCCATGGAAGTGGCCGGCTACGGCGCATCGCGCCCCGTGGCCCCGAACGACACCGACAAGGGGCGGATGGCGAACCGGCGCGTGGAGATTGTCGTCGTGCCGGCGAAGTAGCCGGACGCCGGCGCGCAAGCCGGCCGAACAGGTTGTAGCCGCGTTCTGATCTTGATGGTCGGCGGCTCCGCTCGCCGCGAACCCCACTGCTCGTCAAGGTTGCGTACCGACCTCAATGCGCGGGCGGTGCCGTAGTGGCTGCGACGGTGCAGCAGCCTCGCTGCAGACGAAGCGGCCTGCGATCCCCAGACCGTTCGCAAGGCCGATTCGGAACATCCAGATAACTTGTTGATTCACCGCTAGGAAAGCGCGCCCGGCCCGCCTTCGATCGCTGCGCGAACTTCGGCGCGCCTCGGGCGTGCTTGGGAAGCAGCGCGCCCGGCAGGCCGCCTTCGCCGACGGTGCGAATCAGCCGGCTTCGGCGAGCGTGGCCGAAGCTCGCACGCGCAGGCGGCGAGCGGAGGCCCGACTCGAACCTGCGACCCCCGGCTTAGAAGGCGCGTTGTCAGATCCGTTATGCCACCGCGGTTATGGACGACTGCCCTCGCTGAGCGCCTCGACTGCCAGTCGTGGCCAGAACCCGCCCATTCAGCGACTGATTCCGAGTCTTCCGATAACGATCGGCCGGATTCACCGATTCGACTGGTCTCCGCGCGCGTCTGCGCCACAGCGTGGGACATTCCGGTCGCCAGCGGTGAGCGATGCGGAAGG
Organism: uncultured Acidobacteriota bacterium; assembly: GCA_963784455.1. GTDB lineage: Bacteria > Acidobacteriota > Vicinamibacteria > Vicinamibacterales > Fen-181 > FEN-299. The sequence continues at coordinate 99,238 of CAWARN010000022.1, read as the reverse complement.
AAGTGGCTGCGGTGGATTCCGCACAGCCCCCGGGGAGCTACTTCAACCGGAAGATTGCCGCGTGGGTCGACTCGTCCACGAGAGCTGCACCACCACGAGCCTGCGGACGTACCCGCCCACGACTTGTCAGTCTTCCACACGTAGTTGTATTCGCCGAAGTCGTAGCTCAAACCGCTCGTGGCCAGGGTTCGCAGTCGGCGAGCCCAAGCCCTCGCCGCTACCGTCGCAGGCAACTGGCACCGACACCGGGAAGCCGGTCTTGAAAATCGCCAAAATCCTGATTGCCACCGAGACTGAACTTCAATGGCACTGCGCTCCCGGCCTTCACGTCGTTCACCATCGGCTGGTTGGTCACCGGCTGGAAGAAGCCGTCCCAGTTGAAGTAAACCGTAACGGCGGTCCGATCGGTACCCGTGAGACCCCAGTCATCTGTGACGCGCACTCGGACGGTCACGAAGCCGAACTTCCCGTACCCGAGAACGAAACGTCTCGCCCGACCGTTCGAATACGCTGTCGTTGTCGAGGTCCCATGCATAAACTGACCGGCCCGCCATCCGGGTCGTAGCCGGTCGCGTGAAGCGTGATCGTCTCGTTCTTGCTTCGGCTGATCGGCTTGCCATCGATCTGCACGACTGGCGCGCTGTTCTGGAGGCTGACGTCGACAATGAGCTGATCGTGGTCGGCCGCTGGAACTCGTCGGCGGCGTAGAGGCTCGCCGCTGGCCCGCGCTCTTGTAGGCCATGGTGTAGTCGAGCACTGGCGGCTCGTCCGCGTTGATGTGGAACGGCTCGGTGAGGTTCACACGGCTGGCGAATGCCGGCGACGCCAGGGCGTGGTCGAGCGCCCCCACTGGCCATCGTAGACGTAGGAATAGTCGCCGGGATTCGTGATGAGGTTCGTGTAACCGCTGCCGGTGAAGATGGTCGATCGGATCCTCCTTCGTGTAGGCATTAAAATCGCCGACCAGCAGGAGATTCGAGGTGTAGTCGCCGGTTGGATTGGTCGCTAGCCACGCCGCCAGCGCGGTTGCCTGGTTCTTCCGGAACCTGGTTGAGCCTCCCTGTCCATCGCCGGCGTCCGGGACGTCGCAGGTGCCCTTGGCCCTGAAGTGATTCACCACCAGGTCGAATTAAGCGCCGTTGTCGTTCTGCACGAAGGCCTGCGCGAGCGACGGCCGCCCGCCGGGTGTCGAGTTGCCTCCATTGACAAACTCCACCGTATTCAGTGCTGCAGTCTGTCCCGTCGGCGTTACCTTGGCCGGTTCGGTAAGATTGTGTTCTTGATGGCGTCGGTGCCCAGCGCGTTGAGTTGTCCGGTGCACGGCATCCACGTCGATGAAGGCGTACGTGCCGGGCGCCGTCGCCTCGTTCAGCCTGTCCACGAGGTACTGGAGCGCGCTGTCCGGGCCGTAGCCGTCGATCTCCAGCTCGTTGACGCCCCAGCACGTCGGGATCCATCGCAAGAATAGCCGCGACGGTCTTCGGCCACTGCCGGTCGAATTCGACCTCGATGTAGGCGCCGCGGCAGTCCGTCCGGGCGCTCCCGCCCACGCCCGCAGGTGCAGCCGCTTGAACGTGTTGAAATAGTTGAGCAGGTTCATGTCGACCACCTGGACGCGTGCCGCCCACGTCGGGCGCCTGTGCCTCGGTCGCGGGTTCGCCGGCTCAAAGTCACAGTAGCCGTCCAGTGCGCGGACAGGGCGTTCGCGATAGGCGTTGCCCGAGGCCGAGTTGCCCGCCCAGGTGTAGTTGAGCACGCCGACGATCCCCGTTGCCTTGTCGCCGCCCCGCAGCGTGTTGTGAAGCCGACAGCGGCAGGCCGCCGCGGCCGAAGACGATCGGGTTCTGGGTTCTGCGCGCTGCGTCGCGTCGTCCAGGAAGTTCCTGATTGAGTCGTTGGCCGCCTGGAGGGCGAGGGCCTGGCGCCGGGACTCGGCGACCTGGGTCGGCTGCCGCAGGCGGCCATCCGCCGACAGCATTACCTGCCCAGGCAGCGCCCCAGACTGATAGGTGCTCGGTGACGTACAGCGTCTGGGGCAGCCGGACGAGCATGCCCTCGTATCGCTCGGGTCGGTGCGCGACGGGACCGGGAAGGTGACCTCCGCCGGGTGCCATCGCTGCCGGTCCCGCAGACGCTGATGGCGCTCGACGTTGCTCAACTGGGTCTGGCCCTGTAAATCGCCGGCCGTTGCCCGTCACATAGCACCAGGTCGCCCACCTTCACAGCTGTTCGCTGTTGCCGTTTGAAGACGAAGATGCCGTCGGAGGTCTCCGCGGCGCCGTCCCACGTCCGCGTCCTGGAGGAAAAAGCCGCGCAGAAAGTTGGAGGTGGTGCCGGTGCCGGGGCCTATTCATAGTCGCCGACCACGATGCCCCGGGTGGTCACGGGCCCGGTGATCGCCAGCGTTAGCCCGCTCCCCTGGATCGCGTAGATGGGCGTGTAGGTCAGCGGCACGCATCGAGCGCGCGGTGAAACGACGGCCCAGGTCGGCGATCAGGTTGTCCGGCGGATCGTTGGTGTCCTGGTCCGTCACGTTCGCCGCCAGGATCGTACAGCGTGCACGCTCGCCGCGGACGAAGTCGGCGTCAGGATTGATCGTGAAGGTCGTGGGCCCGCCGGACACCCTGGCGGTGTGCGCTCCGCTGGTGAGGCACTGAATGGTGAACCAGTCGCCGCTGACGTTCACCGGCTCGGAGAACTCACGACGAAGTTCGCATTGCCGCGCACATCCGTCGCACCGTCGCCCGGGGCTTGCTGGCCACGCTGGCGCGCTAGTCGGCGGCCTCGCCGGACAGGCGTCAGCGCAAAGTCGTCTATCGCGAGCCCATCGTCGCCGCTAGAATCAGGTCCGTAGTCGACCCAGCGGATCCAGAAGCTGGCGCCGCCGGCGATGTTTAGTCCGGTGATTGTGAAGCTGAGAGCGGTCCGTTTGGCGACGCGTTGCCGTTCAGGCGCCGGCCCTGCCGGCGACATGGGGCTGGTGAAATCGACCACGTTGTAATCGGTCCAGGTCCCCGTTGTGAGGCTGGTTGCGTCCGTGCTTAACTGGAATCGAGCCTCCGCCGCCCGCCCGCGCGCTTCTGCCCGAGCCGCCACTGCTCGCCCGTGTAGCTGATCGCCAAGGCCGTGATTGTCCCGCCGGTGTTGTTCGTGAATTGCGCGCCGACCAGTCGGCCCAGCGTGCCGCTGCGCGGCCCGCCAAGTGCGCGCTCCGTGCTTCCGGACGCACCGAAGCTGTAGGTGTCGCCGGCGTTGTCAGATCCGGTGCCGGCCCTGTAGTAGCTGTTTGCATTACTCCCGATTCCCGCAAAGGCCCAGCCAGTTGGCACCAGGGTGTTGGTCGCCCCCGAATTCGCGAAGGAGCGTGTTGAAGTTCTGCGTGTACGTCGCGCCGAACGCCGTCAGACTCAGTGTTCCAGCCGCCTGCAACGTGGGCAGGCGCAGGCCAAGCCCGGCAGCCACGAGGGCGAACCCGCCAGCACGGTGCCGAGCAAAACCAGCGATTGTCTCGAATCGGGGTAGTCGAGTGCCAGCACATGTCTTTGCCTCCCCGGCACGCCCGCGTGGCAATGGCGGGCATGGATTGGTTGGTACGAATCCGTTGGCCTGTCCGCCGGACCGGAAACGTCGCTGCAGCTCGGTGAACGGGCGAGCATTATAGGTCAAACCGCGACCTTGCGGTCGGGCAAAGAGACGTGCGTGATGAGGTTACCGACGCAGCCGGGCTATCGCGTGCTCCAAAATCGAACAGCAGGACCCTTCTCGAGGAGATCGCCATCGATGAAGGATCTCGTCGATCTGGCCGTAGCTCCTGGATGGATGTCGCAACCTCGCCGTCGAGCCAGGTCGCCGCCTGTGAATGACTCATTGAGGAGGCCGGGCCGGCGCACGCTCTGCACCTGAGAGCGGAACTGCGAACGGCACCAGGCGGGTGGTGACCGACCGTTGCCGGGGCAGTAGGCCGCCACCGTAGTCATCGAGGCAGGTTGTCATGATCACCCTGGTCGTAGCGGCCGGAGGTCGCGATCCCCGGTCATTGGGGCCGTGGATAATGAGCGCAATTGGTCCATTCGGCTGGTAGCCTCGCGTACCAGTGATTCAGGCCTCTCTGTCCCTTGTCGGCAACAGTCTCGTTGAAGTCCCGCGTCTCCGGCGCGGCTGGCCGGTACGGATAATCGAGTCGACTCCACCAATCGTCACCCCATTTCGGCAAACGCAGCCTCAGGATTGGAAGATCCGTGCCCCATGGCCGGCCCAAACACCGTCCCGTGTGACATGGGGGGTGATGATGACCCCTGTGCAGACCATGGCACCAATGGCTCCGGCAGCGCCGCTTCCCAGCCCCGGAACGAGCTTGCCGGAGAGCTCTCGAGTGCCGGGTCAGTCAAAGTGGCCGTTCCCTTGCCCACAGTCTCCTACGTGGTTGCCGGCGTGCCGAGGGCCTCACTCGCCCTGAGTATTCAAACTCAAACGTCGCTTCTAACCCCGAATCATCCAATAGCGCCAACGCCCTGCATGGGAGGAGCCAGGGCGTTGAGGACCTCGATAATGTCCCCTTCCTAGCTCGTTAGAAATTTCCCCGACGCCGAGACCTCCGACAGGAGGCCTGGCGTGGGAAGGACATGGATGACGTCACCGAATTAAAGCGAGCCGCGATTCTCTCGCGCGTCGGGTCGGCGATTACGCTCTGCCAGGCGAGTGGAGCGACGGGCGTGAGCTATCGCCACGCCAAGCGCCTCTGGAAGCGCTTTCGCCGGCGGGGCCCGCAGGGGCTCCGCCATGCGAGCGTCGGGCGCCGGTCGAATCGGCGCACCCCGGCGGCGGTCCGCCGGAAGATCCTGGCCCTGGAGCGCCGCAAGATCGGTGGCCTACGTGGTGCACGAGCCGTTCGGGCCCACGCTGTAGGCCGAGCAGCTGGCGGAGGAATACCTGGTCGTCGTCCATCACCAGACGCTGCGCGGGGATGCTCCATGCGGGGTTGCTGAACACGCGCTTGATGCCCCGGCGCATCGCAAGCGTCGAGAGCGCAAAGCGCGCTTCGGCGAGTTGGTGCGATTGGACAACAACTTCGAAGCGTGGCTCGAGGAACGCGGCCCGACGGCGTGTTTGATGAATATGGTCGATGACGCGACCGGCACGTGTGGGCTGCGCTTCGAAGCCCAGCACATGACGTGCGGCGCGGTGCGGAGCCTCCGCGCGTGATTCGAGGCCTACGGCATTCCCGTGGAGATCTACACGGATTGGTAGAATGTCTACGTGCGAACGCACCGAGGCGGAGCTGCGGCCGGGACGGTCGGGCTCCCGCAGTTTGGCCGGATGTGCCACACACTCGGAATCGGACCATCGTTGCCAGTTCGTTGCAGGCCAAAGGCCGCGTCGAGCGCGAGCACGGCACCCACCAAGACCGCTTGCCAAGAAGATGCGACGACGGGGGATCGCCGATTACGAGGCCGCCAACGCCTTCCTCATGAGCCCCGACATCCCGGACCACAATCGCCGCTTTGCCCAGCCGCCGGCCGCCCCCGAGGACTTCCACACGCCGGTCCCCCCAGGCTGGATTTCGACGAAGTCTTTCGGATGCAGACGGAACGAGCAGTCAGCCACCACCGGCCGGTGTGCCATGACAACCGGCTCCTGCAACGCGAGCGGCAAGAACGTCACGATCCGCCCGCGAGCAGGACCCTGCAGGAGTGCGAGAACCAGGATGGCCATCTCGACGTGTGGTATCGCGGCCCGCAGGTGACCTCGATCGAGTTCGCCCGGCGTCCCGTCACGGCCGCTCCGCCGCCGGCCTCGCGGGCCACTCACGGGACTCTCGCGCCCCCCAGCGGCCGACCATCCGTGGCGCCGCTCCTATCGTGACTTACCGGACGGCCGCCCGTGCCACGAGGAGATCCCGACACGACGTCGCGCGAGACGGCCCGCCTTGGTGGCCGACTGCGCGGACCCCGCACGTGGGTGGGCGACCTGCTCGGCGGCCTCGACGTCACCGTAGACACAGGGGACATTTCTAACGAGCGAAGGGTGGGGACATTTCTAACGAGCGTTGACAGGGAGAGGAGCCGAGGGGTTGACATGGACGCAGCTTTCTACCAGACTCGTGCAACCTCAGACAGTGTTCTTGCGATCGGGCGATCTCCATTTTGACCCTGCGTTCGGATGGGCCGTCGTCGCCGCGGGTGCGGCTTGCCCCCTTGGGGGCTGGCCTCTGGCGGCGCAGCGGTGTCCGGAGCCGGAAAGGAGACGCCAGCGGCCAGGTAGGCGCTTTTCCAAAGCACCAACCGCACCCAGGTGAAGTTGCAAGCCACCGCTTCAGAGGTGAATGACAATGAGCGAGAGAAAACTTGTCATCCTAACCGTTCTCATCGCGGGTCTCCTGGCGCTGCTCGCGCGCCTTCGGGCCACAGACCCTCGCGCAGTCACCGGATGGTGCCCACGGCGCTGGCCGTCGGTTCCCAGGACAACGAGACAACGAACCTGTGGTTCGGTCGAACTCACCGGCGCGCCGGTCGCCGACGGCAACACCCTTCGGCCGTGCGGCTCGAGAAGGCGGCCTTCCGCCGGGCCGCCGCCGCCGCGGGCGTCCGCTACGTGGAACGGCGCGCGTTCGACGTGCTGTTCAACGGATTCTCGGTCGCCGTCGCTCCGGCCGACCGGGCGAAGCTGGCGCAGCTGCCCGGCGTGAAGGCCATCTACCCGGTGGAGATCATCAGGCGCCGGAGCCGGCGCCGACCGATGAGGGGATCGGCGCCGACCTGGCCGCCGCCATCACCATGACCGGGGCGAACATCGCTCAGAGCCAGGGCTGACGGGCGCCGGCATGAAGGTCGGCATCATCGACACCGGCATCGACTATGACCACCCGGATCTCGGAGGCGCTGGCGTGCCGGCACCGACAGCGCGTTTTCCCGACCGCCGTGTGGTCACGGGCTACGACTTCGTCGGTGACGCCTACAACGCCAGGCACGGACCGCCTCTATTCCGGTTCCCGACGACTATCCGGATGACTGCGACGGCCATGGCACGCACGTCGCGGGCATCGTCGGCGCCAACGGCAGCGCGTCAAGGGCGTGGCGCCCGAGGTGACCTTCGGTGCCTACCGCGTGTTCGGCTGCGCAGGTTCGACGCGTCGCGACATCATGATCGCGGCCATGGAGCGCGCGCTGCCGACGGCATGCAGGTCGTCAACCAGAGCATCGGCTCGGCGCGCCAGTGGCCCCAGTACCCGACGGCCCAGGCTGCCACGCGTCATGGTGAACAAGGGCATCGTGATGGTCGCCTCGATCGGCAACAACGGCCCCGGGGTTCGTCGCCCGACGCGCTGTTCGCGGCCGGCGCGCCGGGCGTGGGTGACAAGGTGATCGGCGTCGGGTCGTTCGACAACGCGCAGCGCGCCTTCACGGTTGACGGCACGCCGTATGGCTACAACCAAGCGACCGGCGCGCCGCTTCCGCCGACGACCGGTACGCTGCCGATGGCGAAGACGGGGACACCGCGACCCGGCAACGACGCGCTGCGCCGCGTTGCCCGCGGGCAGCCTGGCCGGCAAGGCCGTCCTCATTCGCCGCGGCACGTGTTGTTTCTACATCAAGGCCACCAACGCCCAGGACGCCGGCGCCGCCGCCGTCGTGCTGTACAACAACGCCGCGGCGCGCTAACCCAACGGTCGCCGGGCACGCCGGCCGATCACGATTCCCGTCGTCGCCATCACCGCAGCCCAAGGCGCGACCCTGGACGCCCTGATCGCCGCTGGCCCGACGACGCTGACCTGGACGGCCGACTACGTGTCCTGGCCGTACGGCACGGGCGGCCTGATCTCGGGCTTCAGCTCGTTCGGCCTCACGGCCGAACTGGCGCTGAAGCCCAACGTCAGCGCGCCGGGCGGCGGCATCTACTCGACCTACCCGTTGAACTGGGCGGATACACCACGCTGTCGGGCACGTCGATGTCGTCGCCGCACGTCGCCGGCGGGGTCGCTCTGGTCCTCGAGGCCAGACCGCACATTCCGTCCAACGCGATGCTTGGGCGGCTGCAGAACTCCGCCGACCCGAAGAACTGGTCCGGCAACCCGGCGCTCGGATTCCTCGACTACTCACATCGTCAAGGGGCAGGCATGCTCGACATCATGGGCACGGTCCAGGCGACGACGGTGATCGAGCCGAGTCAGTTGTCGCTGGGTGAGAGCGAGGTCCGGGCCGGTCACCCGCACGCTGATTGTCAGCAACGAAGGCTCGTCGCCCGTGACGTACAACGTGACTCACGTTCCGGCGCTGGCCACCGGGCCTAACACCCAGTCTGGCACGTCGTACAACATCACCGCTACGTTCCACGCTCCCGCCGCGGTCACATTCAGCGCGTCCGCCGTGGCGGTCCCGTCCGGCGGCACCGCCAGCGTGGATGTCACCATCGCCGCGGACGCGACGCTCCCGGATCGCAGCATCTACGGCGGCTACATCGTCTTCACGCCGCAGGGCCGTGGCGCGGTCTACCGCGTGCCGTTCGCAGGCTTCAAAGGCGACTACCAGAGCACCCAGGTGCTCACCCCAACGGCCAACGGCTTCCCGTGGCTCGCACAGGTGGTTGGCAATTCGTACTTCAACCGCAACGCCACCGGCGCCACTTACACGATGGTCGGTAGCGACATCCCGTACTTCCTGATGCACCTCGACCATCTCTCGCGGCGGATTCGGCTCGAGGCGTTCGACGCGACGACGGGCAAGGCGTGGCACCGCGTGAGCGACGACGAGTACGTCACGCGCAACTCGGCACCCGGCAGCTTCTTCGCCTTCGCCTGGGACGGCACCACCTTCGCGGGCAAGGGCAAGAACGCAGCCAGTGGTATCAGGTGCCCAACGGCCGGTACATCGTCAAGGTGTCGGTGCTGAAGGCACTCGGCGACGAGAACAATCCGGCACACTGGGAGACCTGGACCACGGCGGTGATCACGGTCGCTCGTCCTTAAACCCTCGAACCTGACTCAAGTTGCCATTTCGACCGGCGGGCACTTCGCCCGCCGGTCTTTCTGTTCTGGCGTACGCTTTCCAGTCTTTCTCGGTCCCCTCATCCACGGGAACGACGTCCGGGTGCGTCATCAGCACGACCAGTCCCAGCGAGGCGTCGGTGCCCGTCCACGTGTAGGGCAGGCTCTGATCGGCGACCAGTTCACGCGTCATTGTGGCACGAGTGGCTGGATAGGCGGACTGCAGCCAGGCGTGAAGCCGTTCCCACTGTGCCTAGGCGGGGCGGCTCTTCCGAACGGCGCCCACTTTGTCTGGTAGCCGGTCTTCGGCTAACCGACCGAGGCAGCGGGACCCCTCTGACCCGGCGGTCGCTTTTCGTGCCGGCTCGCTCGGGTAATGCGGGTCCGCCGGTTGATCGGCGTCCCAGATAACACATAGCAGATTGCCGAGGCGCTCTTCATCCGATTCGGCGACCACGGTTCATACGGGAACTGCGGCGACGCCGCACCGCCCTTCGCAGAGGTATTCTGGTACGGGGATGAAGCCGGTACCTGCAGGCCCGAAACCGCCCGAACACAGGTTCAAGAGGCCGGTCGTTGCGATCATCGGCCATTGAGGCCGGTCGTCGCGGACATCAGTCAATTGGGCCGGTGATCACGACGTGTTGTTGCGAGATCCCGTACGCGCCCGAAGGAGCCGCATCGCAAGACACTCAGCGAAAACGCGGATCGTGAGGTCGCGCGATATCGGCGCAAACTCGCAAGACCGATCACTCGGTCCGATGAACCTTCGCCTGGGGATTCGATCGGCTGGAGAAATCGGCGAATTCCTTAGGAAAAAGCGCGCCCGGCAGGACTCGAACCTGCGACCCCCGGCTTAGAAGGCCGGTGCTCTATCCGCCTGAGCTACGGGCGCCCAAAGACGTGCCATTGTACCCTGGGGTTGCGCAAGAGCACAGACGTCTCCTGCGCCTGGGGAGCGGAGGTCACGAGCGGGTCGGCTGAAGACCTACATCCGGTTCGCGGACAGGACGAACGAACCGTCGCGAGTGCGGGCCAGGAAGTGCGCACTCATCAATTCCGTGAGCAGTTCGTCGCACGTCCGCCGGTCGAGACCCCAGAGCCGCTGCGCCTGCGCGCTGGTCAGCCGCAACCCCGGCATCTCCAGATACTCAGCCCGAGCCCGTCTGACAACCGAGTCGTCGACGATCGTCGCGGGAGCCATGGGGCATGCTCCTCACGGGGGCACCGAGCCCTCGAGGAGTACGATATACTCCCGGCTCGGACCGCTGTAAACGGGCCTGGAATGCGCGCGCGTGTCGTCAACCCCGAGCCCTGAGCCGAAAGCCCAACCGTGCCCACCTTCGACCTCGCCACCGCCGTCGGCCTGCAGGACGACGAGGCCGCCGAACGTCTCGACAGGGACGGCTACAACGAACTGCCGTCATCCAAGCCGCGCAGCCTCTTCGCCATCGCCCTCGAGGTCGTCCGCGAGCCGATGTTCCTGCTGCTCGTGGCGAGCGGCTCCCTCTACCTGGTCCTCGGCGACCTGACCGAAGGCCTGCTCCTCCTCGCCTTCGTGTTCGTGGTGATGGGCATCACGCTCTACCAGCAGCGGAAGACCGAGCGGGCGCTCGAGGCGCTGCGCGACCTGTCGAGCCCGCGCGCTCTCGTGATCCGGAACGGCGGACGAAGACGAATCCCCGGCCGCGAGGTCGTCCGCGGCGACCTGGTCATGCTGGCCGAAGGCGACCGCGTGCCCGCCGACGCGGTGCTCCTCGATTCGACCGGCCTCTCCGTCGACGAATCGCTGCTGACCGGCGAGTCGGTCCCGGTGCGCAAGCGGGCCACGTCGGTGCTCGCTGGCGATCTGCGCGAGTTGGCGATACGAGGTCAGGGCTCCGCCGAGAACCCCGCCGAAGCCCTCGCCGAAGGAGCCGATGCGGGCCTGCCGCGCCGAAGCGCCGAAGGCGCGGAGGCGGGCGTCTTCTCCGGCACCCTCGTGGTGCAGGGCCAGGGCGTGGCCTGCGTGCGGGCGACCGGCGCCGGCACCGAGCTCGGGAAGATCGGGCGGGCCCTCCTGACGCTCGAGCCCGAGGACACGGCGATACAGCGTGAAACCGGACGGCTGGTGCGCGGCCTCGCCATCTTCGGCGCCGCCCTGTGCGCGCTGGTCGTCGTCGTCTACGGGCTGACCCGCGGCGACTGGCTGCACGGCCTGCTCGCCGGCCTCACCCTCGCGATGGCGACGCTGCCCGAGGAGTTCCCGGTGGTGCTGACGATCTTCCTCGCGCTCGGCGCGTGGCGGCTGTCGCAGCGCCAGGTGCTGACGCGCCGGGTCGCCGCCATCGAGACGCTGGGCGCCGCCACCGTGCTCTGCGTCGACAAGACCGGAACGCTCACGCTCAACCAGATGACGGTGCGGCGCATCCTGGCGTCCGGCCAGGCGCACGAGGTGCGCGCGGACCGGCAGGACCTGCCCGAGCCGTTCCACGAGACGGTGGAGTTCGCGATTCTCGCCAGCCATCGCGATCCGTTCGACCCGATGGAGAAGGCGTTCAGGCAGCTGGGTGAGCGCTACCTCGCCCAGAGCGAGCACCTGCACGACGACTGGACGCTGGTGCGCGAGTACCCGCTCTCGGACCGGCTGCTCGCGATGTCGCAGGTCTGGAAGTCGCGAGAGACCGAGGACTACGTCATCGCCGCCAAGGGCGCCCCTGAGGCGATCGCCGACCTCTGTCACCTCGATGACCGGCACGTTCAGAGGTTGTCCGCCGACGTGGCGGCGATGGCGGCCGACGGCCTCCGGGTCCTCGGCGTCGCCCGCGCCACGTTCCGTCCCGAGGCGCTGCCCGGCGAGCAGCACGACTTCCCGTTCGAACTGCTCGGCCTGGTCGGACTCGAGGACCCGGTGCGGCCCACAGCCGTCGAGGCGGTGCGGGAGTGCGACGCGGCCGGCATCCGCGTCGTGATGATCACCGGCGACTATCCGGGCACCGCCCTCAACATCGGGCGGCAGGTCGGCCTCCGGGCGATGTCGGCGGTCACCGGCGCCGACCTCGACGCGATGTCAGACGCCGAGCTGCGCGCCTGCGTGAAGACCTCCAGCATCTTCGCGCGCGTCGTGCCCGAGCAGAAGCTCCGGCTGGTCGAGGCGCTCAAGGCGAACGGCGAGGTGGTGGCGATGACCGGCGACGGCGTGAACGATGCGCCGGCGCTGAAAGCGGCGCACATCGGCATCGCGATGGGCGGGCGCGGCACCGACGTGGCGCGCGAGGCCGCGTCGCTGGTCCTGCTGGACGACGACTTCACGTCGATCGTGCAGGCGGTGCGGCTCGGCCGCCGCATCTTCGACAACCTCAAGAAAGCGATGGCCTACATCTTCGCCATCCACGTGCCGATCGCCGGCATGTCGCTGCTGCCCGTGCTGTTCCGCTGGCCGCTCGCGCTCCTGCCGGTCCACATCGTGTTTCTCGAGCTGATCATCGACCCGGCCTGCTCGATCGTGTTCGAGGCCGAGGGCGAGGAGGCGGACGTGATGCGGCGCCCGCCGCGCGATCCCGGCGAGCGGCTCTTCGGCGCGCTGACGCTGGGCCTGAGCCTCGCGCAGGGCGCGGCGGTGCTGGCGATGGTGGCGCTCGTGTTCGGAGTCGCGCTGGCGTGGGGCTACGGCGAGGAGGAAGCGCGGGCCCTCGCGTTCACCACGCTGATCGTGGCGAACATCGGCCTGATTCTCGCGAACCGGTCCTGGTCGCAGACGATCTGGTCGCGATTCGCGTACTCGAACCGGGCGCTCTGGTGGGTCGCCGGCGGCGCAGCGGTCTTCCTGGCGGCGGCGCTCTACGTGCCGGCGCTGCGGGCGATCTTCCGCTTCTCGCGGCTGAGCGCGACCGACCTGCTGCTGTGTGTGGTGGTGGGGCTGGCGAGTATCCTGTGGTTCGAACTGCTGAAGGTGATCAACCGGAGGCGGGCTAGAACAGTTTGAGGAACCGCACGATGATCAGCACGAACAGCGCCACGATGTAGAACTGCATCACGATCAGCAGCGTCTTCGTCGTCTTCGACAGTTTCACACGCGGCATGGTACTTCCCCCCTGCGATCGCGGGTCTGAAGACCCGCGCTACGCCTGGCCCTCGTCCCTACGTATTGAGCTCCGGCCCCTTCATGATGTCGTTGTAGCGGATGACGCCGAACAGCCGGTCCTGGTCGTCCACCACGGGAATCATGCCGAAGCCGTACTTCTCGAACATCTTCTCCAGGTCGTCGCGCAGGTCGCTCTCCTGCGCGGCCACTACCGGCGACGCCATGATCTCCGACAGCGGCGTGTCGTCAGACGCCAGCACCAGGTCGCGAAGATCGACGACGCCCTGGAGCACGGGCGCCTCCTCGGCCACGACGTACAGATAGGAGAGGCTCCGCGGCTCGTGGCGCGAACTGCGGATGTCCCTCAGCACGTCGGCCACGAGGGCCGTGGCCGGCTTGGCGACGAAGCTCGCCGACACCATGTCGCGGGCCGTCGCTTCCCGCTCGGTCAGCAGGTTGTGGACAGCCTTGGCGCGAACTGGCCCGAGCCAGCTGCTCACCTCCCGCATCTTCTCCTGCGGCAGCGACGCGAACAGGTTGGCCAGCTGCAGCACCGTCATCCTGTTGAAAATCGCCCGCCCCTGGTCGGAGGTGAGGTCTTCGATGATCTGGCGCTGGGCGCGCGGTTCGGCCTCGGTCAGCGTCTCGGCCGCCTTCTCGGGATCGAGGGCCGAGAACAGCGCCTGCTGCTCCGTGCCCGACAGTTCTTCGAGCGCATCGGCCAGGTCCTCGCCGGGCAGGTCCTGGAGCTGGCTGCGGGTCACCGACAGCTTGAGGCGATCGGTCGGAATCGCGTCCTCGAGCGACAGCGGCTGGACGTACTTCCACGACACCAGGCGGTCGCTGGACTTCGTGACCCGCCCGAGCCCCCACCGTCGCAGGAAGCCGTTGAACGACAGGTCGACGTCCACGAGGAGCAGCCGGCCGTGCGATTCGAGAAAGCGGACGTCGTTGACCACCTCGATCCGGCGCCCGTCGATGTCGAGGATCGTCCGGCCCATCAGGTGCTTGTCCACCATGATCCAGCCGGGCTGGTCCACGAACGGCTGATACGCCCCTCCCGCAGCCGGCTGCACGAACATGGCGTCGTCCTCGATCTTGACGACCTTGTCCCACGGCACGAACTCGGTCGGCTTGCCCCATCCGTGGTCGAGAAAGATTCCGGCCGCTTCGGGAAACGGCTCCATCGGCGTGAAGACGAGGTCCGTAACCCTGCCGATGCGGTCGCTGATCGAACCGGTGACCACGGGCCGCTTCAACAGCTGCGAGAAGTGCAGGAAGTGCATGCCGGCCCCGCCGGGGTGCGCGGGCGCGGTGCCGGGCAGTTCGTTCGGGCGCGGCGGGTTCTTGGGAAGGCTGACCATGGTCCCCTCCTATTCCAGCAGCTTCGGGAACAGGGTGGTGATGCCCAGGACGGAGGACATCAGGATGACGAGTACGACGATCGTGCCGTTGGCGAGGTTCTGCCAGCGCGTGTTGACGTGCTCGCCCATCTGCTCCTTGTCGTTCAGCAGGAGCATGAGGAAGACGAGCAGCGACGGCAGCAGCGTGACCGCCACCACCTGGACGAACATCGTGATGGTGACCAGCGGTGCGTCCGGAATGAGAACGACCGCGCCGGCCGTCAGCAGCATCACCAGGTAGAGGAGGTAGAACCAGGGGGCGTCGCGCACGCTGTTGTTCAGCGAATGCGCCCACCCGAACACTTCGCCGATGGCCCACGACGTGGACAGCGAGACGCACAGCGCGCCGAGGAAGCCGGCATCGAACAGGCCGATCGCGAACAGCCGCCTCGCCCACACGCCCTCGGCGTGCGGGAGCAGCGGCGCCAGCGCTTCGGCCGTCTGCCGCGCGTCCTCGATGACGATCGGCGGGTGGTGGTAGAAGAACGCGGCGCCCGTCGCGATGATGATGAACACCGCGACGCCGCACGTCAGGATCGCGCCCGCCATCGTGTCCCACTTGCCGAACGCGATGTCCTTGACGTCCAGCCCCTTGTCCACCACCGCGCTCTGCTGGAAGAAGATCTGCCACGGCGCGATCGTCGTCCCGATGTTGGCGAGGACGATGAACAGCAGTTCGGGCGAGAAGCTGTTGTCGTACGGCCGGAAGAACCCCTCGGCCACCTTGGCCCACGCCGGCGCGGTCGGCGTCTCCATCGCCCAGAAGGCGGCCGGGATGTAGACCAGGTTGAACAGGCAGAAGACGAGCGTGATCTTCTCGAACGTCCAGTATTCGCCGGACAACACGATGGCAAAGAGCACGCCGGTGACGACGACGACCGTCACCCAGGGCGGGACGCCGAACAGGCTCATCGCCGCCGTCATCCCGATGTATTCGGTGATCAGCGTCAGCCAGTTCACGATCGCGAGGTCGCCGATGGAGAACCAGCCCCAGAACCTGCCAAAACCGTCGAAGATGGCCTCCGCGTGCCCGCGCTTGGTCACAGCGCCGAGCCGTACCGTCATCTCCTGCACGTAGAACGCCATCGGCACGAGGAGGATGAAGATCCAGAGCAGCGAGAAGCCGTACTTCGACCCGGTGACGGCGTACGTGGAGATGCCGCCGGCATCGTTGTCGGCCACCATCACCATGATTCCGGGCCCCAGGACGGCGAAGAAGACGATCAGCCGCCGCCGGAACCGGTTCAGGTAGTGAATGAACTTGCTGATCCAGAACATCGCGGGACCCTCCCGTTCACGTGCGCGGAGCCGCGATGCGACACATGCGACGCAGAGAATCGGCCGTCGGCCGGATCAGGGCGGTCGTGTGCTGGAAGATCGAGAGGATCATTCGGCACATTCCCTTCTGCCAGGTTGTGGCCCGGCTCGGAATGTGCCTGGAGGCGGGACCTAGGGTCGCAGTCTCAGGGCGCCATCCGAGCGGTCGCCGGGCGCGAGCGTGCGCGGGGTGCGGGCCGGGTCAATCGGACACTCACTGCAACTTGGGGGTTCCATGTCGCCTTTCACGGGACCATCCACACGGGTTTCGACGTGACAACCCGATCACTGGCAGTCTAACGGACGACTGGGGCCGTGACAACCACTTTCAGTTGCCGTCGGTCAGGCCGAGATGACCTGCTCCGCCCGCGCCACCTCCGCCTCCGTGGTGTGCTGCGAGGCGAAGCCGTAGAAGCCGATCCGGTCGGCGAGGATACCGAAGGCCAGCAGGCCGGCGGCGATCGATGGCAGACCGGCCAGCAGGAAGCCACCGGGAGGATGTCCACCAGGGCGAGGCGCGACATGAGGATCAGATGGCGGCGCGCGAAGACCGAAGGGTATTTCGGTGCCAGCGGCGTACGCGCAACGGTGAGCGACGTCCGCCGCGCGGTCAGCAGCGCGGTGTCCGCGGCCAGAATGCCCACGGCCGCAACGCTGACCGCGACGGATGGTCCGCTCCACATTGCGGTGAACGACACGATCGAGAAGCCCAGACCAGCCGTCAGTGGCATCCAGACGACGGCGCCGCGCCAGGTCTGCTGGCCGGGCAGGCTATAGACCAGTCCAAGCGTGACGAGAAACGCGAGTGCGGCGGCTGCCGTCGCGAAGTCCAGCGCGAGAGACACGTGCGGGAACAGGGCAGCGGCGATGCCCAGCAGCAGCGCGATGCCGGCGACGACTATCTCGGCGCTCAGCCGGCTTCGGCCGATGCCGAGCGACGCCAGCGGCGCGCGAAGCGGGCGGCCCAGGTGGGCAATCGACACCGCCAGGCCCGCGCCGAGCAGCAGAGTGCCCCATCGGACGGCGCCGGTCGCTGGAGCCGTGGTGCCCGCCGCGAGCCACGCGGCGAGGGGCGTTGCCAGCAGCCCCGCACCCATGATGGCCAGCGTCGTGAAGACGACGAGCGGCCATTCATGGAAGGCACCGGCGCCGGGGCGTGAGCGTGTCGTCGTCATCGCACCTGCTTCCACAGCATGATCCGTCCAGTTGACCCGGCATATGCCGACCGCCGGGTCGCGCCTGGCCAGTCTGCCACGCCGCTGTGCAGCCGTGTGCCACCGGTCATCGTGGGCGCCCGGCTCGCTCGCGCTCGACAGTGCCGAACCAGTCGCCTCGGCCGGTGGAATTCGCGTGAGCCAGTCGGCATCGCTCAGAGAGCCTCCGGGCAAGTCCGAGCCTGCGGCTCCTGGTTGGTGCAGTCGACCGTCGGCACTGCTCGCATGCTCGCTTGCGCAGGCATCCCCCAATGCCCGTCGGCAGCGGCGGTGTGCGGCCGGCGGTCGAGAGGCAGGCGCGGACCGGGTCGGCGCGCAGGGCGACTTCCCCGGAGCCCGGAGCCGACGAACCGGGCCACGACTGACGTCTCATCGCCGGCGGCCTGACGAGTCTGGCACGCATCTTCATCGTCGGCCCAGCCGTTCGTGAAGCGCGCTCAGCAGCGATGTGCGCCGGGCTCCCCGCGGGCTTGCGAACCGGATGTTCGGCCGACAGCCGGCCGGGTCCGTGAAGCCAGGTATCGACGCTGCGAGTCCGTCATCGTCGCCGCCTGCCGTCGGCAGCGCGCGCAGCGCCTCGGTCGGGCACGCCGCGATGCACGCGGGCGTGTGCACCGGCGGTCCGGCCGCGGCTGGTGCCACGCCGGGCCGATCAGCTCGCCCCGTGCTCGCATGCCGGCAAAAGTCGCACTTCGTCATCACGCCCTTCGACGCGTCGTACCTCGGCGCTCCGAATGGGCAGGCCATCTCGCAGTAGCGGCACCCGATGCACCGCGCCTCGTGGTGGATTACCACGCCGTCGGGCCGCTTCTCGTACGCGCGCGACGGGCACGCCGAGACGCACGCCGGTTGTTCGCAGTGATGGCACGCCACCGACAGGAAGTACGTCGGCCCGCCGGGCCGTCGCCGAAGGTTCAAGGGCAGCACGCGGCGCCACGGGTTGTCGGACGACCAGCCGTTCTCGAGACGGCACGCCAGGACGCAGGCGCCGCAGCCGACGCAGCGGCCGAGATCGAGCCCGAAGCCGCCCCGCTCCGTATCCGGCGGCTTCGCGCCGGCTCTCGGCTTTCGGCTCTCGGCTCTCGGCGTTGTCGCGCTAGTGCCGACTGGCCGCGTGAGCTCCGACTGCCGAGCGTCCCGCCTTCGTCGCTCCGCGACTTCGGCGCGGCAGGCAGCTCCGACTGACACTGCTCTTCGACTGACAGCCTCGACGTCCACGAGGCACTCGTAGAACGTCGCCCCGTGATTCATGTCCGTCACGCCGGCGTCGGTCAGCACGTTGACGTCCGGGTCGCCCTCGTGACACCTCCCCTCCAGCACGTGCACGACTCCCGGCCGCAGCCCTTCGTCCAGCCTCACGCGCAGCGTGATGCGGCCGCGGTCGTTCCAGAGGACGGCCGCGTCACCCTCGGAGAGGCCGCGCGCCTCCGCGTCCGTCGGGTGCATGTCGAGCCCGTGCGGCCGCTCGACGTCCCTCACCCAATCGAGGTTTCCGAACTGCGAGTGGATCCGATCCCGCGTCTTGCACGACAGCAACTGCAGCGGATAACGCGAGGCGAGCGGCGACTCGTGCCCCTCCTCGAGCGGGGCGTAGTCGGGAACCGGATCGACGCCCCACAGGCGGGCGGCTTCCTCCGAGGCGAACTCGATCTTGCCGGACGGCGTCTTGAACGTGAGGTCCGAGAACGCCACATCACCCGCGTCGGTGGGATCGATCGGCCGAGAGGCCAGAAGAGAGAAGAGGGAGTCAGCCCCGGGCTCATCGGCCGGCAGCATCTTCTGCAGCACCTGCCTCGTCTCATCGTCACCGCGCGGGAAGAAGCGTGTGTCGAATCCCAACCGCTCGGACAGCAGCCGCCAGATCTCCGATTCCGTCTTCACGTCTCCCGGCGGGTCCCAGAGCTTCGTTCGGAGCTGCAGGTACGGGTGCCAGTAGGCGGTGACGAGATCCTCCTGCTCGAACATCGTCTTGGCCGGGAGGACGTAGTGGGCGAGCCTCGCGGTGTCGGTCATGAACTGGTCGACGACCACCAACAGATCGAGTTGCCCGAACGCCTTCCTGACCGACAGCGACTGCGGATTCTGGCTCGCCGGGTTTCCCTTTTCGACCCACGCCGCGGCGATGCGCGGCGCGTTGATCTCCGAGAGCGCCGGCCCGAGCCGTGAAACCGCGACCGCGCGGCGCACGCCCGACGGCTCCGGCGGCAGCGGCGGGTCTTGCAGGCAGTGGCTGCTGAGGTTGGCGTACTGCCAGCCGCCGCCCGCCACCCCGATGTTCCCGGTCAGCGCCGCCAGCAGCGCCACCGCCCTCATCGTCTGGCCCGCGCGGTGATGACGTTGCAGGCCGAACCCCGCGATGATCAGCGCCGGCTTGTGGCGCGCGTAATCGAGGGCGAGGCGGTTGATGATGGCGGCCGGCACCCCGGTGACAGCGGCGGCGCGCTCGAGCGGGTAGTCGCGAAGCCGCTCCAGATAGCGGTCGAACCCGTGCGCGTGCTGCCCGAGGAACGCTTCGTCGTGCAGCCCGGCCTCGACGATGACCCGGGCCATGCCGAGCGCCAGCGCCGCGTCGGTGCCAGGCCTCGGCTGGAGATGGACGTCGGCAGCGTCCGCGGTGTCGGTGCTTCGCGGGTCGATGAGCGCGACGATCGCGCCGTGTTCCTGGGCCTCGTGGACCCACCGCATCTGGTGGACGTTCGTCTCCGCCGGGTTGTGGCCCCACAGCAGGATGAAGCGGCTGTCGGCGGTGAGCCGCGGGTGGCTGTGCAGCACCGCGCCGTAGGTCAACCGCGTGGCCTCGAGCCCGGCCGGCCAGCAGAGGTCGCCATAGGTGAGCGTGCACCCGCCGAACTGGTGCCAGAATGCCATCGCCAGGCGGCCGAGCGCGCCGTGGCTGCCCGACGCTTCGTAGTAGAGCACCGACTCGGGGCCGTGCGACCGCCGGGCAGCGTCGAGCCTCGACGAGATATCCCCGAGCGCGTCCTCCCACGACACCCGCTCGAACGACCCGTCCTGCCCTCGCTTCAGTGGATGCAGCAGGCGGGCGTCGGTCGTGACCCGCCGCGCGTAGCTGATCCCCTTCAGGCAGACGCGGCCCATCGTGGCAGCGTTCTGCGGGTCGCCGTCGATGCGGGTGATGCGGCCGCTCTCGTGCGTCACCACCATGCCGCAGGTGCAGTAGCAGTTGCGGGGGCACACGGTGCGCGCGACGACGACGTCCTGCATGAGACCCTCTGCCGACGTGCCGGCGCTAGACATCTTCCAGGGGACAGAACGTGTCGAATGCAGCAGCGTCCCCGCCTCGCGCACGCCCCTGGAAGATGTCGATGACGAGGCCGAAGGCGTCGTCCAGAAACGCCGTAGACTAGCGAAGCGAGCCGCGGCATTGCGAAGCGGAGCTTCGCTAGTCCGCATGGCCGGAGAGTGTATCATTCGGCGCGAAACGACACGCGTCAGGACCACCACAGAGAACACGGAGAGCACGGAGGAGATGCCAGCGCGTCGTCACGCAGACTGGAGCGAGGAGGTCGCCCAGCGTGACAGCCGGCGTGGAGGGCATCCGGCTTCGACCGGGGGCGCCACCGCGAAGCGGCGGCGCCTGGCCGCCGAGCGCCGCGCCACGGGAATGAACCCGCTCGAGGTGCGCCGGGCTCATTCCCGTGGCGCGGCGCTCGGCCGGCCGGGCCCTTCGGGCCGGCCCCGGTCGAAGCCGTCGGCGTGGGAGTTCTCTCTGTGTCTCTCTGTGTCCTCCGTGGTTGGCTTGTTCGGAGTAGGATCAGGCACATGAACGACGCGACGCACGATGCCCACGACCACCGCGAACTGCTGCAGCAGATTGCCAGGCAGGCGATGGTGGACTACGGGCTGTGGCCGGACTTCTCCCGGGAGGCGCTCGACGAGGCGGACCACGCGAGCGCCCGGGCCTCGGCAGGTCTCGGCGCGTCGGCCCCATCCGGGCCGGCACGCGACCTTCGCCACCTGATGTGGTGCTCGATTGACAACGACGACTCGCGGGATCTCGATCAGCTCTCGGTGTCCGAGCCGCAAGCCGGCGGCGCGGTCCGCATCCTGGTGGCGATCGCCGACGTCGATGCGCTGGCGAAGGCTGGCGGCGCCATCGACGCGCACGCGCGGCAGAACACAACCTCGGTCTACACGCCGGCGCAGATCTTCCCGATGTTGCCCGAGCGGCTCTCGACCGACCTCACGTCGCTCGCGTTCGGCGAAGAGCGTCACGCGCTCGTGGCCGAACTCGCCGTGGACGCCGCGGGTGCCGTCACCGACTCGACCGTCTATCGCGCGCTGGTGTTGAACCACGCGAAGCTGGCCTACAACAGCGTTGCGGCGTGGCTCGACGGTGAGGCGCCGATGCCCGAGGCGATCGCCGCCGTGCCCGGGCTGGCCGACGACCTCCGCAGGCAGGACGAGGTGGCCGGTCGGCTGCGCCGGTCGCGCCTCGAGCGCGGCGCGCTCGACTTCCAGACCATCGAGGCACGGCCGATCTTCGACGGGAACGCCGTGACGGCCCTCTCCGAGGAGAGAGACAACCGCGCGCGCAACCTGATCGAGGACTTCATGATCGCGGCCAACAGCGCGACGGTTCGGTTCCTCGAAGCGAAGCGGTTTCCGTCGATCCGCCGCGTCGTGCGATCGCCGGAGCGGTGGGACCGCCTCGAGGCGCTCGCGGCGGGCTACGGCGTGAAGCTGCCTCCCGAACCCGACTCGCGCGCGCTGGCCGACTTTCTCGCGGCGCGCCGGGCCGCCGACCCGCTCCGCTTCCCGGACCTCTCTCTGGCGGTGATCAAGCTGCTCGGCGCGGGCGAATACGTCGTGGACCGCCCCCACGAGGCGGGCGAGGGGCACTTCGGCCTTGCCGTGAAGGACTACACGCATTCGACCGCCCCGAATCGCCGGTTCCCGGACCTGGTGACCCAGCGGCTGCTCAAAGCGGCGCTCGCCGGGGCGCCAGTGCCGTACTCGCGCAGACGAACTCGACCGGATTGCGGCGCACTGCACCGACATGGAGGACGAGGCCCACAAGGTGGAGCGCCTGGCGAGGAAGGCCGCCGCGGCGCTGCTGCTCGAGTCTCAGATCGGCCAGTCGTTCGACGCCATCGTCACCGGCGCGTCGGCGAAAGGGACGTGGGTTCGCGTCTTCAAGCCGCCGGTGGAAGGGAAGCTCATGCGGGGCATCGAGGGCCTCGACGTGGGCGACCGCGTTCGCGTTCGGCTCGTCCACACCGACGCCCGGCGCGGGTTCATCGACTTCGTGAGGGCGTAGCGGGCCGTGGAACCGGATCCTCGCGTCGCGCCGGCTCACCGGGTCACGCCGCGGTGCCGCCACTTCGGGCAGTGCGGGGGATGTGCCTGGCAGCACATCGAATACGGCGAGCAGCTGAGGATCAAGAGGGCGAAGGTGGAGGAGCTGATCGGTGATCGCGGGTCTGAAGACCCGCGCTACGCCGACGGCGCCCCGCGTACCGACGCGCCGCTACGGCGCCCCGCGCTACACCGACGGCGCCCCGCGCTACGCCGACGGAGCCCCGCGCTACATCGCAGACGGCGCCCCGCGCTACACCCCAATCGTCATCCGGCCGACGCTGCCCACGCCGTCGCCAGACGGCGGCGCGCCGTGGGGATTCCGCGACAAGGTCAGCTTCGTGTTCGCGCCGGGCGGTCGCGGCGGGCCGCTCGCGATGGGCCACTACAAACGGGGCTCACGGACGGTGCTTCCGATTCGAGGAGTGCCCGGTCCACGCCGACGCCGGCAATCGCTTCGCGTTCG
The DNA here is from genome assembly GCA_963784455.1 of uncultured Acidobacteriota bacterium. Taxonomy (GTDB): domain Bacteria; phylum Acidobacteriota; class Vicinamibacteria; order Vicinamibacterales; family Fen-181; genus FEN-299. The sequence goes on along the minus strand of CAWARN010000022.1, from coordinate 76,476 downwards.
AGGTGCGCGACGCGCTCGTCCGGGCGGGCATCCCGGGTGCGACCGCCGACGGACAGCGGGGCGTGGCTCGCCACATCGTCGTTCGAGTGTCCGAGAACACCGGCGAGTTGCTCGGCACCCTGGTGGTGACCGAGAACGTCAAGGCGCTGCGCCGGGTGACGGCCGACCTCGAGGCGAGGCTCGCGGCGGCCGACGCGGCCGGCCGCCGGCCTCGGATCGGCTTTCACCTGAACGTCCACGACCGCCCGGATCCGTATCTGTTCGGCCGCGAGACGAGGCGGCTGTTCGGCCTCGGCGGCCTCCGCGAACAGGTGGCGGGCGTCTCCTACCTGATCTCGCCGACGGCGTTCTTCCAGACCAACGTCAGCGCCGCCGAGGTCCTCGTCGGCGTCGTCCTCGACGCGCTCGCCGACCCCCGCCTGAACCGCATTCTCGATCTCTACGCCGGCGTCGGCCTGTTCGCGCTCCCGCTCGCGAAGGCCGGGCGCATCGTGACGGCGATCGAAGAGAACCGCGAGGCCGTGACGAGCGCCGCCGACGCGCTCAGGCTGAACGGCATCGATCCTGGCGCGTGCCGCCTCGTCGCGTCGCGGGTGGAGGACGCGATGATCCGCCCGGCCGCGGCCGGAACCGGGCCGCGGCTTCGGGGTGCGAGAGGAGCGTCGGGCGACGGATGGGACGCCGTGGTGCTCGACCCGCCTCGGCAGGGCTGTCCGCCGCGCGTGCTGGATTGGGTGTTTCGAAACCTCCGCCCGGTCCGGATCGTCTATGTCTCGTGCGACCCTGAGGCGCTCGCGCGCGACCTGGCGCGAGTGGCCGGAACGGGCTACCATTTCGAGCGCGTGCAGCCGATCGACATGTTCCCCCACACGGAGCACGTCGAGACGGTGGCTGTGCTGACACGGACAGCTGGCAGCTGATAGCTGGCGGCTGGCGGCGGACAGCTGGCAGCCGCTGGCGGATAGTTGGCAGCCGGAGGCGGATCACGTGCTCAGGCTTCTGAATTCTGAATTCGTAATTCCAGTTTCCAAATTCTCTCAATTCTCAATTCTCAATTCTCAATTCTGTCTCCTGTCCCCGAACGGAGTTCCCATGAGCATCCTCTCCCCCCGTGGCCTGCTGCTGCCGTTGCTGGCAGCCGCGGTCGTCGGCGCCGGCGTGGCGATCGAGGCCCAGAAGCCCGCGACGCCGTCAGCACAGTCTGCCGCGGCGAAGCCGGCTGACGCGGCGAGACCGGCGGGCAGCTTCGAGCGCTGTCGCTCCCCGCTGGAATCGAACGCGGCGCTCGCCGCCATCAACAAGGCGAATCCCACGCAGACAGCGCTGCACACGATTGCCGCCAGCCCCGGCGGCATCGACCTCGTCGTCCTGGAAATTGGCCCGGACGTCGGGAAGAAGGTCCGAAAGACTCCCGCGGTCTTCGTGGTGGCCAATATGGAAGGCGTGGCGCCGATCTCCACCGAGGCGGCGTTGTGGCTGGCGGACCGAATCTCCGCGCCCGGCGGCGCGGCGAAGAGCCGCACCTGGTTCATCCTGCCGAACGGCAACCCGGACGCCGCAGCGCGCTACTTCGCCAGGCCGCTCGTCGCCGACGAGCGAAACGCGAGCCGGTGGAACGACGACATGGACGACCAGACCGACGAGGACGGCCCGGACGACCTCGACGGCAATGGCATCATCACCCAGATGCGCGTCAAGGCCCCGGCGGGCGAGTGGATTCCGGTCGAAGGCGAGCCGCGCCTGATGCGCAAGGCCGACGCCTCGAAGGGCGAAAAGGGGATCTACAAGCTCTTCGTCGAGGGGATCGACAACGACGGCGACGGTGAATACAACGAAGACCCGCCGGGCGGCGCGAACATCGGCATCACGTTTCCGCACCTGTTCCACCTCTGGACGGCGACGGGCGGGCGGTGGCCGGGCAGCGAGCCCGAGACGTTCGCCGTCATGAAGTTCGCAATGGACCACCCGGAGATCGCGATGACGTTCGCGTTCGGCGCCACCAACCTGTGCCTCCAGCCGCCCGCCGGGGGCCGCCAGGGCAGCTTCGACGCCAATGCGATCAAGATCCCGGAGTCGATGGCGTCGCGCGTGGGCGCCGACCCCAGCCGCACTTACACGATGAAGGAAATCATCGAGATGGTGCGACCGCTCGCGCCGCCGGGATTCGAGATCACCGAGGGGGTCATTGCGTCGTTTCTCGGCCTTGGCGCCGTCGTGAACCCGCAGGACGAGGACCTCAAGTTCTACAAGGAGCTGTCGGAGAAGTACAAGGAGTTTCTGAAGACGAACAAGCTCGACGCGAAGCGGCTCGAGCCGCCGCAGCCGAAGGACGGCTCGTTCGAGCTCTGGTCCTACTACCACCTCGGCGTGCCGACATTCACGATGGACCTCTGGACACTGCCGGAGGTGAAGACCGAAGAGAAGGAGAAGTCGGGGATCACGCCCGAGTCGCTCGAGGCGATGACGCCCGACGCGTTCGTGGCCCTCGGCGAAGCGAAGATCGGCGCGTTCCTGAAGGAGGTCGGCGCGCCGGACAACATCAAGCCCCAGATGCTGCTCGACGGCGTCAAGTCCGGGAAGATGACGCCGAAGCAGATGGCGGGCATGCTGAAGCAGATGCCGAAGCCGAAAGACGCCGCGAGCGCGGACCCGAAGCAGAAGGCGCTGCTCGCGTTCAGCGACAAGGAACTGCAGGGCAAGGGCTACGTCAACTGGACCCCGTTCAAGCACGCGACGCTCGGCGACGTGGAGATTGGCGGGGTGGTGCCGTTCACCGACGCGACGCCGCCCGCGTCGATGGTGAAGGCGCTTCTGGACGGGCAGGTGCCGTGGGTGATCTCGCTCTCCGAGAAGCTCCCGCAGCTGAAGGTGCTCAAGACCGAGGCCAAGGCGAAGGGAGCGGGCGTCTATGCGATCACGCTCTGGGTCGAGAACACCGGCTACCTGCCGTTCCCGACGGCCATGGGCCGGAAGAACCAGCACGTCCCGCCGGCCATCGTCACCCTCGCGGCCAAGGACGTGACCTTCCTGCAGGGCCGCGCGCGGACGCCGGTCAGCGCGGTTGACGGCCTCGGGAACGTGAAGCTGGAGTGGATCGTGCAAGTGCCGGCGACGCTGGCCGGCATCGACGTCACGCTCGAGTCGGCGAACGCGGGGGGAGATACCGGTCGGATTGCGCTCGTCGCCGCGCAGGGAGGTGCGAAATGAGGACGCAGAACTGGGTCGCAACCATCGCGCTCGCGGCACTCGTCGCGGCGTCCTCGCCGGCCATTCACGGACAGGCACAGGCGCCGCAGAGGCCCGTGGCCGGCTCGAAGCCGGCCGCCGCACCCGCCACCTTGCGGCCGCCGATCACCGTCCCGCTGCGCTTCGACCGTTACTACACCTACGAGCAGGTCGGAGAGGCGCTGCGGGCGCTGCACGCCGCCTACCCGCAGTTGACGACGATTGACGTCGTCGGCAAGAGCGACGAGGGGCGCGATATCTGGGCGATGACCGTGAACAACCCGAAGACCGGCGTACCGCTCGACAAGCCCGGCGTCTACGTCGACGGGAACATCCACGGCAACGAGATCCAGGCGGGCGAGGTGTGCCTGGCCGTCCTGAACCGCCTGCTCACCGGATACGGCCTGAACGACCAGATCACGAAGCTCGTCGATCGCAACGCCTACTACGTGATCCCGGTCGTAAACGTCGATGGGCGATACCACTTCTTCAACGACCCGAACACCCCGGATTCCGGCCGCAGCATCCGGATTCCCAAAGACGACGACCGCGACGGCCTGTTCGACGAGGACGGTCCGGACGATCTCGACGGCGACGGCAACATCTGCACGATGCGCCGGAAGGACCCGTTCGGGATGGACAGGACCGACCCCGAAGACCCGCGGCTGATGATACGGGTGAAGCCCGGCGAGAAGGGCGAGTGGACGCTGCTTGGCGAGGAAGGGATCGACAACGACGGCGATGGAAAGGTGAACGAGGACGGCGAGGGATACGTGGACGGCAACCGGAACTGGGGCATCAACTGGGCGCCGCCCTACGTGCAGTCCGGAGCCGGCGACTACCCCTTCGAAGCCTCGGGTATGCGCGCCATCGCGAAGTTCCTGATGGACCGTCCGAACATCATCGTCGTCTTCGCGTATCACAACAACGGCGGGATGTACCTCCGCGGTCCGAGCACGAAGGCGGGCGAGCCGATGAACCCGTCGGACGTGGGTGTCTACGACATTCTCGGGAAGAACTTCGAGAAGATCGTGCCGGGCTACCGGTACCTGGTGTCGTGGAAGGACCTCTACGCGACGTACGGCGACTTCACCGACTTCACCGACAGCGCGCTCGGGTCCTATGGGTTCGTCGGTGAGCTGTTCGTCAGCGAGTCTGAGAGCTACCGCCCGCCGCCCAAGCCAGGCGCGCTGGCCGCGCCGGCGGCCGACATCTTGGACATCTTGAACCCCGGCAACGACCAGGAGCGCGAGCGCTTGAGGTTCAACGACAACGTCACGCAGGGCGACCTGTACAAGCCTTGGAAGCCGTTCAAGCATCCGCAGTTTGGCGATATCGAGATCGGCGGGTGGGTGAAGATGAGTTCCCGGCTGCCGCACCCGTTCATGTTGCCGGACCTGGCACACCGCAACGCGTCCGCCGTGCTGTTCGCCGCGGCGCAGACGCCTGCGATCACGCTCGATGTGCTCGCACCGCAGAAGGCGGGCGCGGATCTCTACAAGGTTCGTGTCCGCGTGGTTAACGGCGGTTCGATTCCGTCGCTGAGCTACACGGCTGTCCAGCGGCAGATCCACCCGCAGGACGTGCTGAAGGTCTCCGGCCCGGCCGTCAAGGTGCTGGCCGGCGGTCGCGTGAGCGGCGTGCCGATCGAAACCGTCGCCTACAAGCCCAACCGGCCCGAACTGCAGTTCCTGCAGGTGCCCGGAGACGGGAAGGTCGAGTTCGAGTTCCTGGTGTCCGGCAAGGGCGAGGTGACCGTGGCGTATCAGTCGCAGAAGGCGGGGAAGTCGACGAAGACCGTCGTCCTCCAGTAGGGGATGCTGTAACCTTGAAGGACCCGGGATTCAAGGAACGGCATGAGTGATGAACCGGTGACGGGGAAGTCGGGCCTCACGCGCCAGGCAGCCGCCTACGGCCTCGGCGTGATGACGCTGCTCAACTTCGTCAATTACATCGACCGGTACGTCCTTCCGGCCGTCGCGCCCCGCATCCAGGACGCGCTGTCGCTGACAGATACGGAACTCGGGTTCCTCGGCAGCGCGTTCCTGTTCTCGTATTTCCTGACGTCGCCGATCTTCGGGTGGCTGGGCGACCGGTTCTCCCGCACCAGGCTGATGGCCGTTGGCGTGGGCATCTGGAGCCTGGCCACTGCCGGCGGCGGCCTGGCCCGCAACCTCGGTCAGATGCTGTTCGCACGCGGAACGGTGGGGGTGGGCGAAGCGTCCTACGCCGCCATCTCCCCGGCTCTCCTCTCGGACTACTACCCGCCAGAGCGACGCGGGCGGGTGTTCGCCATCTTCTACCTGGCGATCCCGGTCGGGAGCGCGGTCGGCTACCTCCTGGGCGGCGCCATCGAGTCGCACTTCGGCTGGCGCGCCGCGTTCTTCGCCGTCGGGCTGCCCGGCCTCCTGCTGGCGCTGCTCGCGCTGACGGTGGCCGACCCGCCGCGCGGCATCAACGACGCTCCGGCGGCGTCGCGCGAGCCGGCGGGCAGCTACGCCCATTCGTTGCTTCTGCTCGCGCGCAACCGCGACTACGTGATGGCCGTTGCGGGCTACGCCGCCTACACCTTCGCCGTCGGCGGGATGTCGTTCTGGGTGCCGGTCTACCTGAACCGCGAGCGCGGGATGTCGCTGGCCCAGGCGAACTACGTGCTCGGAATCGTGACGGTGGTGGCCGGCATCGGCGGGACGTTCCTCGGCGGCTACGTCGCGGATGCGCTGGCTCACCGCATCCGCGGGGCGCATCTCTGGGTGTCCGGCGTGTCGATGGTGCTGGCGATCCCGTTTGCGTGGCTCGCCTTCTCGACCCGCGACACCACGACGTTCGTCGCAGCGCTCCTGGTCGCCGAGTTCCTGGTGTTCCTCAGCACCGGGCCGATCAACGTCGTGCTCGTGAGCGTGGTGCCGGTCGCCATACGCGCCACGGCGATGGCGGTCAGCATCTTCGTGATTCACCTGCTCGGCGACGCGGCGGCGCCCCTGGTCATCGGCGCCGTGTCCGACCGCGTCGGCCTGTCGAACGCCGTCCTGATCATGCCCGCCTTCGTCGCGGTGTCAGCCGTGATCGGCTCCTGGCGGCGTGGAAGCCGGCGGCCAGGCAGGGCTGACACGGCTCAAGGCTCAGGCACGACCGGCCTGAGCCCTATGCCCTAAGCCCTGAGCCCTGAGCCCTGAGCCTCTGTACCTACCCGCGTGCCGCCAGCGCCACGAACAGGTCACTCCCTTGCCGGTTCACTAACAGCAGGGCTGGGCGGTTCGAGTCCGCCCTTACCGCATCCTGGAACTGCGACAGGCTGCTCACCGGCTTGCGATTCACCTCGACGATGACGTCGCCGGAGCGGAGGCCGGCGTCGGATGCCGCGCTGGCGGGCGCCACGTTCTCGACGACCAGCCCGCTCTTCGCGCGCACACCCAGCTGGCCCGCGACATCCGGCGTCAGCGGCGACACCGTCATGCCGTAGCGGCCGCCGTTCGCGCCGCCGTCTCGCTCGTTCACGGCCGCACGCTTGCCGGGCAGTTCGGCCAGCACGACCTGGCGGGTCTCCTCGCGGCCGTTGCGCACGATCGTGACCGCTGCGCTGCTTCCGGGCTGGCTGCTCGCGACCTGGTTTCGCAGCGCGTTGCTGTCTGACACCGGCTCGCCGTTGAACGTGAGGATGACGTCGCCGCGCTCGATGCCCGCCCGCTGGGCCGGGCTGTCGGCTTCGACGGCGCTGACGAGCGCGCCGCGCACGTCCTTCAGGCCAAGGCTCTTCGCGAGTTCGGAGTTCACGCCCTGCACCGTGACGCCCATCTTCGCCCGGCGTACCGCCCCGGTGTTGATCAACTGCTGCATGACGTTCCCGGCCATGTCCGCCGGCACCGCGAAGCCGATGCCGATGCTTCCGCCGGACGGCGACAGAATCTGGGAGTTGATGCCGACCAGCTCGCCGCGGGTGTCCACGAGGGCGCCGCCTGAGTTGCCCTGGTTGATGGGCGCGTCGGTCTGGAGGAAGTCCTCGAAGCTTCCGTCGGACAGACCGGTGGCCCGCGCCTTGGCGCTGATGATCCCCATCGTCACTGTCTGGCCGATGCCGAGCGGGTTGCCGATGGCCAGCACGACGTCGCCGACGCGTACCTGGCGGGCGTCACCGAGCGGGAGGCTGCGCAGGCCGATCGCCTCGATCTTGAGCACGGCCAGGTCCGAAGGCTGGTCCGCGCCGACGACCTTGGCGACGAACGAGCGGCGGTCGGTCAGCTCGACGGAGACCTTGCTCGCCCCCTCGACGACATGCGCGTTCGTCAGGATGTAGCCGTCAGGGCTCGACGATGACTCCCGACCCGAGCGCGCCTTCCTCGCGGGGCTGCGGCCGCATCCGCCTGGCATCAGGCCCGAAGAACTGCTGGAAGGACGGATCGTCGGCGAATGGAACAGCCGCCTGCCGCACGACGCGCTCGGCGCGAATGGTCACCACGGCCGGTGCCACCTGGGCGACCAGGTCGGCGTACCAGTCCTGAGCCCCCGGAGCCGCTGCCCGCCTCAGCTGCGGCCCGGCTGCGCCGGGCGCCCCGACCGCGCGCGGGTTCCCCCCGACCGCCTGGACGGCCGAGCCGCTCAGGCTCCAGCCCGTCACTATACCAGTGAGCAGGAGCGCGGCCGCCACGCCGGCCAGACGCGCCCGTTGCGAGAGTTGCTGCCGTCGAATCGCGTTCTCCATGGTTCGTCCTCGTCAGAACATGCCGGGGAAGCCGACCCAGGCCCCCCGGGCTTGGTTGTGGCCTTTACCAGTTATGACGACGGACGGTGCCGGTTGGACGTCTCTACTCGAGCGGGATCTTCGACGCGTTGGCGGCGAGCCAACCATCGAAGTCCTGGAGACCCGGGTTCAGGCGGCGCGAGAGTTCGAGGGAGCGCGCCCCGACGAAGTCCGCGTTGAAGTCACGCTTGAACTGGAACATGTTCCCCATGTCGTCGGCGCCCGGGAACCCGAAGCTCCGGTAGACATCGGCCGGCACGTCGTTGTAACGCACCTCGCGACCGAGGGCGCGCGACAGCTTGGCCGCCATCTGGGTTCCGGTGAGGTGTTCCCCCGCCACGCCGATCGACTTGCCGATGAACTCGCCCTTCGCCTTGAAGACGCCGAGAGCGCAGGCCCCGATGTCGGCCGCAGCGATTCCAGGCAGCCGCTGGTCCCCCATCGGCATCGTCAAGGCCAGGACGCCGTCAGGCCCCGGCTTCGGCCCGGCGCCGAAGTAGATGAAGTTGTCCCAGTAGAACGAGGTGTTGAGCAGCGTCACCGGGAGCCCCAGGCCAACGAAGATCCCGTTGGCTTCGCCTTTCCCGTCGAAGTGCGGCACCTTGTACTTGCCGTGCAGGGTTGGCATCCGCTCGTCGCTGAGCGCCATCCACCTGCGGGTGTCTTCCAGGGTGGACCAGATGACATGCTGAACGCCGGCGGCCTTCGCCGCCTCGGCCATGTTGCGCGCCTCGGCAATCTCCTTCTCGGCGGAGAAGTGCTCCCAGAAGAACGTGACGCAGAAGGCGCCGTAGGCGCCGGCAAACGCCCGCTTCAGGCTCTCCACATCGTCGACGTTCGCGCTGACGACTTCGGCGCCGAGGCGCACCAACTCCTTCGCCTTCGGGGAGTTGGCGTCGCGCGTAATCGCCCGCGCGGCGAATTCGCCCGAAGGGTCGTTCAGGATGGCGCGTACGAGGCCTCCCCCTTGCGCACCGGTCGCACCGACAACGGCGATGACTTTCTTGACGGCCATGAGTTGAGTCTCCTTTCGGCCTGATCTGTTGGTTCTTCTGAGGGTAACCCGGAAGCCGCCGCGGGTATTCCCGGGGAATCCGAGAATGCCGACCAGAATGAGCGGCAAAGTGTGGTAGACTATCAGCGTCAGGTTGGATAGCGCATTTCCACTTCTGGAAGGGCCTTTCTCCATCCCGCTCGGAGTTCAATCCTGGATTCCGATCGTTCGCTAGCGATGAACGGACGTTGACGGTCCGCCATCATTTCTTCCCGCGAGAAGCGGGCAGGAGACTCAGGCCAATGGGTAGAAAACTCTACGTCGGCAACCTTCCGTACGAAGTCGGCGAATCCGACCTCCAGACGCTGTTCGCGGCCGCGGGGACCGTCGAGACCGTCAACGTCATGCGCGACATGGCGACCGGCCGCGCGCGCGGTTTCGCGTTCGTCGAGATGAGCACCGACGACGAGGCGCAGAAGGCGATCAGCCAGTTCAACGAGCACTCGATGGGCGGGCGCAACCTCACGGTGAACGAGGCGCGTCCGAAGCCGGAGCGTTCGGGCGGGTTCGGCGGCGGCGGCGGCGGCAGCCGGCGTCGGTCGGAACCGCGCTGGTAACATTCGACACACTCGCTCTCTGAACCGGGGAGGCGTGTTCCGTCGGGCCACATGTGCCCGATCCGAGCGCGCCTCCCCGTTTCTGTTTGTGGCCGTCGGCGGCTTGGCGCGCAATGATCCGCGGCGGGCTCGAGAGAGACAGGCGCGGACCGGGTCGGCGCAAAGGGCGACTTGTGAGGTCCGCCGAACGGAGCCCGGAGCGACGAACCGGGCCACGACTGGCGTCTCACCGGCCCGTCGCAGACGCGCTATCATTCCGCAATGCCGCTCGAGCGCGTCGAAGGCCTGCACGACCCCAGGCTCGCCGACTACCGGCACGTGCCGGATCCGGAGTTGCTTCGTCGCGGCGAGGTGTTCGTCGCGGAGGGACGGCTCGTGGTTCGAGCGCTGCTGGCGTCGTCGCCGTTCCGGACCCGGTCGGTGCTGCTGACCGAGCATGCCTTCGGCGCCCTGGCCGACGTCATCGAGCCGCGGCTCGCGGATCTTCCCGTCTTCCTCGTCGAACAGGGCGCCATCGAGGCGCTCACCGGCTTCAACATCCACCGCGGCTGCCTGGCGATTGGCGAACGCCCGGGCCGCGTCTCTCTGGACGACCTGCTGACGCGCCTGCCTGCCGCCCGCCGCCTCGTCGTCCTCGAGCGGATCGCGAACGCCGACAACATGGGTGGCATCTTTCGAAACGCCGCCGCGTTCGGCGCGGACGCCGTCGTGCTGGGACCCGGCTGCTGCGACCCTCTCTACCGGAAATCCATACGCGTGTCGATGGGCGCGTCGCTGCGAGTGCCGTTCTGCGACGCCGGCGACTGGGGCGCGGACCTCGAGCGGCTGCGTGCCTCCGATTTCACCGTCGCGGCCCTGGTCACTGGCGAGGGTGCGAGCGACATCACCCGCTACGCTTCCGCGTTCCCGCCTGGCGGCAGGCTGGCGCTGATTGCCGGTTCCGAGGGCGTGGGCCTGACGCCCGAGGCGCTCGCCCACGCCGACGTTGCGCTCAGGATCCCGATGGCTCCCGGCATCGACTCGCTGAACGTGGCGACGGCGACCGGGGTCGCGCTGCACAGGTTCTTCCGGGCCTGAGGTATCATTGCAGAACGGATCTGAACCAGTCATCTCACACGGAGAGGGCCATGCTGATCAGCAAGAAATTGAATGCGGCGTTCAACGAGGAAATCGGTCTCGAGCTGTTTGCGTCCAATCAGTACCTGAACATGTCGGCCTACCTCGAGGGCCAGGCGCTCAGGAAGCTCGCGGCGATGTTCGCCAAGCAGGCCGATGAGGAACGAGGTCACGCGCTGAAGTTTGTCAAGTACCTCAACGACGTCGGCGGCGCAGTCGTGATTCCGGCCATTTCCGCGCCGAAGGCCACGTTCAAGTCGGTCGAGGAGGTTGTCCAGAAGTCGCTCGACTGGGAGGTCGAGGTCACCGATCGCATCAACGAGATGATGACGATGGCGATCGCCGAGAAGGACTACGCGGCGCAGGACTTCCTGCGGTGGTTCGTCACCGAGCAGGTCGAGGAGCTGGCCACATTCGAGAACCTGCTCAAGGTCGTCAAGGCCGCCGGCGAGCGCTCGCTGATCATGATTGAAGCCTACCTGGCCCACCAGGGGTAGGAAGATCGCGGGTCTGCCGCCTTCGCGCGGAGCGCTACGGCGCCCAGGCAAGACCCGCGCTGCGTTCCCCCTGCAGCAAGGCCCTCGTCGCGGGATGCGAGGGCCTTGTCAGCACCTCACCCGACGGCCCATCCTCCACCACGCATCCGTCTGCGAGTACGACCACGCGCGTAGCGAGGCTGAGCGCGAACGGCACGTCGTGCGTGGCGATGAGCAAGGTGCGTCCCGCGGTGGCGAGCAAGGTCAGCGTCGCCGCCAGCTCACCACGCCTCGCCGGGTCGAGCGACGCCGTGGGCTCGTCCATCAGCAGCAGCGGCGGGTCCGTCGCCAGCGCGCGGGCGATGGCCACCCGCTGCGCCTCTCCGCCCGACAGCTCGGACGGCCGCGCCCTGCTTCTCGTCCCGACTCCGAGCGACTCCAGCCAGGACTGCGACCTGGCGTCGGCCTCCCGCCGGGCCATCCGGTGAACGTGCACCTGTGCCAGCGACACGTTCTCGATCACGCTGAGGTGGGCGAACAGGTGGTGGAACTGGAATACCATCCCCACGCGCCGCCGAAGCTCCCGCAGCTGCGACTCGCGCGGAACGGGTCCGGCGTTCAACCTGAATCCGTCCACCACGATCGTGCCCGCCTGGAACGGGTCGAGCGCGCTGACCGCCCGCAGCACGGTCGTCTTGCCTCCGCCGGACAGCCCCATCAACGCCACGCGCTCGCCGCGGCGCACCTCGAGGTCGACATCGCGCAACACCGCCTGCCTGCCGCGCGACAGCCGGAGGTCGGCGATGGAGAGGACGGCGTCGCTCATGACTGCGGGATCTGCCACGTCTTCTCCAGGCGCCGGGCGAGCCGCGAGAGCGGGAGCGACATCGCCAGGTAGAGCGCGGCGCACAGCGCGCCGGGCAGCACCCAGCTCCCGACGTTGGCGGCGAAGATCTGCGTCTGCTTGGTGAGCTCGATCACGGTGATGACCGAGACCAGGGAGGAGTCCTTGAGCAGCGCCACGAAATCGTTTGTCATCGGGGCCAGAGCCAGCCGGAACGCCTGCGGGCCTCGGACCAGGCGAAGGATCTGCGGCTCGGTGAACCCGAGCGTCCGCGCCGCCTCGAGCTGTCCGACCGGCACCGCGAGCAGGGCGCCGCGGTAGATTTCGCTCTCGTAGGCCGCGTAGTTGAGGCCGAGGCCGATCCACGCCGCGACGAACGCCGGCAGTCGAATGACGGACGACAAACCGTAGTAGATGACGAACAGCTGCAGCAGCACCGGCGTGCCGCGCGTGACTTCGACGTATGCGGTCAGCAGCCATCGGAGCCAGCGGCTGCCGTAGAGCCGTCCGCTGGCAGCGAGCACGCCGACGAACACGGCCAGCGCCATCGACAGGCACGAGAGCACGACGCTGATGACCGCGGCCCTCAACACGGCGGGCAGGTAGCGGAGCGTGGCGTCGAGGAGCCCCGGCTGGCGCCCGCGGCCCGGCGCGTCGCCGGTGCTGGAGCCCAATGGTTGTTCTGACGCTCCAGCGGCGTGCAGGAACTCGGCCTGACGGTCGTCCCAGATCTCCCACCGGCGGTAGATCCGCTCGAGGCGGCCGTCGCGCATCGCGTTGCGCAGGATCTCGTTCACGCGGTCGCGCAGCGCCTCCTGGCCAGGCGCGAGCACGGCGACGTAGTTACCGATCGCGACGCCCGCCGGTTCGGTGAACAGACCGGCGGTGCGACGCTCGGCCCTGGCCGCGATGATGTTGTCGAGCAGCACCGCGTCCAGCCGGCCGTCCGCCAGATCGGTGTACGGATGCACGTCGTCGTCGTAGGAGACGGCGACGACACCGTTCGTGCGGGCGGCGTCGAGGAGCAGCTCGTACGCCTGCGTGCCGCCGAGCGTCCCGACGCGCCGGCCCGTCAAATCGGCGAGCGAGCGGTACTTTCCGGCGTCGGCCCGCCGGACGGTGAGCACCTCGCGGAACTCGAAGTACGGGATCGTGACGGCGAGCTGCGAGCGGCGCGCGGGAGTGTCCTCCACGCCACTCATGCCGATGTCGAAGTCGCCGCGTCTCACGGACGCGTCGATCGAAGCCCACGCCACCTGGACGAAGTGCGGTGTCCGGCCAAGCCCTTCGGCGACGATCGCGGCGACCTCGACGTCGAATCCGCGAAGGACGGCCGGGTTGTTCGGGTCAGCCTCGACGAACGGGGCGCCGCCTTCCGCGTCTCCGCCCCAGCGCAGGACGGGACGCGGCGCGGTCGTCTGCGCGGCCGGCGACCGGCCCGCGGCGCCGGCTGGCGCCTGCCCCTCCGGCACGCCGGACACGAGAACGGCCATCGCCATCAGCAGGAGCAGCATGCGAGCGCCCATCATACGCTACACTTGCGCGAATGGATCTCCGGGCCCTCTTCCTGCCCGAACCTCGGCGACGCCTGCCCCACGCCCGCGCGTGGAACGTCGGCGCGCGGACGATCCACCTTGCGGCCACCGGCCTGCTGCTCGGCGGGCACTTCTTCGGCGTCGAGGCCGGCACGTTGCTGCCGTGGCTGTACGTGGCGATCGCCAGCGGCGCGGTGATGTTCGCCGTCGAGCTGTATTCGTCGCTCGATTGGCTGACGGAGGTGGGCGGGCTGGCGGTCGTGCTGAAGCTCGCGCTGCTGTGCCTGGTTCCTTTCGTCTGGTCGGCGCGGGTGCCCCTCCTGTTCGCGGTCGTGGCCGTTGCCGGTATCGGCTCGCATATGCCCGGCAAGTACCGGCACTACTCGCTCCGCCACCGGCGCGTGATGAAGGAGACGAAGTAGGCGATGCCAGCCCGGTCCGCGCCTGACCTCTCGCTGCGCCGGCAGCCTCCGTTCAGCCGGGTGACGACGGACGTGGAGTCCGCCGATGACCATTCGACGGTGGATCGAGATTCTGCTCGTCGGCGTCATCGTGACGGCCGGGGTCGTCGCCTGGCGCGCGGCGCATCCGCCGCAGCCGGGGCCTCTGCCCGTCGTGCCGTGCCGGGTGACCATCACCGATCCGGCCAGCGGGCTGGCGGAGGTGCGCCTCGACTTCGACCAGGACGCCCTGCGCAACCGGTCGCACCTGATCCTGGCGTTCGGCGACGTGCGAGGATCGTTGCGTATGGTGCGCGCGTTCGCGGCGCGTCTCGACGGGCGCGACGTCGAGGTCCGTTCCGAGGACGTTCGCGGCGCGCTCGTCTACTTCGTGCCGATCACCAGCGGCGCGAGAGACCTGTCAATCGGCTACACCATCGACCCGACCTATTTCCCCCCAGGCAGCGATCCGACGGAGCCCGCGGACGCGCGGAGCCGGATCACCGCCGACCTCGCCATCGTCCGCTCATCGTGCCTGTTTCCGCGGATTCGACGCTGGCGGGCGCCAGGCTCGGCGTCGAGTTCGATCTTCCTCGGGGGTGGATTGCGGTGACGCCGTGGCCGTCGGCCGACGGCCGGGTGGTGGTGCCCGCCGACCTGGCGGCGGCGGTGGAGTACCTGCCAATCGGGCCGTTCGAGACGCGGGACATTGCCGTCGGCTCGACCGTGATCCACGTCGCGACGCCAGCCCTGCTCAGGAGCGGTGCGTTCCCGGTCGAGACGATTGTCGCCCGCGAGCTCGAACTGGTGGCGGCCCCGCTCAAGCGCGCAGGCCCGTTCGTGGCGGCGGTTGTGCCCGATTCGTTCATGCACGGCGGCGCTGCGGGAGACCACACCATCGTGCAGTCGTCGGCGCCGCAGGTGCTGGCGCACGAGGTCTTCCACTGGTGGAACGACGCGAGGCTGACCGCTGCCGACGCGATGTGGTTCAGGGAAGGGCTGACGGAGTACTACGGCATCCGCGTGGCGCGTGAGGCCGGCGCCTCGACACCGGACGCGGAGGCGGCATGCCTGGCCGATCTCAACGGGGAGATGCGGCTGCTCGAGCAGACCGCACCTCGAAGTCTGAGAGACGCGTCGCTCGATCCCGCCGCAACGCGCCTGGTCTACAGCAAGGGCGCGCTCTTCTGGATGCTCGTCGATCGGCGCCTTCAGGCGTCAGGCCGCTTTCTCGAAGACGCCGTGCGACGCGTGGTCACCAGCCCGCGCGAGGGGCTCACCACCGAGGAGTTGCGGACACTGTTCTCGAGCGTCTACGACGGGCTGGTGGACGACGAGTTCGACCGCTACGTCATCGGCGCAAACCGGCTGCCGGACCTCGGCCTCGGCGTGGCCACCGGCCGCAGCGGCTGCGCACGGACGCCCCTGAGCCGTGAGCCCTGAAGCTACCTGATCAGTGTGTCGAAGAGCGGCGCCACCGGCTCCTCGCGCGACTTTCAGAACCGGCTGTCCCACTGCCCGAGGTAGCCGCCCCAGTCCTGAATCGTCAGGTTGACTCCTGCTCCTCGTGCAGCAACCGGCAGAGGGCCGCAGGATCCTGCTCCGCTTCCACCTTGCCCCTGAACTCCTCGTGCATCAGTCGCCGCGCCAGGGATGCCAGGGTGCGCATGTGTGTGGCGGCCGTGTCGGACTCGCGGATCGCCAGCAGGTACCGACGGTGCGCACGGGATCTCCGCCGAGCGAGCCCCACTCCACGCCGTGCTGCAGCTTCACGACGGCCATCGAGTTCGCGTCCACCGCGTCGGTCTTGCAGTGCGGGATGGCGAATCCGTGCCCGACGCCGGTGGAGTAGTCCGCTTCGCGGCGCCAGACCGCTTCCTCGACATCGCGCGGCCGGTCGGTCCGCCCGGAGCCGTAGAGAAGGTCGGCCGCGGCCTTGATGGCCTCCTCCTTCGTCCGGCAGTCGGCGCGCACCCGTACCAGTTCGGGCTCCGTCAGAGGCAGCGGCCGCCAGTGGCTGCGTTCATCCAGCAACCCCTCGACGTCGCGCGCCGTCTGCGACTCCATCGCGCGCTCGACGAGGGCACGGCACGCGGCGGCCGACAGTCCGCCGAGCAGCGCCTTCGTCGACGCGATGTCCGGCGGCGGCACGCTGAGTTCGTCGAATCCGAGGCCGACGAGGATCGGCAGGAACCGGGCCCTTCCTCCCATTTCGCCGCACAGCCCCACCCAGCGCCCGTGGGTGCGGGCCTCCGACACGATGTGGTCGAGCAGACGGAGGAACGAAGGCTCGAGAGGATTGGCGAGGGAGGCGAGCCTCGGGTGGCCCCGGTCGCACGCCAGGAAGTACCTGCAGCAGGTCGTTCGTGCCCACGCTGAAGAAGTCGAGCGCGCCCGCCAGCGCCCCGACCAGGAACGCGGCCGACGGCACCTCGATCATGGCACCCACCGGCATGTCGCGGTCGAACGCCACGCCGGCGGCCGAGAGGCGCGCCTGCTCGTCCGCGATCACCTCGCGTACCCACGTCACCTCGTCGAGGCAGGAGACCATCGGGATCATCACCTGCAGACGCCCGAAGGCCGACGCGCGAACGAGCGCACGGATCTGTGAGCGGAAGAGCTCCTCGAACTCCCGGTAGATGCGCACCGCGCGGTATCCGAGGAACGGGTTCTCCTCCTTCGGCAGCGAGAGATAGGGAAGGGGCTTGTCGCCGCCGACGTCCAGCGTCCGGACGATGACCGGCCGGCCGCCGGCTGCGGTCACCGCGCGCGAGTACCTGCGCGAACTGCTCGTCCTCGGACGGCGGGTTCTTCCGGGCGAGGAACAGCATCTCCGTTCGGAAGAGTCCGATTCCGTCGGCACCGCCGGCCACCGCCTCCGCGACGTCGGCCGCCGAGACGACATTCGCGCCGATGTCGATCGCCCGGCCGTCCTCGGTCATCGCGGGACGGGCTGAGAAGCGACGCACGCGGGCGCGGCGCTGGTCCAGCCGGCGTCGCTCCATGTCGTAGTACCGGCGCGCGGCGTCGGTCAGCCCGGTGACCACCACCCCGAGGTCGCCGTCGACGACGACGTCCTGCCCGGCGATGGCGGCGGCGTCGAGTCCGCCCACGCCGACCACCGTCGGGATGCCGCTCGAGCGGGCGAGGATCACGGTGTGCGACGTCGTGCCGCCGTGCGCGAGGACGAGGCCCTTGAGCCAGCGCCGATCGAGCGCGAGGAACTGGCCTGGGGTCATCTTGTCGGCCACGCACACCGAGTCGATGCTGAGCGCCACCTCGTCGCGGGCGACTGCGCTGCCGTAGACCTCGTCGAGCAGGGCGCGGCAGACGTCGCGGATGTCCAGCGCCCGCTCGAGCAGCAGGGCGCTGCCCGTGGCCGCCAGCATCGCGCTGAACTCGGCTTCGGCCTCGGCGACGGCACCGGCCGCCGTGAATTGGCGCTCCCGGACGGCCCGCGCGATGGTGCGGCTGAACTCGGGGTCGCGCGCCACCGACCGGTGCGCCCTCAGCACGTCGGCTTCGACACCTTCGCCGCGCCCGTCCAACCGCTCGTCGTACCGGCCGAGCAGCCGGCCGAGCGCCCGTTCGACTCCCTCAATCTCGGCGTCGGCATCGGCGACGCCGGTGCGCGGGATCGAGTCCGGGAGCGACAGGCCGCCAATCGCCACCGCGCGGCCGATTCCGATGCCGCTCACGACCGCGACCCCCGGCGTCACCGTGGCGCCCGCGTGTCTCAACACCGGCGGGAGCGTCACCGCCCCGACGGGTGTCGACGGCGCGGCGACCACGTCATCGACTCGGGGGAGCGTGCGGTCGACGAAGACACGCAGCGACTCGATCGCCCACGCGGCATCCCGGCCCGTCGCAACCACGAGGCATCGATCGCCGTGCCGGATGTCGAGGCTGACGATGCCGAGGACACTCTTCGCGTTCGCGGGGCGGCCGGTGCGCTCGTTGGTCAGCGACACGTCGGCAGCGAACCGGCGCGCGACGTGCTCGAGCGCGCTGGCCGGACGGGCGTGCATCCCGTTCGGCAGCGGGCAGGTGAATTCGTAGTCGAACGCCATGGGTCCGTCCGTCAGAGGCTACGGCTTGTGCTGCCTGGAGGATCTCGTCCATCGGGTTGCTCTCACGAGTCGCCGGCGCCGAGATTGGACCACAAATCCGCTCCCGATGATAGTGCGCCGCG
Organism: uncultured Acidobacteriota bacterium; assembly: GCA_963784455.1. GTDB lineage: Bacteria > Acidobacteriota > Vicinamibacteria > Vicinamibacterales > Fen-181 > FEN-299. Next base: position 58,299 of record CAWARN010000022.1, on the reverse strand, counting down.
CGGTTCGATGCGACAATGACGGGTGCCTGAAGCAGCCATGGTGAACGAAGCCCACGTCGGGAAGATCGCCGTCGAAATTGCGGTGGCGCCGCGCCAGGTTGCGGCCACCGCTGCGCTCCTGGCCGAAGGCGCGACGGTGCCCTTCATCTCTCGGTACCGCAAGGAGGCCACCGGGAGCCTGGACGAGGTGGCGATTACCGCCATCCGCGACAGGCTGTCGCAGCTGGCCGACCTCGACGACCGGCGTGCCGCGATCCTCCGGTCGCTCGAGGAGCGGGGCCTCCTCTCAGACGAGTTGTCGGCCGCCGTGGCCGCCGCCGAGACGATGACCGCGCTCGAAGACGTCTACGCGCCCCACCGCCCGAAGCGCCGCACGCGCGCCACGATCGCGCGAGAAGCCGGCCTGGAGCCGTTGGCGGATTCATCGTCGCGAACCAGGCGACGGTCAGGCCGCTCGATGAGGCCGCGACGTTCGTGAGCGCCGAACGGAACGTGCCGGACGCCGAGGCCGCGCTCGCCGGAGCCCGCGACATTCTCGCGGAGCGGTTCAGCGACGACGCGACCGCGCGGGCGTCGCTCAGACAGCTCTGCTGGGCGCAGGGTGCGGTGAGGTCGGCTCTCGTGCCCGGCAAGGAAGACGAGGGCGCCAAGTTCAAGGACTACTTCGACTGGGCCGAGCCGATCTCGAGCATCCCGAGCCACCGCCTGCTGGCGATTCGCCGCGGCGAGGCCGAGGGGATCCTGCGGGTCTACATCGCCCCGCCCGAGGATGCGGCGCTGCGGATCCTCGAGCGCCTGTTCGTGCAGGCGCCCGGGACGCCGGGGGGCGAGCAGGTCCGCGTGTCCGCCCACGACAGCTACGGGCGCCTGCTGGGGCCCGGCATCGAAAGCGAGATCCGAGCCGAATCGAAGAAGAAGGCGGACGCCGAGGCGATTCGCGTGTTCGCCGACAACCTGCGCCAGCTGCTGCTCGCGCCGCCGCTCGGACAGCGGAGCGTGCTGGCGATCGACCCTGGATTCCGCACCGGCTGCAAGATGGCGTGCCTCGATCCGCAGGGACGGCTCCTGCACCACGACGTGATCTACCCGACGGCCGCCTCCCCGGCGCAGGTGAAGGCCGCGGGCAGCACGATCCTCGCGCTGGCGCACCGGTTCAAGATCGAAGCGATCGCGATCGGCAACGGCACGGCCAGCCGCGAGACCGAGCAGTTTGTCCGCAGCCTCGGCCTCCCGCCCTCCATCGTCGTCGCGTCGGTCAACGAGAGCGGCGCGTCGATCTACTCGGCGAGCGAGGTCGCTCGCGAGGAGTTCCCGGATCAGGACGTCACCGTGCGCGGCGCGGTGAGCATCGGCCGGCGCCTGGCCGATCCGCTCTCCGAGCTGGTCAAGCTGGACCCGAAGTCGATTGGCGTCGGCCAGTACCAGCACGACGTGGACCAGGCGTCGCTCAAGCGCGGCCTGGACGACGTCGTGGTGTCGTGCGTGAACGGCGTGGGCGTAGAGCTGAACACGGCGAGCAAGCAGCTGCTCAGCTACGTGTCAGGCCTCGGGCCGTCGCTGGCGGGAAAGGTCGTCGCGCATCGTGACGAGCAGGGCCCGTACCGATCGCGGAAGGATCTGCTGCGCGTGCCGCGGCTCGGGCCGAAGGCGTTCGAGCAGTGCGCCGGGTTCCTGCGCATTCGCGGCGGCGACCATCCGCTCGACGCGAGCGCGGTGCACCCGGAGAGCTACCCGATCGTGGACCGGATGGCGCGTGACCTCGGGTGCCAGGTGGGCGACCTGCTCCGCGATGCGTCGCTGCGGGCACGCATCGCGCCGGAGAAGTACGTGTCGGAGCAGGTCGGCCTGCCGACGCTCAACGACATCCTGGCCGAGCTGGCAAAGCCGGGGCGCGACCCGCGGCAGGCGTTCGAGGCGTTCAGCTTCCAGGACGGGATAGGGAAGATCGAGGACCTCCAGCCGGGGATGAAGCTGCCGGGCATCGTCACGAACGTGACCGCGTTCGGCGCGTTCGTGGACATTGGCGTTCACCAGGACGGCCTGGTGCACGTCAGCCAGCTGGCGGACCGCTTCGTGAAGGACCCGGCGGAGGTCGTCAAGGTCCAGCAGACCGTGACGGTCACGGTGCTGGAGGTCGATCTCCCGCGCCGGCGGATTGCGCTGTCGATGAAGACCGGTGCGCAGTCGCGCGATGGCGCCGCCACCCGTCCCGCGGCGCCGGGCTCGAGACCCGCGAAATCTGTGGCGCGGAGCTTAGTCGAAGGCTGTGGCGCGGGCTTTAGCCCCGCGATCACGAACTCGGCGACCACCGCATTCTCCACCGCGTTCGCGGACGCGTTCAGCAAGCGGAAGAGCTAAGCGCCTGATCGTGCCAGTCCGTGGTAAACTATGGTTGGGTGAACTCTTACCCAACTGCGAACCAGCCGCCATCCGATGTCGAGGCGCGGTCGCTGGCGGTTGTTCGCACTCACTCCGTCGGGTGATCTGTCACAGGCCCCGGCGACTCGACCACGCGCTCTGCTACAAGGACACGAGATGGCATCGACACTGAACGGCACGATCAAGCGGCTCGTAGGCGACAAGGGCTTCGGCTTCATCCTCGCGGATGATGGCCAGGAGTACTTCTTCCACCAGTCGGCATTCGCACAGGGCTCGTTCTCGAGCCTGCGCGAGGGCCAGGCGGTGACGTTTACGAAGGGTCAGGGGCCCAAGGGACCCCGTGCAGAGGGCGTCAAGCTCGTCTAGCCCTGACGTGCTGCTCCAGAGGTGCGGGCGCGACCGGTCCGCCGGTCGCGCCGCCGCCTCGATCTCCGAATCGGCCTTCCCGCTCCGCACCAATCCCACTCGTCCAGCCTGATAACCACTCCGGGAGTGATTATCTTCAGCCTCAGCGGCAGTCGACCAGCACCCGCCCGAGCGCCGTCCGGTTCATCAGCGTCGCGCACGCCGGGATCACCTCGGCGAGCGGGACGGTCCGCGACACGATGCGGTCCAGGGCCGGCGGTTTGAGGTCCGCGCCCAGTCGCGCCCAGATGGCGGCGCGAAGGTCCATCGCGCAGTTCGCCGAACTCGCGCCCAGCAGGCTGACGCCACGCAGGATGAACGGGAAGACCGTCGCGTCGAAGGCCGGCGCGGCGGCGTTTCCGACCGCCGCCACGTTTCCCCACAACGCCACGTGACGTATGAGCCCCGCCAGCAGCGGTCCGCCCACGTTGTCGATGACGCCGCCGAAGCGTGTCGCCTCGAGCGGCCGCGTGCCGACGCCGAGCGCGTCGGGCGTGGCCACCTCGTCTGCGCCGAGCTCCTTCAGGTAGGCATGGTGCTCGGGACGTCCCGACACCGCGATCACCGCGTAGCCCCTCTTCTTCAGCATCGAGACGGCGGCCGACCCCACGCCGCCCGTCGCGCCGGTGACGACGATCGGCCCCTGCGCGGGCGCCTGACCGTTCACTTCCATCCGGTGGAGCGCGAGCGCGGCCGTGAAACCGGCCGTGCCGAGCACCATCGACTCGCGAAGATCGAGCCCCGGCGGCAGCGGCACCAGCCAGTCGGCCGGCACCCGTACCACCTGGGCGAACCCGCCGTCGTTCGCTTCACCGAGGCCCATGCCGTTGACGACGACGGCGTCGCCCGGCTTGAACCGCCGGTCGGACGACGACTCGACTCGGCCTGCGACATCGATGCCGGCATTCAGCGGGAACCGCTTGTAGATCGGCGCGCGGCCGGTGACGCCCAGGGCGTCCTTGAAGTTGATTCCCGACCACTCCGCACGGATGACGACGGTGCCAGGCGTGAGGTCGTCGACGGCGATCTCCGCGATTCGCGCGACGACTCCATCGGTCTCACGGAACACTCGGCAGGCCAGAAACGACATGGACACACCTCCGGACCTTGGCGATCATACAGAGAAGTGGGAGCGAGCGCCCGCCCTTGTCGCGAGTCGAAGGGTCGCAAGATAATAGGGATGGAGGCACCGATGACCGTTGACCACATCCACTGGCTCGGGCACGCGACGTTCCGCCTCGACGACGGCGCCGCGACGATCTACATCGACCCGTGGAAGCTGCCCGCGGACGCGCCGAAGGCGGATGTGATTCTGATCACCCACTCCCATTTCGACCACTACTCGGCCGAGGACATCGCGAGGATCGAGAAGCCGACGACGGTGTTCGTCGCGCCAGCGGACGTGGCGTCGAAGCTGACTGGCACGCACGTGGTGACGGCGGCTCCCGGCGGGTCCTATCAGGCGGGCGCGCTGAAGGTGACTGCGGTCGCGGCCTACAACACGAACAAGGACTTCCATCCGCAGGCGAACGGCTGGGTGGGCTATGTGGTGACGCTCTCGACGGGCCAGCGGATCTACCACACCGGCGACAGCGACGTGACGCCCGAGATGCAGGCGGTCCAGACAGATGTGGCGCTGATGCCGTCCGGCGGCACGTACACCATGACCGCAGCCGAAGTGGCCGCCGCCGCGAACGTGTTCAAACCCGCGGTTCTCATCCCGATGCACTGGGGCGACATCGTTGGATCGCGCGCCGATGCGGACGGCGTGGCAAAGGCGTTTGCAGGCGCGACGGTGATCAAACCGGTCGAACGGTAGGGGTTCACCTCAGTCCAAGCGTCGCCAGCATCTTTCCCGCCACGCGGTTCAGCGGATGCCCGCGGTGGAGCAACGGGAAAGGCGCCCTCTTGCGGATGCCGAGGCGCCGCAGCTCCTGGAGGATCAGGTTGTGCTCCCTCGCGTGTCCGCGCCGGGCCCGCTTGACCAGCACGCCCGCTCCGGCGCCGGGCGCTTTCGAGACGCCTTTCCAGAACGCGGCAACGGCCTTGCCCTTGTCCTGCGCGATCAGGAAGACGCGGCCGAGATTGAGATAGTGCGCCGGGTTGTCGGGCTCCGCGGTCAGCGCCGACTGGCAGAGGCGAACGGCGTCCCTCAACCTTCCGCGCTCCTTGGCGATGCAGTATCCGAGGTAGGACTCCACGGCCGGGATGGTGCGCAGGCGAGGAGAGCATTCGAGGGCGATGAGGCCGTGGAGCGTGTCCCCGCGGTCGATGGCGAAGATGACGCGCTGCGCGCTCTCGAACTCGGAGTGATCCACCGCCGCCAGGGCGGAAACGCCGGCTGCCATGTCCCAGCCCTCCCGTGCCGCGATCAGGTATGCGGCATTTCAGATTCGTAATCCGCCGTCGGTCGAAGTGCAGGCCACGGCGTGTCAGCGCGGCACTTGCATCAGGTCGGTTGCAGAATCCATGCCACGATGACATTTCGCCCGCAGCAGGGCCGGCCGGTAGTAGGATCGTGGGCCTGGAGGTGCCTCATGCCGTGCCTGTTCGTGCTGCTCGCGCTGGCCACGCCGCGGTTCGTCGTGATCGTCCTGTGGCTGTTCTCCCACTGGTTCAAGGGCATATTCAGCACGGGGCTCTGGCCGGTCCTCGGCTTCTTCTTCCTGCCGACGACGCTGCTCTGGTATACCGCTGTCCAGCACTGGTTCGGCGGCCAGTGGACGTTCTGGCCCATCGTCGGCGTGATTGTCGCGCTGTCGATCGACCTGTCGCCGGCGAGCCACAAGAGGCGGCAGAGACAGTAGCGGAGGGCTGGGCGCGCAATCCGATCGACCGCAACGCCAAGAAGGTGGAGTAGGGGGCGCGAGGCCCCCCTACTCACTCGGCCGGCTTGAAGACGTCGAGGATGCGCTCGCGGGCCGGCACGGGGCCGGTCGAGGCCTGGCGCTCCGTGACGTAATCGCCGTAGGCCGGCGGCGGCGCCGGATCGCGATAGAAGACGCCGGTGTAGACGTCGGTCCCGTAGTGCTGGGCGAGATCCATGGCCTTCATCCGGTCGGCCGGATCGTGGCCCATCGACTCGAGCGTCTTCATCTTCTGCTTCAGCGCCTTCAGTTGCGAGTCCTCTTCGCCGTAGGTGATGCACGGCGACTGCACATTGATGAAGGCGAATCCCGGGAAGCGAATCCCCTCCTCGATCAGGGCGGCGAGCTGCCCCATATCGGCCGGCGTGCCTTGCGCAAGGAACCGGCAGCCGTAGCCGAGCACGTAGAGCAGAGGGTTGACCGGATCTTCCATCGAGCCCATCGAGCTGGACACCGTACGTAGACCGCGCGGCGAGGTCGGGGACAGCTGTCCCTTCGTCAGGCCGTAGATCTGGTTGTCCATGACGATGTAGGTGAGGTCGATGTTCCGGCGGATCGCGTGGGCCACGTGGCCTCCGCCGATCGAGAACCCGTCGCCGTCGCCTCCGGCTACGAGCACGAGCAGGTCGGGGTTGGCCAGCTTGATACCCTGCGCGATCGGCAGCGCCCGGCCGTGCACCGAATTGAAGCCGTACGCGGTCGTGTAGCCGGGGATGCGGCTCGAGCATCCGATGCCCGACACGAACGCGATGTCGTGCGGCGCGCGGCCGACGGCCGACAGCGCGCGGTAGATGGCCTGCACCACGCCGAAGTCGCCGCACCCGGGGCACCAGATCGGCTTGAGGTCGCTCTTGTAGTCCTTCGCCTGATAGACGGCGGCGTTCGGTGTCAGTGTCGCTGTCGACATCGTCATGCCTTTCGTGGCCCTGAGCCTCTCACGCCCGATTTCCCAATTCCCAATTCCCAATTCCCAATTCTCAATTCCCCACGTCGGTCCCTACTCCGCCTGGCTGACCGGCTGGCGATCCTCGAGGATGGCGCGCGCCTGCGCGCGCAGCCGCGCCACGATCTCGGCCGGGCTGATCGGGTTCGATCCGCTGCGGGCGAACGACTCGAGCCCCCTGGGGACGTCCACGTACATCCGGATGATGCGATGGAGTTGTCCCTGGTGGGACTGCTCGACGACGAGTCCGCGCTTCACCGAGGCGAAGAAGTCGCGGTAGACCTCCTCGGCGACCGGGAAGAGCAGGCGCGGCACCAGCACCTTCACCTGGAGGCCGGCCTCGGAGGCCAGTGCGAGCGCTTCGAGCGCGAGGCCCGACAGCGAGCCCCAGGCGATGAGGCCGAGCGGCGCGCCCGCGGGCCCCGCCTTCACGAACAGGTCCGCGCGCGACTTGAGTGGCGTCAGCTTGCGCATCCGCTTCTCGTTCATCTTCGCGTGCATCGACCCGGTCGCCGTCGGGGCGCCATTCTCGGTGTGCTCGATGCCCGACGCCAGGTAGTTCCCGCCCGGCATCCCGGGATGGCTGATCGGGCTCACGCCGGAATCGGTCAGGCGGAACCGCACGTAGTGCTCGAGTTCGTGCGCGTTCGGCTTCCGGCGTTCTTCGACGACGACGCCCTTGGTGACGGGCCGGTCGATCGCCTCCTTGCGCTGGGCGATTTCCTGCTCCGACAGGATGATGACGGGCGTCTGGTAGCGCTCGGCGATGTTGAACGCCTCCACCGTCACCGGGAACGTGTCGGCGACATCCATCGGCGACAGGACCGGGCGCGGCGCGTCGCCGTGCGCCGAGAAGGCCGCCTGGAACAGGTCCGACTGCTCGCTCTTGGTCGGGATGCCGGTGGAGGGGCCGCCCCGCTGCACGTTGAGGATGACGAGCGGCAGCTCGCTGATCGTCGCCAGGCCGATCATCTCGGTCTTGAGCGACATGCCGGGGCCGCTCGTCGCGGTCAGCGCCTTCTTGCCCGCGAAGCTCGCGCCGACGCACGCGCCGATGCCCGCGATCTCGTCCTCGCACTGCAGCATCGTTCCGCCGTACTTCCAGATCTCGCGGTTCAGGAACTGCATGACCTCGGACGAGGGGGTGATGGGATAGCCGCCGAAGAACCGACACCCGGCGAAGATCGCTGCGGCGGCGCACAGATCGTTGCCGTCGGCCACCATCTTGGCCGTCGTGCCCTCCTCCACCGGCGCGAGGGTGCGGTCGATGCGCAGAGGGTTGGCCTGCGCCCAGGCGAGGCCCGCTTCGAAGGCGCGCTCGTTGCGCGCCATGATGTCCTCGCCCTTCTTGGCGAAGCGCTTCCGGAGGCCGGCGCGGATGTGCTGCGGCGCCAGGCTGAACCATCCGGCCATCAGACCGAGCACGACCGTGTTCTTCGCCTTCTCGGACCCGGCGGTCTCCTTCGCCATCGCCTCGATCGCCACCGCCACCACTTCGGCCGGCTTCACGCCGGCCAGCGGAATCTGATCGGGCGCCACGCGCGTGTTGGAGTCGTAGATGACGACCGAGTGGCCGTCCACCTGCAGTTCCGCGCCGAACTTCAGGAAGTCGTCCCAGTTGAGCGCGACGGCCACGTCGAGCGCGCCGCCCGGCCCGAGCACCGGCCCCGTCGAGACGCGCAGACGGAACGAGGATTCGCCGCCTCGGATCTGGGGACCGAAGCTCTTGGTGAGCATGGCGTGGTAGCCGGCCATCGCCAGTGCCGTCATCAGGGAGTCGCCGGCCGAGACGATACCGTCGCCGCCCGAGCCAGCCATGCCGATCACGAGACCTGTGTTCATCCGAGACCTCGACTGGAAAGCCAACCCATCCAACCCATCACGTTATCACGTCGGGAGCCCGAAGAGCCCCTTCGCCTTGATGACCCCGACGACCTCTGGCGGGACCAGGCGCTCCCACGCCGGATCGCCGGCCTGGATCAGCGCCAGCACTCGCTGCGGCATCACCGACAGGTCGATGTCGGGAGGCGCTTCGAGCGCTTCGATGAAGCCGTTGTCACGCAGGTGCGCGTAGAGGTGGCTCAGATGCCGGGGCACCGCGAAGTTGGTGACGGTGACGACCTCTCCCGTGGCCGGGTTGCGCCACGGGTAGACGTAGATCGTGACCGGGCCCGCCAGCAGCCGGCCGAGCGCCTCCAGCAGCCCTCCCGAGAGGTCCTCGTAGTGCCGCTCCTCGAGCATCCGCGCGAGCGTGGGCACGCCCACGACGAGTCCGATCCGTGCGGCGGTGTACCGGCGGAGGTACGTGGTGACGTTGTAGAACCTCGAGTAGTTGGTCACCATCACCGTGCGGCCGAGGGCGCGCAGGACGTCCACTCGCGCCAGGAAATCGGCGTAGATCACCTGTTCGCCGAGCGACGCGAGGTTGCGGACCGTCATCTCCATCAGGACGACCGGCTGGCGGCTTCGCATGTCCGGCTGGCGCGACAGATGTTCCAGCGACCGGGCCAGCATGTCCTCGGTGACCGTCGTGACCGGCCGGAAGCTCCCGCGTTCGACCAGGACGGGCGCGTGGTGGAGCAGTTCCGCGGGTTCGAGCACGTCGCCGTCCGGAGAGAAGAGCACGGCGTTCGTCAGGCGCTGCTGCACGAGGGTGAGGCTCATGATCCGGTTGTCCAGGCCGGCGAACGCCGGCCCGCAGAACCTGATCATGTCCACTTCCATCCGGTCCCGCGAGAGGTTGTCCATCAGCGAGCCGATGAGCGCCTCGGGGCTGGTGGCGTTGAAGAACGCGCCGTGGAGGAGATTCACGCCGAGGATCCCCAGCGCTTCCTGCTGCCTGGCATTCTCGAGGTCCCACATCCGGGCGTGGACGAGGATTTCCGACGGGGCGGCGCGGGGCGCGGACTGGAACCGGATGCCCAGCCAGCCGTGTCCCTCTTCCTGTCTCGAGAAGCTCTTGGCCGCCACGGTGTCCGCGAACACGAAGAACTGGGTGGAGGCGCCGCGGGACGCGTCCAGGCGCTCGACGAGCAGCTGCCATTCGTGGTCGAGCATCGCCTGCAGCCGCTGCCGGCTCACGTAGCGCCGCGCCGCGCCGTAAACGGCGTCGGACACATCCATGTCGTAGGCGGAGATCGTCTTGGCCACGGTGCCGGCAGCCCCGCCGACGATGAAGAACCAGCGCGCGACTTCCTGGCCGGCGCCGATTTCCGCGAACGTCCCATAGCGGGCGGCGTCGAGGTTGATGCGGAGGGCCTTGTCGTGGGTGCTGGAGGCGCTCATGGAGGCAGTATGCCCCCGAACCAGGCGGGTCGGCTATGGCAAAGAAGGGCCGGGACGACTCCGTCCCGGCCCCTCGAGGTCCGCTACTTCTTCTTCGCCGGGGGCGGGTAGTTCTTCAAGAGCTTGGCCATGCCCTTGTTCAGGTTCTTCTGCCGCTTCTCCGGACTCGCCTTGGTGTCGATCTGCTTCGAGGCCAGTCCCCGCCAGATCAGCGTCTTCGCCGCGCTGTCGTACATGTCGAGCGCCAGCGACCCGATGAAGATGGTCGAGGTCGAGGCCGTGGTCGTCCCACCGCCGTAGCCGCCGTAGTAACCGCCGTAGTACCGCCCGCCCCATCCAGGTCCCATGGCGTACCCGCTGCTGAAGGTCGTCACTTGCTTCTCCTTGCTGACGGCCACCTGGTAGGCCACCAGCAGGTCGGCGTCGCCGCTCTCGACCTTCTTCAGCCCCTTCGCCGTGAGCTGCGTTTCGATCGCCTGGACGACCATCTTGGCGTTGAGCTCGTCGAGCTGCTCCCCGTCCTTGACGGCCACCCATTTGTAGGTCTTGAGCTTCGCGAAGTCGGCCTTCTGGTCGAAGTTGTAGGACACGTCCTGCGCCGACGCGAACGAGGCGACGAGCAGGAACGCCGTCGCGAGTAACACGGTTTTTCTCATCAGGCACCTCCGATCCTGCCATCCATCGTAGTCCAGCGGGCCGCACCCCGCAACATCCCGTCCGCAAAGAACGTGCAATACGGGGTGGCGCGCGCTACACTCCGTCTCGAATGGGCCTTCACACGACATCGCATACGAAAGAGGGTGTTCCGATGGACGAAATCACCATGCCGGAGCCGGCCGCATCGTCGCCGGAGCCGGACATCCCTTTACCCGAGGCCGCGCCGCCGGCGAGTGAGGAGTCCACGCCGCCGGCGAGTGAAGAGGTCAAGCCCGTCCGGACTCGGAGGAAGCGCGTGGCGAAACGCGCGCCGGCGAAGCGGACGCCGGGGAGGCCTCGAAAGGTGCGCGGGCGGGCGGCCGCCAAGCCGGTCGCCAAGCCGGTCGCCAAGCCGGTCGCCAAGCCGGTCGCCAAGCGAGCGGTCAAACCAGTCGTCACGCCAGCCCAGGTGATCGCCCAGTCGAAATCGTTCGCGGAGCACTACGCCGCCGGCAAGGCCCTGCGAGAGAAGTGCCCGCGGGAGGACCACGCCGCCTGGAAGGCCCCCAAGGGGCGGCGCGACGCGGTCGAACTGGTGCTGGACGCGGAGAAGGGGCGCCACGCCGACCTGCTCCCGCTTCGTCACGGCCGGATGGTCCGCTCCGCGTTCACCTTCTACCGGGGCGCGGCTCTGACGATGGCGGCTGACCTGGCGTCGACGCCGGCGACAGGCGTCCGCGTCCAGTGCTGCGGGGATGCCCACCTGTGCAACTTCGGCGGATTCGCCACGCCGGAGCGGAGGCTCATCTTCTCCATCAACGACCTCGACGAGACGCTGCCGGCGCCGTGGGAATGGGACGTGAAGCGCCTCGCCGCGAGCTTCGTCGTGGCGTGCCGGGACAACGGCCTGAGCGAGTCCGCGGCGAAGGACGCGGCGATGACGTGTGTCCGCGGCTACCGGGAGTCGATGGCCGAGTTCGGCCAGCTGAAGACGCTCGATTTGTGGTACCGGACGCTGACGGCGGACGAGCTGCTGGCGGATTTGACGCCGAAGCGCCGCAAGTTCCTCCTCAAGCGCATCGAAAAGGAGAGGACCAAGAGCCGCGGCGAGGAGATGTTCCCAAAGCTCGTGGAGCACAAGGGGGACGTCCCCGTCATCAAGGACCTGCTCCCGACCATCTTCCACGCCGAGGGCCATCCTCCGGGCGAGGTCCAGCGGGCCGTCCTGGACGTGTTCGACGGGTACCGCGCCACGCTTCCCACGGCCTATCACGCGCTGCTCGATCGCTTCCAGATTCGAGATGCCGCCATGAAGGTCGTCGGGGTCGGCAGCGTCGGGACGTCCTGCTGGGTGATTCTGTTCACCGCCGGAGATGGAGATCCGCTGTTCCTCCAGGTGAAGGAGGCCCGGCCCTCGGTCCTGGAGCCGTACGCAGGCAAGAGCGTCTTCCCGAACCACGGCCAGCGCGTCGTCGACGGCTACCGGCGCATGCAGCCCGCGAGCGACATCTTCCTCGGCTGGAGCCGCGGGCCCAGACGCGACTTCTTCGTCCGCCAGTTGCGGGACATGAAGCTCAGCGCCCTGGTGGAGACGTTCGGCCGGGCCGAGATGGACAACTACGCCAGGTGGTGCGGCCGGGCGCTCGCACTCTCCCATGCGAGGTCGGGCAGTCCGGCCACGCTCAGCGGGTATATGGGCAAGAGCGACGCGTTCGACAAGGCGATCGCGGCGTTCTCGGTCGCCTACGCCGACCAGAACGAGAAGGACCACGCGGCGTTAGCCCGTGCGATCCGCAAGGGTACGGTGGAGGTGCTCGTCGAAGAGGAGGAGTAAGGCGCCTCGGGCGAGCTGCGCGGCCGCTGAATGGCACGCCGAACGTCCTGACGGCGAACGTCCTGACGGCGAACGTCCGCGGCGCAGTGACCGGCGCGCACCCGGACAAGGCCCGCCGCGCGCGACGGCGTCACTGCGGGCCGGCCGCCATTCTCGTGAAGGACACGTCGAAGGTGGCTCGCTCGACGGCCTGAAAGTAGGAGCCTGCGAGCAGGTCAGCGGCCTTGTCGTAGGTCAGCGTGTAGATCGAGCCCGGATAGTTGACGTCCCGGAGCTCGAGGACGACCTTCACGAGGCCGCCGTCGAGCGAGGCCTCGGCCTTCGCGACGTTGATCGGCCTCGGGTTGTAGTAGGCCGCGCGCATCTTCCCGGCGGCGTCGACGCTCCTGATGTCGATGATGTACCCGCCGTCGGTGCGCTGCCAGCGGCCCTGGAGCTTCTGGAACGTCTGCAGCGGGTCCGGCTGCCTTGCCTGGCTCCACCAGTAGACGCCGGCGGCCACGACGGCGAACGCGAGCAGGACTCCTGCGGCCAGCAGGACGGCTCTCCGCGACTTGACAGCCTCAGGAGCCGGCTTCGCCTGCCGGCCCCGCTTCCGTGACTTGCCCATGGCAAGACGCTACCCGAAACGTGTGCCATGGTCCAGCGCAGACTGCGGGGATATCGCCAGTCACTTCTCCGGTACCACTCCGTGTACGGGCCTTCCTTGGTGTTTGAGCGGTCATTGCACTGGTGGTCCTCCTTCACCCTCTTGTCGAGGGAGGCATAGAAGGCGTTCATTTTCTTCGACGCTGTGCGATATTGGACAGCCCTGCCATCGCGTTGGGACCGATGATCGACGCGAGGGAGACGAGCGCGAGGCTCAGCGCCGGAAAGAACGACGCATAACAGCAGAGGTGTCCATCATGACGCGTTACCTGCCGGAGAACGACGCACCTCTGGATGAGCCGGATCCCCGTTCAGGCGAGGGCGGACCAGATAGCGGTGGACAGTCGGGAGACATGCAAGGAGTGTCGCGGGAGGCCGGCGCGGCCGAGGAGAGCGTCGAGGAACTCGCGGGCGCGGGGCAGGGCTACGAGGCGCAGATCCTGAAGGGCGTCGAGGACGCAACCGACCACCGCCGAAGACCTGTGCCGAACCGCGGCGATCAGAAGCCACGCCGACGCCCCGGCGCCCCCGGCCGCCTCTGAGCGACGAGCCACTGCGCGTCAAGCAGCGTAGTCAATCCGTCCACCGACGTGGACCACGCCCTCGGCATGACCGCAAGCCCGAATAGTGCGGCGTTTCTGTTCTCGAAGGATGAACCCCAATGGTGGACCAAGATCCCGACCGGGCTATTGCTGCGCTCATCGAACTCATCGAGGCGCTCGACCGCCGTGTCCCGCACGTTGAGCGGGTGGGCGAGACTCGGATTGCCGCCGAGGCGGCAAGGCTCAAAGACTATGCGATGGCGCGGGTCGGCGAACTGAAGCGTGAGGAGTCGGCGCGTTAGAGCCCCTGCTGCCTGCGTCTTGGGAAGGTTCGAGCACGGCCATTCCGGGACAACGCGGTGTATATCCTGAAGCGTAAGGCGAACAGCAACCCAGCAGGCTCGGGCTGTTGTCTGCGAAGGCGCGAGAACTATCGTCAAAGGGGATTGACACGCCGCAGCGGCGCGGTGGGCGTATACGGCTACGTCGACAAGACTGGAACCATGGTCATCGGTCCGTATGTCCTCGACGACTGGGGCATCAAGTTGAAGGAAACTTCTGAGGGGCTGGCGCCAGTCGTTGTCAACGGCAAGTGGGGTTATGCCAGCAGGGACTAGTAGAGGCCGGACCTCGATCTGTCGGCTTTTCACCCGGCGGAAATGTCAGGTTCTGGACCGGCGTTGACAGGACCTGGAGATGCGGGTGCTTGTCAGCGTGGAACGCGATTGAGGAGGCCCAGGGAGGACTCACAGTCCGTAGCGAAAGGGCCGGAGGCACCGGAATCGACCCGGCGCAGTACGGCGGCCCCAGCTCTGACCCGGCGGCGCGGGGCCGTCCGGTCGTGCGGCGCCTGAGGCCCGGAGCCGAAAGCCAAGAGCCGAAAGCCGAGTGGAGTGATTGGTCGGGGCGCCGGGATTCGGACCCGGGACCTCCTGCGCTCAGGCCGCCGCCTGCAAGCATCTGCAAGCCGTTCCGAAACACGCGCCGTTTGCAGACCACTCGAGGCCACGAGACATGACAGCCGGCCCCATTTTACGGGGGTCGGCTGCATGTCGCCGTCGTCGTGGTACCTCTTCTAAGCCGGAAGCTGCAACAGGACGTGACGCTGCAACTGGACACGCTCCAGGAAACCGTGGGGATTCGGCTCTCGCCCGGAGAGCCTATGACAACGGCGAGTCCGCTGAGGTCAAATATGGACTTGACTCCATATGTATTCTGAGCCATTCTGTGTAGGCAAGCGCGATGACTTGGGACGTTGAATTCCATACCGACCCACCAAACATGAAGAACCTGGACCGCATCCGAAAGCAGCTTCCGGCGGCCCGCCGACGGAGGATCGCAGCGCGCGCGGCGACGCTGATTGCCCAGGAGAAGTCCCTGCAGGAACTCCGTCAAGCGCACAAGCTCACACAGAAGCGGATGGCGCAGGTGCTCGGTGTGGGCCAGGACAGCGTGTCGCGGCTCGAACAGCGTAGCGATCTCCTCATCTCCACGCTGCGGGGCTACGTTGAGGCTCTAGGCGGGAGGCTCTCGCTCGTGGCCGAGTTTCCGAACCAGGACCCGGTAGTCCTCTCGGGCATCGCTGCGTTGGAGACGGAGGCGAGCAAGCCCTGAGCGTCCGAGAGCATCCGCGGTCTTGGCCCTTCCGACGTTCCCGTTCCAGATGTATGGTGCCGGCTTTGGTGCCGGCTCTTTCGGGGAAACCGGGGGAAAGACCGGGCCGCCGGGGAAAGCGCGCCGCTGGATGTGATCCGGACACCCGCACCTAAGTGGTTGGCATCCAGCGGCTTCGCCGTGTTTTCCGAGGTGAAGTGGTCGGGGCGCCGGGATTCGGACCCGGGACCTCCTGCGCCCAAGGCAGGCGCGCTACCAGGCTGCGCTACGCCCCGACATCTGGCAGGAAGAAGAGGCCTCCGTCAGCTTACCACGGAGGAGAAGACGCGGCTAACTTCCGGTCCTCTGGGCGATGACCGAATTCAACACCCGCCGTGTCGCGTCATCGACCTCGATGAATCGCACGCCCATGCCGAAGCCCACCATGCTGTACCGCACCTCCACGAGCACTGACACTTCTGTGGAGTCGATGGCAAGATGCAGACGCGCGATTGTGCCAGCCGGCAGCACGGTACGTGCATCCACAAATGCGCCATCGGCACTCAGGTCCGCAATCCGGACGTGGCTCCGACCGACATCAATTCCCTCGAGTCGAGCCTCAATGAAATAGCTCACTCGGCGCGATTCGCGTCGGTCATCTTCGCTCATCAGCAAGCGCTCCGAAATGCGAACCGATGCTCCTGGAAAACGAGCACGCTCGGACTTCCCAGGATAGGTTATCACCGACGACTGTGGTTCCCAATTCCCCTCGAGCGCCGAACGCCCGCCCCACCGGGCTCCTGGCCGGAGGTCCGGCCCGCCGTCGAACGTGTAGAATGGCTCTCAGGAGGCCGTCGATGCGACTCCTCGGCCTGTCGCTCGCCGTCATCGCTCTGCTCGCCGCCTCAGCGCCGGCGCAGACCATCGTGCCGAACGCCGCGACCATCGCCACCTCGAAGGGCGATTTCAAGGTGCCGGGCCGCGCATTCCTCGACGGCAGTCAGCCCGGGTCGAGGCCGCCGGCTGCCGCGATGCTCGTTTCGCTGCTGCAGAGTGCGGTCAGCACGGCCGTCGTCTGCCAGGTCGAGCACGCCACGCAGGTGGATCTGCTCGAGGTGCAGCGAGACGTCGAGAAGAAGCTCTACTACTTCCGGGTGAGGGCGCCGAAGTGCGATGGGTGGGTGCCGGAGACGGCGCTCTCCACGAAGAAGGTCCCGCCGATCGGCAGCAGCAGCCGCAAGTAGACCGTTCGACCCGCCGAATCGTCGCTCGATTCCCCCTCGGAAGTCGTCCGGCCTGGCAACCCCCGCCGTCGAATCCTCGTCAATAAGGGACAGGAGGAAAGGGGGCGCATGCTCGGCACGATCTTCTCCGAACTGGGAAGCGCGCTCGTCGCGTTACGCCGGAGACCCGCCGTGCTGGCGGTGCCGGTTCTGACGATGGCCGTCGGCATCGGCGCCAGTACGGCGATCTTCAGCGCGCTCTACGTCGCGCTCTTCAATCCCCTGCCGTACCAGGAGCCCGGCCGGCTCGTGATGGGACGCGCCACGTTCAGCGGCGAGATCAACCCATGGGTCGCGGCGCCGGACTACTACGACTACCGGGAGCGGGCCTCGCTCCTGGCGTCGCTGTCAGCCTACCTGCCGGATGCCCGACGCGTCACGGTTCGGCAGGGCGACGGTGCGGAATCGGTGTTCCTCACCCAGGTGTCGTGGGACCTGTTCAGTACGCTTGGCGTGCGCCCGGCCGTCGGGCGCGAGTTCCAGGCGGCCGAGGGCGAGCGCGGCGGACCCGCGGTAGCCATCGTCAGCGACGGCTACTGGAAGCGGTCGCTGGGCGGGGCGAGAGACGTCATCGGCCGCACGCTGCCCCTCGGCGTCGGCCCCACTCCGGGCACGGTCACGGTCGTCGGGGTGATGCCGCCCGGCTTCCGGTTTGCCTACGACGTCGATGTCTGGACCCCGATGCAGCGGAACGCCCAGGGGGCGGACGTGCGGCGGTTTCACAACTGGATGCTGCTTGGCCGGTTGAAGCCTGGCATCGCGGTCGGTGCCGCGCAGCGGCAGGTCGACGGTATCAGCGCCCAACTGCAGAAGGACTACCCCGACAGCAACCGGAACAAGGCGCTGCTGCTGACGCCGCTCCAGGAGGCGCTGGCCGAGGGTGACCGCCCGAACCTCCTCATCCTGATGGCCGCGGTTGGCGTGCTGCTGCTGGTCGCGTGCGCGGACGTTGCCGGCCTGCTGCTGTCCCGCGGCGCCGCGCGCGAGGCGGAGTTGGCCGTGCGCTCGGCCCTTGGCGCGACGCGCGGGCGCCTGGGCGCGCAACTGCTCGCCGAGAGCCTCCTCGTGGCCGTCACCGCCGGCGCGCTGGGAGTGCTGCTGGCCGTCTGGCTTCGCGGCCTCGTCCTCCGTTTCGTGGCGCTCGACTCGCTCGGCGTCACCTCGCTCCCGCTTGGCGGGCCCGTCCTGGCCTTCGCGATTGGCGTCACCCTCCTCACCAGCCTCATCGTCGGCCTCGTTCCCGCGTGGTTCGGCGCGCGGTCGAACGCCGGCACGACGCTCAGGGCCGGATCGCGGACTACGGAGGCCGCCTCCCGCGCGTTGTTCCGGCAGGGGCTCGTGGCCCTCCAGGTGGCGATGTCCGTCGTCCTGATTGTCTCGGCGGCGCTGCTCGGACGGAGCCTGCTGAAGCTCAAGGCGGTGGATCCAGGTTTCCGAACCGGTCGCCTGCTGACGGCCCAGGTCCAGCTCCCCGGCGCGGCCTACGCGGACGCGCCCGCGCGCGTCCGGTTCTTCGAAGGGTTCCTCGAGGAGATCCGAGCTCTGCCCGGCGTGGAGAGCGCCAACGTCATCAACTCGGTGCCGATTCTCGATCAGGCGGGCAACATTCCGGTGTGGGACGCCGACCACCCGCCGGCCCAGACGAGCGACGCGCCGCTCGCGTGCGTTCGCTTCTCGTTCCCCGGCTACTTCGCGACGATGGGCATCCCGGTGCTGGCGGGACGCGACATCTCCAGGAGCGACACGGGGGTCCTGGTGGCGGGGCGGGGCGTGTCCGCCACCGATGCCGCGGCGGGCGCGCGCCCGCCGGTGGTGGTGATCAGCCAATCGGTGGGCAGGCGGCTCTTCCCGGGCTCCAATCCGGTCGGGAAGCGGATGGGGATTTTCACCGGCGCCGGGCAGGTGGTGGCCGAAGTGGTGGGCGTGGTCGGTGACGTGCGCATGAACTCGCTCGGCGACGACTACACGCTGGCGATGTACGCGCCGTACCAGGTGATGGCCTCGGCGGTGATGCGCGTGGTGGTGCGGACGTCCGGCGCACCGGCGTCCGCCGCGCCCGCGCTGCGGGCGGCGCTGGCCCGGCGCGACCGCGGCCTCGTGCTGGCAGACATCAAGACGATGGACGAGATCGTCGCCGCGTCGCTGGAGGGGTTCAGCCTGAGGGCGGGCGCCGTCTTCCTGTTCGGCGGCGCCACGCTTCTGCTCGCGATGCTCGGCGTCTACGGCGTGCTGGCTTTCACCGTGAACCGGCGGCGGCAGGAGATCGGCCTCCGCATGGTGGTCGGCGCGTCACGCCGACGCGTGCTGATCTGGGTGTTGGCTCGCGGCATCCCGCCCGTTGCGATTGGCATGGTGCTGGGGCTGGGCGGCGCGTTCGGGGCGGGCCGCTGGCTGCGGGGTGAACTGTTCGATGTGCCGCCGGCGGACATCCCGACCTTCGTCGGCGCGATCGGCTGCCTGGCCGTCGCGGCCCTCGCCGCGTGCCTGGTGCCCGCGTGGCGCGCGACGCGGGTGGATCCCCTCGTGGCGCTTCGGGCCGAGTAGTCAGAATTCCTTGAGCTTGCGCAGGGCCCGGCGCTCGCGCTTGTCGGGCGCGCGCGTCGGCCGCGGCGCGCCGAACGACTGGCGGAACGCGCGCTGCAGCGCCCGCCGCTCCAGTTCCTCAGGCGTCGGCGGCGGGGTGCGATCCTCGTAGAGGGCGCGCGCCTCCGCCTTCGGCCGGTGACGATCGGCGAGCGCGAGCACGACGACCACCTGCCGGCTCCCCTGTGTCCTCGTGATCCGGAGTTCGTCGCCCACGTGCACGGGCCGATGCGGCTTGGCCGGGTGGCCGCCAATCTCCACCTTCCCGCCGTTGCACGCCTTCTGCGCTTCCGACCGGGTCTTGTAGAGGCACGCGACGTCGAGCCACACGTCGAGCCGCACGTCGGCTGGCGGAGCGGCGTCGCGTTGCGCGCTGCGGGATGTCATGCCCCTGGGCCTTGAGCCCTGCCCTTCGACTCGGCCGCTTCGCGGTCTCGCTCAGGGCACCCCGAGCGAAGTCGAGGGGTGAGCCCTGAGCCCTGAGCCCTGGGCCATGAGCCGACCAGGTATTCCCTGAGCGCCCTGAACGCCTGCCCCCGGTGGCTGACCGACGACTTGCGCTCGGCGGGCACTTCCGCAAGCGTGCAGTTGAACGGCGGGTAGAAGAAGATCGGGTCGTAGCCGAAACCGCCCGAACCGCGCGGCGGCGACGTGATCCGGCCTTCCACCACGCCCCGGGCTTCGAAGAGCACCTCGCAGCCACGCGCCAGCGCGAGCGCGCACACGAACCGCGCGGCGCTCTCCGGCGCATCCCGCTCCGCGAGCATCCGGTAGATCAGCGCGAACTTCTCGGGATACCCGGACGCCTCGTGTCCGCCGAAGCGTGCGGAGTGAATGCCAGGCGCGCGGTCGAGCGCGTCGATCTCGAGACCCGAATCGTCGGCCACGACCAGCTTCCCGGTGGCCGCCGCGTAGTAGAGCGCCTTCTGGCGCGCGTTCTCCTCGAAGGTGCGACCGGTTTCTTCGGGCTCCTGAACGGCGGGATAGTCGGCCAGCGCGCGTACGTCAATCGGCACACCGGCCAGCACGTCTCTGATTTCCCGCAGCTTGCCGGCGTTGGTCGTGGCCAGCAGGAGCGTACTCACAGCAGCTCCCCGACGACCTCCCGCTGCAGGGCGTTCAGCTGGCGGATGCCCTCCTGGGCGAGATCGAGCAGCGCCAGCAGCGCGTCGCGTCCGAACGGCGCGGCCTCGGCCGTGCCTTGCACCTCGATGAACCGCCCGTCGCCGGTCTGGACGATGTTCATGTCGACGTCCGCGCGCGAGTCCTCCTCGTACGCGAGATCGAGCAGCGGCTGGCCGTCCACGATGCCGACGCTGGTCGCCGCCACGAAGTCGCGCACCGGCATCGTGGAAATCTGGTTCTGCGCGCGCATCTTCTGCAGCGCCAGCGCGAGCGCGACGAAGCCGCCGGTGATCGCCGCGGTGCGCGTGCCGCCGTCCGCCTGGATGACGTCGCAGTCCACCCAGATCGTGCGCTCGCCCATCTCCTCGAGGCGCGTGACGGCGCGAAGCGAACGCCCGATCAGCCGCTGGATTTCCTGCGTCCGCCCGCCCACCTTGCCGGCCGACGCCTCGCGCTGGTTCCGCGTGGTGGTGGAGCGGGGCAGCATGCCGTACTCGGCCGTCACCCACCCTTTGCCCGAGTTGCGCCGGAACGGCGGCACACGGTCCTCGACGCTCGCCGTGCAGATCACCCGCGTGTCGCCGGCCTCGATGAGGACCGAGCCCTCGGGATGTTTCACGTAGTGCGGCGTGAGCCGCGTGGGACGGAGCGCGTGAGCCGGACGGTTGTCGAAGCGAGGCATCGTGTCCTCTCTCAATCCTGACGAGCGGGTTCGCGGAGCGGCGGCTCCAGGATCCACGACGCGCCGCGGGGCAGCGGTCGCCGGAGATCCACGTGGCCGGCCAGCGTGTCCACCTCGCGGCCGTCCACGAGAATCTGGACCGAGCGGATGGCGGGCAGGTTCTCGGTGACGGCGTTGACGATGGAGTATACCGTGAGTATCTCGTCGAACGTGCCGCCCGGGTGCGACGACGACGCCTCACGGCTCAGGTCGACGTACGCGTCGCCCGTCGCACCGAGGTGGATTGCGCGGAGCTTCGTGCCCTCCGGAACGGCCGAGACGAGCGGCGGCGCCGGGCGCTCGAGCTGCGCCTCGACGATGCGGCGAGCCTGCATGAGCGTGCCTTCGCCGAAGGGCACCTCCCGTTCCGCCGCGAGCAGGTGCTGGCCGTCCTCGGACACGTAGAAGAGCCGCGCGTTGATCTTCGGCGTCGCGGGTGCCGCTGCGGGTTCGACGCGGGCCGCGCCGCTTCCTGATTCCAGATGCCACCGCGGCAACGTGACGAACGCGACCGCGAAGGCCGCGCCGAGCACCAGCGTGAGCGCGACAAGCGCGACCTTGCGGCCCCTCGTCATGGGCGCCTCCTGGCCGGCTCCCGGCGCGGCGCGGGCGCGGCGCTCTGCGGCGGCCTCGGCTGACCAGCCGCGTCGCGGTAGCGAAGGAAGCCGTCGACGAGCGCCTGGGCCAGGATGTTCTGGAAGGCTTCCGATCCGACCTGCTGCTCGTCGTCCGGATTCGTGAGGAAGGCGACTTCGACGATGACGGCCGGCATGTTGGCGCCGGCGAGCACGCGGAGCGGGGCCTGCAGGACCGGGTTGGGATTCATCCTGATCCGGTCTCGGCACTGCTCCTCGATGGCGCCGGCCAGCGATCCCGACTCGCCCAGGTGGCGCAGTTGCGCCATCTCCCACGGGATCATCTCAATCACGCGCGAGCCGCCGCCGAGCGTGGGCAGGGTCTGCGGCGGCAGCACCGCCTTCTGCGCGTCATCGGCAGCGTGGTCGGCGGAGAAGAAGTAGATCTGAGCGCCGCTGACCGTCTGGCGCGCGGACGCGTTCGCGTGGAGGCTGACGAACAGGTCGGCCTTGCTGTTGTTCGCGAGCGCCGCCCGGTCGTCGAGGGGGACCGACTGGTCAGCGTCGCGGGTGAGGAGCACCCGCACGCCGAGCCGGCTCTCGAGCGCGCTCTTCAGCCGCCTCGCCAGCGCCAGCGTGATGTCCTTCTCCAGGACGCCAGTGGCGCCTCTGGCGCCGATGTCGTCGCCGCCGTGGCCGGCGTCAATCACGATCGTGCGGAGCGTGCCGGCCGTCGGCTGCGCAGTCGGTGGCTGGAGGTCCGGCAGCGGTGGAACGGGCAGTGCCGGCAGTCCTCCGCGCGGCGGCGCCGGCGGAGCCTGCTCGGCAGCAGCGGCCGACAAGTCCACGATCACCTGGACGCCGCCCTCTTCCTGGGCCGCGGCCGAGGCGCGATACGACCCGAAGCGCGGGCCGACGTCGAGCGCGATCGTCTGGCCCGCCTCCGAGAGGTGGATCGACTGCAGCAGCGGGAGCGGGGTGAACGTCGGCAGCCCTGCGTCGATGGCGTCGGCGTCGATGCGGACGAGCACGCGGCCTGGTTCCTGAGAGATGGTGTAGGGTGCCTTGGGGTTGATCGAGAAGATGACGCGCGTCAGCGCACCCGACGTCTCCTGACGGACGGAGACGCGCGGCACGCGCACGTCGCCGACGAGCACCAGCCGCGAGTTCTTCCGCACGTCCAGCCTGGCGTCGTAGATGGGTCCGAGCGCGCGGTTGACGAACTCGACCGGCACCAGCCAACGCCGGCCGTCCCTCACGGGCGGGGCCGGGAGCGACACGAGGCGGCCGCCTGCGGACGCCAGCGCCTGGCCGGCTGTGAGGATGACGGTTCGCCCCTTGTAGCCGACCGTGACGCCGCCGGCTATCGCGTCTTCCCGGACGGCCAGCTGGAAGAGCGCCGCGAGATCGTCGAGCGACACCATCACGGTCTCGCCGACGAACGACGCCGCGAGCGGCCGGCGTGCGTCGGAGGAGACGACGGTGAACGGCAGCGCGGCGCGCGGAGCCGAGCCCTGTCGAGCGACCAACGTCGTCACGGCCAGCGCCAGCAGAGTACCCGCGATGATGAGCCGGAGGGGTGAGCGGGCCAAAGCACACCAATCATAGATCAGCGCCGCCGGCTGGAACCCGTCGTTTCCATGTAGAATCACTCCCGAACCTCTGAAAAGGTGGCTCTTACCATTTCCGGGAGACGGAGGGATAGGCATGGCTGAGACGCGGACGTTCGAGCCGATCGTCCGCCCGACGGTGCCGGCGCTCGACGCGATCCTCGGAGAGCCGATCCGCGTGCTCGACGATGGGTTCGTGCGGGTGGTGGACTACATGGGCGACGACGCGGCCATCGTGCAGGCGGCGCGCGTGTCCTACGGCAAGGGCACGCGGCGCGTGCAGGAGGATCGGGCGCTCCTCAGGTACCTGATGCGCCATGACCACACGACGCCGTTCGAGATGTGCGAGATCAAGCTGCACGTCCGCGTGCCGATGGACGTCTGGCGCCAGTGGATCCGCCACCGGACCGCCAGCGTCAACGAGTATTCCACCCGCTATTCAGAGGCGATCGGCGTCGCGCAGCGCACGGTGCCGGGCGCGTGGCGCACGCAGTCGTCCGTCAACCGGCAGGGGAGCGCCGGCGTGCTCTCCGACGACGTCGGCGGGCGCCTGTCCGAGGAGGAGCGCGAGTTCCAGGACAGGGCGCGGGCGATGTACCAGGCGCGGCTTGCCGCGGGCGTGGCGCGCGAACAGGCGCGGAAAGATCTGCCGCTTGCCACCTTCACCGAGGCGTACTGGAAGATCGATCTTCACAACCTGCTGCACTTCCTCCATCTGCGGATGGACGTTCACGCGCAGCAGGAGATTCGCGAATACGCCCACGCGATTGGCGAGCAGATCGTGGCCAGGTGGGTGCCGATGGCGTGGGAGGCGTTCGTCGACTACCGCCGCCGGGCGACGCGGCTCTCGGACGCCGAGTCGGCCATCATCGCCGCCATTGCCGCAGGAAAGGGGCCGGCAGCGATGCAGCGGGCCCAGGACGAGGGTTGGCTTCCGCGCAACGACCACGGTCAGTTGAAGCCGAACCTCGAGCGTGCCGAGTTCGAGGAGAAGCTCTCGGCCCTTGGCCTGACCGCGCCGTGGACTTCGCGCGAGCCGTAGACTGTGCAGAACGAGAGGAGAACGAGATGTTTCACATCGCGCCCAGACGTTTCGTCGTCCAGGTCGCAGTGGCGGCGGCGCTGCTGATCGCAGCAGTCGCTCCCGTCCTGGCCCAGCCTCCTGCTGCGCCGCCGACTCCAGCACCACCGCCGCCCCCCTGGACGGGCAGCGTCAACTTCGGCCTCGCGCTGACGCAAGGCAACAACGACACGGTGAATGCCAACGGCGGCTTCGACGTGAAGTACGACCCCAAGACGCGCAACGTCTTCAAGACGAGCGGCCTGTTCCTGTATGGCGAATCCGGCGGAGAAGCGACGGCCGAACAGTACGCGCTGACCGCGCGGGACGAGTACAAGCTCAATGCGCGGACGTTCGTCTTCGGCGACGTTCGCTATCTGCACGACAAGTTCAAGGGCATCAGCTACCTCGTCGCGCCGACCGGGGGCATCGGCTACAAGCTGGCCGACCTGCCGGCCACGACGCTCACCGTTGGGCTTGGCGTTGGCGGCGTGTGGGAGAAGGACTACGGCTTCGACTCGTCGTCGAGCGGGGCACTCACGTTGGACGAGAAGTTCACCCACAAGCTGACGGCGACCGCCACGATCGGGCAATCGTTCCTGGCGCTGTGGAAGACGAACGACTTCGACGACGCGCTCTACACGTTCGGCGCCACCTTCGCGGTGGCGATCAACAAGCGGGCGCAACTCAAGGTCGACCTGCTGGACACCTACAAGAACAAGCCGCAGGACACCACGTTGCAGAAGAACGACCTCTCGCTGATCGTGGGCCTCGTGTTCAAGTTCTGAACGCCGCCCGCGTGGCGCTCACACGCGGGCGACCTCCGTGCCCTCCGCGTTCTCAGGGGTTGGCCCGGAGCCTGTCGTCCAGTTGCCGCCGGAGCCAGGCGCGGCGGGAGTCGGAGACAAACGCGGATTCTATCCCGTGCTGGGTGAGCGCGAGGAGATCGGCTTCACTGAGGCCGAGCGGCGCGGCGATCGCGTCGAATGTTTCCGAGACGGTGAAGGGGCCGAACATCAGCGGGTCGTCGGTCGAGAGCGACACGATCAGTCCTTCGCGGAGCAGCAGCGGCAGCGGGTGGTGGGCGATCGGCATGAACCCCATCTTCGCGTTCGAGATCGGGCAGCACTCGACGGCCACGCCACGCTCCCGCATGAGCCGGCGCGCTCCAGATGACGCGGCGAGCGACGTCCCGTGGCCGATACGTATCGCGCCGAGCCGCTCCACGGCCTCGACGATGAGCGCCGGCGGCGCGTCCAGGAAGTCCGGCGGCCTGCCCTGCTCGCCCGCATGCACGGTCAGCGGCACGCCCGCCTCCCTCGCGGGCGCCAGCGCTTCCTCGAACGCCCGCGGCGGATAGGTCGCCTCCGGGAAGCCAGCGATGTCGAGGCCGACCGGGCGGTCCCGTCGGTGCAGCTCCGCGGCCAGCCGCGCGACGACGGCCGCCTGACGCTGCACGGGCGGCGCGTCCGGCGGGCCGAGACCCTTCTGGCGGCTGAACGCCAGGACGAACGTGCCGCTCACCGTCCGCTCCGCCCACGCGCGGTCCACGCCTCGTACCAGCGCGACCGCGATCTCATCCACCGGTGCGTCGATGTGCTCCTGGTAGGTGAACGGCGAGCCGCGGAGTTCGGTGTGAAGACCGCCGCGCTCGGCGCAGTCGGCGAGCTGATCGACGACCGCGTCCTCGAGATCCTCGAGCGAGCGGAGGGCGGACAAGGGGAGTCCGAACGAGTCGGTGAACCGCGCGAAGCCGTCGGAGGCGCCGAAGCCGGCCGCCACCGAGTCATAGTAGCGCCGGATGGACTCCGGATCCTGCGGATCAGCGCCGGGCACCACCGCGCCCGAGCGCGCCCGCACCTCGGTCAGGCCGTGGCGGGCAGCCAGGCGGGCGATCGTCTCGGGACGGATGCCCGCCTCGAGGTGGCGGTGAAGTTCGACGGTAGTCACGCCCGCTCCCGCTAGGCCGCGGCCACCGCGGGCTTCTTCTTGAGCGGCGTTTCGTTCCAGAGGCGCGTCATCAGCAGCGCGCCGACGACTGAGAACGGGATGATCATCCACGTCCACATGCCCCAGCCGAACTTGTCCAGCGCGCCGCCAAGGAAGAAGCCGGTCAGGCCAGAGGCGACGTACTGCACGCCGTCGCAGATGCCGGTCACCGTCGCGGCAGCCTTCGTGCCGCCGAAATCCATCGCGGAGGTGGCCGACAGCATCCCGTGCACGCCGAAGATCCACATGCACACGAACGGGATCAGGAACGCGGCCATCGTCGCCGATGTGCTGTAGCCGAGCCACAGCAGCGCCCCGATCTGCGCGACGTAGAAGATGAACGCCACCGGCGGCCGACGCGACTGGAACACGTGGTCAGAGAGATATCCACACAGCAGGCCGCCGAGGATACCGCCGACCGTGATGCCCATCGAGGCGATCGTGTACAGCGTCGACCCGGGCTTTCACACCGTGAACCTCGGCGAGGAACGGCGTGAACCACAGCACGACGCCCTGGCGCACGAACCCGGTGCAGAACTCGGCCGCGATGATCGTCAGGATGATTCGATTGCTGAACACGCGCCGCACGAGATAGGCGAAGTCGACCGGCTTGTCGCGGTCGGCGTCCTTCGACGTCGCGTCGTCCGTGTCGATGTTGGCGAACCCGGCGTCCGACGGCTTGTTCCTCACCATGACGGCGTCGACGACGAACATGATCGCGAGAAGCATGGACGGGATCAGGAACACCCAGTACCACGCCATCGACGCCAGGATCCACCCGCCCACGGTCAGGGCCAGGAAGTAGCCCGACGAGATCATGATGCCGAAGATGCCGCCGAACACCCCCCGTTCGCGCACGTTGAACCACGGCGCGTTCACCTTGACGACCGACAGCGCGCCGAACGACTGGAAGTACTGGTTCACCGCGTAGAGCAGCGACATGCCGACGACGATCTTGGTCTGCCAACCGTTCAGGAACAGCAGGCCGATGGCCAGGTTCAGCAGGCTGGCGCCCGCCGCGCCAATGAGGATCGACTTCTTCCCGCCGATTCGGTCAGCGAGCGGTCCGTTGAAGGCGACCGCCAGGGCGTACGTCCAGAACCCCGCGGTGGCGATCATGCCGAACTCGGCTTTCGACAAGTGGAACTGGCCCATCATCGTCTCCGACGAGACGTTCAGGTTGTAGCGCCCCATGTAATAGGTCGCGTACGTGAGGCCGAGCGGGAACCAGTTCATGAAGCGGCGCCGGCGGTAGGCCGGGGAGTGGTTCATGACATTCGACATCGGTCACCTCGTGCGATAGAGCTCCAGGAGCCGTCCAAGCGCGCCGGCGTATCGGTCGCGGAGGACGAGAGGGTCGGTGGATTCCGGTTCGTTGTTCATCGAGACGAAGGGGACGCGGACGCCGGCCAGCGTGAGCCAGCCGTCGGGAGCGCCGGCCGTGATGTCGGCCCAGTCGTTGTCGCGGAAGAAGCCGAGCATGTCGCGGTCCGGCACCTTGTGGAAGAGGATGCTCTCCTCCTCCCCGGGCTTGTAGCGCGCCGAGTTGCGCCGGAACGACTCTTCGAAGGAGACGCTGATGTAGAGGATCGCGCCGCGCGACAGAATGTCCGGGCGGAACCGCTCCAGGCTCTCCCTGAAGCCGTCGCCGACGCCGCGCGCGAACTCGATGAGGAGCGTCCCATCGTCGTAGAACGCCGGGCGGGAGAGGTAATCGGCCGCGATCTTCTCGTTGAACCGATCCACCAGCGAGCCGCGGAACTTCGGCCGCGTGATGTTGTAGCCCTCCGGCGTCCGCGCCGACACCAGCCTCGGCTCTCCGCGGGCTTCCCGCTGATCATCGTCGAGGCACGTCTGCCACAGCCACGGGAAGTCGTCCACTTCCTCGAAGCGGCCGATGCCGAAGCCGGCCGCGCGCTCGCCGGCCGGGAGCTTCTTCATGAAGTCGATGAATTCGCTCTTGCCTCCGGCCGGGCGGCCGAGCACGAACAGGTGCCGGAAGATGGCGGGTCGAGGGACGGTCGTCACCGCGAGCTCCGAAGCGCCCACAGCTCACCGAGCGCCGCCGCGTAGCGCTGCTCGAGTACGGCCGGATCCGTCGACTCCGGCTCGTTGTTCATCGAGACGAACGGCACCTGGACACCGTGGATGTCCAGCCAGCCGGACGGCCGGTCGCCGGTCAGCTCCTCCCAGTCGTTGGTGTCGTAGAAGTAGTCGTACGTCTCGCGCGGCACCATGTGGGCGAGAATCGAGTGCCTGAGTTTCTCCTGGTAGCGGGCGACGTTGCGCCGCCACGATTCCTCGCGCGATACCTTGATGTAGAAGATCGCCGCAGGCGCCAGCACGTCCCGCGCGAGCATGCCGAGCGCCCGGCCGAACCCGTTCGCGCCGCCGCGCGAGAACTCGATGAGCAGCGTCGCCTCGTCGTAGAACGCCGGCTGGCTCAGGTACTGGCGCGTGATGACGTCGTTGAACTTGTGCATGCACCAGTCGAACAGCTTCGCCCCCTTCGGGGCCATGCCCGGGTTGCCGGGCATGTACTCCTGGGTATAGAGCGGTTCGTAGCCGGCGCGCTCCCAGATGACGTCCTCCTGGAACTTCTCCCAGAGCCAGGGGAAATCGTCCACTTCTTCGAAGCGTCCGATGTGCAGCAGCCCCCGTCGCACATCCGGATCCGCGCGCTTCAGGAAGTCGATGAACTCGGACTTGCCGCAGGCCGGCCGGCCGAGGACGAGGAGGTGGCGGAAGAGAGCAGTCATGGCGCCGCTAGCCTACCACGAGACATCGCCGGCAGGGCTTGCCTCGCCGAAGCTGCTTGGCAGCGAAGGCGGGACGCCGGCGCCACACGGCCAGCCGGGACACCGTCGCCACGACGCTGGTCGTTACAGCCTGAACGTGTACTGGAGCTTCACCGACGCCTTGTCGTATCGGCGCTCGTAGCGGTTGTCCCATTCGTTCCGATACCAGCCGCGGTTGACCACGAGGAAGAGATCGCTGCCCGGCTTGATGATCCAGCGGAACCGGCTCTGCACGCCGAGCACCCTGGACTCCGAGTCGTACTGCAGCAGGTTGGCCCACGACACGTTGGGCGAGAAGTTGTAGTCGGCGTTGAGCGTGACCACGTGCACGCTGAAGTCGCCCTCGACGAGCGACACGTCGTTGCGTTCGTATTGCAGCGAGACGTAGATGTGCTTGTTCGGCTTGACCGTCACGCCGAGCTCCACGTCGCGTCGAGTGCCGGTGAAGAAGTCGCCCCAGAAGTAGCTGGCCTCCGCGATCACCGGCCGCTTGTCGGCCGTCTCGACCTGGAAGCCCCATCGGTTCATCCGGTATTCGCCGGGCGCGATCTCGACGCCGTCGACGATCTCGAACGGCTCGGTGAGCCGCTCGTACTGGGGCATCGCGTTGAACTCGACGCGATCGCCCGACTCGAACTCGACGTTGAGCGGGGCGCTGAACACCTCCCACGTCTGCATGACGTTGTGCAGGTCGGTGACCCACGCTGGATGCACCTGGAATTCGAACTGGCGGATTCCGAAACGGCCGGGCCTCGGCTTGAAGGCCGCGCCCGGCGAAATGCGGCGGATCCCCTGCCTCGGCACGAACCCGAGCGCCGGGTTGAAGTCGTCGCCGATCTGTTGCCACCCGAACGAGGCGTCCCACAGGTCGTTCGGATAGTCGATGTTGCCGCCGAACGCGTAGTCGACCTTGCCGCTCGCCTCGTCGTCCGTCCGCAGGAAGAACGCGCTTGTGCTCAGGTTCTTGTTGCCCCGGAACTCGGACGTCGCGAGGCGGACGTCGGCGCCCAGGAGCGTGTTCTGGCCGGTGCCGGCCGGATTGCCGTGGGTGACGATGCCGCCGATCCAGGACTGGCGGAAGATGTTCCGGCTCACGCGCGCCGCCAGCAGGTTCTGGCTGTCGAGCCGGCGGCCCTCGTCGCCGCCGAAGTCGTCGACGCCTTGCGTCTGGACGTCGAGGATGCCGATGTTGTAGTCCGACTGGCGGCCGACGATCTTCGTCCCGACCATGATCGGGACCTCGCGCCCCTCGAGCAGCCCGATCCGCCGGCTGAAGAACGGAAGAACGCTTTCCTCGTTGGTTCCGGCCACCTCGAACACGCCCGCGCCCTCGAGGAAGAACGCGCGCTTCTCGGGGAAGAACAGCGGAAACCGAGTCAGGTTCACCTGCCGACTGTCCGCCTCGGTCTCGGCAAAATCGGTGTTCACCGTCACCGAGGCGTTCAGGTTCGGCGTGAGGTTCTTGAAGACGTCGACGCCCGCCTGGAGCTTGCCGTCGCTGTTCTCGCTGCCGCCCGAGACGTAGGGGCGGATGTCGAGGCCGCGGCCCTGGCTGATGCCGTCGATGCCTTCGAGGCGTCCGGCCTGGGACATGTTGGAGACCCAGTTGTCCCGCAGTGGAGTCGACCAGAGGTCCACCTCGTTGCGCCGCTTGATCAGGCGCTCGACGTTGAGGCCCCAGACGGTCTGGCCCGGCTTGAAGCGGAGGGTCTTGAAGGGGATCGCGATTTCGGCGACCCAGCCGTCCGGCGTGATGCGCGCCGATGCTTCCCAGATGCCGTCCCAGTCCGTCGACAGATCCTCGGAGTTGTTCTGGATCTGGCCGTCGACCCGCGCCCCCGCCGGATTGACCGCGAAGAAGAAGCCGTTGCGCTGGTCGAAGAACGGGTCGAGCGCGATCAGGACGGCGTCGTCGCTTTCGATGTCGGCGTCGCGGGTGAGGCGCGTCGAGACGATGCCCTTCGGCGTGCGGTCGCGGCAGAGGATGCCGAAGTAGAGGGTCGTCGGGGTGTAGAGGACCCGGATCTCGGTGTCCTCGGTGGCCGCCGCATTCTCGTCGGGCACCCGCTGCATCAGGCGGCCGATGGGAACGGCGTCCGCCCAGGCGGGCTCGTCGAGCTGGCCGTCTACCTTGATGGCCGCGGACGTTCGCGTTGCGCGGGCGGCCGGGCGTTCAACTTGTGGAGCCTGCGGCTGCGCGAATACACCCTCCGGCAGGGCCAGGAGGAGGACGGCGGCACAGGAGAGGACGTGGACGATCGTTCGAGCATCAAGAACGCCTGGAACGTGCATGCGCGGCCGATTCTTACACGGCCCGCGTCGCCGTCACCAAATCCGCGCGTGATGCGCCGGGATGACTCCGGGCGCGCCGACCGACGGACCGGGCCACGCCCCTTCGACTCGCTTCGCGCGCTCAGGGCGTCTCGAGCAACGTCGAGGGACGACTGACGTCTCATCGTCCGGTCGTATGGCGGTAGAATCCCCGGGATGTCTCATTCACGGCTCCGTGCGCTCGTCGTCGGGTGGCCGTTCGTCGCGCGGGTTCTTCCTCGTGCGAAGTGTTCTGCCGGCATAATCACTCCGGGAGTGATTATCGGGGTGTGGGTGCGATAATCACTCCCGGAGTGACTGCTTTATGTTCAAGCCAGCGAAGGCGTCCCGGGACAGGCTGACCCTCTCACCCAACGAGCCGCTGGTCGCCGGCGGACCCGCCGAGGGGTTCGAGCGGCACGTCCAGGCCCTGTTCAGGCAGGGCTACCGGCGCCTGGTGATCGACCTGCAGCGCGTGCCGGCGCTGGACAGCGCCGGCGTGCGCGCCCTCATCCGCGGCCACACGAGCGCGCAGCGCGTGGGAGGGAGCTTCCGGCTGGTCGGCGCGTCCGCGCAGGTTGGGGCCGTGCTGAAGGCGTCGCGCCTCGACTCCGTGCTGGAGATCTGCGACTCGCTCGAGACGGCGGAGGCCAGGCCGTGGCCGTGGCCGACGATCAGGCTCGTCGCCGGCGGAGCGCTGCTAGTGGCGGCGCTGGTGTGGGGCGGGGTCGGCTGGTCGATCCTGCAGCCGGCGGCCGAGCACTCCGCGGAGTTTCCAGGCGCCTCCAGGGCGCCGGCAGCCGCTGCTGCCTCACCCAGCGTGCAGGCGTTCGTCGATCTCGGCAAGCTGGTAGCCGCCGCGGCGATTGGCTTCCTCGTGACCGCGGTGAGCCGGCGCTACCGCCAGGACCGGCCCCAGACGCAGTCGATGGAGCAGGCGCAGGTGCTGCTCTGCGTTTCGGGGGCGATGATGATGGTCATCATCGGCAGTTCGCTGGCGCGCGCCTTCGGCATCGCCGGAGCGGCGAGCATCATCCGCTTTCGAACCCCGGTCGAGGATCCCAAAGACATCACCGTGCTCTTTCTGCTGATGGGCCTCGGGATGGCTGCCGGCCTCGGCGCGTTCGCGCTGGCTGGCGTGGGCGCCGCGTTCCTCTGCGTGGCGCTCGTCGTCCTGGAGCGGGTCGGCGCTCGCAAGCCTCGGATCATGACGGTGGAGCTGGGGGCGACCGGGCGGGACTTCCCGATTCGGCACGTCGAGAGCGTGTTCGCCCGCTACGGCATCGTCTTCGAGCCGCGACAGGTCTCGCAGGGCGACGAGTCGGTGGTGCAGTACTACACCAAGCTCGACCCGGACACGGCCCTCGACGACGTCAGCCAGGCGTTGATGGGGGACGGAACGGCGGGCATCCAGTCGGTGGTCTGGGAAGTGGCCAAGAGGAAGGCGTAGCGGTATGACTCGACCTGCCAGCAGGGCCCGCGGGAAGGCTCGGCGTTCCACCGACCGGTTCGTCTTCACGCCGGAGGATCGGCTTCCGGCCGTCCTGGCCGTCATCGGCTCGTCGCGCAAGCGGCTGCGCCTGTCGCTCTTCCGGTGCGACGACTTCGACATCCTCGACGCGCTGGCCGCGGCGCTGCAGCGGGGCGTGAAGGTGGAAGTCCTGGTGACGTCGCGCGCGAAGGGCTGGACGAAGCGCCTCCGTGAACTGTGGGGCGTCCTCGAGGGGATGGGAGCCAAGCTCTATCGTTCCGCGGATCCGGTCGTCAAGTACCACGCGAAGTACATCGTGGCCGACGACGGCCCGGCGCTGGTCGCGTCGCTGAACTTCACGCGCAAGTGCTTCACGAGCACGACCGACTTCCTCCTGACGACTAGAGACCCGGTCGTCGTGACCGGACTCCGGCGCCTCTTCGCCGCCGACTCCAGGAGACCGGAGCCGGCGCGTGTGGCCAGCTTCGGACGCCGGCTCATTGTCGGTCCCGAGCATGCGCGGCAGGCGTTCACGCGGCTGCTGGAGCGGGCGCGACGCAGCATCGCGATCGTGGATCCGAAGCTCACGGACCCGGCCATTCTCGATTTGCTGAAGGTCAAGCGGAGAGAGGGAGTGGCGGTGACCGTCCTGGGCCGCGAGCACGTCGGCGGCCTGACGCCGCACGGCAAGATGCTGATCGTCGACGGCGCGGTCGCCGTCATCGGCAGCATGTCGCTGTCGGCGCTGAGTCTCGACTTCAGGAGGGAAGTGGCCGTCATCGTGCGAGACCGCGCGCAGGTCGGCGAGATGAGGCAGGTGTTCGAGCGCCTGGCCGTCCGGGCTCCGGCCGGTCCCGGCAAGCCGGTCAGGTGAGCCTTCGGCTCCCGCGACGGCGAGCGGCTGCTTCCAGGAACGCGAGCATCTTGCGCCGCGCCTCGGCAGGCGCAAAGGACGGCCTCGACGCCGCGACTACGGCGCTCGAGAACTCGGCGAAGCCTCCCGTCCCATTCGCCTTCCACTCGCCTGCCTTGCTGCGCTCCCGGGTGACGTAGTGCGCGTCCGCTTCGGGCGCGAACGTAAACAGTGACGTCAACCACTCGCGCGACAGGCCGCAGGCGTCGCCGAAGGCGAGCGCCGTGTCGAGATAGGGCGCCGCGATAACCGTCTGGCCTTCGGCGATCGCCGGGCGGATCTCCCACCGGAGCCGGAACGCCAGGTCCGCGGCATAGAGCAGGAGCAGCGTGCGCGGCGATGCGGCCCGGTGCTTCCGCTTGCCGAGCCCGACCTCGAAGAACACGCCGGACGCGTCCCACGAGCTGAGGCCAGCCTTGATCTTTCGCGATGCCAGGCGCGCGCGGAGCGCTCGCGCGGCCTTGCTCAGGTCGGCCTGGCGCGTGCCGTCCAGGGCTATCAGCTGAGCCGGGCGCTCGGCCTTACTCGCCATGGTCCGCCTCCGGGACGCCTGCCCACTCGATCCATTCGGTCAGCGCCTCGACGTTCCACTCGCCCCAGGCCGCCCGGCGTCCCTCCTGGAACAGTTGCCGGACGCGCTTGTGCTGCTCGTAGATGGGCCGTTCTCCGTCGACGTTCACGAACCGGAAAATGAGCGAGAGGTTCTGGTACTCGCGAATGACCCGGGACTCGAAGGCTCGATAGCTGCTGATGGGGTCGTCCAGGTTCGTGACGTCCTGGCCGGCGTCGTAGAACCTCGGCGTGTGCGTCGACGCCACGCGGCTGGTGGACGTGTCGAGCGATACCGTGAAGTTGAGCACGAGGTCGGGCCAGAACAGCGGCGAGTAGGCGTGGAGCATCCAGTCGAGATCGAGCCCGCGGGCGGCGTCCCGGGCGAGGCTCGTGAACAGGTGCCGGTCGGCGACGACCATGGCACCGTCCCACAGGGCCGGCAGGATCTCCTGCTCGAGCCGATGCCGGAAGTCGGCTGCCTGCAGCAGGCAGAGTTCCTCCGGGCTGAGCGCATGCACCTTCTTCCGCGCCTTCAGCAGGGGCTTCACGAGGGGCGACGACGCCCATTTGGTGGTGACGACTCGGTGGCCCTGGCTTTCGAGCCAGCGCGTGAACAGCTTCCGCTGCGTCGTCTTGCCCGATCCGTCGGCACCCTCGAACGCAATGAGCAGCCCCCGCTTCGCCTCGCGCTCTGCCAGCAGGGCGAGCATCTTCTTGTGTGAGACGCGGGTCAGAGGCATCCGGGCCGGCGTGGCGGTCATCGCGACTCCTGCAGGCTCCCCGAGGGTGGGTGTATTGTAGCCTAAGCTGCCCCGCGACACCGCTCGGGGCCGCCAGCGGCGGCCGCGATTGACATTGCCGGTCGGGGCGGCTTACGGTGGTGCTTGCTCACCAGATTCGCGGAGGTGCCACGATGACGGGACGACGCGCGCTGGCCCGGCGGATCGCCGCGGGGATCGTCTGTGCCCTGGTTTTGTCGATCACGGTCGCCGGTGTCCACGGCCGGGCGCAGGCCCAGGCCAAGCAGAAGCCGGTGAAGAAGGACCCCATCGCCAAAGCGGCGGAGCCCTGGCCCGACGCGAAGCAACTGGCCGATCGCCGCGTCGCCGCCGAGAACCTCCCGCTCTTCAAGAGCCAGGAGACGCTGGCCATCACGTTCACCTCCGATTTCGGGGCGATCAACCGGGACCGCGACCCGAACAGCACGAAGCGGTTCCCGGGCACCATCCAGGTGGCGGGTGACGGCGGCGTCCAGCCGATTCCCGTCCAGGTGAGCGTCCGAGGCCACGCGCGGCGCGACCCGCGCGTCTGCTCGGTCGTGCCGATCCGGCTCGAATTCGCAAAGAAGGACCTGGCGGGCACGGTGTTCGAGGGCCAGAAGGAACTCAAGCTCGTGACCCACTGCAGCAACAGCAGCGACGGCGACCAGAGCGTGCTCACCGAGTACCTGACCTACCGGATCTTCAACCTCTACACGCCGCGCTCGTTCAGGGCCAGGCTGGTCAAGGTCACCTACGTCGACCCGAAGCGGGACAACGCGCCCGAGCCTCGCTACGGGATGCTCCTCGAGAACGACGACGATGCGGCGCGGCGGATGGAGGGCCGGGTCTACACGATGCCAAACCGGCACTTCAACTTCATCGAACCGGAGTCGCTGATGCTGATGACGCTGCTGCAGTACATGATCGGCAACACCGACTTCTCGATCATGGCGCTGCACAACGTGAAGCTGGTTCAGACCCCAGCCCTGACGATCTACGCGCTGACCTACGATTTCGACTACTCCGGCCTGGTCAACACCGGCTACGGCGTCGCGGACAAGCGGCTCGGCATCTCCTCGGTGCGCGAACGCATCTACCGCGGGCCGTGCAAGGCGATGCCCCAGCTCGCGCCGTTCCTGGAGAGCATCGCGGCGAAGAAGGACGAGGTGTTGGCGCTCGTCGACCAGATTCCAGACATGAAGCCGGCGCGGCGCAAGGACGCCCGGGACTACCTCGGCGAGTCCTTCTCGACGGTGTCCAACCCGGCGAAGGCCAAGCGCGCGTTCGTCGACAACTGTGTGAAGGCAGTTGGGATGTAGGCCGGTCCGCGCCTGCCACTCCAGCGCCGGCCCGAGAGGCGACTCGCCGGATGAGGGTGGTGTGGCGCGGGGCTTCTGAGTTCCGCGGTTGTGGTGCCGGGGGGATGCAGTGTCCAAGCAGGGCAGGAGACGGCGCGACAAGCGGGTGGCAGCGCGCGCCGACATCCGCACCGCGGATCGGCCTCGGCGCGGGCGCGTCCTGGCGGCGATCGCCGTGGTGGCGGCCATCGCGGCAACCCTCCTGTTCGCGGCCAGCCGAAGGGAGCCGACGGCGTCGGCGAACGCCGAACAGGCGGCTCGGTACGGCTACCGCGTGGTGCGGGTCTACCCGCACGACCCGCAGGCATTTACGCAGGGCCTGATCTTCAGGGACGGGTTCCTCTACGAGAGCATCGGCCTCGCCGGCAAGTCGGAGTTGCGGAAGGTGACACTCGAAACGGGCGACGCGGTGGAGCGGCGCGCCGTCGATGCCGAGCATTTCGCCGAGGGCCTGGCCGACTTCGGCGACCGGCTGTTCCAACTGACGTGGCGGTCGGAGGTTGGCTTCGTCTATGGCCTTCGCGACTTCAAGCCGCAGCGCACGTTCAGCTATCGCGGCGAGGGCTGGGGTCTCGCCGGCGACGGGAAGCGGCTGATCATGAGCGACGGGACGGCGACGCTGCGCTTCATCGACCCCGAGTCGCTGCGCGAGACGGGGAGCCTGCTGGTGACGGAAGAGGGCCGGCAGGTCTCGAACCTCAACGAGCTGGAGGTGGTCAAGGGCCAGATCTTCGCCAACGTCTGGCAGAGCGACCACATCGTCATCATCGAGCCATCGGGCGGCCGCGTCGTGGGACGGATCGATCTGACCGGCCTGCTGCCGTTCGAGGACCGTCCCGGCGTCGACGTGCTGAACGGGATCGCGTGGGACCGGGCGCGGGACCGCCTGTTCGTCACCGGAAAGTGGTGGCCGAAGCTGTTCGAGATTCAGCTCGTGAAGAGGAACGAGTGATTTCCGGGGACGAGCGGTACACTGGCGGGAGGGAGAAGCAGCATGTGCCTGGCGGTGCCTGGCAGAATCACGAGCATCACGGGTGACGACCCGTGGACGCGCACGGCGAAGGTCAGTTTCGGCGGCGTCCTCGTGGACGTGAACCTCGCGTATCTGCCTGACGTGAAGGTGGACGACTACGTCATCGTCCATGCCGGGTTCGCGCTGAGCCGGATCGACGAGGCCGAGGCGGCGCTGATCTTCGAGGAGCTGAGCCGGCTCGCTCCGGACCTCGAGGAGGGCGGGGAGCCGGCCGCATGAGGTTCGTCGACGAGTACCGGGATTCCGCCGCGGCCGGGAAGTTGCTCGGCGCCATCCGCGGGCTGGTCACCAGGCCCTGGACGATCATGGAGGTCTGCGGCGGGCAGACGCACGCCATTCTCAAATACGGTATCGACGAACTGCTGCCAGCCGACGTCACGCTGCTGCACGGCCCCGGCTGCCCGGTGTGTGTCACGCCGCTCGAGAAGATCGATCGCGCGGTTGCGCTGGCCTCCAGGCCCGACGTGATCTTCTGTTCGTTCGGCGACATGCTGCGCGTCCCCGGCACCGACCGCGACCTCCTGTCCGTCAAGGCCGCCGGCGGCGACGTCCGCATCGTCTACTCGCCGCTCGACGCGCTCAGGATCGCCGCCGAGAACCCCGCCCGGCAGGTCGTGTTCTTCGCCGTGGGCTTCGAAACCACGGCGCCCGGAAACGCGATGGCCGTGTACCAGGCGCAAGCGCGCCGGCATCCCGAACTTCAGCGTGCTCGTGTCGCACGTGCTGGTCCCTCCGGCGCTCGAGGCGGTTCTCGGGTCGCCCGGCTGCCGCGTCCAGGGGTTCCTGGCCGCCGGACACGTGTGCGCCGTGATGGGCTACGCCGAGTACATCCCCATCGCGGCCCGCCACCACGTGCCGATCGTCGTCACCGGCTTCGAGCCGCTCGACATCCTGCAGGGCGTCCACCTGTGCCTGAAACAGCTCGAGGAAGGCCGCGCCGACGTCGAAAACCAGTACTCGCGCGTGGTCACCGAGCAGGGGAATCGGCCCGCGCAGGCGCTGGTGGCTGAGGTCTTCCAGGTGGTGAACCGGGCGTGGCGCGGCATCGGCGAGATCCCGCACAGCGGCCTCGGCCTGACCGAGGCGTTCGCGGCCTTCGACGCCGAACAGCGGTTCGACTTGAGCGCGATCGGGCCGCGTCCGGAACCCGCCGAATGCATCGCGGGTCTGGTCCTGCAGGGGCTCAAGAAGCCGCCCGAGTGCGAGGCGTTCGGGGGCCGCTGCACGCCCGAGCACCCGCTCGGAGCCACGATGGTGTCGCCGGAAGGGGCGTGTGCGGCGTACTACCGGCACCGCCGGATCGGGGCCGGGCGGGGGAGCGTCCGATGAGCCAGCCGAACGACTTCTCGCCCTCGTGCCCGGTGCCCCTCGCTCAGTACGAGCAGGTGCTGCTGGCCCACGGCGGCGGCGGCCGGCTGATGCACCAACTGCTCGAGCGCGTGTTCCTCGCGGCGTTCAGCAATCCGGCGCTCGACACCGGACACGACGCAGCGGTGATCGACGCCGGCGGCGCGCGCATCGCCTTCACGACCGACTCCTACGTCGTGCACCCGCTGTTCTTCCCGGGAGGCTCGATTGGCACGCTGGCGGTGAACGGAACCGTCAACGACCTTGCGATGGCCGGCGCCCGCCCGATTGCGCTGAGTGCGGGTTTCATCATCGAGGAAGGGCTGGCGGTCGAGACGCTCGAGCGCGTCGTGGCGTCGATGCGGGACGCGGCGCGGGAGGCCGGGGTGCCGATTGTGACGGGCGACACGAAGGTCGTCGACCGGGGCAAGGGCGACGGGGTGTTCATCAACACCGCCGGGATCGGGCTGGTCGAGCACGGCCTTCGGATCGCGCCGGCGAGCGTCCGGCCGGGCGACGCGGTGATTCTGAGCGGCGACATCGGCCGCCACGGCATGGCCATCATGGCGGTGCGGGAGAACCTGGCGTTCGAGAGCGCCATCGAGAGCGACTGCGCGCCGCTGGTCGCGCCGGTCGCTGGACCTGGTCGTCGTCGGGCGTCGACGTGCACTGCCTGCGCGACCTGACGCGCGGCGGACTGGCCAGCGCGCTCAACGAGATCGCCGGCGGCGCCCGCGTCGGCGATCGACCGTCGACGAGCGGGCGGTGGCCGTTCGGGAGGACGTGCGCGGCGCGTGCGAGATCCTCGGGCTTCGACCCGATGTACGTCGCGAACGAGGGCCGGTTCGTCGCGTTCGTGCCGCGAGGCGGACGCGGCGCGGGCGGTCGAGGTGCTGCGCCGCCACCCGGTGAGCAGCGCGGCGCGGCGTCATCGGGCGGGTCACCGGCGGGCCGGCCGGCCTGGTCGCCGTGCGCACGCCGCTCGGCGCGACGCGCGTGCTCGACATGCTGAGCGGCGAGCAGCTTGCCACGAATCTGCTAGAATTGGCGAGCGAGATGATTTGGTGTTCGAGCGAGAAGGCGAAGCCAGCGGTGCGAGATCCGCCGCGACATCGACGGGCAGTACTACGAATTCGTCGACACCGGCCCTGACGGCGCCGGAGCAGATCGAGCGGTTCGAGGACCCGTCCGAGTTGATCGCGCGGTCGGTGGACTTCATGCGCAGGCTGCTCGAGGACGGCTGGCGGACGCCGCAGTTCGCCGGACCGGAAGTCTAGCGACGAGCGCGCCCGCCAACCCTCACCGGTGCCCGCCAGCTCCCGCGGGACCGGCACCGCATCGAACAGTCCCGCGGCGGGCCCTAGCCTCACGTTCCCGGGTCAGGCGCCTCCAAAATCCACTTCGTCGGAGAGCTCGTTCTGGTCGCGCGGGCCCTGGTGGGGAAAATGCTCCGCGAGCTGGCTGCCCGCCTCGGTGATCCCGTGGACGAGGCCGCCCGTGAAGTCGCGGTCCTTGAACCGCGCAGACATCGCCGCCGCCACCGCGTCCCAGAACTCCTGACCGACCTTGGCGTGGATGCCCTCGTCGCCCAGCACCACGAAGGTCCGGCGGGACGGAACCACGAAGAACAGCACGCTGTTGCGCTGCGCGGTCCGGTCCATGCCCAGGCGCGCGAACGCCCGTTCGGCCGTGCGCCGCACATTGCCCCAGAAGAACGTGGACACCGACACGCGGATTTCGCCCGACGTGCGCCGCTCGGCCTGCTCGATGGCCCGCCTGACCGCCTCCGCGTCAACGAGTCGTTTCAGTGCCCGCCTGTGCATGGGGTCCCTCCTCCATCGTGAATCCAGCCCGTCTACCACCTCCCCGAGGCTCCCCCGCCGCCAGAGGACCCGCCGCCGCCCGAGAATCCACCGCCGCCGCCCCCTCCACCGCCCCGCCCCCCGGAGAGGATGCTGAAGAGGATGTACAGGGCGAGGCTGGGGTTGGTGACCAGCAGTATCAGGAATCCGAGGACGAGGAGACCCACGAACGCCATCTCGGGGATAGCTCATGGGCCGGCCCCTCGAACCGGCCCGGGGTGAATCCTGCTCCGTTCGGCCGGCGTCCCTTCCGCCGTGATCCCGCCCGTGCTCCCCGAACGGCGGCCAGCAGCGCGTTCACCCCGGCCTGGACGGCCCCATCCCGGTCACCCGCCGCTGATCCTGGGGAGGATCATATCGTTGAGGATACGCGAGGCGATGGCGTCGGGAACCTTGCCCTCCAGCCCGTAGCCCACTTCGATCCGCGCGCTGTCGATCCTTGGCGAACACGAACAGGACCAGACCGTTGTCCAGTCCCTTTCGCCCCACCTTCCAGCGCGCGAATGCCCTGACCGTCCAGTCCTCCAGAACCGCGTCGCCCGTGGTCTCGCCGATCCAGACCAGGACCTGGTTTCCCGTCGCCCGCTCGAAGTTCTCGAGACTCCTGTCCACGGCCTGGAGAGCCTGCGGGCTCATGAACCCTGCCGTGTCCGTGGCCCACCGCGCGGGCGGAGGCGGGATGGGGACTTCGGCTGCGCGCGCCGCGACCAGCGGCAGGCACACGAGCACACAGACGAGGAGAACTCGCTTCATCTACTTGAAATTGACCTTGGGAGCGGTTTCGGCTCCAGGCTGAGACTTGAAGTACGGCTTCTCATTGAAGCGGCTGCCGAAGAACCCGGCGATGAGCACCGTGGGGAAGCTCATGCGCTTCGTGTTGAAGGCCTGGGCCGCCTGCGTGAAACGCATGCGCTCCACCGCGATCCGGTTCTCGGTCCCTTCCAGCTGGGCCTGGAGGTCCCGGAAATTCTGAGTGGCCTTCAGGTCAGGGTATTTCTCCACGACCACCATGAGGCGAGACAGCGCGGACGAGAGGCCGTCCTGAGCCTGCTGGAACTTGGCGAAGGCCTCGGGGTTGTTCGCGATGTCCCCGGCGTTCACCTGGCCGACCTTGGCGCGAGCCTCTGTGACGGCCGTGAATGTCTCCTTCTCGAAGGCCGCCGCCCCCTTCACCGTTTCCACCAGGTTGGGGACCAGGTCGGCGCGCCGCTGGTACACGTTCTCCACCTGCGCCCATTGGGCCTGCACGCTCTGATCCAGCGTGACAAGGGAGTTGTACGTCGAGACGCCAGACGCGCCGGCGACCAGAACGAGCACGACGATTCCGATGCCAATCCATTTGCCCATGGTGTCCATCCTCCTGTTGTGCGCCCGGACGCCGCGTCGGCGACTGCGTGGTCTGACCTCGGGCCACACTCCCTTGTCAGTATAGGACGGAAAGGGGCTGCGACACGTTCCGATCGACGCGCGGTCCTGCGGCGGACGGGCGCGCATCCACTGGCGGCGGGGCCGGAGATCGGCCGATACAGCAGTCGCGGTATGCGCCTTCGCGAAATCAAGGTCGGATGCATCGGCGGAGGAACGGGACTCCCCAGCCTGCTGGGCGGCCTCAAGACGAACCCCTGGCTGGAGGTCCACGCCGTCGTCACGATGTTCGACAGCGGCGGCAGTTCCGGCATGCTGCGCGACCAGCTGGGCGTGCTGCCGCCCGGCGACATCCTCAAGTGCGCACTGGCGCTGGCGCGGAACGAAGCCGAGGCGCGGCGCGTCCTGCTGTCCCGCATGCCGACGCTCGAGCACGAGCGCCTGGCGGGGCACACGGGCGGCAACCTCCTGCTGTCGATGATGGAGCAGTACACCGGCGATTTCCTGGCCGCCATCGACGGGCTGCGTGCGCTGCTCGGCTGCGAAGGCCGCGTCTGGCCCGCCAGCGTCGAGCACTCCTCGATCTGCGCGGAGTACCGCCGACGGCACGCGGACATCGGGCGAGGTGGAAGTGGACGCCCTCCAGCGCGAGGGCAGGCGGGTCCGCGGCTCTGGCTCGACCCGCCGACGCGCCTCTACGGGCAGGTGGCCGAGGCGATCCGCAGGTTCCAGGTGGCGATCATCGGCCCAGGCAGTTTCTACACCAGCCTGATGCCGCCGCTGCTCGTCGGAGGCATGGCCGAGGCGCTCCGCGCGATCGACGGGCCGATCATCCTCGTCGCCAACCTGCTGACCGAGGGTCGCGGCATGAACGGCTTCACGGCCGCCGACGAGGTGCGCGCCATCGGCGAGGCCATCGGCCGGCCGGTCGACGTCGTCGTCGTGAACACGAGGATGCCGTCGGCGGAGATGCTCGAGCGGTACGCGGCCGAGCACAAGCACCCGCTCGAGATCGGGGACGTGCCGTCGACGTGCGAGGTGATCGAAGGCGGCTTCTGGACGGGCGAGTTCGCCCGCCACTCCCGGCGACGGCTGTCCTACGCCATCTGGAGCGTCATCGCGCGGCGGCTGCTGATAGTCGACTCGCGGCCCGACCCTTGGCCGGCGGTGTCCAGCGCCGGCCGTCGCCAGCCGAGGCCGGAGCCGACAGCCGGCTATTCCAGCGTCAGCAGCACGTCGCCGCGGTTGACGTTGTCGCCCGCCTTGAACAGCAGCCTCGCGATGCGCCCGTCGCGCGGCGCGGGCAGGTTGTTCTGCATCTTCATCGCCTCGACCAGAACGACCGGGTCGCCGGCCCGAACGAGGTCCCCGACGGCGACGAGGTAGCGGAGCACCAGGCCAGGCATCGGTGCCGTGACCACCGAGTCGGGTGACGGCGCGCCGGCTCTGGCGTCCGCGGCGGCCGCTCGCCGTCGCCCGGCTCACCTCCACCTGGAACGTCTCGTCCGCCGACCTTCACGGTGAATGCCGGGGTCGACGAGGCGGCCGGCGGCCCGCCGGCCCGGCTCCGCCGGCAGCGCCTTCCGCGCCTTCGCGACGCGCTCGTCCTCCCGGCGCACGTCCTCCAGCGTCTTCGGCCTCGTCTCGGGCGGCGGCGCCTCGACGCCGTACTTCCACTTCAGGAAGCGAAGCCCGGTCGTGGGGTAGAGGGCGTAGCAGAGGACGTCGCCGATGTCGCGCGCGAGCCCCTTCGTGTCCTCCTCCGCCTTCGCCAGCTCCGGCGCCAGCAGGTCGGCGGCGCGCCCGGTGAACGGCTCGCTGCCGCGCGGATAGCCGGCCAGCGCCAGCTTCTGGACCTCGGGGTCGATCGCGGCGGGCGGTTTGCCGTAGAGGCCGTAGACGTAGTCCTTCACCTCGTTCGAGATCATCTTGTAGCGGCCGAACAGCACGTTGAGCACCGCCTGCGTGCCGACGATCTGGCTGGTCGGCGTGACGAGCGGCGGGTAGCCCAGCTCGCGCCGCGTACGCGGCAGTTCCTCGTAGACCTCCGGCAGCCGGTTCAGCGCGTCGGCCTGGCGCAGCTGGGCCACCATGTTGCTGAACATCCCGCCCGGAATCTGGTGCGACAGCACGCCGGTGTCGATGGTCGACATCTTGGTGTCGTCCAGGAACTCGCGGTACTTCGGCGCGATCGTCTCGAAGTGCTCGCCGAGCTTCAGCAGGCGCTCGACGTCCAGCCCGGTGTCGCGCGGGCGGCCGGCCAGCGCGGCGACGATCGGCTCGAGCGCGGCGTGCGACGTGCGCAGCGCGAACGGCGCCAGGCAGGTGTCGATGATGTCGACGCCGGCGTCG
This sequence comes from uncultured Acidobacteriota bacterium, assembly GCA_963784455.1. Taxonomy (GTDB): domain Bacteria; phylum Acidobacteriota; class Vicinamibacteria; order Vicinamibacterales; family Fen-181; genus FEN-299. The sequence goes on along the minus strand of CAWARN010000022.1, from coordinate 14,099 downwards.
ATGGCGCGCAGCAGCGTCATGTAGGCCATGCCGCTCGTGAAATGCGTGTGCACGCCGACCGGGATCGACAGCTCCCGCTTCAGCCGCCCGACGAGCGCCGCCGCGTCGTCGGGCGACATCAGGCCCGCCATGTCCTTGATGCAGAGGCTGTCGGCGCCCATGCGCTCGAGCGTCCGGGCCTTCTCGACGAAGTAGTCGAGGGTGAACACCGGCCCGCCGAGCGACCGCTCGGTCAGCGAGTAGCTGATCGCGCCCTGAATGTGCTTGCCCGCGTCGTGGATCGCCTGGAAGGCGGTGGCGAAGTTCCGCTCGTCGTTGAGCGCGTCGAAGACGCGGAAGACGTCGATGCCGCACTCGGCGGCGTGGGCCACGAACGCGCGCACCACGTCGTCGGCGTAGTTGCGGTAGCCGACCAGGTTCTGGCCGCGCAGCAGCATCTGAAGCCGGACGTCCGGCATCAGACGCTTGAACGTGCGGATGCGCTCCCACGGGTCCTCGTTGAGGAACCGGGTCATCACGTCGAAGGTGGCGCCGCCCCAGACCTCCATCGACCAGAACCCGACCCGGTTCATCTCGGGAGCGATGGCGGCGAGGTCGTCGGTGCGGACGCGCGTGGCGAGCAGCGACTGGTGGCCGTCTCGAAACGTCAGGTCGGTGATCAGCAGGCGCATGGCGAGAGGATACCATCGCGACTCGGGTATCATCTACGGGCATGACGACCGCCGGACCGTTCGCCTGGTACCGCGAGTCCACGCCGGAGGCGCGGCGCGCGCTCGGCGCCGCCTGCCTGGGCTGGATGCTCGATTCGTTCGACGTCAACCTCTACGCGCTGGTGCTGGCGGCCGTGATGGCGGACCTCGGGTTCGGCAAGGGGATGGCGGGGCTGATCGGGTCGTCCACGCTCGTCGCCTCCGCGTTCGGCGGAATCCTGTTCGGCATGATTGCCGACCGCTACGGCCGCACCCGCGCCCTGATCGGCAGCATCCTGATCTACTCGGTGTTCACCGGCGCCTGCGGTCTCGCACAGACGGCCTGGCACCTGATGCTGTTCCGCGCCCTGCTCGGGATCGGCATGGGTGGCGAGTGGGCGTGCGGGGCCGCGCTGGTGTCCGAGACCTGGCCTGCCGAACACCGCGGCAAGGCGCTCGGGATCGTGCAGAGCTCGTGGGCGGTCGGCTTCGCGGCCGCCGCCATCGTCACGCAGCTGGTGCTGCCGATCTGGGGCTGGCGAGCCGCGTTCTTCGTCGGCATCCTGCCCGCCCTGGCGGCCGCCTGGGTGCGGCGGAGCGTCAAGGAGCCGAAGGTGTGGCAGAGGGCGCGTGCGGCCAGCTGCGAGCCCGGCGGCGCGCGGGCGCCTCAGGGACATCTTCCGCGGCCCGATGCTGCGCCTGACGGTCTTCGTTACGCTCATGAACGCCTGCACGCTCTACGCCTACTGGGCGTTCACCCAGTGGGTGCCGGCGTACCTCGAACTGTCGCCCGCCCGCGGCGGCCTCGGCCTCGGCTCGTACAAGACGCTGCTGGTCGTGGCGATGAACGTCGGAATGTGGTTCGGCTACGTGACGTTCGGCCTGGTGAGCGACCGCCTTGGCCGCAAGCGCACCTACGTCACCTACGTGCTCGCGGCGGCGTTCTTCGTGATGGCCTACGCGTCGTTCCAGCACGCCGATGGCGCTGCTCGCGCTCGGGCCGTTCGTGGGGTTCTTCGGGGCCGGCTACTTCAGCGGGTTCGGCGCGGTCACCGCGGAGATCTACCCGACCAGTATCCGCGCCACGGCGCAGGGATTCACCTACAACCTGGGGCGGATCGCCAGCGCGGCCGCACCGTGGACCGTCGGGACGCTCGCCGACTCGCGCGGCTTCCCGACGGCGTTCGCGACCGCCGCGGTCGCGTTCATCCTCGCCGCCGTCGCGTGGATCTGGATCCCGGAGACCAAAGGCCGGGCGATCGAATAGCCCCAGAACTCGAACCACCGAGAACACAGAGAGCACGGAGGGGGACTCCAGTCACGTCTGCCTGTGTGATGGCTGACTCGGCTTCGACCGGGGCCGGTCCGCAGGATCCGGCGGGCCGAGCGCCGCGCAGACGGAATGAGCCCAATGCTCGATTCGACGGGCTCATTCCGTCTGCGCAGCACTCGGCCGCCCGGCGCCGCCGCTTCGCGGTGGCGCCGCCCGGTCGAAGCCCACACCGTGCGAGCCTCCGTGTCCTCTGTGACCTCCGTGGTTGGCCGTTCGTGAGGGCGTCAGCTGTCGGCGCGGCCGCGCTGCTGGACCAGGTCGCGCACGATTTCCGTGATCCGACGGAAGTCGAGCTTCCCGCTGCTCATCTTGGGCAGGTCGGGCAGCACGACGAATTGCTTGGGGATCGCAATCCGAGGCAGTGACTCCGCCATCTGGGCCAGGATGGCGCGCTCGTCCACCTGCGCGGTCACCGCCGCGACGATCCGCGCGCCTCGCAGCGCATCCGGCACCTCGACCACGCAGCACTCGCAGTCGGCCGGGAGCAGGCGCTCCAGCACGTCCTCGACCTTGACGAGCGACACCATCTCGCCGGCGATCTTCAGGAAGCGCCGCAGCCGGCCCACGTGCCAGAGGTAGCCGTCGTCGTCCATGTAGCCCATGTCGCCGGTGTCGTACCAGCCGTGGCGGACGTGCAGCGACGTCGCCTCGAAGTCGTCGAAGTAGCCCTTCATCACGCTCGGGCCCTTGACCAGCACCTTGCCGATCTGGTTGACGCCGCACGCCTCGCCGGTGTCGTAGTGCTCCAGCCTGATCTCGACGTTCGGCAGCGCCTGGCCGACCGAGCCGGGACGGTTGTGCGACGGCGTGTTGACCGAGATGACCGGGCTGGTCTCGGTGGTGCCGTAGCCTTCGAACAGGATGATGCCGTGCTTGTCCCACCAGGCGCGCCGCAGCGCCTCGGGGCACTTGTCGGCGCCCGTGATCAGCAGCCGCACGGTGGCGAAGTCGCCGGGCTCCGACTTCTGCACGTAGCCGGTCAGAAAGGCCGGCGTGCCCACCATCACCGTCACCTTCTCCTCTCGCACCGCGCTGCAAATCGACCGGAACTCGAGAGGGTTGGGGTAGGTGACCATCGTCATCCCGCGCTCGAGCGGAAGCCAGAGGTTCACCGTCAGGCCGAACACGTGGAAGAACGGCAGATTCGCCAGCAGCACGTCGTCGGGGCCGAAGTCGAGCGCTTCGCCGATGGCCATCAGGTTCGCCCAGATGTTCCCGTGCGTGAGCGGGACGGCCTTCGGTTCCTTCTCGCTCCCGCTGGTGAACAGGACGACGGCCGTCTGGTCGTCGTCGCCGGGGCGAAGGCGGGCGATGATGCGGTCGGCCGACGCGGTCACGCGGACGGCGCCCCTGATCTTGTCGAGGGTGCCGACGGTCTTCGCCATGTCCTCCAGGCAGACCATCCCCTCGACCATCGGGCACTTGATCCGATCGAGCAGCGCCCGCGACGTGAGGATCGTCCGGAAGGCCAGGCGGCGCTGCGCGTCACGGCAGTTCTCCGCGGCGCCCGTCGAGTAGTTGATCATCACCGGCGTGCGGCCGCTGATGAGCACCGCCAGCATCGCGTACAGGCAGCCCGCGCTGGTCGGGACCATGATCCCGATGAACCCCTCCTGGTTCGACTTCAGCTTCTCGGCGAGAATCAGCGCTCTGAGCAGGACCGCGCGGTAGGTGACGCGCTGGTTGGTGGCGCGGTCGATGACGGCGATCTTCTTCTTGTACTGCTTCGCCGTTCGTATGAACGTTTCGTGAAGACGCACCCGGGATCCTTTCAACGGACGGAAGGGCTCGATCGTAGAGCCGATCCGGGCTGGCGTCAACGAAGCGCAGAGGCCGGCCGCGGCTGGCGGCTCGACGGCTGGCGGCCGGCACGGAGACCGGAGCGGACTTGCGAGACCGCGCCGCGAGCCGCCAGTCGCGGGCCGCGAGCCCGGACAGCCGCGATCGCGAACGCCGCACTCCACTCAGTCCAGCGACACGATGACGGCGGCGACCGCGGCGGCCACCTTGCGGAGCCGCGCAGTGTCAGCGGCGTGCCCGATCGCCGAGATGGCGGCCAGGCGCTCTTCCTGCACACGGACGGCTGGTACGCCTCGTCCAGCCCGACCGACTCGAACGTGACGGTGTCGCCCGGCACCGCCTGCGCGAGCTTCGGAATGTCCGGGCCGATGACGGTCGCGATCTTCGTGTAGCCGCCCGCCGTGCCGCGGTCGGCCAGCAGGACGATGGGAACGCCGTCGCCGGCCACCTGGACCGCTCCGAACGGCGTGCCGTCAGAGATGATGTCCGGCCCGCGCAGGTGCTCGATGCGCGGACCGCTCAGCCGGTAGCCCATCCGGTCCGACTGCGGAGCGACCCTATATGTCGAGGACAGAAACGTCGCGATTCCTGCGGCGGTGAACCGGTCGTCCTGCGGCCCGAGGACGACGCGAAGCCGATGCGAGTGGCCGCAGACGGGCCGTTGCGCAGCCGGGAGGTGCAGCGTCCCGCCGAGGAGGACGGGGCGCTCGCTCGCGACGTGCAGCTACGTCGCCAGCCTGCAGTCTGCGTCCGTCCAGGCCTCCCAGCTTCGACCTCGTGTAGGTGGATCGACTGCCGAGGACCAGCGGGACATCCACCGATCCCGCGACCGCCAGATACGCGCGGATGCCGGCCTGCGGCCCGGCAAACCAGAGCTCCGCGCCCGGTTCGACGAGCACCGACCGCCACATCGGCAGCGCGTCGCCGCCGAGCCGCGCTCCCAGATCGGCGCCTGTCACGGCGATCGTCGCTGGCGCGACGAACCGCAGGCGGGGCCCGACGAGCGTCATCTCCAGGCAGGCCGCATCGTCCGAATTGCCGACCAGGCGGTTGGCGGCGCGGAGCGAGAAGAGGTCCATCGCGCCCGACGTGGGCACGCCGTATCGCTGATATCCGTAGCGTCCCAGGTCCTGGACCGTGGTCAGCATCCCGCCGTCGACGACGTCGATGGCTTTCACGACGCGCCTTGCCGGACCCACGGCGTCGAGCGTCGACGCGTACTCGTCGGGCGTGACGGGGACGAACCGGATGTAGTCGCCGGCGTCGACGACGACGGGCGGATGACGGGAGGGGTCGAACAGCGAGACGGGCGTGCGGCCGATCAGGCGCCAGCCGCCTGGGCTTTCGACCGGATAGATGCCCGTCTGCATCTGGGCGATGCCCACCGAGCCGGCGGGGATGGCCGTCCTGGGGGTTTCGAGGCGCGGCGCGGCAATCCTCTCCGACATCCCGCCCAGATACGTGAATCCGGGGCTGAACCCCATCATGTAGACCAGGTAGTCGGTGCCCGAGTGGATGGCGACGACCTCGTCTTCGGCGAGGCCATTGTGGGCCGCTACGAAACCGAGGTCCGGCCCGAATGCGCCCCCGTAGGCCGTGGGGATCTCGACAACCCTCGGCGGCGGAATCGGCGTGTCCTCGAGGTGGGCTTCGAGACTCGAGAGGCGCTCCCGGAGTGCGGCGAACGTCGTCTGCAGTGGGTCGTACGACACCAGCAGCGACCGGTAGGTCGGCACCAAGTCGCGAACGCCGACGAGGCGCCGGCCCTCGGCCGCGAGGAACAGCCCGCGGACGCGGCGGTTGATCGCGGGGTCGATGGCGTCGCCAAACTCGACGATCAGCGCGGCATCGCCCGCGACGAGGAAGCGCGGCTCGACCGCCATCAGCCCTGGCTCCACGCGCCGAGGGGCGCCAGTTCGACGCCTGCTCCCTCGAGCGCGGTCCTCAGAGCCGACGCGAGCGAGACGGCATCGGGCGTGTCGCCGTGCAGGCACAGGGTGTCGGCTTCGACGTGCACCAACTCGCCCGAGATCGCGACGACGGTCCTTTCGGTGGCGAGGCGAAGACTGCGCTCGATCACCTCGGAGGTGTCGTGAATGACCGCGCCTGGCCTCGACCGCGGGACCAGCGTGCCGTCGGGCATCAGGGCGCGGTCGGCGAACGCCTCGCGGGCGACCCGCAATCCCATTCGTGTCGGCCTGGTCGGCCCACTTCGATCCGGCCAGCACGATGAGGATGAGTGACGGGTCCGCCTCGAGCACGGCCTCGCCGATGGCGCGAGCGAGGTCCCCGCCCGGCACGGCCATGTTGTAGAGCGCGCCGTGGGGCTTCACGTGTTGGAGTTTCTTCGCGCGGGTGAACGCGGTCAGCGCGCCGATCTGGTACAGGAGGTCGCCGCGCACCTCGTCCGGAGTGGCTGCGAGGTTCCGGCGTCCGAAGCCCTGCAGGTCCGGGAAGCCGGGGTGGGCGCCGATGCCGACGCCGTGCGCCTCGGCCAGCCGCACCGTGCGACACATGGTGGCCGGGTCGCCGGCGTGGAAGCCGCACGCGATGTTGGCGGAGGTCACGAAGCGGATCACCTCGGCGTCCAGACCCATCGTCCACGGTCCGAAGCTCTCGCCCATGTCGCAGTTGAAATCGAAACGGGTCGCCATCGCGCGCGCCTCCTGTGCCGTGCCATCTCACACGGACTCGATTCACGACTCCCAATCTCAACCACGAAGGACACAGAGAACACGGAGGCCGGAGGATCACGCGGGACGTGTGACTCCGGCTTCGAACGGGCGGCGCCACCGCGCAGCGGCGGCGCCAGGCGGCCGAGCGGCGCGCTGCGGGAATGAACCCGGTGCCCAGTCGATGGGTTCATTCCCGTAGCGCGGCGCTCGGCCCGCCGGGCCCTTCGGGCCGGCCCCGTTCGAAGCCGTCGGCGTGGGAGCCTCGGTGGTCTTTGTGGCCTCTGTGGTTTCCTTCCGTGGACGCGACCCAGCGTGACACTCCGCCTACTGCAATCCGACCGCCTGCATCCCCGGCGTTGGCCAAGGCAGGATGAACCACGATTCCGCGGACCATACTACCGCGTCCTGGGGAAGCCAGGAGGGCAGGCGCTGCCAGCCGGTGCCTCCCGGCGCGCCGTGCACGATCGCGACAATGCGCGCGTCGGCCAGCCGCGCGACATCTTCTGCCGAGAGCCGCAGGCGCAGCGTGATACCGGCCCGCGGGGCCGGCATCACCGTGGCTCGCCAGCGGCCATCGCGGACGACTCCCTGCAGGCTGGGGTCGGCGGGCTGCACGCCCTGCGGCAGGACGAACGCGACGCCGGTGCCTTCAAGCCGCGGCACCGCGGTCGCTTCGACCAGCACGTCAGCCCCGCCTTCCCCCGCGACTGCCGTGCTGAGGGTGTCGAGCGGCGGCGCCACCAATCCGGTCGCGCGCGTGCGGTACCGGTGGATCCCGGACACCCGTGACAGCCGCATCGACACTGCCGGGGCCTGGCCGTCAGCCTGCCAGCCGCGCGGCGCTGAGGGGTCGGTGCCGACCGGCGTCTGGGTCCGCTCTGAGGTGCCCGCCTCCCAGAGCGCCTTCTGCTGCAGCATGTCCTGCACGTAGCGGAGCCTCCGTCGCTCCGGGCGCTCGGCGGTGTAGGCAGGCTCGACCGCGATGACCCACGTCGATGCCACGACGGCGAGAGCCAGGAGTGAGGCGACCGCGCCCGGCGGGATGATCCGCCGCTCGCGGCCCAGCGTCAAACCGGCCAAGCCAGGGCCCATCGTCGACACCGCGACGAGGAAGAACGCGGGAAACAACCAGCCGGGAACCGGCGTCTGGAGCGACCCGGACAGGCCGACCAGGAACTCCAGCAGCGGCCACACCAGTGGCGCCCACAGCACCGTCGAGACGCCTGCCGCCGCCAGACCTACCCAGCGGCCCACTGCCACCGATCGGATCGGCAGCGCCAGCACAAGGGCAGCGGCTGCGAGCAGCGGAAACGCGAACAGGTAGCCGACGCCTGGCGCCGTCAGCTGCAGGAACGCGAGCAACCCCGCCCACACCGGCAGCGCCAGCGCCCACACGCACGATGGATGGCCGGACGGAGCGACCATCACCGGCAGCGCCCTCCCGACCAGGACGACGAGCCACAGGGCGCCGCAGGCGACGGACACGAGGAACACGAGGAACACGTTGGCCTGCGCGTACCACGGCTGGCGCAGCGCCGTGCCGGCCTGCAGCAGCGCGCAGCCCGCGTAGAGCGCGCCGAACGCGATGCCCGTGCCGAACAGCGCCCATGCGCCGGTGACCAGCAGCCGGACCGTGCCGACCTCGGATCGGGCGGCCATGAACGACTTGAACGCGGCCACCAGTCCCAGCACGAACACGATGGCGGCGATGGCGCGCGTGGTGCCGCCCGAGTACGAGAGCGCCGCCCAGCCGGCCACGTCGAAGTACGTTCCGTCACCAGCGGATCGCTGGCTGATGTCGACGCTGTCGAGCTTCCTGACGAGGCTGACCGCCGTATCGCCCATCGCGTGGAGGGTGGCCGACTCGAGGCGTGCCGGCGTATCCAGCCGCGTGTGATAGGCGAACGTGTTGCCGGTCGGCGCGAAGTTGAGGCCGGGCGGCCCGGACGGTGCGAGCACCGAGAAGTCCGTGTCGTTCGGGAGCCGGCGGTAGATCTCGGTGAACAGCGACGATCCGGACGGACGCGGCACCGACGCCGCCCAGGCGGCGGTCAGCCAGGAGTTGCCGGGGCCGGCCTGGAACAGGCGCGGCGGTCCGTTGGTGCCGACGGCTTCGAAGTTGAGGAACGCGCGCACCCGGGCGAACTCGGGGGCCTCCCGCAGAGCGCGTGCGCCCATCAGGCCGAGTTCCTCGCCGTCGGTCAGCGCGACGAGCAGCGTAAACCGCGGATCGGACCTGGCAGCGAGCACGCGTCCCGCCTCCAGGCAAACCGCCACGCCAAGTCCTGCATCGGCGGCGCCGCGCGATTCGGGCGGCGAGTCGTAGTGGCTCACCAGGGCCACACTCTCGGGCTGGCGTCCCGGCCGCGTGGCGACGATGTTGACAACGGGAGTGCTCAGGCCCGCCCCGGTGGTCGCCAGCGCTTCCTGGAGTCGGACCTCGAAACCCGCTTGCCGCAGTTCGCCGACGATGTAGTCCCGCGCGCGGCCGTTCGCTTCGCCACCCGTCGGCCTCGACCCGAACGCCGTCGCCAGCATCCTAATGTGCTTGGCGGCGCGATCCGTCGAGAAGCCGGTGTCTCCGGGCGCGCCGCACCCGGAGGCGCCGAGGAGCGCTGCGAGGCACGCGATGCCGGCGCGCGTGCGCCGGCGCAACCGGACGGTCGTGTCGAACCTCAGCATCCGGCGATTCTACGGCACGACGGCGTGCGGCGGTAGCCCCGGGCTATGCTATGCTGCGACCGCCCGACGGAGGACGCCGGGGTCGCGTTCATGGCAGGAGGCATCGATGCCGGACATTGCACGGATCCAGGGTGAGTTGAAGGCGGCGGGCGTCGACGGGTGGCTGCTCTACGACTTCCACAACCGCGACGCGATCGCGTATCACGTGCTCGGGATGGACTTCGGCAAGTTCACCAGCCGGCGGTGGTTCTACTGGATTCCGGCGATCGGCGAACCGATCAAGCTCGCGCACAAGGTCGAATCGACCAAGCTCGACGCGCTTCCCGGGGAGAAGCGGCTCTACCTGTCGTGGAAGGAACTCCATGCCAGCCTGAAGGCCGTCCTGGGGCCTGCCAAGCACGTCGCGATGCAGGTACTCGCCGACCGCGAACATCCCCTACGTGTCGGTGGTCGACGGCGGCACCATCGACCTCGTCCGCTCGCTCGGGTTCGAGGTCGTATCGTCGGCGGGCCTCGTGCAGACCTTCCAGGCCGTGCTGGACGAGGCCGGATACCAGTCGCACCTGGCGGCGGGCGAGCGCATCCAGCGCATCAAGGACGAGGCGTTCTCCCTGATTGGCGACTCGCTGCGCGCCGGCCGGACGCTGACGCAGTACGACGTCCAGCAGTTCATCGTCCGGCGCTACGGCGAGGAGGGGCTGACCTGCAAGGGCGAGTTCCCAATCGTGGGCACCAACGAGCAGCCCTCCGACCCGCACTTCGAGCCGACACCGGCGAACGCGCGGCCGATCAAGCAGGGCGACACGGTCCTCATCGACCTCTGGGCGAAGCTCGACCAGCCGGGCGCGGTCTTCTACGACATCACGTGGTGCGGCTTCGTGGGCCAGAACCCGCCGCCCAAGTACGTCGAGATCTTCAAGACCGTCCGCGACGCGCGGAACGCCGCGCTCGCGTTCGTCCGCGGCCGCTACGCCGAGGGCAGGAAGCTCTACGGCTGGGAAGTGGACGATGCCTGCCGCAGCGTCGTAGAGAAGGCCGGCTACGGGCCGTACTTCATCCACCGGACGGGCCACTCGATCGGCGAGGACGTGCACGGCAACGGCGTGAACATCGACAACCTGGAGACGAAGGACGAGCGCGAGCTGGTGCCCGGCATCTGCTTCTCGATCGAGCCGGGCATCTACCTGGCCGGCGAGATGGCCGTCCGCTCGGAGATCGACGTGTTCATCACGCCGGCGGGCCAGGTGGACGTCGCGGGGAAGATGCAGGAAGAGTTGGTGCTGATCTAAGGGCTCAAGGCTCAGGGCTCAAGGCTCAGGGCCTTCCGCCTACACGATTCAGAGAGGACACCTGTGGGCTTCTACTACCTCTACGTGATCCTGGCGTATCTGCTGGTCATGACCGGCTACAACATCTACCGGTCCCGGCAGGTCAAGTCGCAGGACGACTTCATGGTGGCGGGGCGGAGCCTTTCGCTCACCAAGATGGTGTTCACCCTGGTCTGCACGTGGATCGGGTCGGGCACGTTCATCGCGGGCGCCGAGTACGCGTCGTACGCCGGCTGGAGCGCCATCTGGCAGCCGGCGGGCGCCTTCCTCGGCATCGCGATCATCTACTTCATCGCGGCCAGGATCCGGACGTTCGGGCAGTACACCGTCGGCGACATCCTCGAGGCGCGCTACGGCCGGTTCGCCCGGCTGTTCGGCGCCATCGCCCTCATCGTCGCGTTCACGACGATCGTCGCCTATCAGTTCCGGGCCGGCGGCTACATCCTGAACGTCGTCACCGACGGCTACATCTCGCTCGAGGTCGGACAGACGATCACGGCGTGCTTCGTCATCCTGTTCGTGACGATTGGCGGCATGGTCGCGGTGGCGCACACGGACCTGCCGAATGGCATCATCATCGTGTCGGCCTGCCTGCTGGCCGTGCCGTTCGTCATCTCGTCCGCGGGCGGCTGGGCGCACGCTCACGAGGTGCTGGGGCCGACCAAGTTCCAGGTCTTCGCGCAGGACTTCGGCAAATACCCCGCGCTCAAGGGCTTCGCCTATTTCCTCTCGACGCTGCTGCTGCTGATGGGCGTGCAGTCGATGTACCAGAAGTTCTACGCCGCGAAATCGCCTGCCGAGGCGAAGAAGGCCGTGGCCATCTGGATCGTCGGCACGATCGTCGTCGAGACCATCGTCATCGCGATCGCCGTCTATGCGTCGGTCTACAACACGGAGCACGCGCTGGGGTGGGACGGCCGCGCGCTGGTGCTGAACGCCGCGCGCTACATGGTGCCCGGCCCGGTCGGCGTGCTGCTGCTCGGGGCCGCGTGCGCGGTGGTGCTGTCGACCGGCATGAACTACCTGCTGTCGTCCAGCTCGAACGTCATGCGCGACATTTACCAGGGGATGATCAACCCGAACGCCGACCCGACCAAGATGGTGGCCCTTCAGAAGGTGTTCATCGTCGTGATGGGCTTCTGCGCGTTCCTGATGATCTTCGTGCCGACGTACATGAAGTCGCAGATCTCGATCCTGCAGTACGCCTACTTCGCCTACACGATGTACGGCGTGTCGGTGACGCCGGCGCTGTTCGCGGCGCTGACGTGGCGGCGCGCCACCTGGCAGGGCGGGCTGGCGTCGATCGTGGGAGGTGCGCTGGCGACGGTGTTCTTCGAGTTCGTCCTGCCGTGGCTCGCGCCGGGCATCCTGGAAGGCGCGACGGGCGGGAGCGACTACTTCGGGAAGGACCCGTGGGGGATCCCCAGCATCTACCCGGCCGCGCTGATCTCAATCGGCCTGCTCGTGGTGGTCAGCCTTCTGACGCCGAAACCGAAGCCGGAGACGCTCGAGCGGTTGTTTGGGAAGGCGGCGTAGAGGGGAACTGAGAATTGAGAATGGAGAATTGAGAATGGAGAATTCAGAAACAGGAACAGAAAGCCGAGAAGTCAGCGTTCGGGGCTGACCACCCGTCGGTCTTCAATTCCCAATTCTCAATTCCGAATTCTCAATTCCAGCCGTCAGCGTCCGTTCGGCTGGTATCCCGGCGGCAGCGCCGCGCCCTCGCCAAAGAAGAACTCTTCCATCGCCCGCGCCACCATGTCCTGCGCTTCCTTCTGCCAGGGCATCAGGCGGTATTCGTTCAGGATCATCCGCATCCGATCTTCCCAGAGTTTCCACGCGCGCGCCGACACCTGCTCGTAGACCTTCTGGCCTAGCGGGCCCGGCCACGGCGGCTCGGTCAGTCCCGGCAATTCCCGCCCGAATTTCACGCAGTGCACCATCCGCTCCCCCGAGGGGGCCTCGTTCGACGCAACCATCGTCATCCCTCCGTTTCCCCTGATGGTAACATGGCAGGAATGCACGATTCCGACGCGGTCGAGCCCGAGGCCCGGCACCGAGCGTGCTGGTACGGCCGGCGGACGGCGGAGTTGCCCCCCGTGCCGACCGTTCAGACGATCGAGGACGGCCAGTTGCTCTACTGCGTCCACCCGATGATGTTCCCTATCGTCGGACACGATTTCGACATCCGCAACTGCATCGGGTGCGACGTCTACAGGCTGGGCCGTACTCAGCGCGCCTGAACCAGCGTCCTGATTCCGGCGTCTAACTGTTCAGGTGGCAAACCACTCCGGGAGTGATTTCAGGCTCTTCAGCCCTGGAGGTACAGCATGAGCGAACCAGTTCGCAAGCAACGGCGCGGATTTGCGTCGATGTCGATCGACAAGCAGCGCGAAATCGCCAGCAAGGGCGGACGCGCCGCGCACGAGAAGGGCACCGCTCACGAATGGTCTCCTGACGAAGCCCGGACGGCCGGACGCAAGGGAGGCCAGGTGAGCCGGGGCGGGCGCGGTAGGCTGGTCGTGCCAGCAGCCGAGCCGTAGACCGGGTTCGGATAGCTTCAGTTCACCACGCGTTCCACCTCGACACGGGCGTCGTTGAAACAGGCGCCGGCGCCGATGTCGGATAGCGTATCCGGCGTCAGGGCCGTGCCGGTCGACCCGTTGTGGGTGCTCGAGCGCCAGAGCCCTTTCGGCAGGACCACCGTGCCCGGCCGCACGGTGGGCTCGATCGAGAGGGGGCATCGAACGTCGCCCAGGTCGTTGAACACCCGAACGCTTGCTCCCTCCTCCAGGCCCCTCGCCCGCGCGTCGAACGGGTGCATGACCAGCGCCGCGTCCTGCCGCGGTAGTTCGCCCAGCGTCGAGTTGATCGTCCGGTCGCTCGAGGGCGAGATGAGCGCGAGCGGGAACCCGCCGGACGGCGTCTCCGCGATGTAGCGGTAGAGCCCGACCGCCGAATCCGCTGTCCAGCGCCTCCGGGAACAGATCGACCTTCTGGTCCGGCGTCCGAGGGAACACGTCGACGAACTGCACGGGCGCCGTGCCGAATGGAGGCGCCGGCCGCCGCTGATTGCGGAGGTCGTCGCCGGCCGTGCCCGGCAGGTTGTCCAGCACGGTCAGCATCGTTTCCAGTTCGCCCTTTGCGTCTGCTTCCGCATCGAGCCCCAGCGCCGACAACAGCGCTTCGAAAACGTCAGGGTTCGACCGCGCCTCTCCGGCCGCATCCACGACCGGCTGGACCAATTGGAGGCTGATCGGCCCGTACACCCAGGGCAACGTCGTAGGTTTCGAGAAACGTCGTCGCGGGCAGGACGACGTCGGCGTAGGCGGCGGTGTCGGTCGTGACCTGGTCGAACACGACGGTGAAGAGATCCTCACGCGCGAGTCCGCGCAGGATGAGGTTCTGGTTCGGAACCGTGGCGACCGGGTTGCAGTTATAGACGAACAACACCTTGACGGGCGGCTTCACCTCGTCGGTGAGCATCCGGCCGAGGAGGTTCATGTTCACGACGCGGGTCTCGGGTTCGTCCTCGCCAATCCACCGGTGGTCAATCGCCCAGGCGGACGAGTTGCTCATCGCGTAGCCGCCG
>CAWARN010000021.1:0-111400 GCA_963784455.1 uncultured Acidobacteriota bacterium | reverse complement strand
TCTTTGCTGGTTATACGCCTTCTACCTCGCCAACTGCCGCCACCCTGATTCCTCGCCAGCATGGTTGACTATGCGATACCGCTTCTTCTCCGTGTCGATCTCCAGATGCGAAACCAGGGACGGCAGCAGGTTGAGCAGTTTCTTGCGAATTTCATTGTCGGAGAGCTGCTGCCGTAGTTGCTCAATGGCCTTGACCAGCGCCGCTTCTTCCTTGCTGCCGGCATAATCGGCCCCGAGCTTGGCAAAACCGGACAGAGTCTCCTTGATGCTGTCAAATGCCGCCGGTGCCGACGCCGAGGACAACATCTTCAGGTTGGCAGCCTCCAACTCCTGGGCAGCAGTTTCCCGTTCCTTTGTCAGGGCGCCCAGCTTTGTCTCCAGTGCCTTTATCGGGAGTTTCCCGATCAGGTTCGTCGCATCCTCAAGCGCTTTGTCCAGCTCGCGGATACGGGTCTTCAGGCTGGCAACCGCGCCATTGGATTTTACCGTTTGCTTGCCAAGCAGGATCGTGGGGTGCTCCTGCAGAAATAACATGAAGAAATCCATCTCCACGGCTTGGTTTTTAACGGTCCCGCAGCAATGCGGGGTTGTGCGGTTCCGGCAATAGTAGTAAGTGCTCGATGAGGTTACATTGTCCCCGCAATTGGCGCATTTGCACCGATTCCGAAATAGGTTGGCTACGTAGTCGCTCTTTGGGCTGCCGCCCCGGCGCTCTTTATTGTCAGCTAACTTGGCCCGAACCTGTGCAAACTGTGCGTCCGAGATCACCGCCGGGTAATAGCGTTCCAGCCTTACCCCTTTGATTTCCACATGGCCAACCAGAAGTTCACTGTGCAAGATCTGGCCCACGGTCCCCTGTCCCCACTTACCCCCGCGCAAATTGGCGACATTTTCCCTGCGCAATTTCTTTGCTATGGCCGACATGCTGACGCCTGAAATGTAATCAGAAACGATCCTGCGCACCGTGTCGGCGTGTGCGTTCAACGTGAACGTGCCGGCCTCCCCCTTACCGCCGTTAAAGGTTACCCATCGGGGCTGCCATCCCCCAAAGTTCACTTTCTTACCTTTTGCGGCTTCCGCCAATCGCAGTGAAAACGCTTTGCTGATGCGGCTCGACATGCCCATCGAATATTCGTTGGCATTGGCCATTTCAATTAGAGCCATACCCGCCAACATAGGATTCTTGCGGATGGTTTCCAGCGTGTAGTGAACGTTGGACACACAGCTGTAAATCTCAATCCCCGCATGCAGCAGATTCAGCCAAACCGGGAACACTACGTCGAAATAGTTCCGGCTGAAGCGGTCCAGCTTCTCGATGATCAGCACCGACCCTTTCTTGATGTCGCCCCTCTGGACCCGCTCGAGGAATGCCCCGAGGTTACCCCTGTGCATGTTCGCCGCCAACAGCCCATTCCCGTTCACCTTGAATGCGCTCACGCCCTCGTCCGGCTTAAGGTCCACCAACTGCCACCCGTTGGCTGTGCACACGTCCTGGGCCATTTCGAGTTGCCGGGCCAGGCTGGAGCCGCCCTCCTGCTGTTTAGAGGAGAACCGTCGGTAGGAATACGCCAGTTTTGCCGGCCAGTGCTCTGATTTTGCTTTCACGGTGGCCAGGTTAACAAGACATCTATGAATTGTCAAGTACGCCTGGGCGCAACGCGCCAAAGGCGGCTTATCCTGAACGCTTCGCCAAGCAGGCTCTGGGTCACAACTCCGAAGCTGTCCATCGCGCTTATGCAAAGCGCGCCGAGGTCACCATGCCGCCTCTGGAGGAATATGAGGACAACCGGGAATCATCTGGAAAAATCATCCGATTGAGCGGCTTTTAACTCCAATGACCGGACCGAGTGCTCCAATCCAGCGTGCCGACGGCGCCGCAGATCACCAGCTTCCCGGTCAACACGGGCAAGGGCACGTCGTACGGCTTCGACATCTATGTCGCGCACCGCGCGACGACGGCGACGGATCGGTTCATGGGCTGGGCGTCGTACGCCTGGGGCCGATCAGACGTCGATGCGTACGGGCGCCGCTACCCGTTCGACTACGACCGCCGCCACGCGGTGAGCGCGGTTGGGACGGCGCGGATCACCCAGACCCTCGACCTCGGCGCCACCGTGCGCGTCGCGTCGGGATTCCCCTACACGCCGGTTCAGGGGCTGCGGGTCGCGGCGCAGGAAGTCAAGGACGAGAGCGGGACGGTCACTAGCTACGTGCCGCAGTACGACCAGAACGGCCTGCTGGTCTGGACGACGGATCCTGGCAACGTGGGCGACCTGAACACGGGCCGGCTGCCGGTCTTCGCCCGCGCGGACGTGCGGGTGACGTTCCGGCCGGCGCGGTGGAACAACCGCGTGCAGTTCTACGTGGAAGTGATCAACGTCTTCAACCGCAAGAACACGGGAACCTACCAGACGACGCTCGAGTACGACCCGACCTCGGACAAGCCCAAGACCAAGACGGAATCGGGGGGCTCGCTGCCGCTCCTTCCGTCGTTCGGCTGCCGGATCGTGTTCTGAGAATCAGAGTCCACGATGCGGAACCTCGCCAACCCGCAGGCACCTTGCCTCACGAACCGGCTCCGCCGGCCGGGACACCTCCTTGCGATGCGCAGGGTTTCCGGCCCTCTGTGGCCGGCTTGCGCTACCCGCGCTGGATCGACCGCTCCGCGCCGCGCCGGGGAAACCCGCGCATGCGCTCGTCGGTTTCCGGACCCGTGAAGCGGCCTGCTTCGAACGGTTCGGTCGGCAAGGCACCCGCGGGTCGGCTCGTGATCCCGAATCGTGGCTTTCTGTTCAAGCCGGAGAGCGGGAGTCGGTGTCGCCGGCAAGGTGGCGGTCGCCGAGCTTCGTCGCCACGGCGAACGCGGCGCATAGCACGGCCAGCACGAAAAGCGTGCGGTCGAGCGACAGGTCCATCAGCCAGCCGACGAGCGGGTAGAGCATGAACGTCACGAACCGCTCGAGCAGCGAGACCGCTGAGATGACGGTGGCGCGGTTCTCACTCTCGATGTGCTGGTTGATGAGGTCGTTCAGCATCGGGATCCGGATCATCCGGCACCCGACCAGCAGGAACAGCGCGGGCACGATGAAGGCAGGGTGGTGGACGAAGCCGAGGGCGGCGAAGAGCGCCGCCGGTATCACAGACGACAGGAGCAGCAGCCGTCGCAGGCCGGTGAGCGCCTCGAGCCGTGCCGAGTTGGCAAGCAGGATGGCCGAGAACAGGTTGAACCCGGCCGCGAGCACGCCGAGCCACGCAACGCCGAGGCCGGCGCGCCTGGCGATGGGCTGGTACAGCCAGAACGCGAAGAACGTGACGGCCGAAATCGTCGCCGCGTTCAAGACGTACGCCCGCAGTTCCCGGTGGACGAAGAGCGTGCGCAGCCCGTCGAATCCGGTGCTCAGGAAGCCCTCCCGCGGCTTCGTCCGTGCGGGCTCCTCCATCGACAGGTAGGCGACGGCCGCGAGCGCCGCCGACGCGGCGGACATCACGAAGGGAACCGGGATCATCTGCGGGTACCGGCCGAGGCTCGCCACAAACGAGCCGACCGGAAACGCGAGCAGCATGCCGAGCATGCCGGCCGCGTCGTAGCGCGAGAGGTAGTGCCGCGCGCGGTCCTCGAGTTTCAGGGCGACCAGCGAGTCGTAGAGCAGCGCCTGCTCGGCGCCCGATATCAGCGTCATCCCGACGGCGCCCAGGAACTCCGCGACGAACAGGACCGGGTAGCTCGGCACGAGGCCGAAGAAGAGCATGTCGGCGCCGAACAGCAGGCAGCCGATGACCACGGAGATCTTCCGACCGAACTTGTCGGCGACTACGCCGGTGGGAATCTCGAGCACGAACACCCAGAAGAGGAACCACGCCTGCAGGGCGAACAGGCGTGTGTAGTCCACCCGCAGCCAGTCGACGAAGAAGGGAACCGAGACGGCGCCGAAGAACTGCATGTTCTTCAGGCACGAAGCGATGTAGGCGGTCCGGACGTTCCGCCGCGTCATGGGCGGCAGGATAGCACTGCGCCGGTCACCTGCGCGTATCATGTTCGCCAGATCATGATCGCCGTGGATGGAACGGTGGCGGCTCGCCCCTTCGAACGCCCGCACTTCGTCGTCAACGCGCGATCGCCGCACGCGCGCGGCGCCGGGCGGCTCGATGCGCTTCGCGGAGCCGTCGAGCGCCTGTTTCCTGGCGCGGGCTGGAGCGTCACGTCCGGGCCAGGCGACGCGGTCGCGCTGACGCGCTCCGCCGCTTCGGCCAGCGCCGATCTCGTTGTGGCGGTGGGCGGCGACGGCACGATCAACGAGGTCGTCAACGGCATACTGACGGCGCGCGGGGGCGCGCCCGGCTCGGCCCCGGCGCTCGGCATCCTGCCCGCCGGCAGCGGGTCCGATTTCGCCCGTTCGCTGGCCATTCCGCGTGATGTCGCCGGGGCGCTCGCCGTGCTGACCTCCGGCCGGCGACGGCGCATCGACGCGGGCCAGATCGCGTGCGCGGCGCTCGACGCCGGCATCGCTTCATCCGCGATCGAGCGCTTCTTCATCAACATGGGCGGCTGCGGCGCCAGTGCCCAGGTCGCGGACCGGTTCAACCGGCGGCGGATTCCGGGCGCCCTCGGCTACGCCGCGGCCTCGGCGATGACGACGCTCACCTATCGATGGCCGCAGGCCGAAGTTCGGATGGACGCCGGCGCGCCGCGCGCCGTGTCGCTCAACATGTTCTTCGCCTGCAACGGCGAGTACTGCGGCGGAGGAATGCACGTCGGCCGCGGCTCGAGGGTGGACGACGGCCTGCTCCTGGTTGTGGAGGCGGCTGGAATCGGAAGGCTTCGGACGATGCTGGAGTGGCCGCGCCTGTATGGCGGCCACCTCGAGCGCGTCCGCGGCGTGCGCGTGACGTCTGCGCGCCGCATCGACGTCGCGTCGAAGGAGGACGTGCTCGTCGACTGCGATGGCGAAGTGATCGGGCGGCTTCCGGCGGTCTTCGAGATTGTGCCGGGCGCGATTACGGTGTGCGCGTAGCCGTCCCCGCAGGCAGCGGCGGCATGCGGAGGCCGATGCGGCGAAGGAGGGCCTGGAACCGCGGGTCGTCGCGAAGAGACTCGAAAGCCACGGCCGCGGGGACGTGGAGCATCGTTGGCCGATGTTCCGCGTAGCCCCGCTCCAGCCACTCGATCGCCCGGTCGCGATCACCCGCCTCGGCGAAGGCTACAGCCACGGCTACCGGGTCCACGCGACCCTTCTTCACGAGCGTCGCGGCGACACGACTCGAATAGGCCCTGAGCGCCGCCTGCGGGCCACTGCGGCGATACGTGTCCTCGAAGACCCGCCAGGCTGGGCTGTCGGCGCCCGCGGACAGTTTCAGCTCCTCGATGGCCTCGTCGTACTTCTGCTGTTGCCAGAGCGCATCGCCGACGCTTGAGTGAAGGGCGGCGGCCATCTGGTTTGCCGGCGGCGTGATGAGCAAGCCGCGGCGACCGCCGGCGATCACATCCTCGAAGCGGCGTGCGGCCATCGCGTGAAACGTCTCGATCATCGCCACGAGCGGCGACGTCGGGTCGTAGCTGCGGCCGAGGCGCGTCTGCTCCAGGCTCTCGTCGTAGCGTCCGGTCACCATCAGGTAGTCGGCCCAGCCATGGCGGATCAACGATTCGTGGGGGCTAAGGACCACGGCGCGTTCGAGCTTCGCGCGGGCGCCTTCGAAGTCCCAGTCGGAATAGAGTTGGAGCATCCCCAGGGCGGCCAGGGCCTGCGGCTCGTCCGCGGACAGGTCGAGGGCCTTCCGAGCCAGGTCACGGGCCATCGGGACCGCCTGGGCCCCCCAACCGCGGTCGAACAACATGTCGATCACGTAGGTCGACGACAACGCGCCCCACGCGGGAGCGAATCCCGGGTCGAGCGAGGTGGCCAGCTGAAACTGGTTCCTCGCCTCGAGAACCTGCTCCGGCTTGATTCCCTGGTTGATGAGGTGCCGGGCTCGAAGGTAAGCCTCGTACGCGTCTGGCCGGACCTGCCGCACGTCGGGTTGGCGCGGCGCCGGTCCCGCCGGCGTTGCGGTCGTCCCTGCGGCGGCCGCCCCAACCCGCGTCCGAATCTCGCCGGCGATCGCGCTCGAGACGCTGCTGAGCAGCCGCAGCACATCTCGCAGGTCGCCGTCGTAGCTCTTCGCCCACACGTTCTGGTCGTTCGCCGCGAGGATCAGGCTCGCGTTGATCCGCACGCTCTGACCCGACCGCAGCACCGACCCGTCGATCACCGCATCGACCTCGAGGTCGCGCGCGATGTCCTTGGTCGACAGGCCTTTCCCCTTGAACCGCATGACGGCGTTTCGCGACTTCACGTCGCCCGTGTTCAGCCTGACGAGCTCGGTGATGAGCGCGTCGTGCATGCCGTCGACGAAGTAGTCCTGGGACGCGTCGTGCGTCAGGTTCTCGAACGGCAGCACGGCCAGCGACTTGATGGATTGGGTTCCGCCAGTCGCCTTCGCCCCGCCCCGCCGCCGCGTGATCTCGAACGTCCCGAGGACAGCCAGGCCGACGACGGCAACGGCGACGGCCGCCCAGAGCCACCTGTTCGAACGTCTCGGCGCGGACGCGGCATTCGGCGGCATCGAAGCGCCGCCGGCGGACAGGGGCGTCGGCGCGGGGCGCAATTCGTCGGCAAGGTCCTGCAATTCGTGCCGCAGGTCGATGGCCGACTGCACGCGACGGCGCGGGTCCTTCTCGAGGCACCGCTTCACGATCCTCGTGAAGCGCGCAGGAAGCGCCGGCTTCAACTCCTCGAGCGGCGCGGGATCGTCCTTGAGAACCGCTGATATCACGTCGGCGGACGAGTCGCCGCGGAACGCGCGCATGCCGCTGGCCATCTCGTAGAGGATCGCCCCGAACGCGAACAGATCGGCCCGGGTGTCGACGCCCTCGCCGCGGCACTGTTCGGGCGCCATGTAGGGGATCGTCCCCACAATCTGCCCGGGCATCGTCCGCGCCAGCGTGGTGGCCACGTCACCGCCGTCCGGCGACGGGATGGTCCCCGTCTTCGCCAACCCGAAGTCGAGGATCTTCACATGACCCTCGCCCGTCACCATCACGTTGTTCGGCTTGAGATCGCGGTGGACGATGCCCTTGTCGTGGGCAGCGGCAAGCGCGTCGGCCATCGGCACGGCCAGCTCGAGGATCCGTCCGATGGGGAGTCCGTCGCGGCCGATGACCGCGCCGAGCGTCCGGCCGCTGACGTGCTCCATGACGAGGAAGCGGAGGCCCCCGGCTTCTTCGACGGCGTGCAGCGTCACGATACCGGGGTGGTTCAGGGCGGCGACGGAACGGGCTTCTTGCTCGAAGCGGGCGAGGCGTTCCGCATCGCTGGCGACGTCGGGCGGCAGGACCTTGACGGCGACGTCGCGGCCAAGGCGGCTGTCGTGGGCGAGGTAGACCTCCCCCATGCCTCCCGCGCCGAGCTGGCCGCGGATCTCGTAGGCGCCGAGTTTCGTCCCGGCCGTGAGCGGCACGGAGATACTCTAGCGCGAAAAGGGGGCGGAGTGTGCGATGAACCGGTCCCAGAGGCCGCGCTCGATGAAGACGGTCAGGAGCACGCCGGGGCGGAGGCCGTAGTACTCGGACACGTAGCGGTCGCCCAGCGCCTCGGCGACGCTGCCCGCGAAGTCGGGGGCAGCGATGACGAACGGCATGCGGTCGAGCGGGCCGACGGCCACCACGCTCGTCCAGTAGCCGACCCGCTGCATGCGCCGCAGGTACCACGGCAGCGGCCACTGCTCGTACGGCCCGGCGACAACGGCGACCAGCATGCGCTCCCGTTCCGGGTGGACTCGGGAGACGTCGGCCACTCGCGTCGCCAGCCGCAGGAAGTCGGGGCTGGTCTGGGCGTAGACGAACGGATTCCGCGGGTCCGCCGGATAGCGGACGTTCGCGCGCCAGTTCTGCACACCGAGGTGCGCGCACGCGGCCAGCAACGCGAAGGCCAGCAGCGCCCGCGCCGTCCGCGATCGCGCCAGGCCGCCGATCCGCGCCGCTCCGAACCCCGCCAGCACCACGATCCCGCCGTAGAACGGCAGCAGGTTCCACGGCGTCTTGTAGCGCACGATCGAGAACGCCACGAGCGTGATCACCGAGTACAGGCAGACGTAGCGCGGCCAGAATCCGCCAGTCGCCTTCATCCACGCGAACACGGCCCCGACCGGTGCCAGCCCAAGGACGAGCGCCTCGGTCCAGACGAGGCCGCCCGACGAGGAATACCCCAGCAGGCGGAGGTAGTAGTCCCAGCGCTCGCCGTGCGTCCCCGGCTCGAAACTCCTCTGCGCGTAGACGGCCCCGGCTCGGACGGCATCAACAACGCCGGAGACGTTGGTGAAGAAGGAGGAGAACAGCGTCACCGCGGCCAGCGCTGCCACACCCAGGGCGCCGAAGACGTGAGCGCCACGGGCCCGCGGCCACGGCGCAGCCGCTTCCCCGGACTCGGTGTCGCCGAAAACCGCCACCGACGCGCGCGCGGCCGCACACGCCGCCAGCGCCGCGAGCAGGATGGGCGCCGCCGTCTCCTTGGTCGCCAGCGCCAGACCAGCGCACACGCCGGCCGTGAGCACCGCCGCGACGCCGCCTCCGGCGGCATATCGCCCGAGCGCAACCAGAAACCCCGCGACGAAGAACAGCAGGACCGACTCCTGGATGTAGAACCGGCTGTAGTAGGTGAGCGCCGGTGACAGCGCGGCCAGCAGCGCCGCCGCCGCAATCGCGCCTCGCCCGAAGCCGCGGGCCATCAGCGGCAGCAGCAGGATGAATCCGGCGCCGAACAGCGCCGGCACCACACGCAGCGTCCGCTCGTCGAGCGACGCCAGCGTCGTCTGCCCGCGCGCCCACGCGGCCGGCAGGGTCAGGTAGTAGAGGGTCGGACCGTGATGGTCGTTCCGGTCGTACCGGTATTCGCCGGTTTCGAGGAGTTGGCCGAACCGGACCGCCTGGTTGGCCTCGTCGTGGTGCATCGGCCGTAGGTCGAGCCACGCCAGGCGGAACGCCAGCCCGAGCACGACGGCGCCCGCCGCAACGACCGAGAAGGCGGCCTTGTTCATCTCAGCGGAGTACGGAACGGCTCCACATCGACATATAATGCCGGCGATTCTATCGCAGCCACGTCAGGGAGCCTACTATGCCCGACAACACGATGCCTCGCCCGGCCGACCTCCCGCACGCTCTGACACGACGCTCGTTGTTCGGAATGGCAGCCGGGCTGGCTGCCGCCTGGCCGTTCGCCGCGCGACTGGAGGCCGCGTCGAAGATCCCGATAGCCGTCCAGCTCTACTCGGTCCGCAACGACTGCAAGGCCAATTTCGACGACGCGCTCGCCAAGGTGGCGGCGATGGGATTCAAGGGCGTGGAGTTCGCCGGCTACTACGGCTACGCCGATCGGCCGCGCGAGCTGCGCGAGCGGCTCAACGCGCTGAAGCTGAAGGTGGCCGGCACGCACATCAGCGTGGACTTGCTGCAGGGCGATGCGCTGCAGAAGACGATCGACTTCCACAAGACCATCGGCTGCAAGTATCTGATCGTCCCGAGCGCCGCGGCGTTCACCGATCCCGAGAAGAGCAAGGCGCTCGCCGACACCTTCAACAAGGTCGCCGAGGTGCTGAAGAAGTCCGGGATGGCCTGCGGGTACCACAACCACACGGGCGAGTTCAAGAAGGACGGGGGCAAGACGTTCTGGGACCTTTTCGCCGAGCGCACGTCGAAGGACGTGATCCTGCAGCAGGACTGCGGCTGGACGTTCGCGGCCGGGTTCGACCCGGTCGAATACGTCAGGAAGTACCCGGGCCGAACGAAGACCGCGCATTTCAAGCCGACGGTGCGGAAGGAAGACGTGGGCAAGAAGGCGATTCTCGGCCAGGACGCGGTGGACTGGCGCGCCGTCTACGAGGCCTGTGCGTTCAAGGGCGGCACCAAGTGGATCGTCATCGAACAGGAAACGTACCCCGACGGCAAGCCGCCGATGGACTGCACGCGGGAATCGCTCGCAGGGTTGAAGAAGCTACTCGCATAGACGGCCCTCGGCCCTGGGCTCTTGACCCTCGGCGCCACGCCGGCAGTCACGCCGGACGACGCCGAGAGCCGGGAGTCGAGAGCCGAACGCCGTTGTGAATGGAGGCATTGTGGAACCGACAGCTTCGAAGAGCACATCGATCGTCGCGCTCATGGCGGTGTTCGGCCTGGGCATCTGCTTCGTCATCGTCGGCGCGATCTCGGTGGAGTACCAGGCCGCGCTGAACATCTCCAACATCGGCAACCTGACGCTGGCGCTCTTCCTCACCAGCGCGATCGTGCAGCTCGTCGTCGGGCCGCTGGTCGACAAGTTCGGCTACAAGCCGCTGGCCATCATCGGGTTCCTCATCACGGGCTCCTGCATGATCCTGCTCGAGGTGGCGCCGAACGAGCAGATGGCCCTCGTCGCCTGCATGCTCCTCGGCGTCGGGGCGATGAGCCTGAATACGGTCGGGAACACGCTCATCCCGGCCGTCCTGTTCGAGGGCAAGGACCCGGCGCGCGCCAGCAACTTCGGCAACGCGTTTTTCGGCCTCGGGCTGGTGGTGACGCCTCTGCTGTTCTCGCTGGTGAACTGGAAGCTCGGCCTCTTCATCCTCGCCGGCCTGTTCTTCGTGGGGCTGCTGGGCGCGCTCGCCACGAAGTTCCCGCAGGTGGCCACGGGCTACGAGTTCTCGATGGCGTTCAGGGTGCTCGGCAAGGGCGCGGTCATCGTCGGGGCGCTCGCGCTGTTCTGCTACATCTCGCTCGAGGTGAGCATGACGACGTGGAGCAAGCCGTACATGACGGAGCTCCTCGGCGGGAAGGACAACCCGGCCGCGGTCGCCAACGCGGGCTACGTCCTGAGCCTGTTCGGCGTCGCCATGATGGCGGGGCGGTTCGCGACCTCGATGGTGAAGAATCTGACCGCGATCGGCGTCAAGCTCATTGCGCTCGCGGCGCTCGTGGCGGTCTGCGCGATCGCCGCGATGATCACGACCTCGTCGGCTGCTACCGCGATGGTGGCGGTCGTGCTCACCGGCCTGGTGTTCGCGCCGATCTTCCCGACCATCATCGGCGTCACGTTCGCGAAGTTCGAGCCGAAACTCTACGGAAGCATCTTCGGCATCATGTTCTCGGTCGGCCTGCTGGGCGCGACGTTCGTCCCGAAAATCGTCGGCAACCTGAGCGCGGGCGGAACGGTTCAGCAGAGCCTGTACATCGTGCTCGGAATGGCGGTGGCGCTGTTCGTGATCTCGCTCGGCCTTGGGATGGGTTCGCGACCGGCGGGCGCGGCGAAGATCTAGGCGTCCTCTCTCTTCAGTGAGGCTGGCCATGCGATCGGGACCATTGAAGTACCAGATTCGTCGGCGCGGGGTTCAACGCGAAGTTCCACCTGGCGGCGCTGAGGCAACTGCGCGGGATCGAGGTGGCCGGGGTGACGGCCGTCGGGGGCGCCCCGGAGCTGGCAGCGATCGCCCGCGGGTGGGGCCTCGGCGAGACGGTGGTCTACGACAGCGTCTACGAGTTGGCGCAGCACGTGGACTGCGTCGCGGTGTGCGCGCCCAACTTCGTGCGCGTGCCGATCGTGGAAGCCATCGTCGAGGCCGCCAGGCACGGTGCCCCGCTGAAGGGCGTGATCTGCGAGAAGCCGCTCGGGCGCAACGTCGCCGAGGCGCGCCTCCTCGTGGACATGGCTCAATCGGTGGAGCTTCGCACGGCGTACTTCGAGAACCAGATCTTCATGAAGCCGATCCGGAACCAGTTGGCGCAGCTCGAACCGGTCCAGAGGCAGATGGGGCCGCTCTCGCTGGCCCGATCGGCCGAGGAGCACGGCGGGCCGCACGAAG
Organism: uncultured Acidobacteriota bacterium; assembly: GCA_963784455.1. Lineage (GTDB taxonomy): Bacteria > Acidobacteriota > Vicinamibacteria > Vicinamibacterales > Fen-181 > FEN-299. Next base: position 99,538 of record CAWARN010000021.1, on the reverse strand, counting down.
GCTGGTTCTGGGACCCGACACAGCAGGGCGGCGGCGTGCTGTGCGACATGGGATGCCACAGCATCGCCGTGGGGTGGCACGTGCTGACGCCCGCCGGCAAGCCGCTCACCTTCCTTCAGCCGCAGGAGGTGAACGCGGACATCGCGCTGCTCAAGTGGGGCCAGCCGGCCTGGCGGGAGAGACTGCTGAAGGACCGCGGCGTGGACTACGGGAAGACGCCGGCCGAGGATTTCGCCACCGGCATGATCACGTACAGGAACCCGGAGACGGGCCAGAAGGTGAAGGCGCAGTTCACCAACTCGTGGATGTTCGAGAAGCAGGGGCTGCGGCTGTTCATGGACGGGATGGGACCGGGATACGCGTTCGAGATCAACACGCTGGTGTCGCCGCTCAACATCTTCATCGGCGACGTGGCGGCCGAAGCGATCAAGGACGCCGAGCTGGCGCTCGAGAAGGCGACCGCGTCGCGCGGCCTGCTGGCGGTGCAATACAACGAGCCGGACCTCTACGGTTACACCGACGAGAACGCCGACGCCATGGACGCGTTTCTCGACGGGCGCGATGGGATGCTGCCGTGGAGCTACGGCCTGGAAATCACCCGGCTGGTGATGGCCGCCTACATGTCCGCCGAGAAGAAGCGGGTCGTGGATCTCACCGACCCGGCGACACAGAGGGAACTGGAGACGTACGTCCCGCTGATCCAGCAGGGGCGGGGGGTGGAGCAACTGTAGGGGCGGGCGGTCCGCCGCCGGCCGCCAGCTACCCGGCGGGTCTGAAGACCCGCCCTACGACCCGGCGGGTCTGAAGACCCGCCCTACAGCTTCCACCCCTCACGGTAGCTGTGCTGGACCAGCGCGTTCGCCTCCGCGTCGTTGGTGACCTTCATCCCCGCGCCGTCCCACATCAGCTTCGTCCCCGGAAACGCGATCGCCAGGTTGCCGAGCAGCACCGTTTCGGTAAACGGCCCGGCGTAGTCGAACGGCGAGGTCGCCTTCGTCTTCCCCTTGATCGTGTCGAGCCAGTTCTGCTCGTGGCGGCTGCCTTCCACGCGCGGAATCGTCTTCTTCGGACGCTTGTAGGCCTGCATCCGCGTCTCGGGAATGAGCCGCGGGCTTTCCGAGTAGGTTTCGCTGATCAGTTTCCCCTTCGTGCCGACGAAGATCGTCCCGCTTTCGGGCAGCCGCCGATCCGGCTCCAGCTCCTCGGGCCGCTCCGGCAGGATCCCGCCGTCGTACCAGTGGAACTTGAGCGCCGGCAGCTTCTTGCCGCGCGCCGGGAAGTTGTAGTGCACGATCGTCGCTGGCGGGAAGCTGTCGTTGTACTTCAGCCTCTGGTTCGACGTCGTGCCGTCCGGCCGCGCCACCTCGACGACGTTGTAGGCGACCGACGCCAGGACGCTCGTCGGCGACCCGAGCTTCAACACCGAGTACGACGCGTCCATGACGTGGCACGCCATGTCGCCGAGCGCCCCGGCGCCGAAGTCGATCCACGACCGCCAGCTGAACGGGTGATACGCCTTGTGGAACGGCCGCATCGGCGCCGGTCCGATCCACAGATCCCAGTCGAGCCCGTTCGGCACGGCAGGCGTGTCGATCGGCCGCGCCATGCCCTGCGGCCAGATGGGACGGTTCGTCCAGCAGTGGACTTCCCGAACCTCGCCGATCGCCCCGTCCTCGATCCACTCCTGGATCAGCCGGACGCCCTCGCCCGACCGGCCCTGATTGCCCATCTGCGAAACGACCTTGTACCTTCGGGCGGCCTCGGTCAGGGCGCGCGCTTCCGAGATCGTGCGCGTCATCGGCTTCTGGACGTAGACGTGCTTGCCGAGCTGCATGGCCGCCATCGCCACGACGGCGTGGGCATGATCGGGCGTCGCCACGATGACGGCGTCGATGTCCTTCTGCTTCTCGAGCATCACGCGGAAGTCCTTGTAGCGGGCCGCGTTCGGGAGCCTGTCGAGGATGGGCGTCTTCGACCGCTTCATCTTCAGCATGGCGGCTTCGCTCTCGTCCACGTCGCACAGCGCGACGATGTTCGCCTTGGCGTCGGCGCACGCGTTCGTGTTGCTCGTCCCCATGCCGTGCACGTAGCCGACGGTCGCGACGTTCACCGTGTCGCTCGGCGCCTGGTAGCCCGGGCCGCCCAGCACCCGGCGCGGCACGATCATGACTCCGGCCGCGGTGGCCACGCCTCCCACGAAGGCACGGCGGGACATGAAGGTCGGGTTGGTGTTCTGCTCGTCCATGAAGTGGCTCCGTGTTTGGCTGTGAAACGAGTTCCCGCCGAGTAGTGACACTCTAGCGCGGAGCGGCGGGGATGGCAACGGGCGGGCTCCGGAGGACCGGGCGCCCCTCGGCGCGGTCTCCGCTGGCGCGGAGGCAGGTACGTGTCGCGAACCGGGCCGTTTCGTGGCATGATTTGCCTGGACACGACCATGGCCTTTACCTGCATCGCCTGCAAAAGGGAAATCGATCCGTCCGGCCGGAACTGTCCGCACTGCGGCGAGCCGATCACGGACTTCCTGCGCACCTACATGGTGGAGCTGATCGACGGGAAGTACCGGATCATCGAGCGTCTCGGCCGCGGCGGGATGGGCGAGGTCTACAAGGTGCTGCACACGCGCCTCGGCGCGATCCGCGTCATCAAGACGATGCGGCCGCACCTGATGGAGGACCAGTCGCTGCACGAGCGCTTCCTCCGGGAGGCGAAGCTGGCGACGCGCATCCAGCACCAGAACGTCGCGGTCCTCCACGACTTCTCCCAGCTCGCGGACAACTCGTTGTACATGGTCTGGGAGTACATCGAGGGCACGAACCTCGCGGCCATGGTCAGGCGAGAGGGCCGGCTGAAGCCGCGCGTGGCCATCGACATCGCGGTCCAGACGCTGCACGGCCTGGAGGCGATCCACGAGGCGGGCATCATCCACCGCGACATCAGCCCCGAGAACATCATGGTCTTCAAGGAGCCGTCGGGCGCGCTCCGCGTGAAGGTCATCGATCTCGGCATCGCGAAGTCGGAGGCCGTGGACGGGGCCGTCACGCGCACCGGGATGTTCGTCGGGAAATGGAAGTACGCGTCGCCCGAGCACCTGGGCTTCCTGCCCGAGGGCCAGGGGATTGACGGGCGCGCCGACCTCTTCTCCTTCGGCATCGTCCTGTACGAGATGCTGTCCGGCCGCGCGCCGTACGAGGCGACGACACCGGGGCAGTACTTCATCCTGCACTCGAAGGAGACGCCGAACCCGGTCACGCTGCACAACCTGTCGTTCCCGGAAGCTCCCGGGCTCGAGAAGATCCTGGCGCGCGCGCTGGAGAAGGACCGGGAGCAGCGCTACGCGACCGCGAAGGAGTTTGCGAAGGCTCTCTCGGTGCTGCTGGCGAAGCTGGAAGAGACCGACCTCGAGCCGACCGCGGTCTTCCAGAGCGCGCCCGGCTCAACGCTGCCGCAGACGGCGGCCGGAATCGACAGCACCGCGCCGATCCCGCGGCCGAAACCCGCGCAGACCCAGGCGCAGGCGCCCGTGCTGGCGCCGACGGTGGTGGAGGCCAAGACCGCGGCCGCGGCGCCGCCGGCCGCGCCCGCCGTGGAGCTGGCCGCAACGATCGCCGAGAAGCGGCCGACCGCGCCGCCGCTACCGGCTGCCGCGGCGCGCCCGGCCGCCGAACCGCCGCTCGTCAAGACGCCGCCCGTCACGCCGCAGCCGGCGGCTCGTCCGAGATCGAGCCCGGCCATGACCGCCGCCGCCGTGATCGTCGTCGCGCTCGGCCTCGGGTTGGTGGGGGCCGGACTCTACTCGGTGTCCAAGCGGTGGCAGCCGAGCACGCCGATGCAGACCGCGACGACGACGGCGGCACCGGTGGCGACGGATGCGGCGGCGGGCGGAGTGCCCGCGGCGGTTGCCACGCCAACAGGCCAGGCCTCGTCGCCCGCGACGAGCCCCGTGACGCAGGCGCCGCAGCCGCAGGCCACGCAGACCCAGGCCGGGCAGGCGCCGATCACGCGGACTCCACCGGCCGCGCAGACGCCGATCACGCAGCCGTCACCAGCCGCGCAGACGCCTGCTGCCCAGCCCGTGACCATGCCGCCGCCGGCGTCGCAGACCCTGAAACCGGCTCCGACGCAGACGCCTGTCTCGCAGGCGCCCGCGAGCGTGACTCCGCCTGCCCCAACCGCAGCAACGACGACCGCGCCGGCGACCGGTACCGCAAAGCCGTCCGCTCCGCCGGTGCCGCTGGCTGGGGAAACCCTCCCGGCGACGGTTGTCAGAAAGACGCCGCCGCCAGCGAATCCCCCGGTGGCCAATCCGCCGGCAACCAATCCGCCGGCGACCAATCCGCCGGCAGCCAAGCCAACCGGGGCGGGTGGAGCTCCGCCGGCCACGAGCGGCGTGTCTCCGGCCGCCGCGGCTGCCGCCGCGGGCGCGGCGACCACGCCCAAGCCGCCGGCGCCGGGCACGGCCGCCGCGGGCGACCTGATCCCGGACGCCGGGTCGCTCGGCTGGCGCTCGAGGGCACTGACGGCCAGCGCCGAGTGGAAGTCGGGCTTCCAGCGCGGGATCATCAAGAACTACGAGGACATGTATAGCGGCAGCCCCGCTACGTGGGCGGCGGTCGCTCCGGGCGTGAAGCTCTCGACGTTCAAGATCGGGGTCGGGCGGCTGCTGAACCTGTCGGGCCTCGATCGGCCCCAGATCGCGGCGGCGTTTCCGGCGGGCCTTCAGACCTCCATCGACGGGGAAGTCGGCACCAAGGGCACGGTGGTCGTGAACGCGCAGATCGCGGTAGTCGCGGCGGTCGACGACGACAAGCAGGGCCACGCCATTGTGGTCGAGATGATCTTCCACGACCCGCAGGGGAAGGTCCTGGCGAAGCTCCATCACCGGACGGAGGGCCGGGACTTCGACGGCGCCGTCGAAGACATGGTCTCGGAGCTGACCGACTTCGTCGTCGATCACCCGGTTCCCAGTGTCAAGAAGGTGAAGTAGGGCGGCCGGCTACTCGAGCGCTTCGATCCCGTGGCGGCTCAGCCAACGGTGCATCTCCGCGAGTACCCGGTCGTTGTCTTTCAGCGGGAATCCGTCCACGCTCTCCGCTCGCTTGCCGGTCGTGCCGTCGACCGCGCCGAGCGCGACGGTCTGCAGCAGCAGTTCGCGCGCCTCCGTGGCGGTCGGAAGCAGGTTCTGCTGCTTGAGCTTCGACATGGCGGCAATCACGCCCCACGCTCCCCAGTTCGACACGCTGGCGATCACCAGGCGGGTCGTGGCGGTCACGCACGGGGGGCCCGCAAGCGGCATCACCAGCGGAATCGCCGCGGCCACGCTGCCCATCCCGATTTCGTTCCCGCCGTCTCCGATCCCAACGCTGCACGGGTGCACCCGGAACAGGTAGTCGATCTTCGCGTGGTAGTTCGACACGTCGACGCCCCGCATGTTGCGGTAGACGCCTTCGTCCGTCAGCCCGCAGCGCTCGACCGAGATCGTCAGGCTCGGCGCGAGCGAGCCGACGAGGTCGGCTGCATGCGTCCAACTCGCCTGGTGATCGTCGATCGGGAACTCGAGCACCTCTTCGCCGCGCCCGAGCAGCCCGCGAAGGAGGGGCGCGGAGTAGGCGTCGGAGACGTATAGGTACGCGCGACCCGAGCGACGCGATGACGCGACCCAGCGCGATCGCTCCCGGCGGTCCGTCGGTCTCCGGCGCCGCACCCGACGGGACGTAGAAACCGGTCGCGATCAGCACCGTTCCCGGATGGTCCAGGATCAGCGAGGCGGCGCGCGCGCAGAAGTCCGGCGCAAGGTACGGCCTCAGGGCCGAAATGCCCCGCTGATCTTGCGAGAGGACGAGGTTCTCGATCGACATGCGCTCCGTGGTCCGGCCTACAGCACGGCGTACTCGGCGTCCCGCCGGTCGGTGATGAACATGTGCCCCGGCGCGTGCGTCAGCATCAGCGGCGGCTTCGAGGCCATCGCGACCGCCTGCGGCGTCACGCCGCACGCCCAGAACACCGGCACTTCTCCCTGACGAATCTCGACCGGGTCGCCCAGGTCGGGGCGCGCGATGTCACGGATCCCGATGAGCGCGGGGTCGCCGATGTGGATTGGCGCGCCGTGGACCGCGGGGAATCGCGACGTGACCTGCACCGCCCGCGCCACCTTCTCGGCGGGAACGGGACGCATCGACACAACCGTCGGGCCGTGGAACACGCCGGCGGGAACCGCCGGCAATGTGGTGATGTACATCGGCACGTTCGTGCACTGGTCGACGTGCCGTACCGGGATGCCGGCTTCGATAAGCGCCGACTCGAAGGTGAAGCTGCAGCCGATCAGGAACGACACCAGGTCATTCGCCCAGAGCGACACCAGGTCACTCCGTTCCTCCGCCAGCGCGCCGTCGCGATAGACCCGATAGAGCGGCACGTCAGTTCGAAGATCCGCGCCCGGCGCCATCTCCTTCGGCTCGGTCGAGCCGGCATCCACCACCTCGAGCAGCGGGCATGACTTCGGGTTGCGTTGCGCGAACAGGAGGAAGTCGAAGGCCAGCGCGCGGGGAAGGACGACGAGGTTGGCCTGGACGAATCCGGGCGCGAGGCCGGCGGTCGGGCGCACCACGCCCCCTTGCCTGAAGCGCATGCGCCATTCGGCCGGCGTCAACGCGGGCGAACACGATCCGTCGGTCATGGCACGCCCCTCCCCCAACCCGTTCCGATGAGCATGACAGGGATTCCGCCTTCGCCGCGGCGGAGATGGCTAGACTAGTTCGCCCGGGGGCGGAGGTCAACAGGTAGAGAGTTCCTGCCCGCCCCCAGTTACGAGGGCCGGCTGGAACAACCGCGCTTGGAGGGCAGCGCGGCTGAGAGCGCTCGGAGCCGGAACACCGCCTGCTTCACCGGCAGGTTCTGAGGTAGCATGGCGCAGGTCGTGTCCGCGAGGGAGGTTCCATGCGCCGCCGGTTGCCGCCGCTCGTTCCCCTGCTGCTGATGCTCGCCGTCGGCATCGCCGTGGTCTCCGGACAGCGAGCTGCCGAGGCCCGGCGCCAGGAGTCGAAGCCGGCCGCGTCGGCGACGGCGACGCAGGCACCGCCGCCCGCAGTCGCCCCGGGTTCGGACATCCCACCGGGCGCGCTCTCGCCCCGCAACGCGAACTACCGGATCGAAGCCCGCCTCGACGCGCAGAAGCGCACCATCACCGGCAGGCAGTGGCTGACCTGGCGCAACATCACCGGCGCCGCAGCGTCAGAACTGCAGTATCACCTCTACTACAACGCGTTCAAGAACACCCGCTCCACGTTCATGCGCGAGGGCGAGAACGTGGACTGGCTGTCCCGGGAGACCCTGGCGTCGTTTCGCGCGAAGGACTGGGGCTGGACGGAGGTGACGAAGGTCGAGCTCGCCGCCGAGGGCGGCGCGCCGCCGATCGACCTCACCTCCGCCCGCCGCTACATCGCGCCGGACGACGGGAACGCCGACGATCAGACGGTGATGGCGGTTCCGTTGCCACGGGCGGTGGCGCCGGGAGAATCCATCGAGGTCTATCTCGAGTGGACGGCGCAGATCCCGCGGACGATTGCCCGCACCGGCGTCGTCGGCAACTTCTACTTCCTGGCCCAGTGGTTCCCGAAAGTCGGCGTGCTCCAGGACGAGGGCTGGAACTGCCACCAGTTCCACGCGAGCACCGAGTTCTTCTCGGACTACGGCGTCTACGACGTGCAGCTGACCGTGCCGAAGGGCTGGGTCGTCGGCGCGACCGGCGTCGAGCGCGAGGCTCGCGACAACGCAGATCAAACGACGATGCATCGCTTCGTCCAGGAAGACGTCCACGACTTCGCGTGGACAACCAGCCCGGACTACGTCGTGCGGCAGGCCAGGTTTGAGCAGGCGGGGCTGCCTCCGGTTGAGATGAGGCTGCTGCTCCAGCCGGAGCACCTGGGCCAGGCGGCGAGGCACTTCGAGGCGACGCGCGCTGCGCTGCGGTACTACGGCCAGTGGTTCGGCCCGTACCCGTATCCGCACATCACGATCGTCGATCCCGCCTGGCAGAGCGGCGCCGACGGCATGGAGTACCCGACGCTCTTCACCGCGGGCACGTATTGGATCGCGCCGCACGACGTGGCCGACCCCGAGGGCGTGACGGTGCACGAGTGCGGTCACCAGTTCTGGTACGCGCTGGTCGGCAACAACGAGTTCGAAGACGCGTGGATCGACGAGGGGTTCAACACGTTCTCGACGGGCCGCACGATGGCCCTCGCCTTCAACCCCAACTACGAGTCGTTCCGCCTGTTCGGCGGCTTCGTGCCGGTCGTCCTGCACGACATGCGAATGACGCGCGAGGTGGACGAGAACCGCCTGTCCCGCTACCGCGCCGGCGCCAAGATCGACGCGCAGTCCACGCCGTCATGGCGCTATTGGCCCGGCGCCGGGGGCGCGCTCTCCTACGCCAAGACCGCGCTGTGGCTCAACACGCTCGAGCGTCACCTGGGATGGTCCACGCTGCAGCGGATCATGTCCACGTTCTTCGAGCGCTGGAAGTTCCGCCACCCGAAGCCCGCCGACTTCTTCGCCGTCGTCGCCGAGGTGTCCGGGCGCGACATGACGTGGTTCTTCGACCAGGTGTACCGCAACTCGATCGTGTTCGACTACTCGATCTCCGCGCTGCGGAGCGAGCCGGTGACGGCGAGCGGGTTCTTCGACGCGAATGGCAAGGCTGAGTTCCGGGCCGACAGTCCGACGAAGGGCCGGTTTCGGACGACGGTGGTCGTACGCCGGCTGGGCGAAGGGACCTTCCCGGTGGACGTGCTGGTGACGTTCAAGAACGGCGAGCAGGTGCGCGAGCGCTGGGACGGGCGGGACCGCTGGACGATGTTCACCTACGAGCGCGGTGTCGAGGCCCTGTCCGCCCGGGTGGATCCGGAGCGGGTGCTGCTGCTCGACGTCAACTACGCGAACAACAGCCGGACGCTCGAGCCGCGTGCCGGCGAGGCCGCGACCAAATGGATGTTGAAATGGATGGTCTGGCTGCAGGACCTGCTTCTGACCGCCGCGTACTTCGGGTGAGCGCCGCGGCGGAAGGCCTACGCCCTTGGTCCTGAGCCCTGAGCCGGCTCCTCGGTTACGTCTTGTGGGGGTGTTCCCGACATGGTGCTGAAGGCTGTTCGTGACGGAATCAGGAGGGTCAACGCCGCGCCTGCGGTGCTCGTCGCCGTCCTGTCGCTCACCTTCCTGATGGCGCTGCCGCTCGGCCTCGTGCTGCGCGGGATGATCGACGACAGCCTGGGCGCCAGCCTGGCCGCAGACGCGGCGGCCGACGGCGTCGACTCCGACTGGTGGAGCACGTTCTCGTCGCAGGCGTCTGGGCTCGGGCAGACCTTCACGCCCGGCATCATCGGCTTCGGCGCCGTGGCGTCGAACATCAGCGCGGTGCTCGACGCCAGGCCGCAGGCCATGGTCGTGACCGGCGCCGCCGCGGCGTACCTCCTGCTGTGGACGTTCCTCGCCGGCGGAATCCTCGACCGCTACGCCAGGAACCGTCCGATTCGAACGGCCGCCTTCTTCTCGGCCTGCGGCGTGTACTTCGTCCGGTTCCTCCGCCTCGGCATCTTCGCGGGCGTCGGCTACTGGATCCTGTTCGGCCCGTTGCACCAGTTGCTGTTCGACGCCTTCTACCCCTGGGCGACCCGCGAGTGGACCGTCGAACGCAACGCCTTCTTCCTGCGGCTCGCGCTCTATGCCGTCTTCGGCGGCTCGCTGGTCTCTTTCAACCTGTGGCTCGACTACGCGAAGGTCAGGGCTGTTGTCGAGGACCGCCGGAGCATGATCGGCGCGCTGATCGCGGCGTGCCGGTTCATCGGGCGCCACCCGGCGCGGACCGTGGGACTCTACGTCGCGGACAGCCTGCTGTTCTTCGCGGTGGTGGCGGTCTACGCCGCGTTCGCGTCGGACGCAGGAAGGGCCGGATGGACGATGTGGGTGGCGTTCGCCGTCAGCGAGGCGTATCTCCTCGGTCGGATCTGGGTGAGGCTGGTGTTCTTCGCGTCGGAGGTCTCGCTGTTCCAGTCCCTGCTGGCTCACGCCGGATACGTGGCGGCACCTCTGCCGATATGGCCGGAATCGCCGTCTGCGGACGCGCTCGACCGGCCGTAGCGCCGGTAGGTTAGCCGATGCGGTAGTACTTGGCGAGGCCCCACTCGAACAGGCGAGACGGCGCGAACCGCTTCAGCGCGAGGGCGATCGTTTCGGTGACGGGCCCGACCGAGTAGCGGGCTGCCGGGAACCGCATCACGATGACGCGGTGCACGAGGCGTCCGACCGCTTCGGGTGTGGCGCCCTGCATCTCGTCGTGCTCCATGATGTGGAGCGCTCTCGCCTGCCGCGTCGCATAGGCGGGGTCCTCGGCGCCCTCCGCCCGGCGACGGTTCGCCGTGAACCCGGTTCGGAAGTCACCGGGCTCGATGAGCACGACCCGAATCCCGAACGGCGCCGCCTCCAGCCGCAGCGCCTCGGTGAATCCCTCCACGGCGAACTTGGTCGCGCTGTAGATCGCCTGGAACGGGATGCCGATCTGGCCGGCGATCGAGCTCACGTTCAGAATGTGGCCGCGGCCCTGGCGCCGCATGGCCGGCAGCACCGCCCGGCAGACGCGCATGGTCCCGAAGAAGTTCGTCTCGAACTGCTCGCGCGCCTGGGCGATCGACGTCGATTCGACCGCGCCGGCCAGGCCGAATCCGGCGTTGTTCACGACGGCGTCGATCCGGCCCTCCGACTCGAGGACAAGGTTCACGGCGTGCTCCACCGACGTGTCGGACGTGACGTCGAGCGGAATGGTCTGGAACAGCGGGACGGCCTCCGGAGGGTTCGGTCGGGCCTCTACGCGAGGCGTTCTGCGGCTCGTGCCATACACGCGGCACCGTCTCGCGAAGAGATACTCGGCGCAGGCCTTGCCGATGCCGGACGAGGCGCCGGTGACCAGCACGACGCGGGGCGGGCCCGGCGGGGGCTGTGCGATCAGGCGGAGAGGCAGAAGCGACCTCCATGCAGCCAGCACGCTGGTGATTCGTCGTGCGCGTCGACGAGGCCCGCCGTACCGAGATTGCAGATGGCCTGGATTTCCTCAGCGAAGAAGCGCCGCTGCTGATCGAGCCTGTCGGACATAGTCGGGACTTCCAGGGCAATCGGGCCGCGCGCGACCTCGCAGCTCATTATAATGGGGGTCGGCGCGATGCTGTAGTCCGCGAGGCCAGATGATCGACGAACTTTCGCAGGCCGTTCTGTCCCGGGAAGAGGTCGTCCGCTACCTGAAGGGCGCGCACGGTGAGAGCCCCGAGGCGGCGCAGGAGCGAGTGTACGCCTACCTGGAGGAGCTGCGCACCACGCAGCGGTACCGGCTGTATCGGGCGCTGCAGCACCCGGTCTACCCGATTCTCAGGAAGATTCCGCGTCATGTGGAGCACATCGACCGCGCGATTGCCGCCACCGCCGCCGGGCGGGTGATCTACGCGTCGGACCACAAGAGCCACACCGATTACCTGATCGAGCCGCTCGTCCTCGACGACCACGGCATACGGCCGCCGATCATCGCCGCCGGCATCAACCTGTTCGGCGGCCCGCTCGGCCTCCTGCACAAACACGTCACCGGCGCGGTGCCGATCCGGCGCGCGACGAAGGACCCGGCATACCTGATCACGCTGAAGGCGTACGTGGCCGAGCTGTTGCGCGACCACGACCTGCTCTTCTACATCGAGGGCGGGCGGAGCTATACCGGCGATCTGAAGGCGCCGAAGACGGGCCTCATCCACGCCGCCATGCAGTCGGACACGAGGAACCTGGTCATCCTGCCGATGGCGGTCTCCTACGACCTGGTGCTCGAGGACCGCATCCTGTCACGGCAGGGCGTGAAGAAGCGGCAGCGGCCGTTCGCCAGCGAACTGGCCGAGATGATGCGCTGCGCCGTGGGCTACCGATCGCGGGCGTTCGTGACGTTCGGGACGCCGATTGCGACCTCCGAGTATGATGCCCAGTCGAAGAGCGACGTGCTCGATCTGGCCCACCGCACCCGCGACGCGATCGGCCTCCTCTTCAAGGTGACACCCACCGCGCTCGTGGCCGCGGCCATGAAACCCTCGATGGGGCGGCGGGACCTCGAGGAACGGATCGACGGGATGCTCGACCAGTTGCGCGCGCGGGGGGCGAACCTGGCCGTCGAGAGCGGCCGGCAGGCGGTGGACGAGGCGATCGAGCCGTTCGAGCGACGCGGTGTGCTCGTCGTCGAGCAGGACCGTTTCCGCGTCCGCAACCGGCTGATGCTGCGCTACTACGGGCGCATGCTCGACCACCTGTTCGCACCGGCCCGCTCGGAGAAGCACCGGGCCGAACCCGCGGCCGAGAAGGACTGAACGACCGCGGGCGGCCTCACCGGCCGCCCCGATCTCGATCTCAACCACAGAGAACACAAAGCACACGGAGACTGGCCAAGATCACGTGCGTCTACGTGACTGCGGGCCGGGCTTCGACCGGGCGCGCCCCGACTCTGTCGGGCCGCTGGCAGCCGAGCGTTGCCTGGCGTGCACGAACCCGGTATGTCTTGGGTCGGGCTCGTGCGCGCCGCGCAGCGCTCGGTGCGCCGGGCCGAAGGCCCGGCCCCCGTCGAAGCCCTCGGCGCGAGAGCCTCCGTGCGCCTCTGTGTCCTCGGTGGTTGTCGATCGTGGCTCGATCGCAGCGGGACTCGATGCTACGATGGGCGCGATGCCGCCTCCCGATCAGCAGCTCGACCGCGCGCGGGCGATGGCCGAGGCTGTCCGCCAGGCTGGCGGCCGCGCGCTCATCGTCGGCGGATGGGTGCGAGATCGGCTGCTCGGCCTGACGTCGAAGGACGTCGACGTCGAGGTCTTCGGCGTCGGGGCGGCGGCGCTGCGGGCACTGCTGGAGCGCCTCGGCCGGGTCGAGACGATTGGCGAGAGCTTCACGGTCTACAAGGTCGGCGAGATCGATGTCGCGCTGCCCCGCCGCGAGTCGAAGGTCGGCCGGGGCCATCGCGGGTTCCTCGTCGAGGGCGATCCCTCGATGTCGGTGGATGAGGCCTCCCGCCGGCGCGACTTCACGATCAACGCCATCTCGTGGGACCCGTTGTCTGGCGAGTACCTCGACCCCCGCGGCGGCCGCGCCGATCTCGAGGCCCACATCCTCCGCGTCGTCGATCGCGCGACGTTCGCTGACGACAGCCTGCGCGTGCTGCGGGCGATGCAGTTCGTCGCCCGGTTCGAGCTGTCGGCTCTCCCCGAAACAGTCGAGATCTGCCGCGCGATCCCGCTCGACGACCTGCCGGCGGAACGCATCTGGGCCGAGGTCGAGAAACTGCTTCTGCTCGCTGAGCGGCCGTCCATCGGCTTCGCGTTCGCGCGCGACACGGGCATCGTCCGGCGCCTGCTGCCGGAGATGGAGGCGCTCGTCGGGTGCGGGCAGGAGCCGGAATGGCATCCGGAAGGCGACGTCTGGGCGCACACGCTGATGGTGATCGACCAGTCGCGCCGCCGCATCGACGATCTGCCCCGGTGGGCGAAAGTGGCCGTGATGCTCGGCGCGGTGTGCCACGACTTCGGCAAGCCATCGACCACGGCGTTCTTCGACGGTCGGATCCGTTCACACAACCACGAGGAGGCCGGTGTGGCTCCGGCCCGCGCACTGCTCGACCGGCTGAACGTGCACGCCATCGACGGCGTCGACGTGCGCTCGGAGGTCTTCGGCCTGACCGCGCATCACCTGAAGCCAGGCGCCTGGTACAAGGTGCGCGACCAGGTGGGCGACGGCGCGTTCCGCAGGCTCGCGCAGAAGGTGAATCTCGAACTGCTGGCCCGGCTGGCAGAGGCCGACTGCCTGGGCCGCTCGGGGGAGTTCGACTGTTCGGCGATGTCGTGGTTCCTCGGCCGGGCCCGCACCCTCGGCGTGGAGCACGGTCCCCCGAAACCGCTGCTGCTCGGCCGGCACCTGCTCGCGCTCGGGCTGACACCGGGCCCGCGGGTCGGCGCCGTCCTCAAGCGGGTCTACGAGCGGCAACTCGACGGCCAGATCACCACAGTGGAACAGGCACTGACGATTGCCAGGGACATCCTGAGATCTCGAGATCTCGGGAACTTGCGATCTTGCGAACTGGAACCGAGCGAACCGGGGACGGCCCAGCCCACTTCGCAAGATCCTCAGTTCGCAAGGTCGCAAGATAGGTAGTCGATGAAGGCCCTGGGTTCCACGTTCCCGCCGCTGATCACCGCGACCGCGGCACCGCCGGGCGCGAGGGTAACTGAGGCGCGCTCGGCCAGCGCGGCTGCGACGGTGATGGCGCCGCTCGGCTCGACCACGATCCTTGCCGTGCGAAAGATCCACTGCAGCGCGGCAACGATGGCGTTGTCGTCGATCGTCACGATCCGATCGACGAAGGCCTGGACGTGCCGGAACGTGATGTCGCCCGGCCGCACGGCCAGCAGGCCGTCGGCGATGCCGGGCGTGATGGGAATCGTGACCGGCCGTCCCGCCCGCAGCGACGCGGTCATCCGAGCGGTGCCCGTTGGCTCGACGCCGACGACTTCGATTGACGGGCGGCTTCTCTTGATCGCGGCCGCCACGCCTGAAATCAGCCCGCCGCCACCGATAGGCACGTAGACCCGGGTCGCGTCCGGGCGCTGGTCCAGGATCTCGAGACCGATCGTTCCCTGGCCGGCGGCCGTATTGATGTGGTCGAACGGCGGCACAATCGTCATGCCTCTGCGGGCCGCCTCGGCCTCGCCTCGCGCTTTCCGCTCGAGCGTGGTCGTTCCCTCGAACAGGACCTCTGCGCCGAGCAATCGCGCCCCTTCCACCTTGACCGCCGGTGTCGTCGTCGGCATCACGATGACGGCGGGAACGCCGAGCCTCCGCGCGGTGATCGCCATGGCCAGGCCGTGGTTGCCGGACGAATACGTCAGCAGGCCCGCGCGCCTGGCGTCCTCGGAAAGCGACGATGCCATGTTGAAGGCGCCGCGGATCTTGAAGGCGCCGCCAACCTGCAGGTTCTCGCACTTGAGGAGGAGCGGGGTCTCGTCGGGTCCTCCCCACGCCTGGAGTTCGCGGACTTCGAGCAGCGGGGTGACACGGGCGACGCCGCGGATGCGGTCAGCGGCCTCACGGATTTGATCGAGCGAGAGGAGTTCCGGCACCCCGGAATGCTAGCATAGGCTCCGATGCCGACCCTGCCCGCCTCCATCCGCCGCGCGCTGAGCAGCCGCCTGAACCTGATGCTGCTGTTCGCGCCGCTCTCCTGGGCCGCCCGCTGGGTGGCACCGGAGACGCCGTGGCCGTTCATCCTGGGCGCGCTGTCGATCATCCCGCTGGCCGGCCTGATTGGCCACGCCACCGAGGAGTTGGCCGACCACTCGGGCCCGACACTGGGCGGCTTCCTCAACGCGACGTTCGGCAACGCGGCCGAGATCATCATCGGCCTCGTGGCGCTCAAGGAGGGGCACATCGCGATCGTGCAGGCGTCGATCACAGGGAGCATCATCGGCAACCTGCTGCTCGTGTTCGGCGCGGCGACGCTGGTCGGCGGGTTCGGGCGCGTGTCGCAGCAGTTCAACCGGACCGCGGCGAACAACGCCACGATCATGCTGTTTCTCGGCGTCGTGGCGCTGATCATGCCGGCCGTGTTCGACCTGACGCTGTACGGCCGGCTGGACCAGTTGCCTCCAGCGATCTACCACCTGAGCCTCTTCACGTCGATCCTGCTGATCGTCGCGTATGCCGGCAGCCTGGTGTACAGCTTTACGACGGGCCGCAGCTTGATTGCGCCGCCGCCGGCCCACCGCGGAAAGGCCCGCGCCAGCTACGTGCCGCCGATCCTGCTGCTCGGCGCCGCCACGGCACTCACCACCGTGCAGGCCGAGGTGCTCGTGGGAGGCGTGTCGCCGGTGCTGGCGAAGTTCGGCATGAGCGAGCTGTTCACCGGCGTCATCATCATCGCGCTGGTTGGGAATGCCGCCGAACACTACAGCGCGATCAGCGCCGCCAGAAGGAATGAGATGTCGCTGGCCGTGGAGATTGCGATCGGCAGCAGCGCGCAGATTGCGCTGCTCGTCGCGCCGATCCTCGTCCTCGCGTCGTTCGCGATGGGCACCCCGATGACGCTGCTCTTCCACCCGTTCGAGATCGTCGCGATCGGCCTCTCGGTGATCGCGACGACCATCGTGGCGCTGGACGGCGAGAGCAACTGGGTGGAGGGGCTTCAGCTGCTGGCGATCTATCTCGTCTTCGCCGCCGCGTTCTACCTCATCCCGACCCCTGTTGCGCCGTGAGCTGGCCGCCCTACTCCTCGCGTGCGCGCGTGTCCCGAACGCCTGGCTGCGGCACGATCCGGAGGTACGGCCGCGGGGCTCGCCACCCTTGCGGATACTTCAGCCTCGCGTCAGCGTCAGAGACCGTGCTGGCGATGATGACGTCCTCGCCGGGCCTCCAATTGACCGGCGTGGCGACCCTGTGCGCCGTCGTGAGCTGCAGCGCGTCGAGCACGCGCAGCACTTCGACGAAGTTGCGGCCGGTCGTCATCGGGTAGACGAGGATCAGCTGGATTCTCTTGTCGGGACTGACGATGAAGACGTTGCGGACCGTCTGGTTGTCCGCGGCGGTCCGTCCGCTTGACGATCCGTCGACCCACCCCGGGAGCATGCTCCAGGCCCTCGAGATCTTCAGATCGGTGTCGGCGATCACCGGGTAGTTCAGCGCGTAGCCCTGCGTCTCCTCGATGTCCTTCGCCCACCTTCTGTGGTCCGCGACCGGGTCGACGCTGAGGGCGATGATCTTCGCGTCGCGCTTGTCGAACTCAGGCTTGAGCCTGGCCATGTAGCCGAGTTCGGTGGTGCAGACCGGCGTGAAGTCCTTGGGGTGTGAAAAGAGCACGCCCCAGGACTTGCCCAGCCACTTGTAGAAGCTGAGAGGGCCCTCTGTCGTGTCAGCGTCGAAGTCGGGAGCGAGATTGCCAATCTGCAGTGCCATGCCGTACCTCCGGGTGCGGGAAACGCCGCGCCTACATCCCTGCTTCCTTGAACCCTCGCGCGAGATCCTCGGCGTTCATCACGGGTGTGAGCGTGACGGATCCGCCGAGGGCCTCGAACAGAGGCTCGACCGTCGCCGGAAGCTGCCACGAGCCCTGCATGTCGAAGACCATCAGGGTCGTCCGATTGCCGTTCTCGGGGTAGAAGTACGCCGCCTCCGGCTTGAGCTTGGCCATCGTGGCCTGGATCGTCCGCTGCAGCGCCCCGCTCTTGGCCGCCTCATTTCCATGCTCGACAGGAACACTGACCTTCAGCAACATGCGCATTGTCGTTCTCCTTCTGATGCCCGGGACCGGGTCGGGCCCCAGGCGCGGAACATGACCCTCTCAGCCAACGGATCCGCATCTGCTCGAGCGGCGCCTGGCGGGCGCTGAGGACAGCGCTTCACGCCGGCTCCTCCCGCGCGTGTTGGAGGAGCAGTTCGAGGTAGGGAGAAGCGCCGACCAGCTCCACCCCGCGATTGCGCAGCTGCGAGAGCACCACCACCCCCACGTCGTCGGCGGACTTGAGTTCGGCGAGGTCGCAGCGCGCGCCCGGGGACAGCCCGGCAGCGATCCCCGCGAAGGCCGCCAGCGACTCCACGTCCAACCGGCCGTGCAACGCAACCGTCCGCGGACCAGCATCGTCGATGACGCCGACTCTGAGAGTCACGGGAGGACCTCTGTACCAGTTACCCGCGTCGACTATTCGTCCCATACCCATGCAATCCTCGTCCCATCCGCCAGGGGGAGTGACATGCGTCCATATCTACTTGTGTGTTCTTGGTTTATTGGCTTCCTGGCCCGCGGCCACCGGCGGCGGGATGACCGCTAAGCCACAACATGTCGCTAGTCGTTCACAATATATCGCGAGCGTGCTATGCTTGCAGGCATGCACGACACCGACGCCACGCCGGACGGCGATGCGTCTTCGCGGGACGCCGACTTCGAGACGCTGTTCGGTGGACTCTCCGACCGGTTCGTTGCTGTCCCTCCGGGCAGGGTCGATGACGAAATCGCCGGGGCGCTCCATTTGGTCGCCGGGTGGTTTCAGACCGACCGCTGCCTCTTCCTGGAGTTCGGCGACGACTTCGCGACGTTGACGGTTCGCCATGCGTGGACGGGCCCCGGAGTCGCGCAACCCGCCGCGCCAACGACGGCGCATCAGGCGATCCCGTGGGCCGTCGGTGAATGGCGGCACGGGCGTCGCGTCGTCATGGGCAGGTTGCCCGACGAGCTTCCCGCCGCGGCGCTGGAGGACCGGGAGTACGTCTCGCGCGCGGGCCTGCTGGCCGCTGTCGGCGTGCCGGTGGCGGTGGGCGACCACGGCATCTGCGTGCTGTCAACGAGCAGTTTCAGGCGCCACCGCGTCTGGACGCCGCGCGAGGTCGGCCGCCTGCAGCTGATCGCCAACATTCTCGGGGGCGCGTTCCATCGGCAGCGTACCGACGCGGAGCTGCAGGCCCGCATCGCGGAGATCAGCAGCCTCAAGACGCGGCTCGAGCACGAGAACGTGTACCTCCGCGAGGAGATCAAGGCGACGCACGACTTCGCGGAGATCGTCGGACACAGCGCCCCGCTTCGGGCGGCGCTGGCGCAGGTCGCGCGGGTGGCGCCCACGGGCGCGGCCGTCCTGCTGCAGGGGGAGACGGGAACCGGCAAGGAGCTTCTGGCGCGGGCGATTCACGCCCGCAGCCCGCGGAAGCTCCAGCCGATGATCAAGGTGGACTGTGCGGCGATTCCGCCCACGCTCATCGAGAGCGAGCTGTTCGGGCACGAGAGAGGCGCGTTCACCGGGGCGGTCTCCACGCGGGTGAGCCGGTTCGAAGTCGCGCATGGTGGCACGTTGTTCCTCGACGAGATCGGCGAGCTGCCCATCGACTTGCAGCCGAAGCTCCTGCGTCTGCTGCAGGACGGCGAGTTCGAGCGGGTCGGATCGAACCGGACGATCAAGGTCGACGTGCGTGTCATCGCGGCGACTCACCGGAATCTCGCGGTCGCGAGCCGGGACGGCGCGTTTCGGCAGGACCTCTACTATCGGCTGAGCGTCTTTCCCATCGAGGTGCCGCCGCTTCGCGCCAGGCGCGACGACATCCCGCTGCTCGTCTGGGGCATCATCAACCGGCGCCAGGATCAGCTTCAGAGGAAGATCGCCCGGGTGCGCCGCCAGGACATGGACGCCCTGCAGGCCTACGACTGGCCGGGCAACGTCCGCGAGCTCCAGAACGTCATCGAGCGGGCGTTGATCCTGACGACGGGCGACATCCTGCAGCTCGACGGCGCCTTTGCCTCAGTGCCCGCCGACGGCATGCACCGCCACGAGTCCCAGCGTCTCGACGTGGTCGAGCGGGATCACATCGTCGACGTGCTCGAGCGGTGCGCCTGGCGCATCAACGGAGCAGGCCACGCGGCCGAGGTGCTGGGCCTCAAGCCGAACACCCTGCGGTTCCGGATGAAGCGCCTCAACATCCTGCGCCCGACCCGCCAGTAGCTACTTCTTCGCCGCCGCTCGCACCGGCAGCAGATCGATGACGAACGCGCTGCGGCCGTGGGTCCCGATCACCGCGACGTTCTCCCCCGTCTGGATCGCCAGGTCGAACACGTACGCCGTCGGCAGATTCGATCCCAGCACGTTCCACGTCTTCCCGCCGTCGATCGTCACGTACACCGCGAGGTCGGTGCCGAGATACAGGATGTTCCTGTTCGTCGGGTCTTCCTTCACAACGTTCGCGATGCCGCCTGGGACCGCTGTCGCGATGTTGGTCCAGGTCTTCCCGTAGTCGATCGATTTGAACAGGTACGTGTTGAAGTCGTTGTGCCGCTTCCCGTTGACGACGATGTAGACCGTCGCTTCGTCGAAGCGCGAGGCCTCGATGCTCGCGATGAAGAGCTCGGCGGGAAGGCCCTTGGTGATCTTCTCCCAGTCGCCGCCCTCGTTCCTCGTCACGTGGATGTTGCCATCGTCGGTACCGGCGTAGACCAGGCCCTTCTTCGCGGGCGATTCCGAGATCGACCAGACCGTGGAGTAGGCAATGTTGCCCTGCTTGGAAGGATCGACGTTCGTCAGGTCGGGGCTGATCTTCTTCCACGTCTTGCCCTGATCGTCGGTCAGGAACACGAACTGCGCGCCGTACAACAGCCGGTTGGGATCGTGCGGAGAGATGATGATCGGCGACACCCACTGTGCGCGCTTCTTCTCGGTCCCGAAATCCGGCGCGATGGTCGTCTGACCTGCGCGTCCGCCTCTGCGCGCGCCGGCGGCCTGGCCTTGCGCGGGCGGCGCCGCCGCAGCCTGGGCCTGCGCCTCGGCCACCTTCTTGAAGTCGACCATCGACGGCCCGCCGCCGTAGCGTGTCACGAAGTAGACGATGTCCGGGTCCGTCGGATGAACCGCGTGACGTCCGGACTCGTCGCCCGGCGCGCTGTCCCATTCCTTCCACGTGATCTTGTCGCGGCCGGCAGTCATGTCAATCTGGCCGCGCCACCCGCCGGTGTCCTGGATGTTCGAGTACGCCCAGAACGTACCTGTCGTCTGGCTCACCGCGATGCTGAACAGGTGGCCAATCGGCAGGTTCACCGGGTGCGTGAACGTCGCCAGGCCGTCGTGTGAGATCGCGATGCCGCCGTCGTTCACGACCAGGATGTGACTCGAATCCGTGGGATCGATCCACATCCCGTGGTAGTCGACGTGGTTGCCCCGCAGGCTCTCCCACGTCGCCCCGGCATCCTTCGATCGGAAGTAGTTCAGGCCCATCACGTAGACGATGTCCGGGTTGGCGGGATCGACGCGAACCTGGCCGAAGACCCAGCCGTAGGCAAACGTCGAGCGGATCTTCTCGTTCCCCTCTACCAGCCTGAAGCTCCCTCCCTTGTCGTCGCTGCGATACAGGTAGGCCCCCTGCTTCGCGGCCTCCTTCGGCTGCTGGTTGATGACGACGTAGACCACGTTCGGGTTCGCCTTGCCGACGCTGATGCCGATGCGCTCGCACTCGCCCTTCGAGAAATCCGGCAGGCCGCTCGTCAGCGGCGTCCACGTCTTGCCGCCGTCCGTCGACTTGTAGAGGCCGCTCTCGATGCTCTCGATCGGGTCGTTCCAGCGGTACCGCAGCCGCTGCGCGGTGCCGGCGTAGAGGATGGTCGGGTCTGACGGGTCCATCGCCAGGTCGATCACGCCGGTGCGCTCGTCCTTGTAGAACACCTTCTGCCACGTCTTGCCGCCGTCGGTCGTCTTGTAGACCCCGCGATCGGGGCTGAACGTGTACTCGTGGCCGGCGGAGGCCGCGTAGACGATGTCGGGATTGGTCGGGTGAACGAGAATGCGCGAGATGTGCTGCGTATCCGCCAGGCCCGCGTAGATGAAATGCTGGCCGGCGTCTACCGACTTGAAGATCCCGATGCCGGCCATCGAGCTGCGGAAGATGTTCGCCTCGCCTGTGCCGACCCACACGATCTTCGGGTCCGACGGCGCAATCGCCAGGTCGCCGATGGATGCGGTGGGATAGTTCTCGAAGATGCCCGTCCACGTCACCCCATCGTCAGTCGACTTCCACACGCCGCCCTGCGCGGCGGCGGCGTAGATGGTGCCCGGCTGCGACGGATGCGCTTCCACGTCGGTCATCCGTCCGCTCGGCCGCATCGGCCCGACGCCCGTCCATTTCAGCCCCTTGAATGGGGACTTCGCGAGCATCGCCTGGTGCTTCGCGAACTGCTGCAGCCGCGCCATGGCCTCGGGAGAGTCCTTCACCGCCTGGGGCGCGGCGCTGGCCGCCCCCGCCGCGAGGAGCGAGAAGACCATCAGGATTGCGATGGCACAGAACGACCGAAGACGACTGGATGACCTCATCACTGACCTCGCTTCACTTTGGGCCGACCATGTCACCGGGCCGCGCCCACGCGTCGAACTGCTCCGCCGTCACATGGCCGGACGCGACGGCTGCCTCTCGCAGCGTCGTGCCGGACCCGTGCGCCGCACGCGCGATCTCGGCCGCCTTGTCGTAACCGATGTGCGGCGAGAGCGCCGTCACCAGCATCAACGACCGTCCGAGCAGCTCGGCGATCCGCTGGCGGTCCGGCTCGATGCCCCGCGCGCAGTGCGCGTCGAAGCTGCGCGCGCCGTCGGCGAGCAGCCTGATGCTCTGCAGCACGTCGTGGATGATAACCGGCTTGCAGACGTTCAGCTCGAAGTTCCCCGACGCGCCGGCGATGCTGACGGTCACGTCGTTCCCCATGACCTGGCAGCATGCCATCACCAGCGCTTCGCACTGCGTGGGGTTGACTTTGCCCGGCATGATCGAACTGCCGGGCTCGTTCTCCGGGATCCGGATCTCGCCGAGGCCAGAGCGCGGCCCCGAGGCGAGCCAGCGCACGTCGTTGGCGATCTTCATCAGCGCCGCGGCGACGGTCTTGAGCGCGCCGTGCGCGTGCACCATCGCGTCGTGCGCGGCCATCGCCTCGAACCTGTTGGGCGCCGTCACGAAGGCCGTGCCCGCCTCCCGCGACAGCGCGTCTGCGACCAGCCGCCCGAAGTCGGGGTGCGTGTTCAGGCCGGTGCCAATCGCCGTCCCGCCAATCGCCAGCTCGCGCAGGTGAGGGAGCGCGGCCTCGACGTGACCGATGCCGTGATCGAGCTGCGCCGCCCAGCCGGAGATCTCCTGCCCCAGCGTCATGGGCGTCGCGTCCTGCAGATGCGTGCGCCCGATCTTCACGACGTCCGCGAAGGCCCGCGCCTTCTGCGCGAGGGTGTCGCGCAGCGCGCCGAGCGCGGGCAGCAGCGCGCCCTCGATGGCGCGGACCGCCGCCACGCTCATCGCGGCCGGGAAGACGTCGTTCGACGACTGCCCGCGGTTCACATCGTCGTTCGGATGAACCAGCCGGTCGCCGCCGAGCGGCCCTCCCATGAGGACCGACGCCCGGTTCGCCAGCACCTCGTTCATGTTCATGTTGGTCTGGGTGCCCGATCCGGCTTGCCAGACCGCGAGCGGGAACTCCGTCTCGTGCCGGCCGGCGATCACCTCGTCGGCGGCCGCCGCGATCACCTGCGCCTTGCGCTCGTCCAGCGCACCCAGCCGCTGGTTGACGAGCGCCGCGCAGCGCTTGACCAGCGCCAGCGCGAGGATCAACTCGCGCGGCATGCGCTCGGTCGAAATGTCGAAGTGCCGGATCGCCCGCTCGGTCTGCGCGCCCCAGAGGCGGTCCGACGGCACGCTGACGTCGCCGAGGCTGTCGCGTTCGAGTCGCGTTCCGCTCATCGGAGCCTCCATCTGGCGGCCCGGGCGTCACTTCCCCGCGGGACGGGTGCGCCGCCGAGAGGGTGCGGCGGCCGGACGATCGGGCGTGGGGGGGCCGCTCGTGGCTTCCTGCTCGCGCGCGGCCGCGTCGGCGCGCCACTCTCCGAACAGGCGGGCGGCGTTGCCTGCAATCGACTTCAGCTCGGGCGCCCATCCCAGGGCGTGCGCGCGCGGGCTGCGCACCACCTGGTCGAGCGCCAGGGCGAGGGCGTACAGGCCGAGCCTCGCCCGGGCTTCTTCGAGCGGCACGCGCCGGACGTCCGGCGTCGGCGAGACGTGCGCCACGATCGCCTCGACGATGTCGTTGACCCGTTCGTCGCTCTCGTCGTTCGCGTGGAACACGCCCGACGCGTCCTCGTTCTGTGCCAGCAGCAGGTAGAACTCGGCCAGGTCGCGGTCGTAGACCGCGGGCCAGCGATTGTCGCCGGTCCCGATAATCCGGACGACGCCGTCGACTGCGTGGCGGAACAGGTCGCCGATGATGCCGCGCGATCCGCCGTACACGATGCCCGGGCGCACCACCAGGGTCCGCAGGCCGTCCCCGGCCGCCGACAGCACCAACTGCTCGTGGGCCGGTCGGTACGTGACGAGTTCCGCCGGATTCAGCGGGGCATCTTCCGCGGCAGGGCGCGGCGTCGCGCCGAGCACCCAGATGCCCGACGTGTAGAGGAGCACGGAGGGCCGGCCGGTACTTCCCGCGCGCGCAGCGGCAATGAGCGTCTCGATCGCCAGGCGGTCGGTCTCGACAGGCCGGGTTCCGTCGAACCCGGCGTGAATGAACGCATCGTGCCCCTCGGCCGCCTGCCGATAGGACTCGCACTCGCGCAAGTCGCCAATCAGTGGCGAGCCGCCCCTGGCCGCAACCTCGGCCGCCTTCTCGGAATTGCGGACGAGCCCCGTCACGTGGTGTCCCGCCCGCGCGAACGCGTCAAGCACCGCCGTCCCGATATACCCGCTGGCGCCTGTCAGGAAGACCCGCATCCGCCACATTGTAGCCCACTATAATCAGCCATGCGCCGCGAGACGCTCGTCGACTTCTTCGAGGATCTGGCCGCGAAGACCGGCGAGTTCCTGGTCTACGACGATGGGTTCAGAACCCGCCGCTATCAATACCGCGAGGTGGCGGCCGGAGCCCGCGGCTTCGCCGGCCGCCTGCACGAAGCGGGGCTCCGCAAGGGCGACGCCGTTCTGTTCTGGGCCGAGAACCGGCCGGCGTGGATCGCCGCGTTCTGGGGCTGCGTCCTCGCGGGCGTCGTCGTCGTCCCGATCGATTTCCGCTCGTCGGCGGAGTTCGCACGACGGGTTGGCGGCATCGTCCGCGCGCGCGTCGCGCTGGTCGGCGACGATGTGACGGCGCCGGATGCCGACGGGCAGGCCAGCCTCGGCACCGACATCGACGTGTGGCGCCTCTCGCACCTCGACTGGCGCGATCGGAGGAGCGCACCACCCGTCCCGCTGGCGGGAGACGATGTCGCCCAGATTGTCTTCACGTCAGGCGCAACGGCCGAGCCCAAGGGCGTCGTCATCACCCACCGCAACGTGCTGGCCAACATCGTCCCCATCGAGCGCGAGGTGCTGAAGTACCGGCGATACGGCCGGCCGTTCTTCCCGCTTCGGTTCCTGAACCTGCTGCCGCTGAGCCACATGTTCGGCCAGGCCATGGCCACCTTTATCCCGCCGCTGCTGCCAGGGACGGTCGTCTTCATGCGCGGCTTCAACCCGGCCGACATCGTGGCGCAAGTGAAGAAGCGCCGGGTGTCGGTGCTGGTGTCGGTGCCGAAGATTCTGGACGTCCTGGCCGAATATGTCCGGCGCACGGTTCCGGGGGGGACCGACGCGCCGCCGCGACGCGAGCACGTCGCGCGCCGCTGGTGGCGGTATCGCGCGGTGCACCGCGCGTTCGGCCCGAAGTTCTGGGCCGCCGTCGTCGGCGCGGCGCCGCTCGAGCCCGCGCTCGAGGAGTTCTGGTCGCGCCTCGGCTTCCTGGTGATCCAGGGCTACGGCCTCACCGAAACGGCACCCATCGTCAGCCTCAACCACCCGTTCGCTGCGCGCAAGGGCTCGGTGGGCAAGGCGCTGCCAGGCGTGGAGGTGAAGATCGCCCCCGACGGCGAGATCCTTGTGCGCGGCGACAACGTGACGCGCGGCTACTTCGGCGCCGGGCAGGAGGCCTCCGAGGCGTTCGACGACGGCTGGTTGCACACCGGCGACATCGGCGAACTCGACGCCAACCGCCAACTGTTCGTCAGGGGCCGCAAGAAGGAGATGATCGTCACGCCCGAGGGGCTCAACGTCTTTCCGGAGGACGTCGAGCGCGTGCTGGCCGAACAGCCCGGCGTCGTCGATTGCGCCGTCGTCGGGCTCTCGCAGGGAGGGGAGGAGCGCGTCCATGCGGTGGTGGTGGTGGCGCCCGGCACCGACACCGAGCCACTGGTCCGCGCGGCCAACGCGCGGCTCGCCGACCACCAGCGGATTCGCGGAGTCTCGGTGTGGCCGTCGGCGGAGCTGCCGCGCACCGAAGGGACGAGGAAGCTGAAGCGACGCGAGGTGAGACAGTGGGCGGAAACGGGCGTCGCGCCGCCACGGGCGGCGACAGCCGGCCAGCCGCTGGACGGCGTGCTCGCCCGATTCGTCGGCGACCGGCAGCTTCGGCCCGAGACGACGATCGAGGAACTGGGACTCAGTTCGCTCGAGCGGGTGGAACTGATGGTGGCGCTCGAGGAGCGGGCGCAGACGCGGATCGACGAGGGGCGATTCGCCGAGGCGCGAAGCGTGGGCGACCTTCAAGCGCTCGTGGCGGCGGGTCCAGCGGCGGCTGAAAGCGATGCAGGGGCGCCCGTCGAGTGGGTCATGCCGTCATGGAACCGGGGCCGGCTGGTCGCCGCTTTCCGGCGGGCGGCCCTCTTCTGCCTCCTGCTTCCACTGACGAAGATCTTCGCCCGGATCCGCGCGGAGGGGCTGGAGCACGTCGCCGCGCTCGACGGCCCGGTGGTATTCGCGGCGAATCATCAGAGCCACATGGACACGCCGGTCATACTGGCGGCGCTTCCGGGAGCCCTCCGCCGCCGCCTTGCCGTCGCGATGGCCAAGGAGTTCTTCGACGCGCACTTCCACCCCGGCGGCCACTCGCGGCGGGAGCGCCTCAATGCGAGCGCGTTCTACTACCTGGCCGCGTTGTTCTTCAACGCGTTTCCGCTGCCTCAGCGAGAAGCCGGCGCCCGCCGGACGCTCCTCTACATCGGCGAGCTCGCCAGCGAGGGCTGGTCCGTCCTGATCTTCCCGGAAGGCCGGCGCACGGAAGCGGGCGAGATCCACGAGTTCAAACCGGGGGTGGGCATGATCGGCTCCCGCCTGGGTGTGCCTGTCGTCCCTGTCAGGCTCGAGGGGGTCGATCGGGTGCTGCACCGATCGTGGAGGATGGCTCGTCGCGGGCGGGTCCGGATCGCGTTCGGCCGGCCCATCAGGCTCGATGGCGAGGATTTCGCGAAACTCGCTCTCCGGGTCGAGTCAGCGGTGCGCGGTCTCTGACTCGGAATCCGATCGATTCCGGCCTGATTGCGCGCGTGGCAGCCATGTGGCACAATGTTTGAGTTCAGACGCGGTCCGCGGCGTGATTTCCCGGCGGACGATGGCAGGGGGGCTGGTTGCCGGAACAAGATGAAGTCGTCCTCGAGGGTTCCCCGGTGACCTCGGCGGCCGCCGAGCGGTTCCAGGCGTGCCGCTGGCGCCGGCCGGCCGAGAACGGCACGCCGGAGTGCTGCGCCCACCGGGACGTCCTGCCGCTCACCGGCGCGAACGGGTTCGACTCCGCCGCCTGGTGCCCCGGCTGCGACAACTACAAGCTCCGCCGAACCCCCAAGAAGCGCGACGAGTGGGACGTCACCTACTGACCCTGGCACGGGGCCTGCTTCCCTGCTGCCTACTCCCCGAACTCGCTGGCCAGCTGCACCCACTCGCCGTCCGGCGCCAGCTCCTTGTAGCGTCTCCAGTGCCCTCGAGCCTGCTGTGACCGGCCGAGTTTCTCCAGCGTCACGGCCAGATAGAAGTGCGCCTCGGCGTAGTCGGGGTTGAGCCGCAAGGCCGCCTCGTACGCGGCGCGCGCTTCCTCCAGCCGGCCCAGGTCGTGGTAGACGTTGCCCATGTTGAAATGGGCCTCGAAGACCAGCGGATCGATGCCGATGGCCCGCTCGTAGAGCGCCTCGGCCTCGGGCAGGTGCTCCTGCGAGTAGTGAAGGTTGGCGAGGTTGATGAGGGCCGGGACCAGGCAGGGATCCACCTCGAGCGCGCGGCGATAGGCGCGGCTTGCGGCTGCGTGTTTCCGGGGATCGCCGTCGTCGAGAGCAGAGGCGGCGCGGAAGAACTCCTCTGCGGCGGCCTGATCGACCTGGGGCCGGCCCGGGTGCGGAGCAGGCGGCCGCGCGAGGTGGATGATCTTGGCCGGCTCGGCCTCGAGCCAGAAATCGAGGCGCAGTTGTCCCTCGCGCGACGCCTGCAACGAGCGGAGCACGGCGCGGAACGGCGCGCCACGCTCGAGTTCGGCGTGCACCTGGCGGATGACGGTCAGGTCGGTGAAGGAGACGAAGGTCTCGCGCCCTGCGCGCACCGCCGGCCCGATCAGGTTCCACTTCCGGAGATAGCGCAGGTGGTCTTCGCGCAGGCGGGGGCATCTGGCCAGAACGGCCTGCAGCGGGTGCCACTGCTGCCGCAGCTCGGCCGGGGACGGCACGGGCTGGACTGGGCGGGAGTTCACGCGCGGTACGATGTCGCAGCGGCGCCCGAAAGTCAACGGCGCGCTCCGTGCGCAGCCGGCCGCTTTCCGGCCGCTTTCCCTTGACTCTGCGACGGGCGAGGGGATAATCACCGCATCATCCGCGCACCCCGGAAGGACATGCCACCATGCTGATCTTCGCCGCGATCGGGGCTTTCGGCCTGCTCTTCCTCCTCGTCATGCTGTTCTTCGGCGGCGGCCACGACTTCCATGCGGACATGGACGGCGGCCACGACGTCTCGCACGCCGGCGGCGGCGAGGGCGGGCCGTCGATCTTCAGCTCGCGAATCATCGCCTCGTTCATCTCGGCATTCGGATTCGGCGGGACGATCGGCCGGTACCTCGAATTCGGGTATCCGGTGTCGTCGGCATTCGGGATCGTGTCCGGCGTCGTCCTCGCGTCGATCGTCCTCAAGTTCGCTCAGATCCTCTACTCGCAGCAGGCCTCGAGCGAAGTGAAGATGACGAGCCTCGTCGGCATGACGGCCGAGGTCGCGATCGCCATTCCAGAAGGCCATCTCGGCCAGATCTCGCTCTCGGCCGCCGGCGAGCGGTCGATGCACATCGCCCGGTCGCGCGACGGGAAGGCCATTCCCCAGGGCACATCGGTCGTCATCCGCGAGCTGCGCGGCGACTATGTCGTGGTCGAACGACAGTAGGAGGAGTCAGCGATGTCTGGTCTCATGAGCCTCATTCAAGCCAGCGTGGGGGCGTTCATCGTGGCGATGGCCCTGATGCTGCTGCTGGTCGTCATCTTCGCCGCGATGGCGCTGTACGCGCGGAACTACATCAAGGTGCCGCCGTCGGAGGTTGCGATCTTCTACGGGCGCAAGCACACGCTCATCGACGAGAAGGGCGTGAAGTCGCAGGTCGGGTTCCGCGTCGTCCGGGGAGGCGCGGCCCTCCTGATCCCGATTGTCGAGAAGGTGGCCTACCTCTCGCTGAACATCATCTCGATCCCGCTCAAGATCCAGCGGGCCTACACCAAGGAAGGCGTGCCGGTCACGGTCGAAGCGGTCGCGAACGTGAAGATCGCGGGCGACGACGTATCGCTCAGGGCCGCGGCCGAACGGTTCCTCGGGATGTCGACCGACGAGATCAAGAGCGTGATCTTCCAGACGCTCGAAGGGCACCTGCGCGCGATCCTCGGCACGCTGACGGTCGAGGAGATCAACGCCGACCGCTCGGCGTTCGCGCAGAAGATGACCGACGAAGCCGCCGTCGACCTGAAGAAGATGGGCGTCAACATCGACATCCTGACGATCCAGCAGATCTCCGACGAGCAGGGGTACCTGGACGCCCTCGGGAAGAAGCGGACCGCCGAGGTGAAGCGCGACGCGGTCATCGGCGAGGCGCTGGCGCAGCGCGACGCGATGATCCAGTCGGCGAACGCCGACCAGCAAGGAAAGACGAAGCGCTACGAGGCCGACGTCACCATCGCCCAGTCGCTGCGCGACAAGGAGATCAAGCAGGCGGAGTTCGACGCCGCCGTGCAGGCCAAGGCCGCCGAGGCCGCGCAGGCCGGACCGCTCGCCACGGCCACCGCCCGCCAGCGCGTGACCGAGCAGGAGACGCGCATCGACCAGGTGCGCAAGCAGCAGGAAGTGCTGGTCCAGGAGCAGGAAGCCGCGCGCAAGGAGAAGGAACTGCTCGCGACGGTGATCCGCCCCGCCGAGGCGCAGAGGCTGGCGGCGGTCGTCCAGGCCGAAGGCGAGAAGCAGGCGACCGTCATCAAGGCCGAGGGGGCGAAGCAGGCGACCGTCATCAAGGCCGAGGCGACGCAGAAGGAACTCGAGTACCAGGGCGCGGGCGAGGCGTCGAAGATCGAGAAGATCGGGCGCGCCGAGGCGGCCAAGGTGCTGGCGATCGGCGAGGCCGAAGCGGAGGTCGTGAAGAAGAAGCTCCTCGCCGAAGCGGAAGGCCTCCAGCGCAAGGCCGAGGCGTGGAAGAACTTCAACGACGCGGCCGTCCTCAACATGATCGTGGACAAGATGCCCGAGCTGGCGCAGGCGTTCGCCACGCAGCTGGCCGGCATCGACAAGATCAACATCATCGACATGGGCGGCAGCGGCAACGGGGCGGGAGGCGTCGGCCGCCTGATGGGCACCGTCGGCGGCGGCATGACCGCCATGCTGGCGATGCTCAAGGATCAATTCGGGATCGACGTCACCCGGCTCGCGGCGGCGAAGACGGATGCCGCGGCGGCGCAGGCCGAGGCGGACGGTGCCGGCCAGGCTCCAGCGAAGTGAGAGGCGGACTGCCATGGCCGACAACGTCGTATTCGAGAGCGCTGAGCCGTGGGACGGCGAGCGCCCGCAGACGCTCGTCGTTTCCTGCGTGGATGGGCGCTGGCGCCCGTACATCCAGGAGTTCCTGGCCGACTTCGTCGGGATCTCGCCCCACACCGACTTCATGGCCGTGCCGGGCGGCGTCGAGCCGCTCACGCTCGTCGACCTGATCCCGAAGGACTTCAACTTCTTCCGGCGGCGGATCGAGGCGCTCGTCGCCGGCCACGGCACGCGCCGCGTCATCTGCATCGCCCACCAGGACTGCTCGTGGTACGCCGAGCGGAAGATCGGTCCCGTCACGATCGACCTCCAGGGGCGGCAACTGCGCGACCTGCGCCGCGCGGCGGCCTGGATGCGCGAGACGTTCCCGAACATCCGCGTCGAGACGTATTTCGCTCGCCGGGTCCCCGGCGACGGCGGACCCGAGAAGGTGGTCTTCGAGGCGGTGTAGAATAGGCGCATGCTGCTAGCTGGTGACGTCGGCGGAACCAAGGCGTTTATCGGTTTGTTCCTGGGTGGCCCCGGGCGGCCGAAGCTGATCGACGCCCGCGCGTTCGCCACGGGCGACTACGCGAGCTTCGAAGATGTCATCGCGGCGTTTCTCGCCGCGCAGCCGTCGCCGGTGCCGCCGCTGACGGCCGCCAGTTTCGGCGTCGCGGGCCCGATCATCAACCAGGTGGCGAGTCTCACCAACGTCCCGTGGGTTGTGGACGCTTCGGTGATCGTCTCTCGGTTCAACATCCCGAACGTCACGCTCCTGAACGATCTCCAGGCGATGGCGTACTCCGTCGCGGTGCTGGAGCCGGGCGAGCTGGCCGTTCTGCAGCAGGGCCACGCCGTGCCAACGGGGAACGCGGCGCTGATTGCCGCGGGCACGGGCCTCGGCGAAGCGCTGCTGCACTACGTGGGCGACCGCTTCATCCCGTCGCCCACCGAGGGCGGCCATGCCGACTTCGGACCGCGCACGGCGGACGAGGTGGCGCTGCACCAGCATCTCACTGCGCGTTTCGGCCGCGCCAGCTACGAGCACGTGATTTCGGGCCCGGGCCTGTCCAACGTCCACCGCTTCACCCACCCGGGCGGGTGCGCCGCCTGCGGTGTTGAGGCCGGCCAGGATGCGGCGCCTTCGCTGATCTCCGCCGCGGCGTTCGAGCGCCGGTGCCCGTCCTGCGTCCGCGCGATGGAGATCCTCGTGTCGGTCTACGGCGCCGAGGCCGGCAACCTCGGGCTGCGCTCGGTGGCGACGGCCGGCGTCTTCATCGGGGGAGGCATCGCGCCGAAGATCCTCCCGGCGCTCCAGGACGGTCGCTTCATCGAGGCGTTCCGCGCGAAGGCCCCGCTGGAGGCCTTCCTGTCGCGGATGCCGGTCTCGGTCATCCTCAACGATCGCGCCGGGCTGTTGGGCGCGGCGGTCCACGCCGCGCTGAGCGCGGCGTGACCCTCGCCGGGCCGGTTCTCCTGCCGCGGAGTTTGGGCTGGACCTGGGGACCGCCCTTCGCTACACTTCTGCCTCTCTACCGATCCCATCGCAGAAAAGGAGACGCACCATGACCGACCCCACTCCGGCGAGCGCGCCTTCAGGAAACAGAACGATCATGATCGTCCTGTCGTACCTGGGCCTGCTGGCGCTGATCCCGCTCCTGGTCGAGAAGAACGACAAGGAAGTCCAGTGGCACGCCAAGCACGGCCTGGTGCTCCTGGTTGCCGAGATCGTCATCTTCATCGGCTACTCGATCCTGATGATGCTCGTCACGAACATCCCGTTCCTCGGGTGCATCGCCGCCCTTGTCGGCGGGCTCCTCTGGTTCGTGATCGTGATCGGCATCCTGGTCATTCACATCATGTGCATCGTCAAGGGTGTGAACGGCCAGCGCTTCACGCTGCCCTACGTCAGCCAGTACGCCGACAAGTTCTAGCGTCGATGGGAACCCGCGCGGGAGGGCGGCCGTGGCCATTCTCCCGCGCGACCCTCGGCGGACGCCAGGACCTCGACCGGCTGAGAGCGACATGAATCCACCAGACGCGGCGGGCGGCTCACACGGCCAGCCGAGCAACCGCTCGATCATGCTGGTGCTCGCCTACCTGCCCCCGTTCGCCGTCATCCCGCTGCTCGTCGAGAAGGAAGACCCGGAGATTCACTGGCACGCCAAGCACGGGATCGTGCTGATGACGGCCGAGATGCTGCTGCTGCTCGGCCTCACCGTCGTCGCGCTGATCCTCGGCCTCATGACGGCCGGCGTCGGTTGCTTCCTGCTGGCGCTCGTGCCCATCCCGTTCCTCGTGTTTCTGGTGATGCACATCATTGCCGTCGTGAAGGCGTTCGGCGGCAAGCGGCTGATCATTCCGGTTGTCAGCGAATACGCCGACAGGTTCTGACGGGATCTACCCGGTGAGCATCAGGACCCGCCCGCTCGTCGCGGCCGCGCTGCTCTGCGCGGTGGCCGGCGGGCTGCTGGGCTGCGATCTGTCCCGCCCTCCCGACCGCCAGATCGCGACGCGCGCCACCGTGTCGGCCATCCGCTGGTACCAGGGCACGCTCTCACGCCGGCTCGGCGCCCGCTGCCGGTTCACGCCGTCGTGCAGCGAGTACGCGCTCGCGGTCATCAGACGCCATGGCGCGGCGCGAGGGGGGTGGCTGACCGCGAAGCGGCTGATCCGCTGCGGCCCGTGGACCGCCGATGGGCACCGTGCGATCTCGCCCGAGAGTAGGTTCCAGAGCTCATCGGAAGCGCGCCGCCAGTCAGAACCCGGGCGCGCTGAGGCGGAATCGGCTCAAGGCCCAGGGCTCAAGCCTGAGCCCTGAGTCCTGAGCCCTGAGTCAGCGGGCTGTCATACGGCTGCTCAGCCCTGTTCGAAAAGCGGTTTCGACTGCGCGTTGAGCAGCGCCCACAGCGTGTAGACGCCGAGGCCCGTGCCGAAGGGGATGAGGACCAGGTCCACGACCGCGAGCACGATCGCAAACGCTCGCGCCCACTCGCGGAACCGGCGCAGCCGCGTGCCGATCCATACGTGAATCACGCCGAACACCAGGCCGGCCGCGGCAAGGACGAAGAAGACCGCCGCGACAATGCCCGCGGTCACCTTCCCGCTGGAGGCGGCAGGCGCGACCGCCGCGCCAATCGCCGTCGCCGCGATGCCGGTCGACAGCAGCGACACGCTCAGCAGCAGGCTCATCCCGCCCCACAGGACGAAGAGCAGGCCGACGAGATCGACGTGTTTCCGCATGGTGGATCAACCGCCCAGCTACGATAGGGGCGATGCGCGAACCTTGTCAAGGCGCGGGCCGGGTGGTACCATCCGCCGCGGACACCTTATGGCGCCGTCACCTGAAACCAAGGAATGCCCCCTGTGCGGCGAAAAGATGCGCCGCAAGGACATGGAACTTGTCGACTACGTCCCGGGCACGTCGGAGCCAAAGCGGCGGCGGGTGAGCGAGTGGGTCTGCCCCGAGTGCGAGAACTTCGAGGAGATCGAGGGCGAGGGCGGGACGTGAACGGGGCGGGGCGCCGCCGGCTACTTGGCGCCCAGCGTGAGGAGGATGTCCTTCCGGACGGCCTCTTCGATTTCGTCGAAAACCAGCGCCGTATCGCACTCGTCGCACAGCACTTCCAGGACGGCCGGCCGGCCCTCCTCGGTGACGTCCACCTGCGCGTCCTCCAGGCGAACGACGTGCATCTGCAGCGTCTTCACCAGGAAGTTCCGGCCATTGCCGCAATTCGGACAGGTCAACGCCATGAGCGGGCTCCTTCTGCCGAGACCGTCGATATTCAGACCAACCAAGGAATTGTACGGAATCCGGCCCTGACGAAGCAATGACGATCTTCTCCGCCGCCCGGAACTGACTCGAATCCGAAGGGAAATCCCGCATGAGCCGGCAGACGACGCTCGAGATTCACAGCGAGGCCCGCGGGCCGCATTGGGTGGCCTGGGTCAGCGAACCGGGCCAGAAAGGCCCGTTCCAGTCCATCTTGCTGGTGGGCGCGTCGCGCGAGGAAGCCGAGGCCAGGGCACGCGACTGGAGCGCGAAGTTCCCGCCTCAAATTGAGACGTCGTCGCCGTCCTCGTAGCCGAACGCGTCGAGAGAGCCGCCGAGACGCATCACCTTGTTGGCGCGGTGGGCCGGGAAGGCGCAGTGGGGTCCCTTCGCCTCGATCGAGACGACCATGACGCGCGACGGCTTGACGCTCTGAATCGCCACGACGCAGCCGCACGGCAGCCGCTCCAGCATTTCCAGCTGGAGCTGCTCGGCCGGCAGCGGCCCGTGAATGCGTCTGTTCTCACTCGCGATCATCGCTGGTCCCACCTTCGTCGGCCCTTCTATCTTCTGTGTTCTGAATTCCGAATTCTCAATTCCGAATTCTCAATTCCTATCTTCTCGTCTCTTTAGACGCTTCCCTACAGGATCCGGTTGCATCAATTCGTCGCGGTGGGCGATCGCTCTTCGTCGAGGTAGACGAGCCAGCCAGAGACGGCCACCCGGGGAAAGAGGCAGCGCGCAGCGCGAACGTAGAGATCAAGCTGGTGCTGGTGCCAGTCGCGGCGTCTGCCGGTCTTCAGCTCGAGCACCGTGATGGTTCCGTCCGCGCGGCGGGCGAGACAGTCTATGCTCCCGCGAACCACCACCGACGGCCCGGGCGTGCCGCCTCCGTCCGGCGCCGCAAGCCGCAGCGAGAACGGCAGCTCGTACTCGCACACGGCATCGTCCACGAGGGAGGCGACGTCGGTTCGTCGCCGGAGCCGGAGGAACGCCTCGACGGCGGCGGCCACAACCTCCGCGCTGTCCGAGCCGAGGGCGGCGTCGCTCCCGCTCGCGAACACGCGGGCACGCTCCGCCAGCCAGCCGGTGTCGCCGCTCGCGTTGTGCCCGCTCACCTGAAACAGGCGATGGACGATGGTACCGACCAGGGCCGGGTCGACGCCCTCCAGTTCGTCGGCCGACTACGCCGGGCTCCCCGGCGAGGCTCGGCGCCAGCGACCTGGCGTAGGCCGCGGCGGCCACATGTCTGTCCCCCATCGTGTCGATCAGCGGTTCGACATCGACGATTGGGGTCGCCGGCGCGGTCGAAGCGTCGTCGCAATCGGCCATAAGAGACGACGAGCCGCCGGCATCCGGCTGGGCGACGCCAAGCAGCCGGACGCCTCCGTTCTCGGGCCGCCACTCCACCGACACGGCGCCGGTCGCCGCCCTCGTGAACGCGTCCCTGAGCGACGCCGGCAGCACCTCGCCGAGGCTGCCCGCTCTCGCCTGGAAGCGACCATCCTCGAGCACGGCGCCCAGGTAGAGGCGCTCACGCGCCCGGGTGACGGCGACGTAGAGCAGCCGCTTCGTCTCCTCGCGGTCGCGTTCGCGCACGGCTTCGTCCGCCTCGGGCAGGCTGCCGCCGACCGAGACGAGCGGCCGCCCGCCCGCGCGGGCGGGCACGATGACGACGGGATCGCCGTGGCCGCCAGTGCCCCGGTGGAGGTTCGTCACGAACACGATCGGGAACTCGAGCCCTTTCGCGGCGTGCACGGTCATCAGGTTCACCGAGTCGAGCGCGTCCACCGCCGCGTTCGACTCGTCGCCGGCCGACAGGCGCGCCAGGTGTTCGGCCACGCGCGCCATCGTGGCGTAGCCGCGATTCTGCAGCCGGCGTGCCAAGGCGCGGATCTTCTTCAGGTTCTCTCGCGCCTGCGGGCGCCGCGCTCCGCGGAGTTCGAACGCATAGGCGGCGTCGGCGACAATCCGGTCGAGAAGCTCCGAGGGCGGCACCCGGTCCACCAGCGGCAACCAGTCGGCGAGCGACGCGCGGAGTTGGTCGAGCACGCCGCGGTCCTCCGCCGACAGCCCGTCGGGCGGGGGCTCGGCTCCCGACAGGACGGCCGCGGCGCGCGGCGCGATGAGGCGAACGCCGCGGTCGGAGAGGCGCACGAACCGGGATCGCAGCAGCGCGGCGCCGCACAGCGGCGAGGAGGGCTGCGCCAGGTACCGGAGCAGCGCCACCAGATCCTTCACCTCGTCCGCGTCGAAGAACCCCAGGCCCTTGTAGACATACGTGGGAATCGCGCGTGATTCGAGCGCCACCTCGATCTCGCGATGGCTCGCGCGCGACCTGAAGAGGATGGCGAT
This sequence comes from uncultured Acidobacteriota bacterium, assembly GCA_963784455.1. GTDB lineage: Bacteria > Acidobacteriota > Vicinamibacteria > Vicinamibacterales > Fen-181 > FEN-299. The sequence continues at coordinate 63,051 of CAWARN010000021.1, read as the reverse complement.
GTCGCCGGGACGGACGCGCCGCGGCAGGCCGGTCTGGCGGTCGTGCACCTCCCCGCCCGCGAGGAGCCGCGCCACCTCCGCGGCGATGACCATCGCGGCGGCGGTCGCGTCGGCGGCTGCCACGAGAGTCAGCCGCCCGCCGCCTTCCTCCGCGGTCTCCACCGGGAACCGATCGCGGGCGGTGAACCGGAATGCGTCCGCACGCGGCACGGCGGTGTCGATGGACGAGAACAGGTCGTTTGTGAACGCGAGCAGTTCCGGCGCGGCCCGGAAGCTGCGCGCAATCGACCGCCGGACCCTGCCATCGGGCCGCAGCGCCAGCACGTGGCGGTGCGCGCGGGCGAGCATCCGCACGTCCGCGTCACGGAACGCGTAGATCGACTGCTTCCTGTCGCCGACGATGAAGATGGACGGCTGGAGGGGGCCGTCGTGTGCGAGCCCCACGCCTTCGCCCCAGGCGGCGATGAGCTGCGCGATGAGACGCCATTGCGACGGGTTCGTGTCCTGGAACTCGTCAACCAGTACATGGTGGTACCGGGCCTCCAGCCGGTACCGGCTGCGCGCGAACTCGTCCATCCGCTGAAGGAGGCGCAGCGTTCTCGACAGCCCTTCCGTGAAGTCGACGGACGCCTGCGCCTCGAGCGCCCTCAGATACAGGCGGCGCGCGATCCGGAACAGCCGGTTCATGGCCCGCACAAGCGCGACGTTCAGGTGCCGCTCGAATTCGGTCGTCGCGTCCGCGATCTGCGGCGCCGCCGCCGCCACCGCGCCAACGTGCCGGGCATACGCGGCCGCATCGCGGCAGTCGCGCTTCAGGTAGCGACGCGCCAGCCTGGCCCGCGGCGTGCCGTCGTCGTTCAGGAAGTAGCGCGAGACCCGCTCGACGACCGCGCGGGCGATTTGCGGGCCGCGCGGCTGCGCTCCTTCGCCCGGAGCGCCTGATTCGAAGCCGGCGGCCACGGCGCGGAGGTCGGCCGTCATCAGATCGTAGGCGTCGCTCGCCGCCGGCCCGTCGGCGATGAACGCCTCGAGGCCGCCATCGAACGACGCCAGAACGCCCTGCATCCGCGCGACGAGGCGGGCCAGGGCGTCGGACGGCGACGGGCTGACGGCCTCGGCCAGGAACCCGCGGAGCGTGGGCCCCGCCGCCAGCCGACGGCCGACGAGCGCCTCGAGGCCGCGCCGTATTCGCCGCTCGCCGAGCATCGCCATCAGCAGCCCGACGTCCTCGTTCGATGCCATCCGGCGCGCTGCGCCGAGGGCGCCGTCGATCGCCTCATCCGTCAGGCGAGGCGTCGCCGTCTCGTCCGCAATGTCGAAGCCAGGGTCGAGGTCGGCCTCCAGCGGGAACTCGCGGAGCAGCGCGAAGCAGAAGGCATCGATCGTGCTGATGGAGATGTCCGCGAGCCTGTCGCGCAGCGACGCCCAACGGGCCTCGTCCTCGGCGGACTGGCCGGCCCGCGTTCGAAGATCTCGGACGATCCGATCGCGCATCTCGGCCGCGGCCTTCCGCGTGAACGTGATGGCCAGGATGTTCGCCGGGTCGACACCCGCCCGCAGCAGGTTGACGTAGCGCGTCACGAGGACGTGCGTCTTGCCGGTGCCGGCCGACGCCTCCAGCACGACGTTGCGCGCGGGATCGACCGCAGACTCCCGCGCCGCCCGGTCGCGGCTGAGGAGCGCCTCCATTTCACTCCCCATCGACGTAGTCCTTTCGGCACACCGTGGCGTACGGGCAGTAGCCGCAGATCCGCGTGGCGATGGGGCGCGGCGGGAATGAGCCGCGCTCGATCCGGGCGATCGCGTCGAGCAGCCGCCGCTGCCCGTCCTCCAGCGCCACCGCGCCCTTCGGTCCATCCTCGACGACGACGTGGAACGGCTTCCGCTCGCCGAACGCAAGGTAACCGGCCTCGGCCGGCTGCCAATCCTCGCCGCGCGTCCGCTGCAGCTGCTGGCGCACGCACACGGCGTAGACGGGCAGCTGAATCGTCTGCGCGGACGCCGGAGCGCTCCCGTTCTTGTAGTCGATCAGGCGGAAGCGCCCCTCGTCCAGCAGGTCGACGCGGTCCGCCTTCCCACGCAGTCGAACAGTCCGGGTCTCGCCACTCGCTGAGAATCGTGAACTCGCCGTTCAGCTCGTACTCGAGCAGCCGCCCGAGAACGGTCGCCGGGCGCCCGGCTTCCGCGGCGAGGACGATCTCGCCCAGCCCGGGCGCGCCAACCGCGCCGAGCAGTCGCATTCGCTGAACCGCCGCCTCCGACGCGGGCAGCCCGGCGAGCGCCCGCTCGGCCACCGCAGCGAATCGCGATCGGGCCTCGGGCAGCAGGTCGGCCGTGATCGTACCCAGGCCGGACGACTGCCACGTTTCGAAGAAGGCGCGAAGCACGCCGTGAACGAACTCCCCTTCCGCCCGGGGCGACATGGTCGGTTCGTCTTCCACGTCCTCCGGCAGCCGAAGGACCGTGTACGCGAAGTACTTGAACGGGCACTGCAGGAAGCGGTCGATGGCCGTGACCGCGTAGACCGCGGCGTGGACGGGGCCGGCATCGCCATGAAACTCCGGGCGCCCGGCTGGCGACCGGCCTCGACGGAGTCTGAGCCACGTCGATGCGGCGGGTGACAGCGCCGCCTCAACAGGCGGCGTCGCCGACAGCGCTTCGTCCGCGAACACCAGCGTCTGCGGCGGGTCGGTACGATTGACGTCGAGCCTTGCGCGTGGAATCTCGTCGATCAGCGGCGACGGCCCGACGTTGGAGTCGTCTTCGAGAGCGAACGTCGAGACCGACACCTGTTGGCGGGGCAGCGTGAGGAGATCGAGGAACGCGGCCCGCGCGGCGGCCTGCTGGTCGGCCTGTGACGGCCATCCGAGCTCGGACAGGAGAAACGCCGGGTAGAAGATGTTGCGCGACGGACGCTCCGGCCAGTCGCCCTCCGCGAGCCCGACCAGGTGCAGCGCGTCGAACGCGCCGAAGCGCGCCGCCTGCGCGTCGGCCAGGTGGACGCCGCGGGCACCGCGCCGAGGCGAGAACGTCTGCGACTCGATCCAGCGCCGGACCGTCGCCGCCACCTCGCCGAAGCGGGCCGGCGGGTCGTCGAACGCCAGGGCTGCCTGCCTCAGGCCGTCGAGTGCCGACAGCACGGCGCCTCGCGCCCGCAGGTGCCGCGAACGCAGCGCGTCGTCCACGAAGGCCATGCGCTCGTGGGCGCGAAGAAGGTCGAGCAGGCGGGAGGCGTGGGCCGACACGCGATCGACGACGTCGAACGGCTCGAGCGCCGCCGCCAGCGCGGCTGCCGCGCGGGCCGCCGCGGCGCCGCTGCCGTTCCACCGCGCGGCCAGGCTCGCCAGGGCGTGCGGGTCTCCGAGGTAGCGAGCCTCGACGAGCCCGCGGTCGAACGCGTCTACGTCTGCCGCCGAGAGCGGTTCGCCGGAGGGATCCGCCTCCACGTGCGGCGACCGCATCAGGGCGAGGAGCGCCGCGCGTGAGAAGCGCGACTCCACGCCGGCGCAGATGAGATTCGAGGACGGCTGCGATCGGCTCCGCAGCCAGCGGCAGCGCGTCCGACACCTGGTACTCGATTCCGGCCGCGCCGAAGACGGTCGTCGCCAGGTAGACGTACGGCAGCGGCCGCTTGAAGACGACGGCCGTCCTCGCGAGCGCGCGGGTCGGGCCGGGGCGGCGGGCCGTCGCCCTGATGCGGCGGGCCACCGCGCGCAGCTCCTCTTCGCGGTCGCGGCTTGTGAAGTGCAGCTGCTCGGCGTCGTTCGCGGGCGCTTCGAGCCTGGTCGAAACCGGAAGCCAGGCGGCCTCGGTCTCCTCGAGGTCGGGGATCAGGTTGCGGAGCCGCTCGTGCAGGCCACAAGCCAGCTGGCGCTCCGTGGCGACGATGTCGATTGCGACGACGCCCGGCAGGCGTGTCATCAGGTCGAAGTCGGCGGGCGACAGGCCGCCGGACGGCTCGGCGGTCCCGTCGCCGACGGCGACGACGATGTGGGAGAAGCCGGGGGAGGCGTCCGGCTGGAGCAGCCGTCGGCGGAGGCCGGCGTCGTCGAGGGCTCCCGTAGCGTCGACGCGCGATTCGAACGCCCGAAACGCGACGGCGAGGAACCGCGTCTGGTCCAGGAGTCGTCGCGCGCCGCGGTCGAGGTCGGCATCCCGCTCGAGCTGGGCCGACACGTTCCGCTCGAATGCGTCGATCGTCCGCTGCTGGTTCTGGAGCGCGTCATAGAACGTCAGCATCTCGGCGATCAGTCCGGGGCGAAGGCGGAATGGAGGCACGGCGCCCGCGTCGATCGCGTCGCGCGCCGCGGCGCCCAGGATGACCTCGCGCTCGAGCGGCGTGAGGCGGCGTTCCGCCACGCCGGCGCGCTCGTGCATGCGCTGATACCAGTCGTCACGAGTCAGGAGGTCAGGCAGCGCGAGCGCCGCAGTCGTCGGGGCCCTTCACGTCGCGAAGACGCAGGTCCTCCAGCGTCTGACGCAGGAGGTAGGCCGCGGCCCGGGACGGCACCAGGACGATCCGGCTCCGCACCTCGGCGAGGGTGCCGCCGCAAGCCAGCGACGAGAGCGCGCCGTGGAGGGCGGGCAACCCGTCGGCGCGAACGAGCCGGATCGTGCGCGGAGTGTTCACCGCAGTTCCGGCTGACGCGTGACCGCGTCGATCTGCCGGCGCGCCTCGGCCAGCATCATCATCGAGCCTGCCGCGGCGGACGAGGCGTCCCAGGCCATCGCCACGTCACCCTGCACGGTGGCACGCTCGCGCGCCCGCATGGCCTGCTGGCCGAGTTCGGCGGCCGACTGCAGCGTCGCGTGCGCAGGGACCAGATCGTCCGGGGGCTTGATGAGCGCGAGCTGGCGTCCGATGCGCTCGAAGCTCTGCATCAGACCGGGCAGAGACGAGATAGCGGGGCCCGCGAGCGACTTGACGTCCTGGAGTCTCGGCCCGAGCTTCGAGAGCCTATCGACCGGGCTGTGCACGCGGTCCTGGTACTCGCGAAACGCCGCCGCCTTGCGGGACCACTGGTCGCGAAGCAGCCGGAGGCGCCGGGCCGAATCCAGCTTGTCCTGCAGCAGGGCCAGGAGGCCGTCGACCTGGTCCTTCCGTCTCCCGCCGAGCGAGCGGTCGCGAGCCTGCAGCGTCGACATCGCCTTCTCGACGCCGCGCACGTCGGCGGCGGCGGCCGCCGCCGCCGCCCGCTCCACCGTGGCGCGGGAGAGCTCCGCGTATCGCCGCTCGACGGCCAGTTCGGCGTTGAGCGTGGCCTGGGCCGACGCGCGCGTCTGATGCGCCCAGTTCTTCGGCAGCTGCGCACCCTTCTCGTCGATTGCGCTGATGGCCGATCGCAGCAGCGTGATGCGTTCGGCCGGCACATCGGACAGCCGGGCGGCCAGCAGCACCTGTTCGATCGCCTGCGTTGGCGTCGGGTCTGGCAGGAGCGGCATCGAGGGCGGCTCGATGTTGGCCACCAGGTCGAAGGCGAACTGGCGCGTGAGCGTGTCGCCCCGGAGTTCCGAAATCGTGCTCGTGAGCAGCGACAGCATCTCGCTGACGTCGGCCGACCTGTAGCCGTAGTGCTCGGCCGGCCACGCCACGAGCATCCGCCGGGCCTGGTCGGCGATCTGCACGCGCCGCGCAGGGTCCTTGACCAGCGCGATCTCGTTCAACGCGCTCGCCACCTGGCCCGTCAGCACGGCGTAGTCGGACTCGGCGCGGCTGGCGACGTACTGCGCATAGCGGGTGGCCGCCGCGTACTGATCGGTCGAGTCCCAGTTGACGACCGCCGCGGGCAGGTTGACGAGCTGCAGCCGCTCGCCGCGAGGCGAGTCGAGCGGCATCGAGAAGACGACTCGGTCGCCGACGCGAGTGAACTCGCCGTACGACACGAGCGCGGTGCCGTCCCGGAGGATGACGCGGAAGAGCGGCGGGGGCGGAGCCGAGATGGTCGGCGCGGGCTCTGCGGGCTGCGCGACCTGCTGCGGCGCCTGGGGCCGTGCCCCGGGCTGGAGCGGCGGCGCGGCCTGCGCCCCGGCCTGGCTTTCGGCACTGACGGCGAGCAGAACAGCGGCGAGCGCGACACGACACACGCGCCGATTGGACATGGCGCCTCAAGCGTACGGGCCGTTGCCTGCAGCCGTCAAGGTGGTCGGCACCATCGCGCCGAAGCCGGCCCTGTGGAAATCCTGTGAACGTCTCGTGAGTATCCTGTTGAACCGACGACAATGATCAAGAACTTCGCTTCGGTTTGCTCAGAGAGCCGCGGATCTCCGGCTGTGCATGCTCGCTTCGTCGGCTCTTTCGCTTGACGGGTACGTGTCGGGGCATAGAATGGTGGCTCGCTTCGTCACCTTGCGCGCGGTCATTGCCATGAAGGTCGTCCGTCGATTCCACAAGAGCATTTCCGGTCGCGTCTACCATATCGAAGCGTCGATGCTCGGCGACGATCGGTGGCGGGCGCAACTCGCGCGCCTGCCTGGGATGCCGACGGCGATGATGCCCTTCTACGGCGAGACGGCGGACGAGGCCGCCCGGCAGCTGTTCGACTGGCTGACCCGCGCCCACCGCGCGATGTCGGGCACGACCTGATTCCGCACGCTCCTCGCCTCGCGAGCCGCGTTCTGTCTTCTGAATCCTGTCCGTCTTTGACGAGCGTCGGCTGGGTGGGCTAGTATTAGAAGTTCACACCAGCGTGGGCCTGTAGCGCAGCTGGGAGCGCGCCTGAATGGCATTCAGGAGGTCACCGGTTCGATCCCGGTCAGGTCCACCAACCTTCGCTCTTGATGGCACGCGAAGGTTGTCCGCCGTAGCCCCGGAGGGGCGAAGGCGGACCCCCAACCGTCCTCGAACGAGCTTCGGCTGGCAAGCCAAATCCCATCCTCGCGGGTAACCGATGGGTAGCCAACTGCGGCGATAGCTCTGACGACAGAGCGTTTCGTACTGAGAACCCGCGTGCAGAAGGTCACGGGCGGTCATGTCGCCTGAATCCAAATCCGCTTTCAGCGCGCGCAGTTGGTTGCGCAGATCCTTGGCGGTTTGATGCCGCGCCTCGGAATCCTCCGCAGGCACCGCCGGATGATTCGCGCGAGCTCCCTCGGCAAATCCGCGCGAAGTTCGGTGACCGACTTCGGCGTGTCGCGCAGAATCGCGGAGAGCACCGAGATGCTGATGTCGCCTTTGAACGGGTGCTCCCCTGTTGCCAGGGCATTAAGCATGGGCCGTGTCATGGAAGCGGCTACGCTGCACCGCTGGCAGCCGTCAATCTACCGCCGCTGAGACGCGAGAACTCGGGCCGAGAACGGCTCAGAAGGGGGCCGTCGCGGAGGTGCGGGGCCAACGCCCGCCTCAGAACAGGAGCGAGGCGTAGACCTGCACGCCGTCGTATTTGATCGTGCCGCCGAGCGTCCGGTCCTCCTCGTTCCGGAGGTACCGAAACTCGTTCGACCTGAACTGCACGCCGAATCCCACGTGTCGCAGCGGGTACATGTCCGCCGCGATCCGCCAGTCCGTCACCGACGCTTCCCAGTTCGCGGGCTTGATCCCGATGTACACGTAATCGCCGCGAACGACGACCCGCTTGGCCACCCAGACCTCGACGAATCCACCCAAGCCGCCGGTCGGCGCTGCCAACTCTCCGCCGCCGTCCAGGCTGACGCTCTCGAATCTGGCCAGTCGGACCAGTGAGGGTGCCCTGCGCCTTGAGGTAGGCGTCCAGCTTCAGGTAGCCCAGACCGGAGGCCAGGCCTATCTGGAACCGGTCACGCCTGACAATCGCGAATCGAAACGAGGCCGAAAGAAGCTCCATCCCGGTCTTGCCGGTTCCCGTGAACCCGGCTGTGTACACGCCGTCTTCCCAGGTGAAGTCTCGCGTCAGCGTCACCGGCTGCCCCTGGCGTTCGACGCTGAAGTAGCTGACCTTGACATGGTTCCGTGGGGACAGGCGGACGGTGGCACCAAGCCAGTAGGAGCTCGCCGACCTCGGAACCCCGATATCCCGCTCGAGGCTGATCTCGTTGGCGAGCCCGACACTCCCCTGGAGCTTCAGCGAGGTGTCGAAGTCGAGAAACGCGTAACCGGCGTCCAGCCGTAAGCGGTCGGGCAGGTTGTTCCACGACTGGCGCGCCGGAGGGGGCGGAGCCGGCGTGTCAGCCGGCGCCTGGGCCACCGCCGGCGCCACCGTCGCCAGGATGCCGAACGCTACAGCCGCCAGTACCTTGCGACGTCATCATCTTCCCATCACGGTTCGATTTGTGGCGTGTTCGAGCGTCCCCGGCACGGCGCGGGAAGGCGAGTGTCTGCGGGTCAAGAGGTCCCCTACCCGGTACTATCGGGCGGTAGCGCCAGGACCGTTACGTCCTGTTTCGGGACACGTCCCTCGGCCCACGTCGGTTGGCAGGCCGATTCCCTGGCGGCCTGCCACTTCGTCCCTTCGAAGCGGTGTCGTGGTCGTATGGATCCTGATCTTGGTTGAGGCCCGTGTCGTTCGCGGCCGACGCTTTCGCGGCACCGTCAGGTGAATCTCGACGGTGCGAGACGGCGCCGGCCCCATGCCTCGAGTGCCTGGCGCTTCTCCGCGTCGAACTCGTAGCGCTTCCGGCTTGCCACCTTCCTGCGCTTCCGGAGGGAGGGCGCCCGGCGTGCAGGCGCCACTGACCGCGCCGTGGGTCGGATCTTCTCTTGGGCTACCGACGTTCACTCCGGTACAGACTCCGCGGTTTCCCGACGCGTACCATGTCCATTGGGCGCCTGTGGTCAGTCGGAGGGTGCCGTCACCTCGTGCCGGCCCCATACGGAGCCAGCGGGTGGAAACAGAGCGACGTGACTGGGAGCGACGACAGCTGTGCACCTGACGTGTACCGGAGAAGAAGATGGCATGGAAAATGACGTCCGTAGTCGGGCTTGTCGTGCTACTCGCTGCGTGTGGGAGTGACAGCTCTTCACCATCGGCTCCGACACCCGCACCGACACCCTCACCGGCTCCGGTTGTGCAGGTGGTCAACTACACGGGTGAGTGGTCTGGAACATACACCGTCACGGCCTGTCGCCAAACCGGTGACTTCTGGGGAAAATTCTGCGCGAGCATGTCCGCGAGTGGGGCCAATTCAATAGAGATGATGGTCGCGCAGCGGGGAAGCGATGTGACCGGCTCTCTCTCACTCGGCTCCGATGTCGGGTCACTGAGCGGAGTGGTAGACACTTCTGGCCACCTGCGGACCACCGCCCAGACCAACGGTTTCTACAACATCGGCGTGTCCAATTGGAACACGATGATGTCGGGGCGCGTGATGGTCGGCACGTTCACGCAGGAATGGCGGTCCAGCGATGGGAGCACCGGCACTGGTCAAGTCGATTGCGCCCTCAAGACCTTCGTGAAACTCCAGTGAGGCCCGAAGGGGACCGCGCCGCCCCTGCGCGATGACAGGACGCATGAACGGAGTGGCTCCGCTGGGTTGGTGAACGTCACACCCGCCATCAGAGGCCGGCCGCGGCATTCGCAAGAGCCGCCTCGCTGCGCGCGAGGCGGTGCGCCGGCACCGGCTCGAGGCCGTTCTGGTCGGCCGACCCCCCGGGCGCGATGGCCATCGGCGCCATCGCGCCCATCGCCAGTACCTCTCTCCTGCGAAGTCGCTTCTCGGACATGTCCGGGCTCCTCGTCGATGCCGCGCGCGCCGGGAGAGCTGTCCGGAAAACAGGTGAGGAGCGTCCCCGAGGCGACGAAGAGAAACCCCAATCCCTCCGGTCAGGCCGAGAGGTAGAGGATTTCTCCGATGAAACCCTGGTTGCCGTAGCGGGCGCGATAGCGGCCGTTGTTGGGCTGTTCGTTGACGTGGCCGTCCCACGGATCGAGGAACGAGACCGCGCCATGGGTGGCGCGCCCCACCACCACGAAGTGGCCGCCACCGCCGTTCCAGCACACCAGGGCGATGGCCGGCTTGCTGATGGAGATCTTGTGCGAGGTCACGGTGCGGGGTTGGCCGTTGAAACCAATGTGTTCGACCGCCAGGCGTTCCGCCCGCAGGGCTTGCGCGAGCTGTCCCGCATAGAAGCCGAAGTTGGCCACGGTGGAAGCCATGCTGGTCTGGTCGCCGCTGAAGGCCCCAGGGTTCAGCGTCATCGGTCCCGAGGAGGATGGAACCCCGAGCGGCGCGAGCGCGTTGTTGATCGCGTTGCGGTAGAGCCGCTGCGCGAGGCTCCACTCGTCCTCGCTGAGGCTCATCCTCCGGGCAATGCCGCGCGCCATCCAGGCGCTGGCCACGCCGCAGGAGTTCATCTGGTCCTGCTTCCGGATCTGGTAGGTCCGCCCGCCGCTGTCGCGTTCGATGTCGATCATGCCGCCTCCCAAGATCCCGCGACGGGGAATCACTGGAGTGGGCCGTCACCCGCCCAGGCGACCGTCCTCGGCGTGACCTTCCCACCGTCAACTGCGACGGGTCAGGGATGCGGGCGTCCTTGCCCACCCCCAGTTCCGACGGCTGGCGGGCGCGGCGGCAGAACGGCTTCTCGCCCGCTGGCACCAGGCGTTGGAGAGATCCAAGGGATGGCTCAGCGTGGCAGCCGCACCACCGTGACCGACTGCGGCGGAAGTTCCAGGCGCAACTCGGCTGCGCCGAGCGTCACCCGCGATTCCACCGGCGCCACCCGGGTGGGTTGGTCCAGGGAATTCTCGGCCTGGAGGTCGGCGCTGGCCAGCACCACGATGCGGGCGTCGCCTCGCGTCGCCGCTCCCTCCACGGCGAGGCGCACCGGCCTGGTGGCCGCCTCCGCGTTCACCACCTTGACCACGATCTCGTTGGTGCGCCCGTCGAGCGACGCGCTCGCGTAGAGCCCGTGCCGCGCGGCGGCGACCTCGCCGTTGACGGTCACCGGCACGATCCTGGTGCCGGTGTTCGTGCCGAAGAGCTTCTGCACGTAGTAGCTCGGCGTTCCGAATGAGCGCAGGTTGTCGAACCAGATCAGGTTCGGCGTCCACTGCCAGGCATCCACGTGCGCGAGCAGCGGCGCGTAGGAGGCCATCCGCACGACGTCGGCGTTGCGCTCGAGGCCAGTCATGAAGGCCGCCTCGGCCAGGGCCGCCTGCCAGTTGTTGCGGTTGTCCGGGCGCACGGGGTCCGTGGCGTGGGCGGCGTACTCGCCGGCGAACACCTTCGGCCCGGTGCGGTCGTAGTTGTCGTAGCGGGCCGCGTTGTCCAGGAACCAGGCGGGCGGCATGTAGTAGTGCTCGTCCACGAGGTCGGCCTTCAACTCGCGCAGCTTGCCCCAGAGGAACTCGAACTGCGCGCCGGCCGCCGATGGGCCGGCGCTGGAGACCAGCTGGATCTCGGGGTGCTTCGCCTTCAGCGCGTCGGCGAACCGCTCGTAGCGCTCGATGTAGTGCGGCCCCCACTGCTCGTTGCCGACGCCGAGCATCTTCAGGCCGAACGGCGCCGGGTGGCCCATGCTCGCGCGCAGGCCGCCCCAGCGGCCGCTCACCGGGCCGTTGGCGAACTCGATCAGGTCGAGCGCGTCCTGGACGTACGGGTCGAGCTGCCCGGCCGGCGCCAGCTCGCCCGAGTTGAACTGGCACGCCATGCCGCAGTTGAGGATCGGCAGCGGGCTCGCGCCGATGTCCTCGGCCAGCTGGAAGTACTCGAAGAAGCCCAGGCCGAACGACTGGAAGTAGTCCGGGGCGGGCCGGCTCGTTAACTCGTCGTTCCAGCGGTTGATCAGGCCGCGCCGTTCCGCGACGTCGCCGACCGTCTTCTTCCACTGGTAGCGCAGCGCCAGCCGCCGCCCCTCGACGATGCAGCCGCCCGGGAAGCGGATGAAGCCGGGCTTGAGGTCGGCCAGCAGCTGGACCAGGTCCTTGCGCAGGCCGTTCGGCCGGCCCTTCCAGGTTTCCTTCGGGAAGAGCGAGACCATGTCGAGGTCGACGTCGCCCGCCTGGTCGATGACGACCTGGAACCGCGCCTTCGCGGTCGTCGCGGTGGGCGTGATCGTCGCCTCGTAGCGCTTCCACTCGCCGGTGAAGCCGCCGAGGGACGCCTGGCCCAGCAGGCCCCCGCGCTCGTCGTTCAGCGTCACGCGCACGGACTGCGGTCCGGCCCCGACGGCCCGCGCGTACGCGGACACCACGTACTGGGCGCCAGCCTGGATCCCGATGCCCCGGAAGCCGGTGTTCGAGACGACGAACCCGTTGCCCGGGGCGTGCACGCGCACGCGCAGGTAGTGTGGGTTGTTGGCATTCAGCGGGCGGTCGGTGCGAATCACGAGTTCGCCGTCCGACATGAACCGTCTGGCCCACCCGGCCAGCGGCTCGTCGAATTCGAACGAGCGGTTCTTGATCCGCTCCGGGTACAGGCCGCCGTCGGCAGCGAAGTTGATGTCCTCGAAGAAGACGCCGAACATGGTGGGCGCGATATCGGCTCCCGGCCGCGAGGCCTGGACGGCGATGACGTCCGGTGCCGGCGCGGCCTGCTGCGCGAAGGCGGCGACCATCAGCCAGACGGGAGCGGCAAGAGCGATTACAGGTAGCAGAGCGCGATACTTGGTCATGACGCGGGAGATGTTAGCGCAAGTGGCTCCTCGTGGGAATCCCGCCCGCCGGTTGTCGTCAGGGGGCTGGCGTCGGCGGAGCAGGCCGTCGCCATCGGGAGGATTCGATCGGTGCCGAAGAACGGGCTAGAGTAGGACCAGCCCCGATGCGTCCTCCAAGCCGCCCGGTCCGCCTCTTCGGGATAGCCTTCGTCGTTGCGGTGGTGGCCATCGCCACGCTTCAGGCGCAACGGCGGGGGTTCCGCTACGGCCCGCCGGTCCCGGCCGCGAGCTGCGTACCGTACGACGGCCGCTTCACCCTGGTGCGCCTCGGTACCCGCGCTATCCCGGGTGGTCCTACGACTACCCTGACATGGAGCAGAACTTCACGGCGATCCTCAAGGACCTGACCGCCGTCGACCCGACTCCGGACGCCCGCTGCATCCTTCGCATGGACGATCCGGAGCTGATGAAGTTTCCGCTGGCCTACCTGTCAGAGCCGGGCTACTGGTATCCCAGCGACAGCGAGGCGGAGGGGCTGCGGACGTATCTCGCCAAAGGCGGATTCCTCATCGTCGATGACTTCCATTTCGAGAACGAGTGGCAGGTCTTCGAGGCCGCGATGAGAAGGGTCCTGCCGGACGCCAGGATCGAACGGCTTCCGCTGACCCATCCGGCCTTTCAATCGTTGTTTGCGATCGAGTCGCTCGATATCCCTTACCCGGGCCGGCTCGGGCAGAACGGTCTGATGGGTGAGTTCTACGGAGTATACGCAGACAACGATCCATCGAAGCGGCTCAAGGTCGTCATCAACTACAACATGGACATCGGCGACTACATGGAGCATTCGGGGACGGGCTTCTATCTGGTTGACCCCACGAACGAGGCCTTCAAGTTCGGCGTGAACTACGTGATCTACGGGTTGACGCACTAGCCGAACCCGCATAGTCGGACGCCCGCGGGCACCACCGGACGGGCGCCGTGCAGGCGCCTCCGACACCCACACCGACTCCGGTTCTCCAGGTGGTCAACTGCGCGGGCGAGTGGTCTGGAACGTACACCGTCACGGCCTGTCGCCAAGCCATTGATTTCTATGGCGGCAACGACCCTCGCGTCATCGCTCCCTCCGCACGAAGGCGAGCCAGGGTCGTCGGCGGCTACAGCCACCGCTTCAGGAACCCGACGATGGCCTGCCGGCCCTCCGGGGTTTCCTGGTGCCCGACGTCGTAGCGGAGCAGCTGCCAGCGGTCGGCGCGGCCTTGGCGAGTGTACTCCGCGGTCAGCTCGCGCTCGATCCGGTCCACGCCGTCGAGCGGGGTGAGCGCGTCGCGCAGGCCGACCAAGCCGAGATGCGCCCGCGGCGCGATGAGCGCGTTGATCTGCGACGTGGTGAAGTGCTTCAGGAGACCCGGCACGTAGTAGTAGATGCCGTGGTGGCCGAGCCCCTTCGCGGCGATGAGGCTGTCGAAGTCGGTCAGGCAGCAGATGTCGACGGTCACCTTGATCCGCTCGTCGAGGGCTCCGAGCCACCAGGCCATCGTGCTGCCCATCGACATGCCGAGCGTCGCGACCCGGTTCGGGTCCACGTCGGGGCGCTGCAGCAGGAGATCCACGGCGCGGAGGCTGTCGTAGACCATCATGCCCCACAGCACCTGGCCCTTCCACAGCATCAACTTGGCCATGTCGAGCTCGGCGACGCCGCTTCGTTCGCCGAAGATCCAGTGGTCAATCGCCAGCGCGACGTAGCCCTGGTCGGTCAACTCCTTCGCGTAGGGCGTCGGCTGGAGGTAGCTTCGGCCCTCGACGAACTCCTTCTTGCCGATCGTGTAGCCGCCGCCGTGCGAGTGGTTGAAGACGACGGCGGGCAGGCGGCCGGAGACGCCGCGGGGCCTGGCGACGAACGCCGGCACCGGCTCGAGGCCGTTCAGGTCGAGCACCCAGGTCTCGAGGATGTAGCCGTCGCGCTCGGCCTCGCCGGTCTTCCGTCCCGAGATGGGCCGCCGGCGGTCGGGCAGGTCGCCGAGCAGCGAGTAGAGCTCCGCGCGGCGTTCCGCCGGCCCGCGCGCGCGAGGCGGTGCGCCAGCCCCGGCCTGGTCGGCCGACCACCCGGGCGCGATGGCCATCGGCGCCATCGCGCCCATCGCCAGTACCTCTCTCCTGCGAAGCTGCTTCTCGGACATGACCCGGCTCCTCGTCGATGCCTTGCTCTCGCAGCCGCGCGGGCGCGGTGCCGGCCCGCGGCCCTCCACCTTGACGACAGGGAAACTGTAAGCGGAAAGGGCGCCTGATTGAAAGAGGTGACGTGCCCTGGAGCGAACCGAAGTCCTCTGCGACTTGAAGCGGTCGTCCCCATCGGAATGCAGGTCTACCAGGGGGGAAAGGGCAGAGAGGGTGGCGTCGCCCTGACGGGGCAGTCCAAGATGAAGACCGATTGTCCTCAACGTTTCTGGCTGAGAGCCAGTGCACGCACCTCGCGCAACAGAGTCGGCAGCGCCGCACTCACCGCCGGCGACAGCGCTGTGCCGAAGGAGATCGCCTCGGGCTGGATCCCCACCATCAGGATTGGCGGCCGCGCCGCCGCCGGGAGGGACCGGACGAGCGCCGGAAGGTCCAGATCGTGCAGGGAGGGCGGAGTCGGCTGCGCGTCGGCGGCATCGAGTTCGAACCGGACGACGGTGCCGGGCGGCTGCCCCGCGTCGATCGCATCGATCGCGATCACGCGCGTCGCCCGCTCCAGCACTGCCAGCGCGTCGAAGACGGCGGTGCCGACCTCGCAGAGGACGGCGCCAGGCGGCGGGTCGGCAGCCAGCGCGCGCACCGCGTGGATGCCGACACCGTCGTCGGTCAGGAGCAGGTTGCCGAGGCCCAGGATGGTGAGGGACATCGATCAGGCCCAGGCCGGCACGACCGACACCTCTGCGCCGCGGCCCGGGCGCATCACGTGCACCGCGCACGAGAGACACGGGTCGAACGAGTGAATGACACGAAGCACCTCGATGGGCTGCTCGGTGTCGCCCACCGGAGTGCCGACGAGCGCCTGTTCCAGCGCCCCCGGGACCGCGCGGGCATCGCGCGGTGACGCGTTCCAGCAGGTCGGCGTCACGATCTGGTAGCGCGAGATCCGGCCGCCAGCCACGCTGAGCCAATGCCCGAGCGCGCCGCGCGGGGCCTCGGTCAAGCCGATGCCCGACCCGCTCGACGGCATCCCGCCGTCGATGAACACCGGGGCCGACGGCACGAGCTCGTCGAGCCAGCCGTCGATGGCGGAGGCGATCTTCAGCGCCTCTTCCGCACGCGCCGCGTGCCGGTCCATCACGGAAACCCCGCCCGAGTAGTCGCCGTTGACGCTCATCCGCGCCAGCGGCCCCACCTCGTAGACCTTGCCCGCGTATCGCGGGGACTTCAGCCAGGAATACCCGCCAGCCTTCGGGTAGCTGGGCGTCGTCGTCCCGGAGGCGGGGTTCAGGCCGCTCCGGTCCGAGTACCACGACGCGGTCACGTCCTCGGCGATCGACTTCACGTCCACCGTCTTCACCCCCGCCGAGCCGGCGTCCTTTCGTCCCCGCCGCAGGAGCCGGAAGGCGCCCAGCGCGTCTTCCTCGAACACGCCGAGGGCCAGCAGGTTCTTCGGCCCGCCGCCGATCTGGTAGTAGTCGCTGTACGCGCGCGCGACGGCGTCGACGTCCGCCAGGTACACGTCGCGGATGAACGGCAGGATCTGCGCCGCGTACGACCGGAACTGCTGAATCCGCGCGGCGGTCGGGGCGCCGGTGAACCCGCCGCCGATGAACGCTGCCGTGTGCGGCAGCCGCCCGCCGAACACCGCACCCATCTCGTGGGCTTTGCGGCGCATGTCGAGCGCGGTCACGTAGTGATTCAACAGCGTCTGGCTGGTTGCCGCGTCGAACCGGATGTCCGCGCTCCAGGCCGGCTGCCAGGGCGCCAGATTCGGCGCGACCATGTAGTCGAGCGCGGCCAGTTGGTAGAAGTGCAGGATGTGCGAGTGCAGGAAGTCGGCAGCCAGCACCAGGTTGCGCAGCAGCCGCGCGTTGTCCGGGACGTGGATGCCCATCGCCGCGTCCAGCGCCGCCACGGCCGCCTGGTTGTGCGGCGTCGGACAGACACCGCAGATGCGCGCGGTGATATCGGGCGCGTCGAAGGGGTCACGCCCGCGGAGGATCGTCTCGAAGCCGCGGAAGAGCGTGCCCGTGGCGCGCGCCTCGACGACCTGCTGCTGCCCGTTGACGAGGTCGGCAGTAACCTCGATCTTGAGGTGCCCCTCGATGCGCGTGACCGGGTCGATCACCATCTTGGTTGCCATCGTTGGATTCTCCTGCGGCTATCCGGGGAACTTGTGGAAGGCCTGCTGGCCGGGAAAGGACGGTCGCGCGCAGCCCACGCACGGTGCGCCGGCGCCGACACACCAGTTGATGCCGTTGTTCCACTTGATCGACGGGCAGGACGCGAACGTCTCGGGACCCTGGCACCCGAGGCTCTTCAGACATTGGTTCGGGTGTGCCCAGTACTTCGCCTCGTCGGTCTCCTTCAGTGGGCACTGGTCGTGGAGCTTGCTCCCGAAGAGGGCCGTCGGCCGGCCGTAGCTGTCGGTGGCGATCGACCTGCCGAGGATCAACTGCACGACCGGCCAGACCATCCAAT
Source organism: uncultured Acidobacteriota bacterium (assembly GCA_963784455.1). Taxonomy (GTDB): domain Bacteria; phylum Acidobacteriota; class Vicinamibacteria; order Vicinamibacterales; family Fen-181; genus FEN-299. The sequence goes on along the minus strand of CAWARN010000021.1, from coordinate 45,887 downwards.
CTGGATGCGGCGGGCAGCCAGCGATATTGATCGTCCGCTTGCCGGTGTACGCGCCAACGCTTCGAATGCCCGTCGGATTCGGGCCAGACGCCGGGATCCCTCCCCATGACGCGCAGGTGCCCATGCATAGAACCGCCGCCGCCCTCGACGCGTACTTCTGGACCGCCTGCGCGATCGTGACGTCACGGCCCGCCGAATCCGTCATCAGCCAGCCCGCGGCGCCGCCAAACGCGGTCGGCACGCCACCTTCGACGGCCAGGACGTAACCGCCTCGCGAGTAGGCTGCGTCGAGCGCGGCGACGGCCGAAGCGCCGGCGGCCGACGACAGGTTCGTGTGGTACACGAGGTTGATCGAATTGATGAGGAGATCGGCAGCCGTCGTCGGGGCCTGCGGCGAGATGCGGTTCAGGAGCGAGACGGAGCAGCCGGTGCAACTCGCTCCCTGCAGCCACAGCACGGACGGCCCGTTTGGGTTGGCGAGGGCGTCCTGGAGCGACAGGAGATCGGTCGCCGTGAGACCGAGGGCCGCCGCTGACATGCCGCAGTACTTCAGAAAATCTCGGCGCGTCGTATTCATGCAGGAATGCCTCCTCCTGACACGCCCGGAGCGGGGCAAAGCCCGGCTCCCTTCGCGTGCAGGTCAAACGTGACTGAAACGAATCGGCGTACCGACGGCGCGCTGCAATCCTGATTCCAACAACGGCAGGCACGTCTGGCGCCACCCAAGCTCGGCCGGCGTCCGATCAAGCAGAGGGCCGATTATCGTGGCCCGAGGTGGGGCAGCGGGCGTGAGAGCCGAGACGCTCCAGCTCACGCAGGTCCTGCGGTCGACTGCGCAATAATGTAATTTCTACATCACGGTGCGCCCGCTCTTACGCGGTGGTCTGACGCGCGCTGCACTCGCCGAAACGATCGCGAGGCCGAACGACTGGCTGAGCCGACGCGCAGCTTTGGTGTCTTGACCAGGCGACTGAGTCGATTCGTGTGCCACGGCTGCAGTGTCTCGAGCAGGAATACCCGCTCGAGCAGCGTGAGAAAGTCGTGCATCGTCGGCCGGCTTACCTGGAACGGCCCGGCCAGCTCCGTGACGTTCAGGAGACGACTGATCTGGCTGGCGGCGAGCGACAGCAGCCGCGGGAGCGCGTCGAGTCGGCGAATCCGAGAGAGGTCCCGGACGTCGCGCTGGACGAGAGTCACGATGTAGTCGTGGTACCAGACTGTTCTTCGTCGGGCTCGGGTCCGGGTCAGGCCGGAGGGGTAGTCGCCGACTGCGATTCGCTGGGCCAGCTCGGTCGCCAATGGTTGAGAACTACCCGGCCCGCGGGAACCAGCGGCCCACGAACAGGTCGTACACCCATCCGCCGAGGACGCCGCCGATGAGCGGGGCGACCACCGGCACCCACCACCAGTGGTTCCCGGCCCGGAACACCTCGCTGCCCCACCCGGCCAGCGCCGTGAACGGCGGTCGGCCTCCCCACGGCCGGCCTCACCCGCCGGCGTTTCGGCTATAATCGCCACGCCCATCCGTCGCGTCCGTCCTCCGGGCCGCTAGCGGGGAGGCCGCATGATTGGCAGGACGCTTGGCCACTATCGCATCCTGGAGAAGCTGGGCGAAGGCGGAATGGGGGTCGTCTACAAGGCCCAGGACCTCCACCTCGACCGGGTCGTCGCGCTGAAGATCCTCCCACCCGAAAAGCTCACCGACCCCGCAGCGTAAGATGCGGTTCGTCCAGGAAGCGAAGGCGGCCAGCGCGCTCAACCACCCGAACATCGTCACGATTCACGACGTTGACCAGGCCGACGGCATCGACTTCATCGCGATGGAGTACGTCGCGGGCAAGACCCTCGACCAGGTGATCCCGCGCCACGGGATGGGGCTGAACGAGGCCCTGAAGTGCGCCGTGCAGCTGGCGGATGCGCTGACCAAGGCCCACGCCGCCGGGATCGTCCACCGCGACTTGAAGCCTGGCAATGTCATGGTGACCGGCGAGGGGCAGGTCAAGGTCCTAGATTTCGGCCTGGCGAAACTGACGGAGGCGGCGCCCCTCGGTGACGATGAGCCGACGCGCACGGTGAAGCCCACGACCGAAGAGGGCACGATTGTCGGGACGGTCGCCTACATGTCGCCCGAGCAGGCCGCGGGGAAGAAGGTCGATGCCCGCTCCGACATCTTCAGTTTCGGCGCGGTGCTGTACGAAGTGGTCACCGGGTGCCGGGCGTTCCAGGGGGATACGCGGGCCTCCACGCTGGCGGCGGTGCTGAAGGACGAGCCGAAACCTGCCAGCCAGGTCGCTCCGGACCTTCCCAGGGAAGTGGAGCGCCTCATTCGCCGCTGCCTGCAGAAGGATTCCGCGCGCCGCTTTCAACACATGGACGACGTGAAGGTGGCCCTGGTGGAACTGAAGGAAGAGTCCGACTCCGGGGCGCTGGCGGCGGCGCCGACGCAGACACGGCGCGGGACGTGGGCCGCGATCGCCCTCGTGGCCGTCGCGGCGGTGCTTGCGGCCGCCGGCTGGCTCTGGTTCACCAGATTCAGCCCCGAGGCTCCTGCGGGTCCGCTGACCGCTGTTCCATTCACCACCTCCTCGGGCGTCGAGACGCAACCCTCGTTCTCGCCGGACGGGAACAAGGTGGCGTTCGCCTGGAACGGCGAGAAGGAAGACAACCAGGACATCTACGTCAAGCAGATTGGCTCGGCGGGAGCGCCGCTGCGGCTGACCACGAGCGCGGCGGCCGAGGCCAGTCCCGCCTGGTCGCCCGATGACCGCTGGATTGCCTTCGCCCGCGAGCAGCGGGACCGGGGCACCGCCGCGATCCTGTTGATCCCGCCGCTGGGCGGCTCGGAGCGCACGCTGACGGAGATGAAGTCAGTCACGGGACTCTGCTGGACGCCGGACGGAAGGTGGCTGGTGTTCAGCGGTCGAGAGTCAGAAGCGGTGGGAGTGAGCCTCTGGGCCGTCCACGTCGAATCCGGCGAGCGGCGGCAGCTCACCTCGACCCCAAAAGCAGCGTTGTCGGTCACCCTATCCCAGCTTGTGGGTGACGCTCACCCGTCTGTCTCGCCGGATGGCCGGACCGTGGCGTTCGCCAGGCGCCTGGAGTCCTACGTTTCAGCCCTCCATGTGCTGCCGCTCACGCCGGATTCGCGGCCGGCTGGGGAGCCGGTCAGGGTGACCGATCACCACTACGCCCAGATCACCGGCGTCGCGTGGACCGCCAACGGGCGCGAGATCGTTTACGGAGCTGGCGGGGCCGGGGTGAACAGCCTGTGGCGTGTCTCCGTGACTGGAGGGCTAAGGCCGGAACGCTTGCCCTATGCGACCCCGGACGCGGTGTTTCCTGCGATTGCCCCGAGAACATCCCGCCTTGCGTACACCTGGCGCCTCAGCAACGTGAACCTCTGGCGTCTCGACACCCGTACGGGCGAGCGCCGGATGCTCCCTGGCTCGACATACGAGAGCCTCATCCCGCAGGTACTCGCCCGATGGCCGCAAGATCGCCTTTCAATCCAACCGCACCGGGAGCCTCGAGGTGTGGACCTGTGAGGCGGACGGGTCGAACTGTCTGCAACTCACGTCCTTCGGGGGGCCGCAGTGCGGGGCGGCGCGCTGGTCGCCGGATGGCCGTTGGCTGGCTCTGGATTCCCGTGCGGAGGGCCAGTCCGAGATTTACGTGATTGCGGCAGACGGGGGCACGCCGCGCCGGGTGACGAACGGGACCGGGTCCGGCAACGCTATTCCGAGTTGGTCGGCTGACGGCCGGTGGCTCTATTTCACATCAGATCGGCCCCCCCCCCAGGAGATTCGGAAGATCCCCGTGGGTGGAGGGAAACCGATCCAGGTCACCCGGGCCGGCGGAGTAGGCGCGTTGACCTTCCCCGGCGGCGAACACATCTACTATGTGAAGGAAGGCGGCCCGCCGGGCCTGTTCAGGATGCCGGTCGAGGGGGGCGAGGAGGAGCAGGTCCTGGCGCAACCATTCGCTTGGTGGCAGTTCGGCGTTGCCACGACGGGCGTCTACTTCGCAGCGCACGGCAGGCTCCAGTTCCGGGACGCAACAACCGGCAAGGTCCGCACCCTCACTGCTGTGGACAACTGCTGGGGCCTGTGCGTGTCGCCCGACGGTCACTACGTGGTCTGGGCGCAACAGGATCGGAACACGACGGATTTCATGCTGGTGGAGCACTTCCGCTGACGACGGCGCGGGCCGCCCGGTTGAGGCACGTCACGACGTGGCCCGCGGGAACCAGCGGCCCACGAACAGGTCGTACACCCATCCGCCGAGGACGCCGCCGACGAGCGGGGCCGCCACCGGCACCCACCACCAGTGGTTCCCGGCCCGGAACACCTCGCTGCCCCACCCGGCCAGCGCGGTGAACGTGCGCGGCCCGAGGTCCCTGGCGGGGTTGATCGCGTACCCGGAGTTGACGCCGAACGCCGCGCCGATGCCGACGACGAGCAACCCCACAACCACCGGCGTGAGGCCGGCTGGCGCCGGCGCGTTCCGCTGGTCGGTAATGCCGAGGATGACTCCGACGAGAATCGCCGTGCCCACGACCTGGTCGATGAACCCGCCCGGAAACGTGGTCAGGTACGGCTGCGGGTAGGTCGCGAAGATGCCCGCCGTGCCCAGCGGCCCGACAACCTGCCGCACGCCGCCGTCGAAGGCGGTCAGCCCTTCTCGATACGTCAGGTAGACCACCGCGGCCGCGACGAACGCTCCAACGAACTGGCCCGCGATGTAGGGAAGCACCTTGCGCCAGGGGAAGCCCCGGTGCACGGCCATGGCGAGCGTGACGGCGGGGTTCAGGTGCGCCCCCGAGACGCCGGCCGACACGTAGCAGCCCATCACGACACCGAGTCCCCAGGCGAGGTTGATCGCCAGGTAGCTGCCGTTGACCTGCTTGCTGACGATGTACTGGGCCACGACGCCCGCGCCGAACAGAATCAGAACGAAGGTGCCCAGGCACTCGGCCAGCACCTCCCGAAGCGTTTCTCTCGACATGGACGACACCTCGCTCGTGTGGGGCGGTCAATCGGCGCCAGAGTATATCGCGAACTGTGGTAGCCTCCTGCTGTTTTCCGCCGGACGCGTCCCCTTGCGTTTGGCTTGGGAGCATCAACGTGGCGTACATCCTCGCGCTCGATCAGGGCACCACCAGTTCACGCGCCATCCTCTTCGATCACGGCGGCGCCGCCGTGGCGGTGGCGCAGCGTGAGTTCCAGCAGATCTTCCCCGAGCCCGGATGGGTCGAACACGACCCGCGGGAGATCTGGGCGTCGCAGATCTCGGTGGCGACCGAAGCGTTGGCCCGCGCCCAGGCCGGGCCCGGCGACGTGGCGGCCCTCGGCATCACCAACCAGCGCGAGACGACGGTGATCTGGGACCGTGAGACCGGCGAACCGGTCTGTCGCGCGATCGTCTGGCAGGATCGGCGGACCGCGGACATCTGTGATCGGCTGAAGGGCGACGGGTTCGAGGATCTCGTGCGCGAGCGCACGGGCCTCGTCATCGACGCGTATTTTTCCGGCACCAAGATCGCCTGGATCCTCGACCACGTGGACGGTGCGCGGACGAAGGCGTCGCAGGGCCGCCTGGCCTTCGGCACGGTCGACTCGTGGATCGTCTGGAACCTGACCGGCGGGCGGGTCCATGTCACCGACGTCAGCAACGCGTCGCGGACGATGCTCTTCAACATCCACACGCTGGCGTGGGATGAGGATCTGCTCCGGATGCTGGACGTGCCGGCGAGCCTGCTGCCCGAGGTGCGGGCATCCAGTGAGGTCTACGGCCGCGTCGCCGGCGGCCTGGGACTCGACGGGGTTCCGATTGCCGGCATCGCGGGCGACCAGCAGGCGGCGCTGTTCGGCCAGATGTGCGTCGCGCCCGGCATGGCGAAGAACACGTACGGGACCGGCTGCTTCCTGCTGCAGAACACGGGCGACCGGCCCGTGCGCTCGGAGAACCGTCTCATCTCGACCGTCGCGTGGAAGATCGGCGGGCGGACGGAATACGCGCTGGAAGGCAGCGTGTTCGTCGGCGGGGCCGTCGTGCAGTGGCTCCGTGACGGGCTCGGGTTCATCCGGGAGTCGGGCGACGTCGAGCGGCTCGCCGCCACCGTGCCGGACAATGGCGGCGTCTACCTCGTGCCGGCTTTCGCCGGACTGGGCGCGCCCCACTGGGACGCCTACGCCCGGGGCACGATTGTCGGTCTGACGCGCGGGTCGAGCGCCGGCCACATCGCGAGGGCGGCCGTCGAGAGCATCGCGTACCAGGTGTACGACCTGCTCGACGCCGTGCGCCGCGACGCGGGCATCGCGCTCGGCGAGTTGCGCGTCGACGGGGGCGCCGCGCGCAACGATGCGCTTCTTCAGTTCCAGGCGGACCTGCTCGGCGCGCCGGTGCTGCGGCCCAGGGTGACGGAGACGACGGCCATCGGCGCGGCGTACCTCGCCGGGCTGGCCGTGGGCTTCTGGGAATCGCAGGAAGAGATTGCCCGCCAGTGGCAGGCCGAACGCCGCTTCGAGCCCTCGATGGCGGGCGGGGCGGCCGACCGGCTTCTCGGGCGCTGGCACGAGGCGCTGGAGAGGTCCAAGGGGTGGCTCAGCGCCTGACTTCACGCCACAATGGCGCGCGCAAAGTGCACGTGCTCGAAGGCGTGATACTCATCTGTGCGGCCCCGGAAATAGCGGGCTTCAATCTCGCTCGGGGCCAGGTCCTCTTCGAGCCGGAAGCCCGCACGCCGAAGATCCGTGGCCAGCGTCGGCGGGTCGAATCCGGTTTGCATCGGTTCGCCGACGCGCCGCGCGATCGCCTGCATCACCTGGCTGCGCCGAGCCGCCTTCTCCGCATTGAAAGCCTCAGCGTCGATGTAGTCGAACACGAGCGTGCTCCCGGCCGGCGCGCTCGTGGCCACTTCGCGCAGCGTCGTCCGGATGGCCTCGCGGGTCAGGTAGTAGGTGACGCCCAGCCAGCTGAAGAAACCGAGCGCGCGCGGATCGTAGGCCGGCGGCCGCAGCACCGCCGTCAATGGTTCGGTTTCGAAGTTGATGGGGATGAAGTGCAGCTGCGGTGGATAAGGCTCGCCCAACATCGCCAGGCGTTCGTGTTTCAGCGCCTGCGTGGCTGGATGATCGACCTCGCAGACGCGCAGACGGTCCATCAAGTCCGGCCGGCGGAAGGCGAAGGTGTCAAGACCTGCACCCAAGATCACGTACTGCCGCACACCCTGCTCGATCGCGTTCGCCAGGCTGTCTTCCGCATACCGCGTTCGGCTCAGCGTAATCGGTCCGGTGTGGGTCTGCATGACGCACGCGAGAGCCGCAGCCTGATCGGGCTCTGTGGCCGCCCGTTCAGGATTGACGACTTTCAACAGGCCGGCCAGATTCCGACCGAGGGTGGCACGTTCTTCGTCCGAGAACATCCGATCGGCGAGAAAGTCGTCGAAGATCTTGGGGGAATCGTGAGTGGCGTGGTAGGCCCGGCAACAAGCCGTGACCAATGCGGTGATACTGGCACGGTTTTCGTCCATGTTGGGTGTCCGTCCTTATCCAGCAGTGTATGGGGCCGAGATCGAATACCGCAGCCGACGGGAAGCACTCGGGGTTGGCGGTGGCGCCGAATTCTTCATGAGGCTGTTCCAGTTGACGCCCCTTCACGATAGTATGGCGCCATTATGAAACCCACACTCGCCACCATCTTCGTCGTCGCGCTGGCAGCCAGTACGCTCGCGCAGCAACCGCCCGCAGGGCAGCCGCCGCAGGGCCAGGCCGTGGCGGCCAGGCCTGCCGCGGCCCCTCGTTCCGCCGAGGTCGCGTCGGATGGTCGGGTGACCTTCCGCGTGAACGCGCCGAAGGCCGGCCAGGTCGTCCTGAACGGAGACTGGCCCGGCGGCCGAGGGCTGTCGATGACCAAGGACCCGTCGGGGACGTGGACGCTGACGACGGATCCCCTCACTCCAGAGATATGGATGTACACCCTCTCGATTCGACGGGGTGACGACGCTCGACCCCGGCAACTCGAGGGTCCTTCGCGACGGGGTGCGGAGGCTGAACGCGTTGCCCATTCCGGGGACGGGGTCGGCGCTCTACCAGGTCGGGAAGGTCCCTCACGGAACCGTGGCAGCCGTGTGGTATCCGTCGCCCGCGCTGAAGGCGCCCAGGCGGATGCTGGTCTACACGCCGGCGGGCTACGAGGGCGGCACCCGGAAGTACCCCGTGCTCTACCTGTTCCACGGGGGCGGCGGCGACGAGGAGGCGTGGAACGAACTGGGCAGCACCAGCGCGATCATGGACAACCTGATCGCGCAGGGCAAGGCCAAGCCGATGATTGTCGTGATGCCGAACGCCAACTGGACCGACACGTCGATACTCGAGCCGGCCGGACCGCGCGGTCAGCGGGCCGCGCCCGCTGCAGGCCAGCCGGCCGCGCCCCGCGGAGCCCAGCCTGGCGGCGCTCCCGCCGCACCGGCCCAGGACTACAGCGTCGCGGAGCGCGAGATTGTCACGGGGATGATCCCCTACATCGAGGCGAACTACCGCGTGATGCCGGGACGCGAGAACCGGGCCATCGCGGGTCTCTCGATGGGGGGCGGCATCTCCATCAACGTCGGGTTGAAGCGGCTGGATCTCTTCGCGTCCGTGGTGCAGTTCAGCTCGGGGATGTTCGGCGGCACCGGCCCGGCCGCCGGCACGGGCACGGGCGGCGGCTACCCGCCCTTCGACATCGACGCGATCTCCCCGGGATTCCTGAAGGACGCGGCGGCCACCAACAAGAAGCTGAAGCTGCTGTACTTCTCGTGCGGAGACGACGACCCGCGGATGCCGTTCCAGAAGAAGGTGGCTGAGGACTTCCGGAACGCGAAGATCGTACTGACGTTCAAGAACTACCCGGGCGCTCATGAATGGCGCGTCTGGCGCAACTCGCTCGCGGACACGGCCGGCATGCTGTTCCAGTAGACGGTCGGCGCCGGTGCTATGATCGCCCGGTGCGGCAGGAGACTCTCACGGAGGGTTTGCGTATGACGCCGAAGGTGCGAGTTGCGTTGACCGGCCTCGCAGGGTTGTTCGTTGTCGCGTGGGCGCTCACCGCTGTCCCGACGGCGCAGCAACAGGCCCCGGCAGTCCCGGCAGCGCAGCAGCAGCCCCCCGCTGCCCCGCCCGCCCCCAACCCGGCGATGGTCGCGATGCGCGAGGCGACGGCGGCAGACCACAAGGACATGATGGACAAGCTGGGGATCAAGGCCCTCAGGCCGGGCCCCAGCGGCAACGAGCAAGCGCCCAATCCCGCCAACTACGACGAGGCCCTCGCCAACCCGTACCCGAACTACCCCGAGGTGCTGACGACGAAGGACGGCCGCAAGGTGACGACGCCGGCCATGTGGGCCCGGCGCCGGGCGGAGATTGTCGAGGACTTCGACCGCGAGGTGCTGGGGCGCGTGCCGAAGAGCGTGCCCGCGGTCGCGTGGTCCGTCACCCGGACGGTCGAGTCCAAGGTGGGCGGCCGGCCGGTGATCGGCAAACAACTCGTCGGCCACGTGGACAACTCGGCCTACCCTGGAATCACGGTGGACATCCAGATGACGCTGGTGACGCCGGCGGACGTCAAGACGCCCGTCCCCGTCATGATCATGTTCGGCGGCGGCCGCACGTTGCCGGGCGATCCGCCGCCTGCCCCGCGTGCCGGCATGCCCGCGTTCACTCCGCCGCCCGGCGGCCGACCCGCCGGCCACCGATCAGCTCATCGCCGACGGCTGGGGCTACGCGTCGCTCAACCCGGGGAGCGTGCAGGCCGACAACGGCGCCGGGCTCACGGCCGGCATCATCGGCCTCGTGAACAAGGGCGCGCGTCGCAAGCCCGAGGACTGGGGCGCCCTGCGCGCGTGGGCGTGGGGCGCGTCGCGCGGCCTCGACTACCTGGAGACCGACAAGACCGTGGACGCGAAGAAGGTCGGCATCGAAGGCGTCTCGCGCTACGGCAAGGCCGCCCTGATCACGATGGCCTACGACACGCGGTTCGCGGTGGTTCTGGTCGGCTCGTCCGGCGAAGGCGGCGCGAAGCCCCACCGGCGCAACTTCGGAGAGGCCGTCGAGAACCTCACCGGTTCCGGCGAATACCACTGGATGGCCGGCAACTTCCTCAAGTACGGCGCCGCCGAGGCGACGTTCGGGAGCAAGAACGCCGGCGACATCCCGGTCGACTCGCACCAGTTGATTGCCCTCTGCGCGCCGCGCGCGACGTTCATCAGCTACGGCGTGCCCGAAAAGGGCGACGCGAAGTGGCTCGACCAGCAGGGCAGCTACATGGCGACCATCGCGGCGGGCGCGGTGTTCCGGCTGCTCGGCGCCAAGGACCTCGGCAGGGGCGACGACTACCGGACGGCGAAGATGCCGCCGGTGAACACTGGCCTGCTCGACGGGCAGTTGGCGTGGCGTCAGCATGACGGCGGCCACACCGACGGCCCGAACTGGAAGTACTTCATCCCGTGGGCGGACGCGATGCTGAAGCACAAGCCCGTACCGGCGGCGGCCGGCGCCAGGTGACGCCGGCACGGCTCTCGGGCGTGGACTCGTCGATCGAGCGGCGCGTCGTGTCGAAGGTGAACGTCCGCCTGATGCCGCTGCTTTGCCTCTGCTTCATGGCGGCATTCCTCGACAGAGTGAATGTCGGGTTCGCGAAGCTCACGATGCTGCCGGATCTCGGCCTCTCGCAGACCGCGTACGCGACCGGGGCCGGGATCTTCTTCGTCGGCTACTTCCTGTTCGAAGTGCCGTCGAACCTGCTGCTGCAGCGCTTCGGCGCGCGCATGTGGATCGCCCGCATCATGCTCGTGTGGGGCGTCGTGTCGTCCTCGATGATGTTCGTGACCGGGCCGCGGTCGTTCTACGCGCTCCGTTTCGCGCTCGGCGCCGCGGAGGCCGGCTTCTTTCCGGGCGTCATCTTCTACCTCACGCACTGGTACCCGAGGGCCTACCGCTCCCGGGCGGTGTCCGTCTTCATGATCGCCGCCGTCGTGTCGTTCGTCGTCGGCAGCCCGGTGTCAGGCTGGCTGATGGACCATCCTCAGTTCGGCCTCGCCAGCTGGCAGTGGCTGTTTCTGATCGAGGGGCTACCTTCGCTCGTGCTCGGGCTGGTCGTCTTCGCGTACCTCCCGGACGGGCCGCGCTCGGCCCGGTGGCTGACGCGCGACGAGGCGTCGTGGCTCGACGGGCGCCTCGCGGCCGAACGGGCGGAACAGGAGCGCGTCGAGCATCTCACGCTCAGGCAGGCGTTCACCGATCCCCGCATCCTGCTGCTGAGCGCGATCTACTTCCTGAGCGTCGTCGCCGCCTACGGCCTCGACTTCTATTCCCCGACGCTGCTGTCGCAGGCGTTCCCCGACGTCACCAAGTCCACGCTCGGCTGGATCGCCGCGATCCCGCCGCTCGTCACAATCCCGATCATGATGTTCCATGGCCGGAGTTCGGACGCCAGGCACGAGCACCGCTGGCACGTGGCGCTGGCGGTGTTCGCCATGGCCGCTGGCTTCCTGGCGCTGGCGTTCGGATTGCCGGCGCCGCTCGTGGTCGTGGCCATGACGGTCGTGGTGGCCGGACGCTGGAGCTACATCGGGCCGTTCTGGGGGCTGCCCACGGCGCTCGTGACCGGCACCGCCGCCGCCGCCGGCATCGCCCTGATCAACTCGATCGGCAACCTCGGCGGGCAGGTCGGCCCCGTGCTGATGAGCACGCTGGCTTCGCCTTCGGGGGGACTGGCGACGGGGCTCTTCGCGCTGGCCGTCGTGGCGATCGCCTGCGGCATTCTCGTCCTCTCCGTCCCGCTGCGCCCGGCGCCGGATGGCGCGTCCCGCGATCGCGCTGCGGATTGAGCAGGCGACCGCGATTCGGAGTCGCTCACTTGATGCTAATGACATCAATCTGTTGACACCTCATCATCATCTGCGTAGCATCAACTCATGAGAACGACGATCACGCTCGATGACGATGTCGCCGCCAGGTTGAAGGTTGCCGTTCGAAAGCAGCGCCGCCCGTTCAAGCAGCTGGTCAACGAGGTGCTCCGGGGTGGTCTGGAAGCGCTGGACCGCCCGAGGCCTGCCCGTCGGCCGTTTCGATCGAAGGGATTCGACCTGGGGCCGAGCCTGGTCGGCAGTCTCGACAACGTCGAAGAGGTCCTGTCGCGGGCCGAAGGCGAGGGACACCGGTGATCCTGGTCGACGCCAATTTGCTTCTGTACGCCGCCAACCACTCGGCTCCCGAACACGCCCGCGCCCGGTCATGGCTGGACGAACGGCTGAGCGGCGTGGCTCGTGTGGGACTCCCGTGGCCATCCCTCATGGCGTTCGTGCGGCTGGCCAGCAACCCTGTCGTGGTTCGGCAGGCCGTGACGCCGGCGGTCGCCTGGAGGCAGGTGGCCGCGTGGCTCGCCTGCGAATCGGTCTGGATCCCGGAGCCGGGGCCTGACCACGCCGAGATCCTCGCAGGACTGCTCGGACGGGCGTGGATGACGAGCCGCCTGGTGCCCGACGCCCACCTCGCGGCGCTGGCGATCGAGCACGGGCTGACGCTCTGCTCGACCGATGGCGATTTCGCGAAGTTCCCCGGCCTCGCCTGGAAGAACCCGCTGGCGGCGAGCCGCTGAGGGGCAACCCTCCATGACGATCCGACGCGCCGCCGCGCTCGCCTGCGCCCCGCTGCTTCTGCTGGCGCTGGCGTGTTCCGCGATTGACTCCAGCAAGCCCACGCTGCCCGATTGCCTCGACGACGCGACGTTCTGGCGGCTCTTCACGGGACTGTCCGAGCCGGGCGGCACCTTTCGGTCGGAGAACCTCGTCTCGAACGAGCGGGCGTTTCCTGCGGTGCTGCCCGAGGTTGCCGGGCGCGCGTCGTCGGGTGCCGCCTACATCGGCGTCGGCCCGGAGCAGAACTTCTCCTACATCGCCGCGCTCAAGCCCCGCGTCGCTTTCATCGTGGATATCCGGCGGGAGAACGCCGCTCTCCACCTGCTCTACAAGTCGATCTTCGAACTCTCGCCGACGAGGGCTGAGTTCCTGTCGCGGCTCTTCTCGAGGCCGCTGTCGAAGCACCTCGGACCGACGTCCAGCGCGAACGAGCTGATGGAAGCGGCGGCCATCGCGACGCCGAACCAGGACCTGTTCAAGGCCAACCTCTCGGAGGTGTGCGCGCGGCTCGCCACGCGGCATCGCTGGCCGATCAGCGACTCGGACGTCGCCGACATGACGCGCGTGTACCAGGCGTTCTTCGAATCGGGGCCTGACATCCGCTATTCGATGCGGTCTGGCAGGCGCGGCCGGCCGTTTCCGACGTACGCCGAACTGATGACCGCGTCCGACACCCGGGGCGCCGCCGGGAGTTTCCTGGCGAGCGAAGACGCTTACGGGGCGGTTCGCGACCTTCAAGCGCGCAATCTCGTCGTGCCGGTCGTCGGCGACTTCTCGGGCCCTCGGGCGCTGGCAGGCATCGGGACGTTGCTGCGCCAACACCGCCTCACCGTAGCGGTGTTCTACGCGTCGAATGTCGAGATGTACCTGTTCCGGGGCGACGGCTGGAAGACGTTCTACCGCAATCTGTCGTCGCTGCCGATCAACGGCCGGAGCGTCCTGGTGCGCTCGATCTTCTCCGGCTTCGGCCCGGGCTATCCGGGAGGCGGTTATCCCGGAACGGCCTACGGCTATCCGGGAGGCGGTCGTGGCTACGCTGGTGCCGGGCCCGGCGCGCCCGGCACGGGCGTCAACGGCGTACTCTGGGCGGATCCGATTCGGACCGCTGCTCGCCGACGTCGAACGCGGCGGCATCGCCGGCTACCGGGATCTCGCTCGCCCGGATGAAGTAGCGCCGCTCTACTGCTCCTCGGATCTCTGCCGCATCCTCTCCGGCTTCTTGTTCACCCCGTCCGCGTCGAGCGCCCACATCCCCCTCCCGTGCGTCGCGATGACGACGATGTTGTCGCGCGGGTGGATGATGAGGTCGTGGACGTAGGCGGCCGGAAGACCGCCGCCGAGGACCGACCATGTCTTCGCGCCGTCCGTCGTGACGTAGACCCCCGTGTCCGTTCCGACGTACAGCACCTTGGGATCCACCGGGTCCTCGCGGATCACGTTCACCGGGCCGATCGGGATTCCTGCCGCGATGCCCGTCCAGGTCTTCCCGAAGTCGGTGGACTTCCAGACGTACGGCGTGAAGTCGTCTTCGCGCTTGCCGTTCTGGGTCATGTAGACGGTGCCGAGCGTGAACGCCGACGCCGCGAGGCGCGACACCCACTTGCGCGGCGCGGCGCCCGCGCTGATGTCAGCCCACGTCTTGCCGCCGTCCTTCGTCACGTGCACGCGCCCATCGTCCGTCCCGGCATAGATGAGGCCGAAGCGCATCGGTGACTCGGCGAGGGCGAAGATCGTGTGATACGGGATGTCGCCCTTGTCGGCAGCGGCGCCGAACGTCAGGTCGGGACTGATGATCTCCCACGTGTCGCCCTGGTCGCGCGAGGTCATCAGGTACTGCATGCCGTGGTAGAGGATGCGGCCGCTGTGCGGCGAGATGATGGTCGGCGCCAGCCATTCTCCGCGCAGCGCCGGTTCGTCCGGGTAGCGCGCGGGCAGCAGGTCTTTGCTGCGCTCGGGGCGCGGCCTGGAAAGATCCGAGCGCGTCAGCGTGCCGTAGAACCCGGAGGAGAAGACGATGTTCGGGTTGGCGGGATCGATCGCGTGGGTCGAGCCTTCGCCGCCGGGCGCTTCCTCGAAGTCCACCGTGCGGATCTTGTCCCGCCCCGCGGAGAGATCGACCGCGCCGCGGAAGCTGCCGTGGTCCTGCATCGAGCCGAAGACATGGAACGGCGTGTCCATGTCGTAGGCGATGTTGAAGAACTGGCAGACCGGGAGGTTCCGGCTCGAGTCCTTCCACGTCTTCCCCCGGTCGTACGAGATGGCAAATCCCTGGTCGAACACGTTGACCAGGTAGTTGTTGTTCTGCGGGTCGATCCACAGGCCGTGGTGATCGCCGCCCGGCGTGTCGAGGCTCTTGAACGTCTTCCCGCCGTCGTACGAGACATTGAGCGCGAGGCCCATCGTGTAGACGGTGTTGGCGTCGGTCGGATCGACCCTGATTTGCCCGAACACCCAGCCGTAGGTGTTCGACGAGCCCTCCATGAACTTCTTCTGATCGGGCGTCAGGCCGCTCACCTGCGTCCAGTGCTCCCCCTTGTCGTCCGACCGGTAGACCGTGGCGCCCTTGATGTAGCCGCTCGACGGGACCCCGTACGGATTGTTCTTCTCCGCCTCGGTCGGTTCGCGCGCGACCTCGTAGTTGTCCACCAAGGCGTACAACGTGTTCGGCGCCGAAAGGCAGACGTCGAGGCCGATGCGCCCGCGGAACCTCGGAATCGGGAGCCCGTCGTTGATCGGCTTCCAGGTCTTCCCTCCGTCGGTGGACTTGTGGATCCCGCTGCCCGCCGCGTCGGCCGCGTTGCGCGGGTCGTTCCACTTCAGGCGCGTCCGCTGCCAGGTGGCGGCGTAGAGCGTGTTCGGGTCGGTCGGGTCCATCGCCAGGTCGATCGCCCCGGTCTTCTCGTTGACGTAGAGCATTTTCGTCCAGGTCCGCCCGCCGTCGGTCGTCTTGTAGACGCCGCGTTCTGCGTTCGTGGTCCACTCGTGGCCGGAGGCGGCCGCGTAGACGATGTCGGGATTGGTCGGGTGGATGACGATCCGCGGGATCGTGTAGGTGTCGGCGAGCCCCATGTGCTGCCAGGTCTTCCCCGCGTCCACCGACTTGTAGACGCCGATGCCGGCCTGGGAGCTGCGGAAGATGTTCGCCTCGCCGGTCCCGATCCAGACGATGTTCGGGTTCGAGGGGGCGATGGTGACGTCACCGATAGTCGTCGCCGGCCCGCGGTCGAACACCGGCTGCCAGGTGGTCGCCTCGTTCTCGGTCTTCCACAGGCCGCCCGAGGCGGTCGCGACGTAGATCGTGTAGTTCTTCCCGCGCGGCGCGACCACGGCAACGTCGATGGCGCGGCCGCTGATGTTCTTCGGCCCGATCCACTGCCACTTCACGTCTTTGAACGGCGAGGCGGCGGCCATCGTCTCGTGCTGGGCGAAGCCCTTCAGCCTGAGCGCCGGGTCGGTGTTGACGACGACCTGGAATGCTGCCGACCCGGGCGCCTGCGCGCCGAGATGGGTGACGCCGACTAGGGCGAGAGCCAGGACCGTCGTGGCCGCCAGGACAGGTCGGATGCGAGTGCGTCGGGAACGCGATGTCATCATGCCTCCGGTGAAAGCGCCGCGATTCTATCACTGGAAAGAGGCGGCAAGAGAACCGGGGCGGTCCCTGGCGCGCCGTCAGTTCGCCCGGTCGCCGCTTTGCTGCGTCGCACGTTCGCGAGGTTCTCCTTCCCCTGTCCTCTCCGCCGCCGGAAACGGTCTATGATTGGCGGTCGTAGGTAGCTCCCTGGACGGGTTTCCACCTTCAGCACAGCCTTCCCGGAGGGATTTCGACGCGATGAGAACGACACTGCGCACCATACTCGCGCTCTGCCTCGTGGCCGGACTGGCGGTCGTCTTCATGGGCGCCCTTGGCGCCCAGACCCCGCAGGCCCCGCAGCAGGCAGCCGCCGCGGCGCCCCGGGCGCCCGCGCCGCCGCCATCACCCCTGCCACCGGTCAACCAGTCGGATGACCCGTTGCTGAGAACGTTCCGGTGGCGCAACATCGGGCCCGCCAGCATCGGCGGACGCATCGACGACTTCGCGGTCGTCGAGAGCAATCCCTCGGTCTACTACGTCGGATTCGCAACCGGCGGCGTGTTCAAGACGGTCAACAACGGCACCACGTTCACGCCGATCTTCGATACCTACCCGACGAGCTCGATTGGCGACATCGCCGTCGCGCCCTCCGATCCCAACATCGTGTACGTGGGCACGGGCGAGCCGAACAACCGCCAGAGCTCGTCGTTCGGCGACGGCATCTACAAGTCGACCGACGCCGGCAAGACGTTCACGAACGTCGGCCTCAAGGACACCCAGTCGATTGCCCGCATCGTCATTCACCCGACGAAGCCCGACATCGTCTACGTGGCGGTGATCGGCCACCTGTTCGGGCCGAACAAGGAACGCGGGCTCTACAAGACGATCGACGGCGGGAAGACCTGGACGAACACGAAGTTCATCGACGAGGACACCGGTTTCACCGACGTGGTGATGGATCCGAAGAACCCCGAGCTTCTGTTTGCCGCGTCGTACCAGCGGCGCCGCACGCCGCACGGGTTCAACGGCGGCGGGCCCGGCAGCGGGCTTTGGAGGACGGCGGACGGCGGGAAGACGTGGACGAAGCTCACCGGCAACGGTCTGCCCGACGGCATCATCGGGCGCATCGGCCTCGACATCTGCCGGACGAAGCCGAACGTGATCGTCGCGCAGTTCGAGGTCGGCGCCAGCGGCGGCACGGGCGCCGGCGTGACGGCCGACGGCAAGGAGCAGACGCCGGGCGCGGGAGCCGCAGCGGCTGGTCAGGGCGGCGCGCGTGCTGGCGCCACGGCCGGGCAGCCGGCGGGTCCGGCCGATCCCAAACGCACGGGCGTCTGGCGGTCGGACGATGGCGGGAAGACGTGGAAGATCGTGAGCAACACCACCGACCGGCCGATGTACTACAGCCAGGTGCGAATCGACCCCAGCAACGACCAGGTGATCTACATGGGCGGCGCGCCGGCCTTCAAGTCGGTTGACGGCGGCAGGACGTTCCGACAGATCCAGAATCTCGCGCACAGCGACCATCACGCCATCTGGGTCGATCCGAAGAACTCCAGCCACGTGATGTACGGAAACGACGGCGGCCTCGACGTCAGCTACGACGGCGGGGACACGTGGGACTTCATCGCCACGATGGCCGTCGGCCAGTTCTACGCGATCAGCGCGGACATGCGGAAGCCGTACGTCGTGTGCGGCGGCCTGCAGGACAACGGATCGTGGTGCGGGCCGAGCGCCAAGCGCTCGAACGTCGGCATCCTGAACTCCGACTGGTTCCGCGTCGGCGGCGGTGACGGCTTCTACACTCAGCAGGATCCGACCGACTGGGCGATCGTGTATTCCGAGTCGCAGGACGGCGCGGTGTCGCGCCTCGATCTCCGGGCGGGCACGAGCGCCAGCATCCGCCCGCGCGGGGCGCGAAGGGGCGCGCAGGCCCAGAATGCGGCGGCGCAGAACCCGCAACTCGGCGCGGCAGCGCGTCGAACATCGTCCCCGAGCCTCCGACCGGCACGGCGTTCCGGTTCTTCTGGAACACGCCGACCGTGCTCTCGCCGCACAACCCGAGCACCGTGTTCATCGGCGGCAACCGGCTGTTCACGTCGGTGAACCGCGGCGAGACCTTCCTGATGACGCCGGACCTCACGCGCGGGTTGAGCCGGTTCACGCGGCCGATCATGGGCGTGGCCGGCGACGCGCCGATGGCCTCGAAGCACGACGGCGTGGCGACGACCAGCGTCATCACGACGGTGGCCGAATCGCCTGCGATGCCGGGCGTCGTCTGGGTGGGCACCAACGACGGCAACGTCCAGGTGACCCGCGACGGCGGCCTCAGCTGGAAGAACGTCGTGGCGAACATCAAGGGCGCGCCAGACGAAACGCACGTGGCGCGGGTGGAGCCGTCGCGCTTCGACGCGGGCACCTGCTACGTGGTGCTCGACGCGCACCGCACCGACGACCACAAGCCGTATGTCTACATCACGAGGGACTACGGCCAGACGTTCACGTCGATTGCGGCGAACCTGCCGACGGGCAACGTGAACGTGATTCGCGAAGACCCGAAGAACCGCAACCTCCTCTACCTGGGTTCCGAGTACGCGCTCTACATCTCGGTGAACGGGGGCAAGGAGTGGAAGCGGTTCATGACGGGGCTTCCCACGATCCGGATCGACGATCTCCTCGTCCACCCGCGCGACAACGACCTGATTGTCGGGACGCACGGGCGCAGCATCTGGATCATCGACGACATCACGCCGCTGCAGCAGTTGACCGACGCGGTGATGAACGCGGACGTGACGCTGTTCACGCCGAGGCCGGGCGTGGCGTGGAGGACCGATACGCAGCTGAGCATCAACACGGGAGGCAACAAGTTCTTCCGCGGCGAGAACCCTCAGCCGGGCACGGCCATCAGCTACTATCTCAGGGCGGCCGCGACTGGCGATGTGAAGATCAGCATCAGCGACTACTCGGGCAAGGTGGTGCGCGAGATCACCGCGCCGAAGGACGCGGGCCTCAACCGCGTGCAGTGGAACCTGCGCGGGAGCCCGGCGGCCGGCGCCGGTCAGCGTGGTGGTGGCGGTGGCGGCCGGGGCGGTGGCGGCGCGACCCTCGAGCCCGGCAGCTACCTCGTGAAACTGACCGTCGGAGGCAAGGAGTACACGACCCGGGCCGTGATCGAGGCGGACGAGTAGCCGCCAATGTCCCTATAATGCCGGCATGAAGCGAACGACTCGATTCATGCTGTCCATCGCCTCTGGGGCGGCCCTCCTGTGGGCCGCCCTTCTTGTTGCCGGCCTCTCTGCCCAACCCGCCGCGTCCGCGCAGCCAGCCTGGCTGCTCCGGCCGAACCGAGTGTTCGACGCCACGAGCGAGCAGACGCATCAGGGCTGGGTCGTGCTCGTGACGGGCAACACGATCACAGCCGTCGGTCCGGCCTCATCCGTCACGGCTCCGGCCGACGTCCGCGTCATCGACCTGCCTGGCATGACGCTCATGCCGGGATTGATCGAGGCCCACACCCACGTCCTTCTCCACGCCTACAACGAGACGACGTGGAACGACCAGGTGCTGAAGGAGTCGGAGGCCTACCGGACGATCGAAGCGGTGCGGCACTGCGAGAAGACGCTGATGGCCGGCTTCACCACCATCCGCGACCTCGGCACCGAGGGGGCCGGCTACGCGGACGTCGCGCTGCGACAGGCGGTCAACGAGGGGCTCATTCCGGGCCCGCGAATGTTCGTCGCCACGCGCGCCATCGTCGCCACGGCAAGCTACGGACCGGGACCGTACGGCTTCGCGACGAACTTCGAGACGCCCAAGGGCGCGCAGGAAGCCAGCGGCGTCCCGGAGATCCTGAAGGCGGTCCGCGAGCAGGTCGGGCACGGCGCGGACTGGGTGAAGGTGTACGCCGACTACCGGAGGGGCGCGGGGCCGTCAATGCCCACGTTCACCGAGGACGAACTGAAGGCGCTGGTCTACGAAGCGCACAGCGCGGGCAAGCCGGTGTCGTCGCACGCGTCAACGGCCGAGGGCATGCGGCGCTCCGTGATGGCCGGCGTCGAGACGATTGAACACGGCTACGGCGGCACGGACGAAGTGTTCGCGCTGATGGCCGAGCGAAACGTGGCCTACTACCCCACGCTGACCGCGCCGGAAGCGACGTCCGAGTATTCGGGCGCCTATAAGCGCGGCAGCACGCCGACGCGCTCGATGGATCAGGCGAAGCAGGCGTTCCAGCTCGCGATGAAGCACAAGGTCGTCATCGGCCTGGGCGGCGACGTGGGCGTGTACCCGCACGGCGAGGACGCCCGGGAAGCCGAGTGGATGGTGCGCGACGGAATGAGCCCCGCGCAGACGCTCCTCGCCGCGACCGCAGTCAACGCGAAGGTGATGCGGCTGGCGGATCGCCTCGGCATGATCAAGCCGGGCCTGCTCGCCGACCTCGTCGCTGTCCCCGGCGACCCGACGGCCGACATCACGGCGCTCAGGAACGTGGCGTTCGTGATGAAGGACGGGAGGGTCTGGAAGATTCCAGAGGACAGAAGATAGAAGACAGAATTTAGAAAGAATTAAGAATTAGGAATTCGAAATTCCGAATTCGGAACGACGGCTGGCGCTAATCCGCCCCGGTCTCTTCGGCTTCGCCCGCGCCCTCCCCCCGGCGCGCGGGGACCTTCGGGCCGATCACCGCCCTTACTTCCGACACCCGGTTCGCCGGGAATCCGGTCCGGCGGGCGTGCTCCCGGATCAGATCGGTATCCGGGGCGATGTAGATGCAGTAGATCCGATCGTCGGTCACGTAGCTCTCGACCCACTGGATTGCGGGGCCGAGTTCCTCGAGCACGCAGCACGACCTCCGGGTGATCTCCCGGAGCTCTTCGGCGGTCAGCGACCCCGCTCCGGGAATCTCCCGCTCGATGACGTACTTGGGCACACTCACCTCCCTGGCTCCGAGAGACCGTCCTTTCTGAATCCCATGACTGTCGCGGGCGCTACCCTTCGGCCGCTGTTCTGTCATCCGCTGCCGGCTGCCAGCTGACCGCTGCCCGCTACTTGACCGGCGCCTGCTGCCGGGCCCTCTCCTTGTTCAGGTACCGAACGCCGTCGGTCCACCACTTCGGCGCCGGTGCGCCCTTCAGGTAGTGGTCGAAGAACTCGAAGAACCGAATCGTCAGGTCCTTCTGGTTCGCCACGCCGCGCAGGCCGTGGCCCTCGTCCGGGTACGCCAGCAGCACGGCCTTCTTTCCGTTGTATCGGAGCGCGTTGTAGAAGGCGAGGCCGTTGATGAAGCCGACGGTCGGGTCGGATGTCCCGTGCATGATCAGGAACGGCGCGGTCACCTTCGGCGCCCACGTGAGCGCCGACTCGACACGGTACCGGTCGGGCTGGTCCCACGGCGAGAAGCCCCAGCGCCCCTGCCCGTAGAGATAGTAGTTGAACGCGGTGTCGCCGCTGCCGCCCTGGTAGCCATAGCCCCAGCCCCACTTCTGGCTGAAGTCGTTGTAGAGGTCCATGACGCCAGCGCCCATCCCGACGGCCGCGAACATCTTCGACATCGTCCCGATGTAGGCCGCGCCCTCGCCGCTGTAGCTGTGGCCGGTCACGCCGATGCGCTTCGGATCGGCGTAGCCCATCTCGATCACCTTGCGGGTCGCCGCCTCGACGCACTCCAGCATGTCGCTGTGCGACGAGCCGGTGCGGAAGTGGACGTCGGGCAGCATGGTGAGGTAGCCCGTCGCTGACGGCCTGCATCGGCGATCCGGCCCATGCCGGTCAGGTACGACGGCGGCGCTGTAGCGGTGCAGGTTCTGCGAGTTCTTCTCGTAGAAGACGACGATCATCGGCCGCTTCTCGCCCGGCTTGTAGTCGTCGGGGAGCGCGAGGATGCCCTGGAGCCGCACGCCGTCCTTGTTCTTGTAGTCGAACAGGATCCGGCGGCCCCACAGGTAGTCCTTCTGCTGCGGGTTGGCGTCGGTGATCTTCTTCGAGTCCGCGAAGCCCGGGCCCGAGACGCGCAGGTCGGGGAACTCGACGAACGTCTGGCGCGTGAACAGGAACCGGTCGGCCTTCGCGCCTTCACCGGCGTGCTGAACGACGCGTCCTCGTAGACCAGCTCCTTCAGCTGCCCGCCGGCGAGTTCGTAGTAGCCGGCCTTCTTCGTCCATTCGCCGTAGGCCGACAGCGTGACCGGCTTGGTGAGGTCGAACGTCCCGCGCGGCCCGACCGAGCGCGGCGACGTCAGGTCGACCGGCTCGGTCCGGATCAGGCGGAAGCGGATCTCGTTCCTTGGTCGCCGAGCGCCGCCGTGAGGTTCGTGGGCGCCGAGCCGTCGAGCGGCAGCAGCCACAGGTCGTACTGGTGGTTCACGATGACCGCCTTGCCGTCGCTGGTGAAGCCGGCGATGCCGAACGGCGGCTTCGGGCCCGGGTGGTCGTACTCGATGTCGATGAAGCTGACGCGCCGCGCCAACGTCCGAGCGTCTTCGTCGCCCGGCCTCGAGGTCGTAGGCCTGGAACTTGTTGTCCTTCCAGTAGAGGAAGTGCGTGCCGTGCGGCGTGATGCCGAACGACGTGGCTGCCGGTCGAGCTGTCCCTTCGCATCAGCGTCCGCTCGCCGGTGGTCGTGTTGACGCGGTAGAGGTCGGCGGCCGGCAGCGTCTTGTAGTCGTGGATGTAGCCGCGCGTGTCGCGGCCCGACCGCCCACTTGCCGTCCGGCGCGATCTCGAGTCTCCGCATCGTCTCGTCGGTCAGCTTCACGAATTGCTTCGCCGACGACGTCGAATGCCTGGCGGAACGTGAAGTTGCGCTCCTGTTCGGCGCGGACCATCTGCGCGACTGGATCCGCTCGTCCGACGTGTTCCAGACGTCCACGTCGGCCGCCTCGTCGGTCGTCTTGCGGGTCGTGTCGGGCGCCGGCGACTGCTCCTTCATCCCGAAGAAGACGCGCGCGTTGTCCTCGCTCCAGGCCAGCGGGGCGCGGTCGCTCACGACCCAGCCCTTGGGGAAGCCCTCGGTCTTTGCCGGGTCGAGCACGACCGGCGCGCGGCGGCGCGGCGCCGTCCTTCAGCGCCGCGGAGACGTCGGGGAACGCGAGCAGGACGTTGTCCTTCTCGCGCATCTTCTCGACCTCGATTCCCTTCAGCACCGCGATCGCGGTCCGTCCTCGTTCCAGGCCAGCCGGCTGTAGCTCTTCGCGTCGTTGTCGAGCGGGGTCGATGCGGCCGCTCGCGGTGTCGAAGACGAACAGTCCGTTGCCGTCCTTCACGGCGGTGTCGACGGTGTAGGCCAGCAGTTCGACCCGTCCGGTTGAACGCGATGTCGCCGACGCTGCCGAGCAGCTGGTGTCGGCCGGTGCGGAGATCGACGAGGACGACGTCGAGGCCGCGGGGGCCGCGGCGGAGCGGCGGCCGCCCGGCCGCCGGCCGTCCCGGCCGGGGGCTACCGCCCGGCGTGCCCCCGCCGTCCGCGCCCGCCCGCAGCCGGCGCGGCCCCGCCACCGCTTCGCCTAGATACAGGTGGGTCGATGCCGCAGAAAACGCGAACGTCCCGATCTCCTGCCACGACTGGATCTCGCCGGTGGCGAGGTTGCGCAGCTCGACGCGCCGCGGCGGGATCGCCGGCGCCGCGCCGCCCCGGCCTGCCCTGGCCCGTCGGCCGCCGCCTGGCCGGCTGAGTTCGACGCGGGCGGCGGCGGTCGTTCGCCGGGCTGGGCTGGCCGACGTCCGCCGAAGCGCCGCCTCCCGACCCCGCGCCGCGGCCCGTGCCCGCTGCGCGGCTCCCGGGTCGACCTGGTAGGCGATCCACCTGGAGTCGGGCGAGAACGTTCCGCCAGTTGCGTCCGCCACCGTCACGTCGGCGTTCGTCTCGAGGTTCAGCAGGTGCAGCACCGGCTTGGACTCGGCCGCGGCCACGTTCGTGGCCCTGCAGCGTGTAGACCACCCACTTCCCGTCGCCCGAGATCTCCTGGCCGGACGATGCTCCGCCACTTCGTGTAGTCGTCGATTGTCATCGCCCTCTTCGCCCGCCGGGGTCTGGGCCACGGGCATCGCGTAGAAGGCGACCAGCAGCACCGCCAGCGCGAGGGCGAACATTTCGCGAACCGGCGCATCGGTCAACAGAGACTTCTGTGCATTCGTCGTCATGTCTGTTCCTTCGCGAATGAAGGTGGCACTTCCCTATTCCATGACGATGGCCTCAGGGCTTCGTCATGAGAAACGGAAAGTGCCACCTTCTTGCGTTGGGCGGCAATGCCTCTTTCTGTGATTCGACTGCGATGCGGCCCCGTGCGAGTCTGCCGCGTAATGGTAGGCCAAGTGGGCGCCCAGGAAACGCGAAATCTGCGCTTCTGCTGCTATGCTCACATGATGCGCGGAACGTCGTTCGCACTGCGGCGTCGGCTCGGCGCCGTCTTCGCGCTCACGTCCCTGTTCAGCGCTGGACCCGGGACGGCACCCCAGGCGGCCGCGCCCGTTGACGTCTGGCTGTCGATCGCGACGGCACGTTCGCTGAACTCCGACACCGTATCCATGCTTCAGATCGTGAAGTGAAGGAGCGGTCATCATGTCCCGTTCGAGAACGTTCGTCATCATCGCCGCCGCCGTGCTCGCCGCCGTGGCCGGCCTCGCCGCCGAGCAGGGCATGTGGATGCCGCAGCAGATACCCGATCTGGCGGCGAAGCTGCGGACGCTCGGCTTCACCGGCAACCCCGAGGCCTTCGCCGATCTCACCGGGCAGCCGATGGGCGCCGTCGTCTCGCTCGGCGGATGCACGGCGTCGTTCGTGTCGCCCGACGGGCTGATCGTCACCAACCACCATTGCGTGACCGGCGGCCTCCAGTTCAACTCGACGCCTCAACGGAACCTGCTGACCGATGGCTTCCTCGCCAGGACCCGCGAGGAGGAACTGTCGAACGGCCCAGGATCGCGGGTGTTCGTGACGACGTCGGTTACCGAGGTCACCGCCGCCATCACCGGCGGGATGGCGTCCGCCACCGATCGCGAGCGCAACGATACGATCGACCGACGAACCAAAGAGCGCGTGGCGGCGTGCGAGAAGGGCGGCCTTCGATGCAGCGTCACGGCGTTCTTCGAAGGGCTCAGGTACTTCGAGATCGCGCAACTGGAGATCCGCGACGTCCGGTTGGTCTACGCGCCGGCCGAGGGCATCGGCGTGTTCGGCGGCGAAACGGACAACTGGCGGTGGCCGCGCCACACCGGCGACTGGAGCTTCCTCCGCGCCTATGTCGGCAAGGACGGCAAGCCGGCCGCCTTCGCCAAGGACAACGTCCCCTACAAGCCGAAGCACTGGTTGAAGGTGTCGGGTGAAGGCACCAGGCCGGGCGATCTCGTCTTCGTGGTCGGCTATCCGGGCCGGACGATGCGGCACCGCACGTTCGCGGAGATCAAGGAGACGACGGAGTGGGCGCTGCCTCGATCGGTGCGGCTCGCAGAAGAGCAACTGGCGCTCATCGACAAGCTGACGGCGAGCAACCCGGCGCTGGCCATCACACTCTCTGGGAGGATTCAGCGACTCAACAACGGCCTGACGAACACGAAGGGGGTCCTCGAGGGGTTGGTGAAGGGCGGGGCGCTCAACCTGAAGGAGGCCCAGGAAAGGGCGCTGACGGCGTGGATCGCCGCAATGCCGGAGCGGCAGAAGCTGTATGGCGACGTCCTCCCGGCGATGGCCGCGCTCCAGGCCGAAGGCGAGAAGGTGGGCGAGCGCAACGCGGTGATGACCACGCTGTCGTCCGCCTCGTCGTATCTCGACGCCGCGCAGACGATCTACCGGCTGTCGCTGCAGCGGCCCAAGCCCGACCTCGACCGCGACGCCGGGTTCCAGGAGCGCGACTGGAGCCGCATTCGCGAAAGCCTCGACCGCCTGCAACGATCGCTCGATGCGACGGCCGACCGCGCGTTCCTCAAGTGGGCAGTCGGCCGCGCCGCCGCGCTGCCGGCCGGTCAGCGGATCGAGCCGCTCGACCAAGCCGCGGGCCTGCGGGCGGGGATGGCCGCGGCCGACGCCGGCCGCGTCATCGATGCCTGGCTCGACAAGCTCTACGCGGGAACGAAGATCGGCGATCGTGACGCCCGGCTCGCGCTTATCGACAAGGGGACGGCCGACCTGAAGTCCGGAGGCGACGCCTTCATCGCGCTCGCCTCGGCGCTCGAACCGCTGGCCGAATCGATCCGCGACGCGGCGAAGAACCGGGCCGGCGCCTACGCCCGCCTCCGCCCGCGCTACATGCAGGCGCTGCTCGCGAAGGCCGGCGGCCTGGTCGCGCCCGACGCGAACAGCACCCTGCGCGTCACCTACGGCCAGGTGAAGGGTGTGGACGCGAAGGACGGCTTGTTCTACAAGCCCTACACCGGCCTGGCGGGCATTCTGGAGAAGCAGACGGGCACGGGCGACTTCAACGCGCCGAAGAAGCAGATCGACACGATAACCGCGTTCCTCAAGACGAGGAAGAGCCCCTATCTCGACGCCGCGCTCAAGGACGTACCGGTGAACTTCCTGTCGACGGTGGACACGACCGGCGGCAACTCGGGGTCACCGACGCTGAACGCCCGCGGCGAACTGGTCGGCCTGCTGTTCGACGGGACGTACGAGTCGGTTTCCTCCGACTACCTGTTCGACGACGTGAAGACCCGATCGATTCACGTGGACAGCCGGTACATGCTGTGGAACATGGCCGAGGTGGATGGCGCGACGAACCTGATCAAGGAGATGGCCATCGGCCAGGCACCGGCATCGAAGAAGTAGGGTGGCCGCATCTCGCCAAACGATGAAGCCACCGATGCGCAAGGGACCGATCGTGCCGCTCCCGGAGGACGAGCCGCCCTCGCCTGTACGTCCGCCGCTCAAGTGGGCTGGCGGGAAGCGCTGGCAGGTGCCGCACCTGCGCGAGCTGTGGATGCCGCACGCGCACCGCCGCCTGGTCGAGCCGTTCTGCGGCGGTTTGGCGGTCACCCTGGGCCTGTCACCTCGGCGCGCCTTGCTGAACGACGTCAACCCGCACCTGATCAACTTCTATCGGTGGGCACGGCGAGGGCTGACCATCGAGCAGCCGCTCGAGAACTCCGCCGACGCGTTCTACGATTGCCGGGATCGATTCAATCAGCTGGTGACGCGCGGCCGGGCCGGAGGCCGGGAAGCAGCCGCGCTCTTTTACTACCTGAACCGGACCGGCTACAACGGCCTCTGTCGGTTCAACAGCCGGGGCGAGTTCAACGTCCCGTTCGGCCGCTACGCGCGCCTCGACTACCGCCGGGACTTCTCGGCGCTCCGCGCCGCGTTCGGGAACTGGTCGTTCCGCTCGGGGGACTTCCAGGACGTGCCGCTTCGCCCGGGCGACTTCGTCTACGCCGATCCGCCCTACGACGTGCCGTTCACGCACTACGCCAGGGAGGGCTTCACCTGGGAGGACCAGGTGCGGACCGCCGAATGGCTGGCCGCGCATCCGGGCCCCGTGGTGCTCACCAACCAGGCGACCGAACGGATTCGCCGGCTCTACTCCGGCCTGGGCTACGATGTCACCGAACTGGCGGCGCCGCGGCGGATCAGCTGCACCGGCGATCGGTCCGCCGTGGCCGAGGTGCTGGCGATCCGAAATGTGCTACCGTATTAGGTTGTTCACCTCAAGTGCCCTGCGCGAGGCGTGCGTGACGAGCGACCCTGTCGACCTGAAACTGGACGTCGTTCCACGGTCCCGATTCGACATGGTGGACCTGCGGGGACTCGTCTCGGCCGCTCACGGCGCCGCGCTCTCCGCCTACTCGCACTGCCTGTACTGGTCGTCGCACACGACGGCCGGCTTCCTCGACCGCAGCATGGCGTCCCGGCTGCTTCAGAAGCCAGGGGTGGCGGCCTACATCGACGCGTTTCGGGCGATCTTCCCCGAGGGCGCCGACTACGAGCACGATCGCATGGACCGCCGCGTCGAGCTGGCGCCCGAACAGCGCGTCGTGGAACCGAGGAACGCCGACTCGCACCTTGCCTTCATCGCCGCCGGCCTCCGGACCTGCGTCACCTACGCCAACAAGCCTGACGAGCCGGTCTGCTTCGTCGATCTCGACGGCATGAACGCCGGCCAGCCGCGCCGCCGGCACACGCGGATCATCGGCTACCACCGAGAGGAAGTCGTGGCGCGGCACCAGATTGAGGTGCCCGATCTCGTCTCACCCGGTGGATTCGGTCAACCTGAAGGACCCGAGGCTCGGCATCGCTCAGGACCTGGCGGAGTTCGTCCGGCGGCACGGCGTCCAGAAGGGCCGCTTCCGCCTGTCGCTGCACGCCGGCGAGCGGCACGCGGGCCTCACGGTGAACGAGTACGAAACGCTGCTGATGAGGCACGACCTGCCCGATGTGCTGCGCGACCCGTTGCGCTTCGCCATCGAGAAGGGCCGCCACGCGATTGCCGATCCGCGCGCCGTCCCGGCGAAGACGCTCGAATACGCGAAATATGACCTCGTGCGCGTGATGAACCAGGCGGTCGACCGGCTTGGACTCGAGCGAATCGCTCGTCGAACGCCTGCTCGCGCGGATGATGGCGGTGCCGGCCAACCGGTTCCTGCGCATGAAGCGCTCGGTGGACCTCCTGGTGTCCGACGAGGGGCTCGGGCAGGGCTCGGTCGTCGAAGGCACGTACCAGAGCACGATTCTCGTCCAGTGGCACCGCGCCGATCGCCAATCGCGCCTGGTCGACGTCACCCTGACGCGCCTGCGCTAGCGCGCGGCTGACAGCGTCGCAGCATCGGCTCCCGTACCCCGTCTCCGAACCCCCACGGACTGACCTTCGCGCATGTCGCTTCTGCCCGCAGTCTCGCCCGGCTGACCGTCGTCCTGACGCTGCTGGCCTCAGGCTGCCAGGCGGCGGCCGCTCCAGGCCGCGCCGCCGCCCGCAGCACAGCGGCCGAGCCGCGCGGCCGCGCATCGGCCTCGCGCTGGGAGGCGGCAGCGCGCGCGGGTCTCGCCCACGTCGGCGTGCTCGAGTGGCTGGAGGAACACCGCATCCCGATCGACGCGGTGGCCGGCACGAGCATGGGCGGCCTCATCGGCGGAGCCTACGCGACCGGACTCTCCCTGCCCGCGACATCCGCACCATGACCAGCGAAAGCCGACTGGGACGCGGTGCTGTCGATCGAAGCGCCGTTCGACGACAAGACGTTCCGGCGCAAGCAGGATTGGCGCGCGTTTCCAGCCGGCCTCGAACTCGGGTCCGCCGCGGCCTCTGGCTGCCCGGCAGCCTCAACCCGGGCCAGCGTGTCGCCCTGCTGATCGACCGCTTCACGCTCCCCGTACTCGGCGCTGCCGACGTTCGACGACCTGCCGACGCCGTTCCGCTGCGTCGCGTTCGACATCGACCGATCCGAGAGCGTCGTGCTCGACAGCGGCGTCCTGGCCGGAGGCCATGCGGGCGACGATGGCGCTGCCCGGGATCTTCCCGCCGGTGACGATCGACGGGCGCCTGCTGGTGGACGGCGGGTTCCTCGACAACGTGCCCGTCGAGGCGGCGCGGCAGATGAACGTGGATGTCGTGATTGCCGTGGACGTCACCAGGAAGCCGTCGTCGACTCCCGTACGTCACGGCGTTCTCGATGCTGAGGCGCGCGGTGGACGCCGTCATGGCGAACGGCGCGAAGCGGAACCTGGCGTTGGCCGACGTCGTCATCACGCCGCAACTCGGCACCTCGGACTCGTCGGACTGGAACAAGGCCGATGAATGGCGGCCGCGAGGCTACGCGGCCGCCGAGGCTCGGCCTCAGAACTCCTGAAGTACTCCGTGAGCCAGGCCGAGTACCGACGCCCACGAAGCCGCCGGCAGGCACGACGCCGGACGGCGCCGGTCGTCCCTGTCGCGGTCAGGGTGAACGGCGTCGGCGCGCGCGAGCAGGCGAGAATCGCGGGGCAGCTCTCGGTGACTGCCGGACAACCGCTCGACCTCGGCCGGCTGGAACGCGACCTGCTGCGGCTGAGCGGCACCGACCGGTACGAACTGCTGACGTACAACCTGGAGGCCGCGCGCCGGGACCGGCCTCGAGATCACGGCCCGGCCGAAGCCGAACGGCCCGGCGTTCCTCTCGCTCGGGCTCGAGTTGAGCAACATCGATTCGGTCGACTTCGCGATGACCGTCGCAGGCCGCACGACGGTCTACGATGTCGTGGGCGACGGGTCGGAAGCGAGGCTCGACTTCGCCCTCGGCACGCGCCTGGGTGTGGGCGGCGAACTGTATCGGCCGATCGGCGTGCCCTGGCTGTTCGCTGCGCCTCGGGCGTTCGCCGGCCGCGACGAACGGAACCGGTTTGCCGGCGGCCGGCTCGTCGGCGAATACCGGCGCAGGCAGGCCGACGCCGGATTCGACCTCGGCGTGACTTCGGCCGCCGGGCAGAGCTTCGCGTGGGTGTGGACGCTGCCCGCGTGGAAGAGACGCTTCGGGTTGGAGACCCGCTCGCTGCCCGAAGCGACGCGGCACGAGCAGTTCGCGTCGGCCCGGCTCGCGTTCGACGGCCAGGACAGCCCGGTCGTCCCGTCGCGCGGGGTCTACGCGCGGGCGAGCGCCCGCCGCTTCTTCTCGGCACCCGCCGTCACGGGCCAGTCGGCGATGATCGCGGCCATCGAAAACCCGCAGGAGTTCTGGCAGGCCGAGTTCAGCGCGACGGGATTCCACTCGTTCACCCGCCGCAACCGGATGTTCTTCTGGGCGGCGGCGGGCACGTCATTCTCCGCTCACCCGTACTTCAACGACTTCGTCGCTGGGCGGACCGCTGCGGATGTCGGCCTATCTCAACGACGAACTGCGCGGCGCGCACTTCGCGCTCGGCCGCCGCCGGCTACATGAGGCAGCTGCCCAGGCTCCCGTCGTGGGTCGGCGGCCACGCCTACGTCGCCGTGTGGGTGGAGAGCGGCACGGCGTTTCAGTCACGCTCCGCCGTCGCCTGGCACCGGCGACATCGGGGCGGGTCTCATCGTCGACTCGATGATTGGCCCCGTGTTCGTCGGCGGCAGCGTCGGGCCGGGCGGACACAGCCGGGTCTACTTCGCGCTCGGCCCGCTCTTCCGCTGAACGTCGGACCACCGCCGAGTCATCTCCACACTGCGATCCTGACGGATTTCCCGCTGCAGTCGCGTCCGCGCCGGACAACCACGGAGCACACAAAGAACACGGAGGCTCCCACGCCGAGGGCCTCGACCGGGGCTGGCCCGTAGGGCCCAGTGGCCGAGTGCGGCGCGGCGGGAATGAACCCGAAGTCAATCGGCAGGTTCATTCCCGCCGCGCTGCACTCGGCCGCCTGGCGCCGCCGCTGCGCGGTGGCGCCCCCCGGTCGATGCCCATTCGAGGTCACGCCGGCACGCGTGATCCGGGCGTTTCTCCGTGCTCTCCGTGTCCTCTGTGGTAGAGATCGCGATCCTCCTATAATGTCGGACCATGACAGTGGTGCTTGGATCCGACCTGCTGTTCGAGTCCGGCAGGCTGCGGGGGCGGCGCATCGGCGTCGTGGCCAACCCCGCGTCCGTCGACGGCTCGTTCCGTCATGTCGTGGACCGCGCCGCGTCCTCGGCCGGCGTCACGCTGGCTGCGGTGTTCGGGCCGCAGCACGGCTTCCGCGCCGACCTGCAGGACAACATGATTGAGACGCCGCACGCGCGCGACGCGCGCCGCCGCGTGCCGGTACACTCGCTCTACAGCGACACGCGGGAGCCGACCGCCGATATGCTGGCCGGACTCGACGCGCTGGTGATCGACCTCCAGGACGTGGGCGCGCGCATCTATACGTTCGTCTACACGATGGCGAACTGCCTGCGCGCGGCCGCCCGGCACGGCGTGCCTGTCATCGTCTGCGATCGCCCGAATCCGATTGGCGGCGCAGCCGTCGAAGGGCCGATGCTCGTCGAGGGGTACGAGTCGTTCGTCGGGCTCTTTCCGATCCCGATGCGCCACGGCATGACGATCGGGGAGCTGGCGCGGCTCTTCAACGACAGGTTCGGCATCGGCGCCGAGCTCGAAGTGGTCCCGCTCGGAGGCTGGCGCCGCGAGATGTACTGGGACGACACGGGGTTGCCGTGGGTGATGCCCTCGCCCAACATGCCCACGCCCGACACCGCCGTCGTCTACCCGGGCGGCGTGCTGTTCGAGGGCACCCAGCTCTCGGAAGGGCGCGGCACGACCCGTCCGTTCGAGTTGCTGGGCGCACCGTGGATCGAGGCCGAGCCGTTCGCCGCAAGGCTGAACGCGCTGAAGATCGACGGGACCCACTTCCGGCCCGTCGTCTTCGAACCGACCTTCCACAAGCACGCGCGCCTGGCGTGCGGCGGCGTCCAGATTCACGTCACCGATCGGCCAGCGTTCCGGCCGGTCCTGGCCGGCGTGGCCGTGATGGGGGAGTTCCACCGGAGCGCGCCGGACCGGTTCGCCTGGCGCCAGCCGCCGTACGAATACGTGCACGACCGGATGCCGATCGACATCCTCGCCGGGTCGAATGGCCTCCGCCAGGCCATCGAGGCCGACGCCTCTGCACGCGACATTGCGGAGGAGTGGGAGGCGGGGACCCGGGAGTTCGAGGCGTTGCGACGGGACTATCTCCTCTACTGATATCTTGCGATCGTGCGAAGTGGTGATCTTGCGAGGTCGTGATCTTGCGAAGCGGCGAAGTGGTGGCGTGTCCCTCAGATCGCACGATCGCAAGTTCGCACGATCGCAAGATTCGCGTCTACGTGTAGTTCCTGAGGTCCCAGGCACCCTGGCCGTGCTCCAGGTAGCCCTTGAGCGTCTCGAGCGCCGTCGGCAGACAGCCACCCAGCACCTCGTAGTAACGCATCCACCGCGGACTGTCGTCGAGGCCGCGCTGCGCGACGCGCAGCGTGATGGCGGAGGGCTCGAACGCTCGTCCCCCGGCCCGCTCGGCCGGCGTGCACGTGACGTCCATCGCCATCGGCCCGATCGGATCGCCCTCCAGCGGCAGCCAGTATGCGTCGGCGACGAAGAACCCGCGGCCGGGCTGAAAGTCGATCACCATCCCGTGGAAGACGCCGCCGAGCCTCCCGAGCACATCGTCCACCACTCCCGCGTCGGCCCACTCCAGCGCGTAGGCGCCGAGCGGGCGGGGCGTCGCGACGGCGACGGCCACGTCCCACCACGCCGCGAGGGCGACCGGCTCGAAGAACGCGGCCAGGATTCGGGTCGGCGTGGACTCGATCCGGATCGAATGCTCGAAGCCGATCGTGGGGCGGGTCGACATGGTCGGGTGACCTGGAAGACCTCAGGACCGTGAGCGCTCGAGCACGTGCCCGGCGCGTCCATCTGCGCGTTTGAGCAGAATCGCAAACACCAGGCCGGCACAGCCGAGCAGCGAGAACATCACCATGCTCGCCCGGTAGTCCTTCGTCCATTCGCGCAGCCAGCCGTTCAGCACCGGGAACGCCGCCAGGCCGATGTTCTGAATCATCGTCATCAGCCCGAACGCCGTCCCGACGCGGTTCTTCTCGACGATGAGCGGCACGGCGGGCCACATCGCGGCAGGCACCAGGACGAAGGCCGCGCCGAGCAGGATCATCGGGAACGCCGGCGACACGGATGAGAACGCCAGCACCAGGTAGCACGGGATCATCAGCAGCGCTCCGAGCGTCATGAGGCTCGCCCGCCGCCCGACCTTGTCCACGAGGCCGCCCGCGAAGGGCGCGAAGCACATCGAGGCGAAGATGATGATCGATGAGGTGCCCGGCGCCGTCGAGAACATGTGCAGGAAGTCCTGAAACGCCGCGGCGACGAAGCCCAGGCTGCCCGAGTCCACGCTCAGCGGCAGATTCCATTTCTCGTGGAAGAAGTCGGTGGAGAGCGCCGTGAACGGGAAGATCGCCGAGTAGAACGTCACGCACAGCGCGACGACGTACCAGTAGGGCGCGCCGAACTTCTTGATGTCGGCGAAGACGATTCTTGTCTCCGGCCTCGGCCTCGGCGAGGCCGAGTCGTTTCTCGTTCGCCTTGTCGAGGATGTAGTAGACGATGTTCGCCGCGAGGCTGGCCACGCACAGGCCGGCGGCCACCCACAGCGCGCCCCGCCAGCCGAAGCGGTTCGCCGTCAGTGACATGGTGTTGAAGCTGAAGAGCGTGCCGAGCCGGGCGAGCGCGAGCGTGATTCCGAACGACATCGCCAGCATCCGTCCCGTGAACCACCTGGCGAGGATCGCGTTCTGCGCCACGACGAGCGACTCGGAGCCCGCACCGAACACGAAGCGCCCGGCGCACGCCACTGGCACAGACGAGGACAAGGCCACCATGCCTGCACCGACCACGATCAGCGTCGAGAAGATCAGGCTGGCCCATCGCGTCCCGATCCGATCGGTGAGCATTCCGCCGACGAATACCGAGAGAATCGCGGCAACACTGTAGATCGTGTACAGCCAGCCGATGCCGCTCTGCGAGGTGTTCCACGCCTTGATCAGAGTGGGGGCCAGCGCGCCGACGCTGTCGTAGGCGAAGTAGCTGCCGTAGGTCAGCAGCCCCACGAACGCCAGCACGATGACGCGAAGCGACCAGTGGGCGCCGGTTTCTGGTGCGGCGGACGACGTCATGGGGGGAACTATACCATTGGGAGGCTCAGGGCTCAGGGCTCAAGGCTCGGGCACGGATGAAGGCGATCTACAATCCAACCGGAGGGACATGTGCCTGCCGAGACAATGCCAGACGATCGAATCCTGGCGTCGGTCGATCGGTGGCTCCGCGCGGCCGTGGCCGACGCCGAGCGGCGCGGCTTGCCGGAGCTGACGCCGCTTCTGGAAGGCCTGGCGCAGGCGACCGCGGCGTTGAGGGCCGCTGACTGGAACGACGCCATGCCGGAGGGCGGACGGGCAGCAGGCGGGAGGCGGGAAGCCGGAAAGGCGGCAAGCGGGCAGGCGGGAGGCTCTTGATGAACACGCTCGTCGATGGTTCCATCTCCGCGCTCGCGCCGCGGATCGCGTCGGGCGAGATCTCGTCGTCTGCCGTGACCGAGGCCTGCCTCGAGCGGATCTCGGCGGAGAACGGCCGCCTGAATGCGTTCATCGCCGTGCTTGCCGACGGGGCGCGCGCAGACGCCGGGCGGGCCGATGCCGAGATCGCGGCCGGACGGTACCGTGGCCCGCTGCACGGCGTGCCGATCTCGCTGAAAGACCTCATCGATCTCGCGGGTGCGCCGACCACCGCGGCCTCGCGGGTCCTCGAGGGATGCGTGGCGGCCTCGGATGCCGCGGTAACCGCCCGTCTCCGCGACGCAGGTGCGGTCTTCCTCGGCAAGTGCAATCTCCACGAGTTCGCGTTCGGTACGACCAGCGAGGACTCGGCCTTCGGCCCGGTGCGCAACCCCGCGGATACGACGCGGTCGGCCGGCGGCTCGAGCGGCGGGTCGGCGGCCGCCGTGGTGACGGGGATGGGATTCGCCTCGATTGGCACCGACACCGGCGGGTCGATTCGGATCCCGGCTGCCGTCTGCGGCTGCGTCGGTCTCAAGCCGACGACCGGCGAGCTTCCGTGCGCAGGCATCATCCCGTTGAGCCGCACGCTCGATCACGTCGGACCGATCGCGCGGTCAGTCGAGGACGCCTGGCTGCTGCACCACGCCATGGCGGGCACGGCGAATCCATTTCCGCTTTCCGCCGGGCGCGTTCCGGCGAAGGGGCTGCGGCTCGGCCTGCCGAAGCCGTACTTCATGGACGTCCTGGAGAGTGAGGTCGACGCGGCGTTCGGCGGCGCGCTCGAACGACTGGGCCACGCGGGTGTCACGATATCGGAGCGCGCGGTCCGTCACGCGTCGGACACGGCCACCGTCTACCTCCACCTGCAGCTGCCCGAAGCGTCCGCCTACCATGCCGGGATGCTCGAGGCCCACCCGGATCTCTACACGCTGCCGGTCCGGCAGCGGCTCGAGATGGGACGATACGTACTGGCGGAGGACTACGTCAGGGCGCGCGACGGCGCCGAGGCGTTGCGGCGCGAGGTGGACGCCGCCCTCGAGGGCGTGGACGCGCTGGTCCTGCCAACGGTGCCGATCACGGCACAGCCGATCGGCAGCACGTCGCTCACCGTCAGCGGCCAGAGGCTCCCGGTGCGCGCGCTCATGCTGAGGCTGACGCAGTTGTTCAACATCACCGGCCACCCGGCCATCTCGCTGCCCTGCAGGACGTCAGCCGGCGGCCTGCCCGTCGGCCTGCAGCTCGTGGGACGCCGCGGCCAGACGCCCCGGCTGCTGACGCTGGCGGCGATGATCGAAGGCGAGGTGGGCGCTGCAGCGGGCCGGGTGCCTTTCGCCGGCGGTTTGGTACAATAGTCGGCTGATGATCGCTCCGCTCTTCTACGCCTGGGAACGCCGTCTCCATTCGCGCACGCCCGATCGCGCCGTGCGGCCCTTCGAATGGGGCCTCGAGTGGGTGACGACGAACGGCCACGCGCCGGATGCGCCGCCAGAGGCCGTGCTGGCCGACTGGGCGAGGGAAGCGCTTGCCGACTCGCCGACGTTCTTCGAGACACCTCCGACGAGCGATTTCTCATGGGAGCCGGAGACGGCGGTATCAGACGGCTGCGCCGGCACGGTGGCGTTCCCGAGCGTCATCACGACGCCGCACCCCGAGAACAACGTGGTCTACGGACGGTTGTTCCGGGCGCCGGGGCTCAAGGGCGGCGGCGAGGACCGGCGGCGGGCCGTGGTCGTGTTGCCGCAGTGGAATTCTGACGCCGGAGGCCACGTCGGGCTGTGCCGGCTGCTGGCGCGCTTCGGCATCACCGCGCTCCGATTGACCCTGCCCTACCACGACCGGCGGATGCCCCCCATCCTGTCGCGCGCGGACTTCATCGTCAGCGCCAACGTCGCGCGCACGGTGCAGGTGTGCCGCCAGGCGGTCGTCGACGCGCGGCGGGCGGTGGCATGGCTGGCGCTCGAGGGGTACGAGCGGATCGGCATCCTCGGAACGAGCCTGGGATCCTGCCTGGCGATGTTGACATCGGCCCACGAGCCGCTGATTCGCGCGGAGGCCCTGAACCACGTCTCGCGCTACTTCGCCGACGTCGTCTGGGAGGGCCTCTCGACCCAGCACGTCCGCGCGGGGCTCGACGGCCACGTCACGCTCGAGCGGCTGCGCGAGCTGTGGATGCCCATCAGCCCGCAGGCGTACGTCTCGCGCGTTCGGGACAAGAAGACGCTGCTCGTCTACGCCCGGTACGACACGACCTTCCCCGTGCACCTGTCGCTGGATCTCATCCGGGAGTTCCAGCGCCTCGAGGTGCCCTACCAGCTCGCGGTTCTGCCGTGCGGCCACTACACGACAGGGCTCGCGCCATTCAAGTACATGGATGGCTACGTGCTCACGAAGTTCCTGGTGAAGAACCTGTAGCGGTCAGCTGGTAGCTGGCAGCCGGCAGCGGATTCTCTTGTCCAGGGCGCGGGGCCGATCCGCTAACAGCTGACAGCTGCCAGCTACAGGTACTTGAGCAGTCCTTTGAGCGCTTCGTAGACCGCGGAGGCCAGCTCGCGGACCAGGGGGACACGTCGCCCTCGTTCACCGAATTGGCGACGGTGACCGGATCGGTGAGGACCAGCCAGATGGTCGCGGTGGCCAGGATGGCCGCGGTCACCGCGATCATGCCGAACAGGCTCAGACTGGTCCGCCCCAAGCCGGTCATGAGAAGCCTAGTGTAGCACCGGGCGGGCGTCCCCCGAACGGGCCCTTCAGCGCAGTTCGCGAGCGAAGCGGGCCACCCGCCGCCGCTCGCCCTGCTTCTGGGCCAGACTCACGATGAGCGGCGTCAGCTGGAACGGGAGCGACAGGATTGAGAGGGCGGCGCCCGTCAGGCGCTGCGAGGCCGTCAGGCCGCTCCGACGCAGGCCAAGCAGGCCTCCCCAGTAGTTGAAGACGACGCCGTAGATCTCGAAGGCGAAGCGTCCGGGAGTGCCCTGGAGGCCGGCGGCCGTCGATTGCCCGGCCCGGAGGGCGTCGAGAAACGCCCGCGCGGGAGACAACGCCTGTCCCGCATCTCCATTCGACGGCTGAACTTCAGCCTCCGTCCACGTATCGCCGACGTGCCCGAGGACGTGCGCGTCGCTTCCGCCCGTCTCCCCCACCGGCCTTCCCTGCTCACGCCGCCGCCAGCCGGCTGCGACGGACGATGCGACGTCGTTGTGGGCCGGAAGCATCGTGCCGTTCCGCACCTCGACCGCGTCCACGATCGGCAGCAGCGCGTCCAGGTACTCCCGCGCCGGGATCTCGCCGCGGAAGAAATGGAGCGGGTGGTGCAGCACCAGCGCGGCGCCTCCGGCCCGGAGGAAGGCCGCCGCCTCGCGCACGTTGCCGCGCAACCCCTGCACCTCGGCATGCATCCGCTCGGTCATGCCGAACGCGCCCAGGTGCAGCCGGAAGCGGTGCGGCGGCAGCCGGCACTCGACCTCCTCGCCCATCAGGAAGTCCGGCGCGTCCGGGTGGCGCGACAGGAACTCGAGGCAGCCGTCGACGCTGTCGTGATCGGTGATCGTCACCACGTCCATACCTCGCGCCTTCGCCGCCCGGTAGATCTCCCCAGGCGTCGAGTAGCTGTCGCGGCTCCGGAACATCGGCATCGAGGCGGTCAGCCCGGAGTGCCACGAGTGGACGTGGAGGTCGGCGCGGAGAGGCCGGCGCATGGTCAAGGCGCGACTCGCCGGGCGGTGATCAGCACGTTTGCAAACGGCGTCGCTTCGTTGGCCGGAACCACCTCGGCGGCGAAGCCGAATCGCGACAGCACGTCGACCCAGCCCGCCGCCGTCCTGAAGTGGAAGCGGCGCTCCCAGCGCCCCTGCGCGAACGCCACGAGCCGATTGCAGACGCTGACCGCCGTGAAGCCGGCGCCGCCGCCTGCGTCCGCTTCGCGAAGCAGCAGGAAGCCGCCAGGCTCCACGGTGGCCTGCAGCCGGGCCAGGAGGCGCTCCTGCGCCGGTTCCGGAAGGCAGTGCAACACGTCGAACAGCATCGCGACTCGGCTCGGGGGCAGCGGGCACGTCATCAGGTCGGCCTGCTCCACCGTCGCGCGGGCGCCGAGCGCCTGCCGGGCCAGGCGCACCATGCGCGGGCGGTATTCGATGCCGTGCAGGCGCAGACCCGCCCCGACGCCCCGCCCGTCCAGGTGCGTGGCCAGGACCGACAGCATGAGGCCGCGCCCGCACCCGAGGTCGAGCACGCGCCCCTCCGCGGGCCAGTCGATGCAGCGGACCGACTCGCGATAGACGGGATCGAACCGCAGTTTGGCGTTCGCCGTCTTCCACGCCGGGAGGCCGATCGGGAGGTAGCTGTCGGCTGCGGCCGCAATCAGGTTCTCCTGCTGCGGATCGAACCACGAGCGGGCGAACGTCCAGGTCGCCGCCGCGGAGAACGCCGCCAGCACCGCTCCGCCCACCAGCGATCCGACCAGGAGGTCGCCGGTGACGTGCCACGGGCTGGTCTGGGCGAGGGCCGCGAGCGAGACCGGGTGGACGACGCCGTCCTGCACGTAGCTGCCGAGCTGGATGTGCGCGAACGCCATGATCGGCGCAAGCGGCGGGGTGATCACGCTCGCCGCCAGGTACAACCTCAACCGGCTCAAGCCGAGTGCCGACGCGAGCCCCGCGCAAATCCAGAGCCTCGACCCGAACACGGGCAGGCAGCCGATGAAGACACCGACGCCAATCGCGGCGGCCGCCCGACACCGTCCCGGCCAGTCTGCCGACGTGCCGCCGCGACCGTGCGCGGCGGCTCCCGTTGCCAGCCCCGTCCTCTGGTCGACGGTGCCGCGGAGGCTCGTGGAATTCTGGCGCGAAGTCCCCATCGATGCACCGACCTTCAGGCCGGTTATGATATCAAGCTTGGCGGCCGGGTTGAGGTAGAATACTCGGGCATCACTCTGGACCGCGGGGTCCTCAACCTTCTCCAGCACGACCGATTCGGGGCAACAGCACGACGCTGGACAGGCGGGATTGTGGCGATCAACATCGGACTGGACATCGGGGCCATCGGGCTGAAGCTGGCCGCGCTCGGCACGCCCGAGGACCGCCCGCTGCTCGAGGCGCTGTGTGCGGCGCAGCCCGGCTTCCGCCTGGTCCCCGGGTCTGCGGCCCCGCTCGCCGTGTCCGACTACGTGCGCATCGCTGGCAGCCCGGTCCAGGCCGCGTACGACATCCTCCACGCCTTCTACGAGTCGGTGCCGGAAGGCCACGTCGAGGGCATCCGCGTGACCGGCTCGGGCAGCCGGACGATCGCCCGCATCCTCGGCATCTACTACGAGAACGAGTTCAAGGCCGCGGCGCGGATGGTGGCCGCGTTCTACCCGGAGATTCGGACGGTCTTCGAGATCGGCGGCGAGAGCTCGCGCTACCTCCGCCTGGAGCCCGTGACGCCGGGAGGCCAGGCGCTGATTGCCGACTACGACCGCGGCGGCGAGTGCGCGGCCGGCACCGGGTCGTTTCTCGATCAGCAGGCGGCGCGGATGGGGTACGCGGTCGAGGACATGAGCGATGTCGTGCGCACGGAGGGCAACGCGGCGCGCATCGCGGGCCGCTGCTCGGTCTTCGCCAAGTCCGACATGATCCACGCGCAGCAGAAGGGCTGCTCGCCGGCCGAGATTCTCCGCGGGCTGTGCCGCGCGGTCGCGCAGAACTTCAAGAGCAGCGTGGTGAAGGGCCGCACGATCGAGGCGCCCGTCCTCTTCGTCGGCGCGGTTGCCAGCAACGACGGCGTGGTCGAGGCGCTGCGCGAGACGTTCGAACTCGATGAGTCGCACCTGATCGTCCCCCCGTTCTGCGCGTGGTGCGGGGCCATCGGGGCGGCGATGCTCGAGGCGGAGGAGACCGAGAAGCGATCGTTCGGCGCCATTCACCGCCTGCACCAGCACGCCGGCCAGGTCCGCCCCTTCGACGGCACGCCGCTGACGCTCGACAACGTCGTGCTGCTCGGGGACCGCGTGAAGCCGTACCGGCCGCCGTCGAACGGCGACCGCTTCACGGCCTACCTCGGCATCGACATCGGGTCGGTCTCGACCAACCTCGTCGTGGTGGACGAGGCCGGGGAGGTCGTGTTCGACAGTTACCTGCGGACGGCGGGCCGGCCGGTCGAGGCCGTGCAGCAGGGGCTGACCGAGCTCAAGGCGGCCTGGGGCGACCGGATCATCGTGGCGGGCGTCGGCACGACCGGGTCGGGCCGCGAGCTGGTGGGAGAATTCGTCGGCGCCGACGTCGTCAACGATGAGATCACCGCGCACAAGACGGGCGCCGTCCACGTGAGCACGGCCCGAGGGGGCGCGCTGGTCGACACGATTTTCGAAATCGGCGGGCAGGATTCCAAGTTCATCTCCCTCGAGAACGGCGTCGTCGTCGATTTCACGATGAACGAGGCGTGCGCTGCGGGCACCGGGTCGTTCCTCGAGGAGCAGGCCGACAAGCTCGGGATCAGCATCAAGAACGAGTTCGCCCGGCTGGCGCTGTCGTCGCTCGCACCCACCAAGCTCGGCGAGCGCTGCACGGTGTTCATGGAGCGCGACGTCACGGGCTGGCTCCACAAGGGCGAGCCGATTCCGAACCTGGTCGCGGGCCTGGCGTATTCGATCGCGCTCAACTACCTGAACCGGGTCGTCCGCGGGCGCCGTATCGGCGACGTGATCTACTTCCAGGGGGGCACCGCGTACAACGACGCGGTCACGGCGGCCTTCGCGTCGATCCTTGGCCGGCCGATCACGGTGCCGCCGTACAACGGCGTCATGGGCGCGATCGGGATGGCGCTCATCGCCCGCAGGTGGCGCCGCGCCGGAAACGGCGTCACCCGGTTCCGAGGCTACGACCTGACGACGCTCGAGCAGTCGACGCGTGATTTCGTGTGCCGGTCGTGCACGAATGAGTGCGACATCAAGGAATTCACAATCGAGGGGCAGAAGAGCTACTGGGGCGACAAGTGCTCGGATCGCTTCCGGCGCCCCGCGCCGACCGCGCGCCGGCCGGTGATCGACGACCTGTTCGAGCACCGCGACCGGTTGCTCGAAACCGTCGTCGGACCGACCAGCCCTCCGGGCGAGCGGCCGGTGCCCGGCACGCTCTCGGTTGGCATCCCGCGAACGATGGCGACGCTCGAGCGATACCCGTTCTGGCACACGTATCTGTCGGCGGCCGGCCTGCAGCCGATTCTGTCGAGGCCGACGGACCGCAAGATGGCCGGCGAGGGGATCGAGTTGGCGCTGGCGCAGCCCTGCTACCCGGTGCAGGTCGCCCACGGCCACGTGCTGTCGCTGTTCGAGCAGGGCGTGGACTACGTCCTCGTTCCGAACATGCTCGACAACGAGTCGCACGAGGACTCGCCGACCGTCGCGCACTTCTGCCCGTGGACACAGACGCTGCCCTACGTGCTGCGGACGGCGCCGCGCATCGACGCGTTCGCCTCGCGAATCCTGGCGCCGAGCCTGCACTTCCAGATGGGGCCCGACCAGATCAAGGGCGCGCTGGCGGAAATGGCGTCGCACCTCGGCGTGCGCCGGCGCGTGAGCGACCGCGCGGTTGACGCCGCCTATGCCGCACAGCGGAGGTTCCAGGAGGGGCTGCTCGAGGAGGGCCGGCGGGCCCTCGAGACGCTCGATCGCGCCGGGGAGCCGGGCGTCGTGCTGATTGGCCGGCCCTACAACATCTACGACCGCAGCATCAACTGCGACATCCCCAGGAAGCTGCGCCGCTACTACGGCGTCAACGTGATTCCGATTGACTGCCTCGTGACGGGCCGCGAGGCGGTCGACGACCTGCACGCGAACATGTACTGGACCTCGGGCCAGCGCATCCTCGAGGCGGCGCGCCTCGTGGCGTCGCGGCCGAACCTGCACATCATCTACATCTCCAACTTCAAGTGCGGGCCGGACTCCTACATCAAGTACTTCACGCGACAGGCCGCCGGCGCTCCGCTGCTCGTCCTGTCGTTCGACGGCCACGGCAACGACGCCGGCTACCTCACGCGGTGCGAAGCCTACCTCGACAGCAAGGGCATTCTCCGATGCACTTCGGATCAGGCGGAGACCGACCGCCGCGCCAGCGCGCCGACGACCACCCGCTGACTGGCAAGCGAGTCTATCTTCCGCCCATGGCGTACGGCAGCGCGCGGCTGTTCGCCGCGGCGCTTCGCTCCCTCGGCGTGGACGCGGCGCTGACGCCGCAGAGCAACGCCCGCACCCGGGAACTCGGCGCGCAGTTCACCTCCGGCGACGAGTGCTTCCCGGCCAAGGTGACGGTCGGCGACTTCATGCGGGTGCTCGAACAGCCCGACACCGACCCGGCGCGCACGGTGTTCTTCATGCCGACGGCCGACGGCCCCTGCCGATTCGGCCAGTACGCCGCCTACATGCGCCGCCTGCTGGACGCCCGCGGCTTCCCCCAGGTCGAGGTGCTCTCGCCGACGAGCCGCAATGCCTACGGCGGCCTGGGATCGCTGGCACGCCCGTTCGTCCGCACGGCGTGGCGCGCGCTGGTGGCCGCCGACATCCTGCAGAAGCTCCTGTTGCAGCACCGCCCGTACGAGCGCCGGATCGGCGCTGCCGACGCCGCGTTCGAGGAGTGTCTGGACGAGGTGTGCGGGGCGCTGGAGGGTAGTCCGTCCGCGCCGGCCGAGCAGCTGCGCCGCCTGCGCGCCGCGCTGGTCCGCTGCCGCATGCGCTTCATCGGCCTCGACACCCGGCCCGATCCGACGCGGCCGCTCATCGGCGTGGTCGGCGAGATCTTCTGCCGCCTCAACACGTTCTCGAATGAGGACGCGGTGCGGCGCCTCGAGCAGGCGGGCGCCGAAGTGTGGCTGTCCGGAATCACCGAGTGGATCTGGTACACGGTGTCGGAGCGATACCGCAAGCTGCGCCTCCACGGGAAGGTCGTGTCGATGGAAACCGCCTCGACCTGGATCCGCGAGAAAGTGCAGCACCACGACGAGCAGGTGCTGCTCGAGCCGTTCCGCAGCGATTTCTCGGGATACGAGGAGCCCGGCGTGGACGAGGTGGTCGAGGCGGCGCGCCCCTACCTGCCGCAGGACGGCGCGCTGGGCGAGATGGTGCTGAACATCGGGAGGGCGATCCGGCTGGCCGGCCAGGGCGTGGACGGCATCATCGACATCAGCCCGTTCACCTGCATGAACGGCATCGTCTGCGAGGCGATCTACCCGCTCGTCTCGCGCAACCTCTCCGGCCTGCCGATCCGGACGCTCTACTTCGACGGCACGCCGCAGGACCTCGAGAGCGACCTGGGCGTCTATCTCGATCTGGCGCGCAGCTACCAGCAGCGTAAGAAGGTCCCGCGCCCGCGTGTCGCCCCGCTGAGCCGGTGGCGCCCGTCGTAGCGAACCCGCCTTCCTGGGCGCGCACCGACCGGTCTCGTCACACCCCGTTGGTGGCGATCGCCCGCAGCGCTGCCTCGTCCACCTTCCCGATGCCCCGCGTCGGCAGCTCGGCCAGGACGTGGATCG
Source organism: uncultured Acidobacteriota bacterium (assembly GCA_963784455.1). Lineage (GTDB taxonomy): Bacteria > Acidobacteriota > Vicinamibacteria > Vicinamibacterales > Fen-181 > FEN-299. Next base: position 1,199 of record CAWARN010000021.1, on the reverse strand, counting down.
TGCGCGGGATCTTGAACGGCGCCAGGCGCGAGGCGAGATGGGCCCGCACGTCTGCGGCCGAGACCGGGACACCGTCGGAGGCGACGACGAACAGCGCGATCGCGTGCTCGCCGAAGCGGTCGTAGGGAAGCGCGTGGGCCTGCGCCACTCCGGGCGCGGCCAGCGCGGTCTGAACAACTTCCCCGGTGGAGAATCGGCGGCCGCCGATCTTCACCACCGAGTCGGCGCGGCCGAGCAGGCGGAAGGTCCCCTCCTCCACCGCCACCACATCGTCGGTGCAGTGCCAGTCCGACGGGCGATCCTGCCACGCCGACTTGATCACCAGCCGGCCGTCGCTGTCGCGGCTCTTCCACGCCATCTGGGGAAACGGCTCCATCGGGCCGGACCCGCGCCGCACGGCGATGCCGCCGGTTTCGGTGGACCCGTAGACCTGAAGCACGGGCCAGCCGGCGCCGCGCTCGAATTCGGCCGCGATCGCCGGGTCCAGCGGGCCGCCCGAACACAGGTAGACCGCCTCCGGCAGCGGCGCATCGAGCACCTGGACCATCAGGCGGTAGTGGAGCGGGACGCCCACGACCAGGCGGGGCCGCTCCGTGCGAACCATCTCCACCCATCCCTGCGGAGAGCTGCCGCGCGAGAATACCGTCGTGCCCTTCGCCGCCGCCGGCGTGGAGAACCCGTAGATGTAGCCGAGGATGTGAAAGGCCGGGGCAAGCGATACGACCGTCAGCGGGCGGTCCAGCCCGAGCCACGGCGCCTCCACCCGGTGCTGCTCGCCGAACTGAAAGGCCTTCTTGTGGACGATCTTCGGCTCGCCTGTCGAACCGGACGTGAAGAACGCCACCTCTGGCTCGGCCGCGGCTGGAAACCGCGGCGGGATCGGCGCGCCGCCCGACTCGGCCACGCAGACGTCGCCCCACGGGTCGACCACGCCGGCCGGCGCCAGCACGTGGATTCGGGCTCCGCCGGGCCTCAAGCCGGATGGCTCGGCCGTCAGGGCGGGGTCGATCAGCAGCGGCGAACGGCCCGTGGCCCAGAGTCCGACGAGCGAGGCGGCCACGAATGCCGTGGAGTGGCTCCGAACGGCCACGAGCGGTCCGGCGTCCGCAGGCACGGCCCTCGCGACGTCTCCGGCGAAGGCCAACAGCCGTTCGACCGTCCACGTTTCGCCGGCCTCGCGCAGAAAGACGTGCGCGCCG
>CAWARN010000020.1:0-194247 GCA_963784455.1 uncultured Acidobacteriota bacterium | reverse complement strand
GCACGACGAGGTTTCGAAGTTGGAGTTCGCGAACCCTCCGGTAGGCCTCTTCACTGGCCAGGTAGCTCCCGGTCAGCGCGTCACCGGCCGTCATCAACTCGGCATAGGTCGGAAACGGCCGGCCCCCGCGGAACGAACCGAAGGAGTAGCTGATGCCGGGGCCGGCCACGAAGAACGCCTCGTAGATTCGCGCAATCGCGGCGAAATCGGCATCGTTCACCGGCCAGCGGTGCCGGCCGCTCAACTCCGCGCGCACCCCTGCGAGGTTCGCCGCGAACAACTCGCGGCTCGGCCTCCCGACCGCCGCGGCCTCCAGCAGGTCGTTCGCGCTGGACTCCGCTCGAAGGTGCTTCGAGAGCGGTCTCGAGAACAGCCGCGACAGGAACGCGGCCCTCGTCGTCGAAAGCTCGAAGAGCGCCTTGTAGAGCAGGTGGAGCATCGCGTTGTCGCGCCGGATGTCCACGATGAACGCCACCCGAGGCTCCAGCGCCGAGATGTAGGAAAAGTTCTGCTCGGGGCCGACGCCGATGTAGGCTGCGCCCGCTGACGCACGCCGGGCGACCTCGGGCAGTGCCTCGGGAAGTCCGCGCTCGTTGGAAACGAGGTTGTCGGAACGGAACGTGCCCGCTGGCTCCGACAACCCGGTATGCAGCCGCCAGAATTCGGCATCGTCGAGGCGATTGGGTGGCCCGCCGCGCCCGGTCTTGATCGGAAGACACGACAGCGCGAGCAGCAACTGGACGGCGCAGGCGACGACGAGGACCCGTCGGGATGTCATATGCAGTCGCCGGAACGACGCGCCATCAGTCTACCTCTGTCCGTCGTCTTCCGCGGAAGGGCGTTGCCGGTCCGAAGGGTATACTGTCGGGCGAATCGCCATGGCACAATCTCCCCGACCCGCAGTCGTGGCCACCCGTCGACGGTCGGCGATGTGGTGGTCGGTCCTGTCGGCGCTGCTCCTCCCGCTCCCTGCCGCGGCCCAGGGCAGCGACGTCGTCTACGAGGTTCGCAGCCAGTACCAGACCATCACGGTGCTGGATACGCCGAGCGGCTGTCGCCGGCTGATCTTCGACCGGGGAGTCCGCGGCTTCGGCGCGGTGCAATCCGAGATGGATCTGGCCAACCCGGACGTCCCGACGCTGTCATACGTGCGGCACGTGATGGTGGCGCTGCCGATCGTGCCCCGACCCCGCCGCATCCTGGTGGTCGGCCTCGGCGGCGCGTCCATCCAGCGATTCGTGCGGAAGCTCCTCCCGGAGGCAACCATCGAGACGGCCGAGCTCGATCCCGCCATCCGTGATGTGGCGGCGAAGGTACTTCCACTTCCAGGAGGACGCGCGCCAGGTCGTCAACATCGGCGACGGGCGAGCGTTCATCGAGCGATCGCCGCACAAGTACGACCTCATCGTCATCGACGCGTTCTCGGCGACGTCGACCCCGTATCACCTGACCACGCGCGAGTTCCTGCAGGCGGTAAAGGGTCGTCTGGCCGACGGTGGAATCGTGTGCGCGAACCTCTGGGAGACCGCGTCCAGCTTCTGGGACGTGGTGAGGACGTACTCGGTCGTCTTCCCCGAGCTTCGCCTCGTGAGATGCGCCGGCTCGGGCAACAGCCTGGTGATGGCCTGGCCCGTCAAGGCGGGGGTTACGGTGGAGGACTGGGCGCGGGCGGCAGCCGCCTTCGAGAAGGCTCACCCGACCGGCCTGGGGCTCCCGAACCTGATCCAGAGAGGCACCGAGGAGACGACCGTCATCCCGGACACCGCTGTGGTGCTCGTGGACAAGGAAGACGATGCCCGCCTCGATTCGCCACACGCTGCTGACTCCAGCCCGGGAACACTGATGTAGAATCACGCGTTCGCCCTCACAGACCGCAGCCAACAGTTCTCCGAGGATCCCGATGCGAATTCAATGCGCGATTCCACTTGTGTTGATGCTCGGCCTCGCGCCCGCCGTCATAGGCGTGCACGCGCAATCGACGCCGTTGCCGCAGGTCTACTCGCTGACCGTGAGCGCCGGGACGATGACGATCAATGTCGCCCGTGACGGTTCCAAGGTGTCGCTCGAGCAGATCGTGCCGAAAAGCGACAGGGGCCCGGGGATGCACATGCGCCAGATCTACGACTTCGCGACGCACAGGTACTGGACGATGCCCGAAGGCGAGCCTTGCATCGTGAGCACCTACACGTCGAATTCCCTGCCGTCGATGTTCGATCCGATAGGCGGTGCGGAGGAGATGCGGGCGGAGATGGCGAAGTCGAAGCCGGTGGCGCTTCGATCGGAAACCGTGAACGGCATCCCGACGAAGGTCTACGAGATGCCGGTTCCGGAGATCAAGGGCAAGATGCGGCTGTTCCTCGAGGAGAAGCACAACTTCGTCGTGAAGTCGGTCGTCATCGCGGCCGGCGGCAAGGAACAGACGCAGATGGAGATCACGAACCTGTCGTACGGGACGCCGGCAGCAGCGCTGCTGGTGCCGCCGCAGAACTGCCGGGGGCAGGCGGGTGAGAGCGGGGCGACCGGCGGGCGCGCAGAGACGCAGATCGACGCGTCGGCGAAAGGCGAGGCGAATCTGGGCACTGCGAAACCTGCGCAGAAGGGCGGCGCGGCGGCGGCAGCGGAGATCGAGGTTCGCGGCGCCGGTGTCTCTCCTGTGAACTACACTGGTCCGGCCCCGGCGGCTTTCGAGTTCCAGTTCGACATCGCGGCGAGCGGTCCCGTGCAGGCGCAGTGGGTGCTCGTCAGCCAGGCGGATACCGCGTGGGAGTCGGGCACGATCACCTTCAAGGCGGCCGGAAGGCAGACCCTGAAAGTGCCGGTGAAGATCGGTGTCGCCAACGGCACGCACTGGGACGGCAAGGGCCACCTCGAGATTGTCGTCGGCGCCAGGAGGGTCTCGTCACCGACGCTGGACATATCCGCGGACTGCAAGCTCAAGTAGACGCCTTGAAGTGAGGCGCGCGAGGTGGGCCGCCACCTCGCACGCCGTCGTGAGCCCGGTCGGGGATCTTGACAGGAACCTGACGAACTGCGCACGGAAGAGCCCTGCTCCACCCCCAGCCGGCTGGATGGCCCCACCCACGAGGACTGTGGGGGTCCAATCAGTTGTTACTTCGAATACTCCATTATCACCACGAGCTTTCCGCTTTCTTGACCCGGCACAACTCTCATCTCCATCCGTCCCGTTACTCTCGTTCCCACGCCAAGGCTCGAGAGGCTGCCCGTCACGGTCGGCTTCTCATTTGAGCCGATCAGTTCTGCCTTGGTCAGCTCGCCTCTCCACAGAACCGGGCCGAAGGTATGCCTGAACGTGTAAACGCCCGGAACGATATTGTCGAAGACGTACTCATTCAGCCCTTCCTTGATCATCTTTCTCTCGATCATCTTCCCGTCTCTTGTCAGTTCTATCTCCGCACCGCGGCCCATTGTCCGCTCTGTTCTCTCCCTGTAGTAGTCGGTTCCGCTGTCGAACGCCTCAACTTCAAAGTAGTATTCCGGATCCCTGTTCAGACTGTGTATGGTGATGGTGCTTGCGTCATACACCATGTAGTTGTTGTAGAGCTTTCCGGGTGCGATACCATAGCGCACCACATATCCGTCGGCGGCTTTGACGGGCTCCCACACCAGAGTGGCATCGCGGCGGTCTTCAGGGTTGCGTACCACCGTCACCTTGCTGACCTTCGTGAACTTGGCTGCTTTCGGGTTTCCGAACACCCTCAGATCCTTGACCGCGAACTTCCCGCTGTCTGGAGTGAACGCATTGGTGAGCTTCAGATACCTGGCCTTCACCGGCTCGCGAAGCTCCGTATAGTCGTGTCTGTTGTCAACGCTGTTCGTGCTCTTGTCAATCAGCATCGACCACTGCTTGTTATCACCGGATACGTGTACGGTGAATGACTGGTAGCGGGGGATGCCTGTCGCGGCGGCTCCGGCGACTCCCGGACCCGCTCCCCTGCCGGAGGCCACCTTCGCGTCGTGCTGGTCGAAGTTGATCTGAATGGCATGGATGTCACAATCCTTGCCGAGATCGACGGTCATGTATTCCCCTGCGTCGCCCGTTGCCGCGCTCCAGTGAGTCATCATGTTCTCATCAACGGCATTGGCTGCGCCGAAGCCTTCAAGGGAGGATGACACCTCAACACGTTTCTTGTGTGAGAGGAGCATCCACCCGGTGAAGTTGCTGCTGACCGCGTCTCTCCTGATGCCCGGATAGTACTGCGGGTAATCCCCGAAGGCGGTGTTCGAGTGCATCACACCGTCCTTGTCGACTGCGGTGGGGAACACGGCTATCGTGCTGCCGCCTCTTCCTCCGTAGTAGGTGGGGACCATGGCTATCGTCCAGAGATCGCCGTTCCTGTCGTGGAAGTTGCTGCCATGACCTGCGCCAAGCATGAACCCGGTGGTCTTGAACGTGAGAGGATTGTGCTGCGAGTACGTGAACGGTCCGAGAGGCTTGTCGGCGACGTAGACGCCATGAGAATAGGTTGAAAACTCCAGGCCGATAGCCGCATACATGAGGTAGTACTTGCCGCTGTGCTTAATCATCCAGGGGCCCTCTATCCAGGGAGATTCCTCCGGGAAATAGGGCCTGTGGGTGAAATAGGGAAAGATCACGTCCTCTTTCCTCCTGCGTTCGAAGCCGTTGTTCTGGTAATCGCCAAAGAAGCAGACAACAGGGGCGCCCTTTTCCTTGAAGCCGTTCTTCGGGTCGAGTTCAACAACCTGAACAGGCAGGACCTGCGACCAGCCCCAGTACATATAGAACCGGCCGTCGTCGTCGACGAACATGTCGGCATCACCATAGTCACGCTGGTATTCTCCGACTTTCTTCCAGGCCCCGCTCTTCGGGTCGGTGCTGGCAAACACGCCATGAAGGCCTTTGTCGCCTGATGCATACATCGTGTCGCCATGAATGGCCACCGACGGGCAGCCGCCCGGAAAATCGGCTGCGCTGACGTATGTCCAGTCCCGGAAATTGCCCGAGTAACCAGTAGCCCCTGCCGCCGGTGATGAACAGGAAATACTCATCCTTGAACATCACCACAACGGGCTCTCCGGCCCGGCGCGCCCTTTCGGAGCCGACGCTGAGGTTGATCGGATTCACGAATGTCGTCGGTGTGTCCGTGATTCCGACCGTAGAAGTCCTGGGTCGATCCTGCTTGCCGCCCTCGCCGTCGTATGCGCCAAAGAGCAGGCAGGTTCCGGCTGTCAGCAGAAGAACGGTCTTGGCAAGTAGTCGTTTCATGTTCATGACAAAAGCCCCACCTTTCGAAAGACCGCCGCTGCTCTCCGACTGCGTCCTTCCATGCGTCACTACCGTCGGAGTCTCTCTTGCGGATTCACAATGACCGCGGTCTCGGCGCATCACCGAGATCGAGCGACGAGCGGATTCTACCACCGGGGAAGGGACGTCTGGCGGCGACCAGCCGCCTCCTGGAATTGCCCGACTTGCTGTTGGTCGGCGACCACGGCAAGCAGGTCGCCCTCGGCGCGTGCGTTGGTCGCCCTTCGGTCTCACCAGGACGACGCCCTCCCGCTCCGACCGCACGTGGCGAGAGTCGAGCGTGACGAGCGCATCGAGAACCCGCCGCAATCGCCGCAGCGGAAGCCAGCGGATGGAGCAGCGTCACGTGGCCGCCGCCCTGGCGCAGCAGCCGTGCTTGACGGCTTCTGTATGATGAAGCCCTGGAGAGGGTTCGGGGCATCCGCACGCAGACTCCAACGAAACGGGCGGCGATCGGATGAACGGCCGCCCGCATGGAAAGGAGACCATCATGCAGCTCGTGAGCAAGGGCGTCGCCGTCATCGCGTCCGCGATCCTGTGCGCGTCCACGGGGTTCGCGCAGCCCGCCGGGGCGCCCGCCGGGCAGCCGGCGCAAACGCGGGGAGGGGCGGCGCAAGTGCGGTCGCCGGAGATCACGCCCCAGGGCATGGTCACCTTCCGCCTGTCCGCTCCCAACGCGACGTCGGTGCTGGTGCGTGACACGAGCGGCGGTTTTCTCGACTGGCCGGGCGGGAACGAAGTCGCGATGGCCAAGGGAGAGAACGGCATCTGGTCTGCGACCATCGGACCGCTCAAGCCCGAGGACTACGTCTACGTCTTCGTGGTGGATGGCGTGCAGACGTTGGACCCACAGAATATCTTCCACGTGCGGGATGGCCAGCGGTATGGCAATGCGCTTCGTGTCGTCGGCGAGTTCTCCAGCAACTACGGCGTCAACGACGTTCCGCACGGAACGGTGCACCAGGTGTGGTACCCGTCCCCGGCGCTGAAGTTGGCGCGGCGTCTCTACGTGTACACGCCGGCAGGATACGAGACGGGCACGGCGCGGCTTCCGGTGTTCTATCTCCTGCACGGCGGCGGGGGTGACGAAGATGCCTGGACGACCCTGGGGCGGGCGCCGCAGATCATGGACAACCTCATCGCTCAGGGCAAGGCCAGGCCGATGATCGTCGTCATGACGAACGAGAACGCCAACCAGATCGCCGCGCCGGACTTCGTCGCGCCGGTACCGACCGGCTCCGGCAATACGATGCAGGGGGCGGCGATGCTCGATTTCCCGAAGAGCATCATCACGGATCTGATCCCGTTCATCGACAAGGCATACCGGACTGTGGCGGACAGGGAGCACCGGGCGATCGCCGGTCTCTCGATGGGCGGCGGCATGACTCTGCTGGCAGCGTTCAACAACCTCGACACGTTCGCGTGGGTTGGGATTTCAGCGCCGGCCTGCCCCCGATGCCGGGTGTTGCGGTCAAGATCGCGCCGCCGGCGAATGCCGCGAGCCTCAGGGGTCCGGACGTCACCAACACGATCGACAAGGCGAAGCTTGCGGCGCTCCTGCCCCAGCTCACAGCGGACGCCAATGCCAGACTGCGTCTGTTCTATGTCGGCATCGGCTCCTCCGACGGTCTGATCACCGCGCACGGCGCGTTCAAGGAACTGCTGCAGGAAAAGGGCGTCAAGGCCACCATCGTGGAACGGCCGGGCTACGGCCACGAGTGGGCCTTCTGGCGGGTGAGCCTCCAGGACCTCGCGCCACGTCTATTCCAGGCGACGAAGTGAGGTTGCGGCCACGCCCCCACGTCAGAATCCTGCCCGGCGCCTGGCTGTGAGGCGCCGGGGCCACATGGTGATGGTCGGACGCCACTCGCCGGCCCGCCCCTATCTGAAGAGCAGCGGCGCCAAGTCGGCGAGCGAGTGCCGCCAGACCTTCCACTCGTGCTCGCCCGGGTAGGCCTTGAACACGATCTTGATCTTGCGGGCGGCCAGTTCCTCCGACGCCTGTTTCATTCCAGCCAGTCGCGGGTCCTCGGTGCCGCACGAGAGGAACAGCAGGCGGAGCTTCTTGTCGGTGCCCGCAGGGTCGCTCTTGAAGGCAGGGTTGATCCGATCCATCGCCGCAACGCCGCCCGGGGCGTCGGCGGTGCCGCGGAACATCCCTCCGCTGAGCAGGGCGATCGATCCAAACACGTCGAGCCGCTTCAGGCCCACATTGGCCGTGATGCCGGAGCCCATGGACAGGCCCGCCAGCGCGCGGTTCGCAGGGCCGGTGAGCGTGCGGAAATGACTTTCCACGAACGGCACGATGTCCTTCACGAGGTCGGTTTCGTTCGCGTCGGGCGGCCCCTGCACGCCGCCGCCGGCGCCCACGCCCGGAGGCGCCCCCTTCCGCGGGCCGGCGAGATCCAACGACGCCAGTTCACTCCAATACGCGTTGGGCATCACGACGATCATCGGCTTGGACTTCCCGTCGGCGATCAGGTTGTCCATGATGACGTTGGCAATCCCCATGGTCGGCCATGCGTCTTCGTCGCCGCCGCTGCCGTGCAGCAGGTACAGCACGGGGTAGCGGGCCGTGCCGGATTCGTAGCCAGGCGGCGTGTACACGACCATCCGACGAGGCGTCTTCATCAGCGTCGACGACGCCCACGTCAGCGTCATCGTGCCGTGCGACACCTGGCGCGGCCGGAACACGGTCGAGGCGTCGCCGGGCACCAGCAGCGTGTTCATGAACCCCACGCCATCGCGCGAGACGTTGTAGTTGCCAGGGTCCAAGGTTCGGACGCCGTCAACCGAGAAGGTGTACGCCCACAACTCGGGTTGCAGGGCCGCGGTGGTGACCGACCAGAGCCCGGACGCGTCCTTGGTCATCGCCGCGCCGCGACCGTTGGGCCAGTTCCCCTGCAACAGGACTTCCGTCGCTTTCGGCGCGAAGAGGCGGAACGTCACCCGCCCGTCGGCGAGCACCTCCGGAGAGACGACCTTCGCCGCTGCCGCCTGGCCGCCGCGAGTGCCAGGCGTCGTTGCGGCCGGCTCCTGCGCGAACACGGGAGTCGAGAGCACGATGCCCGCCACGATGCCGTGAATCAGCTTCATCTCAGATTCCCTCCGTGTACTTCGAGGACACACGTCACCCCGAATCGCTCTGCAGCCTCGGGAATGCTACCAGGAACCGCATCACTTCGAACAGACGACGTTCGCCGCATCGTCTTCGCTGGCACATCCCCTGTACCTGGCAACCGTCGGATACGCACACAGGGGACGCGTGCGGATCGTCTGCCCGCCGACCACTTCGGAGGAAAGGATCTGGTTCGGCGGCGCGCGGAGCAAGCCGGCGGCGGTCGCTGAGGTGAGGTATCCTTTCGATTCGACACAAAGATAGAGAGTCCCTCAGCGGCGTGGGGTTCCTGCCGCAGTCGTACGCGGCATGGTGAAAAGACCGCCGCGTGTGACGCCACAGAAAGGGTCATCAGTGAAGAGAGAACGGATTGTCCTACTCGGTGCGCTGATCGCGGTAGGGGCCTGGTTCTGTGTGATCCCTGCGCTTGCCGCCCCTCCGCAGAAGGACGCGTTGGCGTTCGATCCGGCGGGTTATACCACCGTGAACATCACCGTCGACGGCGCGCCGATGGAGCTGCATCGCTACCACGTCGTGTACGTCTCGAAGCCGATCGAGATAACCTCCGTGGCAGCACGCGGAGGCGGCCCAGGCGCTCGAGGCGGGGAAGGACCCAGAGGTGGAGAGGGGGCCAGGGGCGGTGAGGCACCCAGGGGCGGAGAAGGCCCCCGCGGAGGAGCGGGGCCCGCGATTGTCGACCCGTACGGGTATCAGAGCATGTACGTCTATGTGCCCAAGAGCGCGTTCAACGACACCAAGGCCGCCATCATCCTCCAGGTGAACAACAGCGGCTGGATGGCCAGCCCCGCGTCGGATCGCGTCATCGATGGAGGCGCGTTCGTCAGCACCAGCGATACCGACAACACCGGCGCAGCGCTGAAGGCTGGCTACATCGTCATCAATGCCGGCACGCGCAGCCGCGGAATCAAGGCGGCCGACGGTCGCTGGGCCGGGAAGGCCCCGGCCGTGGTCGTCGATGCCAAGGCGGCGATCCGCTATCTGAGGCTCAACGACGCCGTCATGCCAGGGTCCGCGGAACGGATCGTGATCACCGGCACGAGCGGCGGCGGAGGCCTGTCGGTCGCCGTCGCGGCGAGCGGCAACAGCCCGGACTATTACCCGTACCTGGCAGAAATCGGAGCGGCGGGCATCGACGCGAACGGAAGGAGCACGATTCGCGACGATATCTTCGCCACCGTGGCTTACTGCCCGATTACCGATCTCGGCCACGCCGACATTGCGTACGAGTGGCAATACAGCGCGGTGCGCACCGACAAGAACACCTCTGGCGGACAGTATCCCCCCCGCATGCAGAGCGCATCCGCAGCCCTTGCGGCCGCCTATCCCGCATACCTGGCGAGCCTGAGGCTGAAGCTGAAAGACGGAACCCCGCTGACAGCGGACAAGATGAGTGGCGCGATTCTCGCCCTCGTGAAGAAGGAAGCCGAAGCCGTCATGGCAAAGGGCACGGCGGTTCCTGCCATCGGGGAGGAGTTCGTCCTGACGGGCAGGGGCGGCGCCGTTCGGCTCCGGAACGACTGGCTCACAGTGGAGGGCGGCAAGGTCAAGAGCATCGATTACGAGAACTACCTCAAGTTCGTGACCAGCGCGACGGCCCTCAAGACCGTCCCGGCCTTCGACGCGACGGCGAACACCGGCAGCAAGGCGCTGAGCGGGGAGAATTCCCTGTTTGGCCCGGCCCGTGTCGAGTACCTCAATTTCGAAGAATACGCCTGGAACAACAACGAAGTGCCGGGCGACGGATTGGGTTTCGACGACACGGGCAAGAAGTGGGACGCCTATCTCGCCGATCCGGCCACGACACTCGACGACCAGATCCGGATGGTCAGCCCGATGACCTACCTGAACTCGAGCGCCGACAGCGCACCGTACTGGTATGTCCGACACGGCATGGTGGACCGCGACACGTCATTCGCGGTCGAAGTGGCGCTCTACTACGCCATGCTCAAGGACCGGTCCGTCAAGGACGCCAACTTCAAGCTGGCATGGGTGCGGCCTCACTCGGGCAACTACGATGTGCAGGAAGCCTATGCCTGGCTCGCCGGCGTGCTTGCCAAGGCCGGAGACCCGAAGCAGCCCGCTCGACGGCGGTGATCCCAGAAGGAAGGCACCCCCATGAGACACGACCGAAGAGAGTTCCTTCAGACCGTCGCGGTCGGAGCCGCTGGCTTCACCGCGATCAGTGCCTTGCCGCTGGCCGCGCAAACGGCAGTGTCGACGAGGGCGAACCGGAAGATGGTGGTGCGCGCCGACGATATCGGCATGTCCAGGTTCTGCAACATTGGGGCCTTCGAGGCCATCGAGAACGGTGTGGTCACCGCGGCTGACGTCATGCTGGATTCGCCAGGGACTGATGACGCGTTGGAGCGCCTGAAGAAGTTCCCGTGGATCTCGATCGGTTGGCACACGCACATGTGGGGCGCGCCTGTCTCCGATCCCAAGCGCGCGCCGTCGCTCATCGAGAGGACCGGCGAATTCGCCGGGAGATTCAGGACCGATCTTGCGCAGGCACAGGACGTGGTCTTCGAAGAGGCGCTGGCCGAAGTCCGCGCTCAACTCGACAGATGCGTGAAGATCCTCGGCAGAGCTCCCGACACCGGCGGCGGCGGCAGGGGGAATGCCCCATGGGGCAGGGCCATGAGCCAGGTCACGGCCGAGTTCGGCCTGGCCGCCAACTTCACCGTGCCGGCGCCCCCCAACACGAAGTTCGAGGCGTTCCGCGACAAATATCTGAGGCACATCAGGGATGCGCAGCAGGCCGGCGAGGAATGGGCCAAGTACTACACGGTCGGCGCTCCCGGCGCAGGCAGCGCGCCCGCGCAACCCGGATCTCCCACTTCGGGCAGAGGGGCGGCTGCCAGTCAGGGCGCCCAGGGCGGTGGTGCCGACCCGCGGTTTGCCAGCCGGAAAATCATCATGCCGGTGGGGACGCTCGCCTATATCGACCTGTTGACCGACTCGATCGCCAAGGTGGAGAAGGAATACGACCCTGTCCTCTTCTACACCGAAGACCGCGCCGGCATCCTCGACTATCCCGAAGACATGATCTTCGCGCAGGCCTGGCATCCGGGATACGTGGACTACTACACCTATCGCCTCGGCGAGCGCGCCAACCGCGCCCGCGCCCAGCAGTTCGTGGTCGGCCGCACCCAGGATGTGGCAGCGATGTGCGATTCGAGGCTGAAGAACTGGATCAAGCAGCACCGAATCGAGCTGGTGAACTTCCGTGACGCCCTGTACGGTACAGACGACTATCAGAACCACCTGAGAACGATCGGGAGCGATTCTGGACATGCGCGGGTAGCCCGGCACCGAGACGTTCCGGAACGCGCAGCTCGGCCGCGTGTACCAGGTCCCGCGGCCCGGCACAAGAGGAGACGGCTCTCATGAAGACTGCCGCAGACGAGCGTGTTCGCGTCGCGAGGGCGGCGGTGTGCCTCGGCCTTGTGCTCGTCGTTTCGATTGGCGGTCCGTGCGCTCGCCACGCGGCGGCACAACCGGCGCCGACGGTCACCGTCACGGGCGGGCAGGTTCGGGGCCAACTGCTCGAGGGCGGGGGCGCCGCGTTCCTCGGCGTCCCGTTCGCGCAACCACCCGTCGGGCAACTGCGCTGGCGCGAACCGATGAAGGTCAAGCCCTGGCCGGGCGTCAGGGACGCCACCGCATACGGGCCGACGTGCGCGCAGATGGGACGGCAGGGGCCATCGGGAAGCGACGACTGCCTGTACCCTGAACGTGTGGGTTCCGCGGTGGCCCGTCTCTTCGCAGGTCCCGGTGATGCTGTGGCTCTACGGCGGGGCCAACGCCACCGGCTCCGCCTCCAACCCGACCTTCGACGGCGCGAAGCTCGCCCGCCGGGGCGTCATCGTCGTCACGGCCAACTACCGGATTGGTGTGATGGGCTTCATGGCCCATCCGGCACTGTCCGGAGAGTCACCCCATCACGCCTCCGGTAATTACGGCCTGCTGGACGCGCTGATGGCGCTGCAGTGGATACAGGACAACGCGCGGCAGTTCGGCGGAGATCCGCGCCGGGTGACGCTGTTCGGGCAGTCCTCCGGTTCGTTCGACGTCCAGGTCCTGATGGCGTCGCCGCTCTCCAAGGGCCTGTTCCACGCGGCGATCGCCGAGAGCGGGCAGATGACATCCTTCGCCGGCACGATGGTGAAGGGACGGGCGGAACGGATCGGCGAGCAGATTGCCGACGCCCTTCAGGCGCCCCGGGGACCGGACGCCCTGGCGTTCCTCCGCGCGCTACCGTCAGAGAGGGTCGTGGCTGCGGCGGCGCCGTTCCTGCCGACCGGGCTCGACAGCGACACCGGCCTGCTCACGTCCGTCGACGGCTGGGTACTCCCTCGCCACCCAGTAGAGGTGTTCGCGGAAGGGAAGCAACTGCCGATTCCCCTGGTGGTCGGCAGCAATGCCCGGGAGATCACGCAGCCGTTCACGAATGCCGAACTGCGGAAGACGATCGAGAAGAAGTACGGGCCGGGCCTGGCGGCCAGGGCCATCGAGGCCTACGGCATTGCCGGGGACACGGAACCGCAGCCGGATCCGCTGTACGGCTCGGCGGGCGCACAGTGGATGACGGACATCGTGCAGCGGTGCGGCACGGTCGCGGTCGCCCGCTATCACGGTGCGGCGGGCCACCCGACCTACCAGTACCAGTTCGACCGGATCACTCCGGGACGCGAATCGGCAGGCTCCACGCACGGCGCCGAGGTCGTCTACGTGTTCGGCACGATGGGTCGTCCCGGCGACACCGTCGCCTGGTCGGATGCGGATCGGAAGGCATCGGACGTTATCCAACAGGACCTGGACGAACTTCGCGCAGACCGGCAATCCGAACGGCCGCTCGCTTCCGGAGTGGCCTCGATACGAACCGGCGACCGCCCGGTACCTGGAGTTCAGCGCCGATGGTCCGGTGACCAACGCCAACATCCGCCCGGCCCACTGTGGGATCTTCCTCGAGTGGGTGCGGCAACACATGAAGGTCCCGCGGTGACCGGTGCGGTGCCGCGTCCCTAATTGCGCCCAGCCAGGCCAGTGGCGTAGCGGGTCAGCATGTCGAGCATCGCGTCCTGGATGGAGGTCTCGGCGCACCCGGGCTTGAGTCGCGATCCCAGGACCTGGAACGTGTAGCGGCCGAACGCGTCGTCGGTGGGGATGTACCCCGAGTTCGCCTGGCCGTTGGCGAGCCCGACGAACAGCGTCCGCCCGAGCGGGGACTTCGCCTTCAGCTGCTGGGCGACCGCGTTGTACACCTCCCCCTGCGTGTAGGCGAGGCCTACCTCGCCGATGCCCAGTACACCGAGGAGGATGTTGACGTCTGGGCCGTCGGTGTAGGTGCCGGCCTGACCCTCGCGGCCGACGTTGGTGCGCGTCCGGCCGGGGCAGGTGATCGTGCGCTGCGCGCCGGCAATGCGGGCACTGCCGTCGGTGGCGGTGACGGACTGCGAGACGCGGAGCACCTCCTCGGCGAGCAGCATCCCCTCGGCCTCGATCCACTTCTCGATGTCGTCTGCCGTCTTCTGGGTCAACGGCACCATCGGCCGCCGCTCCTCCCGGATCTCGGCCTCGACCTCTTCTCGAACGAGCGGCTGCCCCGCGTAGTCCTGTCCGCCTCGGCGCAGCATGGCGACGGTGGACGGCCTCAGGTAGAGGGGATTCTGGTCGCCTTCCGCGCCCTGCGAGAACGCGACCACGACGCGATCGTCGTAGATCTGCTCGATGTACCGGGCCATTGCCCCGGGGTAGTCCGCGCTCGTGATGCCACCCAGGTACAGGTTCACCGGGTGCATCGCGTAGTTGACGTAGAGGGCGATCGGCTCACCCGCCGGGCTCTCGAACTTGAGCACCGCGACGGTCTTGTCGGAGGGCGCGGTCGGGTTGGCGCCCTGCGTCCAGAGTCTTGTCTTCGAATTGACGGCGTCTCGGTTGACGTTGAGATAGCACAGCCCCGTGCCGAACCCCAGGCGCGCCGGCTGCAGCCTGGCGGCCGCCTGGCGGACCGCGTCCACGACCACGTCATCCAGGGGAGACGGGCCCTGTGGCTGCGGCCGCGGGGCGGCGCCCGGCTGACCCAGAGGCCTCGTGCCTGCCCCGCCGCTCATCCCGCGCTGTGCGAGTGCGTGCCCGAGAGGATGACGTTCTCGACCGGGCACTTCAGCAGCTCGGCCACCCTGCCGCGGGCGGTCGCCGGCGCGCTGCCGTCGACGCTCACCAGCGCCGCGCGCGTCGATCCGTTGTCGACGACGATGGCCCGGACGAAGACCTTCTCGTGTTCGTACTTGCCCGAGGGCGGCGTGGCCGGGGGCGGCGTCAGCTTCGTGTATTCGACGCGGCTGGCGCCGGCGCGCAGGTTCCCGGGATCGGCCACCTGGGCCGTCACGGCGACGGCTCCGGCGAGCACAACCGCGCCGACGGTGGCTCGAGTGATCGTCATCTCAGTCCCCCTCATCTTCGCTGCAGTTCCGGCGGCACCGGGAGGCCGGCTGCCTGGTAGGCCAGTTCGAGCGGCAGGATAATCGTGCCGATGCCGGATACCATGATCGCTCTTCCCGCCGCGGAACCCCACGCGTCGGTGTAGAGCATGTTCCCCATGTACTTGATCCCGCTTCCCTCGACGAGCCATTTCCCCTGGAGTATTCCGTTCGCGCACGCCGAAACATCCTGGATGAAGCGCCAGTCCAGATAGCCGACGTCGATCGACGCCTTGTTCGGATGGAGGAAGCCACCGTATGCGTTCTGCCACCAATGGCCCGTATAGACCCGCAGCAGATACCGCTCGTAGGGCGCGTAGTTGCCCTTGATGTAGTTCACGAGATTCTGGGAATCTCCTGCCACCTGCTTGAGCCGCTCGACCGTCCCGAAGGCTTGGCCAAACCCGGACCCGAGCGCGTCACCCGAGAAGACGAGGGAGTCCTTCTTCAGGAGGTACACCGTGCCGCCATTGCTGTGGCCTCGTACGGGGAGGGTTTCGACGACGTGTCCGCCACCCAGGTCGAAAGACGTCGAGCCCTGCTTGAAGGTCCGGAACATCGATGGGTCGAGGTTGTGTTGGGTCTTGAGGACGGTCAGATCTTCCCCTTCCCCCGCCCACATCGGCACCTTGCCGCCAGCGAAGGCGCCGGCCATCCCGTCATGGTCTGGATGCATGTGGGTGATGGCAATCTCGAGCGGCAGCCTGCCGATCAAGCCGTTGACGACGGCGCGAAACTCCTCGGCAGCATTCCGCCTCGGCTTCAGCGCGTCCTTCTCGTATCCGGCAATGTAGTTATTGCCGAGGTCGAACAGCATCGCCTTCCGGGTGCCGCACACCAGGTACATGTCGACACCCCAGCCGCCACCTTTTGTCGACCTGTCACCCGGGTCGTTGATCTGGTACGCCCCGTCTCCAATCTTGCGGACCAGGTACGAGCCGTACTTGACCTCGTCGCCGAGCTTGACCAGTCCAACCGCGTCGAACGCAGCCACCGGCTGAGCGAACGACGTTGTCACGAACAACACGACACCCGCGAACAACAGCGAGATCGTACGCGCCATGGTGCTTCCACCTCCAGGCCTTCGTCCGGACCGGACGGCAATTTGGGCTCGCGCCGATCCGCGATGGTTGACTCGCCGTGGTCACTTCGACATCTTCAGACCGGCCGCTTCGTACGCGGCCTCGAGCGGGATTTCGACGGCGCCGATGCCATACAGCATGACGTTCACCCGACGGCCGTTCTGCTTGTTCGTGACCTCCATCTGCCGAAGGCCGCTGTCAGGGACCAGCCACATACCCTTGAGAACGGCGTTCGCGCACAACGCCTGGTCCTGGACGAAGCGCCAATCCAGGTAGTCGAGGTCGAGCATCGGGTGATTCGCGCTGTAGAACCCCGCGATCGCGTTCTCGGCGCTGTGGCCGGTATAGACCTTCAGCGCGTAACGCTCGTACGGTGCGAGGCTGGCTTTCAAGTACTCAACCAGCTTCTGGGTGTCTTCGGCGAAGAGCCTCAGGCTCTCTGCAGACCTCAGGCTCCGGCCGGCCCCGATTCCGATGGAGTCGCCCGTAAAGAGGATCAGGTCTTTGGCGAGCAGATAGGCGGTGCACCCGTTCGAATGACCTCGCACGAGCAGGGGTTTGACGACGCGGCCGCCACCCAGGTCGAACGTCTTCGTGGCGTGGTCGAAAACGGTGTACACCGACGGGTCGATATTCCCGTACTGCTTCCTCGGTGCCTCGAGGTCTTCACCCTTCGGCATCCACATCGTGATCTTCCGCGTCGATGAACGCCCGGGTCATGCCGTCGTGATCCGGATGCGCGTGCGTGATGGCCACCTCGAACGGCAACCTGCCGCGAAGACCGTCCACGACGGCGCGCAGCTCCTCGGCGGCGTGCGGCCGCGGCGGAATGACATCCCCGGGATAGCCGTCGATGTAGTTGTTGCCGAGGTCGATCAGCAGCGCCTTCGACGCGCCTCTGACCAGATACATGTCGACGCCGATCAAGCCGCCGGCCTTGGCCTTGGGATCTCCGGGATCCTTGATCTGGTAGATTCCGTCGCCGAGCCTTATGATCCGGTACGATTCGTAGCCGACCGTATCGCCGTTCTTGACGAGCGCCACCGGACTGAAGCGATTCGCCTCTTGTGCGATCGCGCCGGGCGCCGCAACGACCGCAGGCAACCAGGGCCACCATCAGGAACCGCGAGCACCATTGAAGTCTTCATGTGCTCGCCTCTCGTTCGACCTCCGAGTACCGGCTTGCGGCCACAGCGCGGGGATGCCGGTCGACAATGCAACATGGGCGCTCGCGGCGGCGGCCGTCCGCGCGCCTCGAGGACGCTCTCCCGGTCGGTCCCCGCGCGACTGAAGCAACCCCCGGGGGCGGAATCACGGCCGGCCAATGATGTCTGAGACCGGAAGGCCCGTCAACGCGGATGTTACAGGCCGGTTCCTGAGCATCCGACCCGACCGGGAGGACCGATGCAGCCGGTGAGACTCTCTCGCTCGATCGTTGCGGTCGCGGCGCTGAGCCTGTTGTGTTCGAGACCGCTGCTCACCCAGGATTCCAGGGGCAGAAGCGATCCGGCGGGCCGGGGACAGGTGGGGCAGGGCGCGGGTGGCCCGGGAGGCGCCGCGCCGCTGGATCCGTCCGTCAAGCGGACCCCGGTGCAGGCCGGTAAGGCGACGGGCTTCCTCTACCAACCCGCAGCCCCCGGCGAGAAGACGCGCATCGGCGTCTTCGTCATGCACTTCGGCTCCGACTATTCGAACTTCTCCGCCTGCTCGGAGTTGTCCAGACGCGGCTACACCGTGCTCTGCACGAAGAACTCCGGCGGCGGCCTGAACGACATCCTCCCGGATGCGAGATTGTCGGTGGAGTACTTGCGCAGCGTCGACGGCGTCAGGAAGGTCGTGCTCTGGGGACACAGCGGTGGCGCGACGCTCATGACTGCGTACCAGTTGATGGCGGAGAACGGCGTCAAAGCATGCCAGGGGCCGGAGAAGATCACAAGGTGTCCGGAGTCTCTCGCGAGCATGCCCGTGGCCGACGGCATGATCCTCGCGGACGCGAACTGGGGCAACGCCGTCATGACGCTGCTCAGCATCGACCCGGCGGTGATCGACGAAGGCGATCCGGCGAATGTGGATGAGGATTCTGAACTTGTTCAACCCGAAGAACGGGTACAACGCTGGCGGAAACTCCAACTACAGCCCGGAATTCATCAAGAAGTGGCAGGGCGCCGTGGGCAGGCGCAACAACGCGGTCATCAGGTCGATGGTGGGGAGGGTGGCGGCTCTCGGCCCCCAGTCGATCGACGATCCTCCAATTGTCGTCTACGGCGCCAACAGCATGGGGCCCAACAACAAGTTGTTCCCCCAGGACGTCAAGCTGATGGCGCACACCGTCAAACCGTGGCCGTTGATCCACGCCGACGGCTCGGTGACCACTCAGATTGTTCACTCCGTGCGCGTGCCGTCGGGAAGACCCTCGTCACCGCAGAACGGCGCGCTCAACACGACCGCTCGACGCTACCTGGTGGACAACGCCGTCCGGGTGACAGACCGCTTCGGGTACGACGAGAGTTCGATGTACGGGGTCGAGTGGACGTCCTCCTACGCCAGCGCGCCGGGCAACGTCGAGCAGATCCGCGTCCCCTCGCTGTTCATGGGGATGACCGGCGGCTACGAGTACCTCGCGGCCGAGACCATCTACGAACACTCCGCCGCCAGGGACAAGTCCCTGGCGTTCGTGGAAGGCGCCAGTCACGGGTATGGCGCGTGCAGGCAGTGCGAAACGACGCCGGGCCAGTTCGGCGATACCATCAAGACCCTGTACGACTACGCCGACAGGTGGCTCAGCCAGAAGGGTCGCTTCTGACAGTGCACGTTCTGAAGGACAAGGTGAACTGCCATGACATCGACGCTTCTCCGGGCCGGACTCTCGGTGGCCATCCACAGGACTCTTCCCGGGTTCCTTTTGGCGCTCGCGGCCGCCGCTTCCATCTCGATAACCGTTGCTCAGTCGGATCCCACGGCAGCCGTCACCGGAGGCCGAATCCGTGGGCGCGCCCAGCAGGTCGAAGCACGGGGTCGTGTTCGTGTCGGTGCAGTACCGGCTCGGCATTCTCGGCTTTCTGGCCCACCCCGAACTGACGGCGGAATCCCCGCATCACTCCTCCGGCAACTACGCCACGCAGGACCAGATCGCGGCCTTGAAGTGGATTCGGGAGAGGCGTGTATCAGCAACTTCCGGCCTTTCAGCCTCTGAACCGCGTCATCGGCCGCGCCCCCGGATGAAACACGCGTCGTATCGGGGCCGGGGTTACTCGAGCAACCCCAGCGTCTCGTCGTTGAGTGCCTCGCCCAGGCAGGCCCCCGGCGCGGCCAGGGCCGCCAAGCCAGGATCTTCACCGGCGACGCGCGCGAAGTCGAGTGCTCGAAGCCGCGCCAGCAGACTCCGCTCACCGCACATGTCCGCGAGCCTTTCGGTGCGGACGTTCCCCAAACGGAACGCCGGGCGCATGAGCACGTGGCAGGGATGCACCTCGCCGTCAGGCATGACGTTCAGGTATTGCCCGACGCCGCAGTTCGCGCCCACAGACCGGCGCGGCTGCGGTTGTCGTGGCGGCGCCTCCGGCACGAGTGCGCGCCACGCACGCTCGACAGCCACAGCGACGGACGCCTCGTCGATGGCCTCCCCGCTCGCCCCTTTCGCCCGTCCGACGGTGCGGAGCGGGGACAACCGAAACTCGGTCACGCCATGATCGCGCAGCGTCTCGAATGTCTCCGACAGATGAGGCAGCAGCGAAGCGGTCACCGTGATGCCGGCCCGGGCGGTGATGCCGGCGCGCCGGAGGTGATCGAAGGCGCGCATCGCGAGCTCGAAGCTGCCACGCCCGCGAAGACCGTCGTGGTACCGCTCCGGGCCGTCCACGCTGATGCGCGCCTCGTCGATCAGTGGGGCGAGGCGTGACGCCAAATCCCGTGTCACCAGGCGGCCGTTGGTGTTCACGGCCACCCGTATCGCTCGGGCGGGGTCGGCGTCGCGGAGCGCTGCCAGCAACTCGATCGCGTCCGCCCTGAGCAGCGGCTCGCCGCCGGTCACAACGACCTTGCCCGGTCGCAGCGCGACAAGGTCTTGCCAGAGACGCCTCAACTCCGCCGTGTCGAGTTCGCCGGCAAGCGGCTCGCCGGCCGACGCGTAGCAGCGGGCGCAGCGCAACTGGCACGCACGCGTGATGTGAACGTAGGCGGTACGGAGCGAGAACATCGAGGCCACCACCAGGTCGGCGCCATCATATCCCGCCGCGCGAGGAGTGAAGCAGCGCTACAATTGGCACGCCCAACGCGGAAAGGAGCCGGCCGTGCTGTGGTGGACGCTGCGCCAGGCGAGATTCGGTGACCCTGACACGTGCAAGAAGGCGGCGCGGGCGCTCGGCGGGTCGTCGGACCCGCGGGCGCTCGAGGCGCTGAGCGCCCTCCTCGGCGCCTCGCGCGTAGATGTCCGACGTGCGGCGGTCGAGGCGCTCGCCTCGGCCGCCCAGCCCGTCGTCCCGTCACTCGTCCGGGCATTGCTGGATTCCGACGCGACCGTGCGCGCCGAGGCGTTCAAGGCGCTAGAAGCGGCCGGTCCGTCGTGGCGCTCGTCGGAAGCGATCCTGGCCGCGGCGCCCCGGCTGCTCGGCGCCAAGGAAGCGCCACTCCGGATGGCGGCCGTCGTCGCCGTCGCGCCGCGCGGAGAAGCCGCGGTTCCCCTCCTCGTCCCGCTGCTGCGCGACGATGACAGCGGCGTCCGGGAAGCGGTCCTCGCCGAGCTCGACAGAATGGGACCCGCGTGGCGGCGCAGTGAGGCGGCCCGCACCGTCGTCGAGCAACTCGTCCAGGTGCTGGGCGGCCGAGGCTCCAACGAGGCCAAGACGGCCGCGACCGTCATGCTGGGAGCGATTGGGGATCCGTCGGCGACCGACGCCCTCGTCCGCGCGCTGCGCGGCAACCGCCACCTCGCCGCCCCTGCGGCGCGGGCGCTCGGGCGGATCGGGGACGCTTGCGCCCTGCCGGCACTCATCGAAGCCATGCGGACGACGTCCGACGGGCAGCGTGAAGCCGCGCGCGCGGCGCTCGACGCGATCGACCCCAACTGGCGCAGTTCTTCGGCAGCCAAAGAGGCGCTCGCCGCGCTGGAAGCGGCGCTGCGCGAGGGTGATTCCTGGATGCGGCAGACGGCGGGCCAGGTGCTGCAGGTGCTGGGCTGGCAGCCGCCGGACGACGACCTGCGACTGCACGCCGCGCTCGCCACTGGCGACCCGGCATACGTGCGTTCCCTCGGACGCGGCGTGGTCGCCCGTCTCGTGCCCCTTCTCGGCGATCCGTACCAGGGCACGGACGCCGCCGCCCTCGACCTTCTCTACGACGCGGCCCCGGCTTGGACCGCAGATGTCCAGGCGCCGGCGGCCGTACCCGCGTTATGCGCGCTCCTGCAGCCCGACCGGCCGATGGCTGTCCGCCAGCGGGCGGCGCGGGCCCTCGGCGAGATTGGCACGCCGGACGCCGTGCGTGCCCTGGTCGGCGTCCTCGCAGCATCGACGAAGGCCGCTGAGGCGTTGACGGCCGCTGTGTCACACGCACTTGCCAGGGCCGGGGCCGCTGCGGTCGGACCGTTGCTCGGCGCAGCGGCCGGGCCTTCGGCGGCGAAGGTGGCGGCCATCCTCGGCAAGATGGATTAGTGCGTGACAACGTCCGCCCTCGTCGCCGCTCTCGAATCCCCGCACCCGACGACGAGGCGCGCGGCAGCGACCGCCCTGGACGCGAATGGGTGGCAGCCAGCGTCCGACGCCGAACGCCTGGCCTACCTGGTCGCACACGAGCGATGGGACCAGTTGGTGGCACTCGGGCGCCTGGCGGTGCCTCCGCTCGCCAAGCGTATCGCGCTGGCGAACGACGCGGATGCGTGCGCGGCAATCGCCGTGCTGACGGCGGTTGGCACCGCCGACGCCGCGCGCGTGATGGCAGGTGCGTTGGACGAACCTCGACGCTCCGTTCGGGCAGCAGCGGCAGCCGGACTGGAGAAGCTGAAGTGGACTCCGCCCGATCCGGACGCGGCGGTCGCATACGCCGCCGTACGCCGCGACTGGGGCGCGCTCGGGCGTTTTGGCGCCGCAGCGGTCGGCCGGTTGGCAGCCGCGCTACGCGACGTGGACGAGCCCGAGGGGGAGCACGCGGCAACCGCCCTCGCCAAGATCGGATTCGATGGAGGCCTTCGAGACGCTGAAGGGTGCCGTGAGGGACCACAACCTGATTCTGGGACCGGCGCAACGCCGCGGCGAACGCCCTCGATACGATGGGGCGGGCATTCGACCGGGCGACGGCGCTCGCCTACGAGATCCTGCGCCACAACTGGGACGCGGTCGTGCGCTTCGGTCCGGCGGCGATCGACGAGGTTGTCGCCTGGGGCCTCAGCGAGAGGGCGGTCGAAGCGCTCGCCCGCATCGGCGACCCGCGCGCCATCGATCCGATTCTTCGGCACTACCTGCCGCTGCAGGAAGTGAACTGCGTCGCACCCCACCTTCTCGCGTTGCTGCCGGGCTCTGGTCTAACGGCCGAGCTGCTGTCGCTGGCAGGCAGGTTCGTGGCCCCCGAGGGAGCCGAGCGCGTGGCGCGGGAGTTGTGCCACATCGACTCGGACGTCGCCACCAACCTCCTGCACCTGGTGCTCGAGACCCGGGATTACCAGGTCAAAGACTACCGTCCCGACTGCGAGATTGAGTGGACGCGGACGGTGAGTTACGAGGCGGCGCGGCAGGTGGCCCGCGAGGAACTGTCCCGCCGAGGCGACCCGCCGTACCGGCCGGAGGCCTACCTGGCGGCGCCGAATCCCCAGGCGTGAAACTGCGCAAGGCGTGACGGCGACGCCGTGTCCTGCAGCGCTTCGCCCAGGCAGGCGCCGGGCTGAAGGAGTCGTTCGTCAAGGCCAATCCCGCGCCAAGTGCGGGCGTAGACACCTCGGCAGCCAGCGACCGACCGCTTCGGCCAGGTGGCGAAGATTGACAGGCGCCGCCCGTTCGGCTATCAACGAGGCGCGCAGAGGACGTCCACGCTCGATCCTCGCCGCTGTGAGAGGTGTCCCATGGGGCTTTTCCACCTGCCGCCCAATGTCGCGAAGCTCAAGGCACGCCGCGACGTCGACGCCCTGATTGCGGCTCTCGCGTGGTGGCCGAAGAAGCCGGAAGTCGCCGAGGCGGCGACGCGCGCACTCGGCGAGCTTAAGGACCTGCGCGCCGCCCCGGCACTTCGGGACCGTCTGGCGCGCGTCGGAGACCGCGCGACCATCGAATCGCTGACCGCGCTCGGCGACACTGGCGCATTGCCATTGCTCATGCATTGCCTCGACGGCCCCCATCGCGACTCGGCGCTGGCCGCGGTCCGGGCGCTCGGGCCGGATGCGGTTGCCGCCGCGGTGGCTGCCGCGGGCAGCCTCTTCCCGCCGACGAGGCACTCGGGGATCGTCTGCCTCGCGGCCCTTGGCAGTCTGGAAGGCGTCGAGCCCCTGATCAAGGCGTTTCCCCAGGCCGATGAGCGGGACCGCGCCGTCATCAGCCGCTCGCTTGCCGACCGGCCGCAGGAGACCGTGGCTGCCGCATCGCGACTGCTTCGGTGCGAGCCCAGGGGCACCTGGGGCGGGGCGATCGGAGTCCTCGAGCACGTCGGCGACCCCGAAACCGTCATCTCGCTGCTCGAACCGCTCCTCGAACAGGAGCCGAAGCGGGTCCTTCCCGTCCTGCGCGCCAGGGGCTGGAGCCCGACGACCGACGCGCACCGCGTGGCGGCAGCGCTCGTCGACGAGGGCTGGCGGGTTGCCATCCAGGACAGCGGGGCCCCCCTCGAGACGGTGCTCCGTGTCGCCACGAGCTGCCACGACCGGCTGCCCGACTTGCTCGGCGCCCTCCGCGATGCCGACCCCGGTTGGCCCGCGCGCGTTCAAGCGGCGCTGGCGCTCGCGGTCATCGAGGAAGGAGCCAGGCTGGAGCGCGGCAGTGACCCCACGCTGTTCGTAGCCGTCGAGGCGCTCGGGGCCGTGGGGGAACCGGCGGCAGCGGCGCAGCTGATTGACATTGCAGCGCGGGGCAACAGCGAGGTGTTCGAGGCCGCGCAGGCGGCGTTGCGGAAACTGGGCACGCACGCCGTGCCCGCCCTGGTGGAGGAAGTGGCCCGCGCCGACAGGCACGACGATTTCTGGGCGTCTCAGCGGCTCGTGGAGATTGGTGCGCCGGCGGTCGACGCGCTGGCGGGCCGGCTGTCCGATCGGGCGGCGGCTGTGCGCGTCGCGCGCGTCCTGGGCCGGCTCGGGGACCCGCGCGTCGTCGGGCCGCTCGGCGAGGCCTTGAACAAGAGCCGGCGCGATGACGCGCCGGCCATCGCCGCGGCACTCACCTGCATCGGCGGCCCGGAGGCCGCCCGAGCACTCGCAACGGCCCTCGACAAGCACCGCGTGATGGCCGCCATTCCGGCGCTCGGCGACTCGAACGACGCGGCGGCCGTCCGGCCGCTGGTGAACGTCCTGCGGACGGCCTCGATGACGAAGCGATCGCCCTACGATGCAGGAGACGTCCACCGGGCCGTGCGGGCTCTGCAGCGACTCCTGCCCGGCCGGGAGGCCAGCGTCTCGCTGGACGACCTGAAAGCCATCGAGGGACTGTCCGACCAACGCGTGTGCGAAACCGTGTCTTCGGACTACTCCTGGGACACCGGCCACTCCGAGTCCGAGACGATTGACCTGGAATGGGCCCGGGCGTGGGCGCGCAGCGAACTCGCCGCTCGAGCGGCTGGCGCAACCCCGGCCGGTGATGCCTGACACCGCCCAGGAGGTGACAGACGCCTACCTGCTCGGCCTTGCTGCCTCGAGGTGCGGGTGCCTCGCGACGTTCGACCGTGGAATTCGCCTGTCGGCTGTCCGCGCCGCCCGGCCGTCGAACCTCGCGCTCGTCGCGGTTGTCGATGACTGAGGCCGAGGAGCCACTCCGGATAGAATGTGCTGGCACTCCCGGCGACTTCGCACGAGGATGAACATGCGCACTGTCCGCACGGCTCGCCTGGTTCGGATTCTGGCTCGTCCTTTCGGTCTGCGCCGTTTCGCCGTACGCCCCCGGTTCCGCGTCCGCGGCCGATGTCTGGACGTCTCTGCTCGACAAGAGCCTCTCTCAATGGGAAACGTACCTGAGCTTCCGCCACACGAGCGGATACTCGGGCAAGGCGCCGACGGACGAGAAGGGGCAGCCCATACCGCCCATTGGCTACAACAAGGACACGGCCAAGGTGTTCACCATCGTCGAGGAGAGCGGCGCACCGGTGTTGCGCGTGAGCGGCGAGATCTACGGCTGCCTCTTCACCAAGCAGGAGTTCGAGAACTATCACCTGCGCCTGAAGGTCAAATGGGGGACCAGGAAGTGGGAGCCCCGGATCGACCTGTTGAAGGACTCCGGCCTGCTCTACCACTCCGTCGGCGAGAGTGGCGTGGACTACTGGCGGTCGTGGATGCTCTCGCAGGAGTTCCAGATCATGGAAGGCCACATGGGCGACTTCTGGCCTCAAGCGAACTCGGCGATCGACATCCGGGCGTTTCCCCGGGAAGGCAACATGAGCGCCGTCGCCAGCGAGAAGCAGCCGTTCATGCCGTTCGGCGGGGGCTCGCCAAACGGCGGCTTCTGCATGCGCAGCGCGGACTACGAGAGCCCGAACGGAGAGTGGACCGAGATCGAGCTGATCTGTTTCGGCGACAAGAGCCTCCACATCGTGAACGGCAAGGTGGTGATGGTGCTGCGAAGCTCTCGTTACATGGCGAACGGGAAGGCCACCCCACTCACGAAGGGGAAGCTCCAGATCCAGAGCGAAGCGGCCGAGGTCTTCTTCAAAGAGATCGCAATCAGGAACCTCCGCGAGGTGCCGAAGAAGTACGCCTCGTATTTCGAGTAGCCCGCCGTGCGGCCGTCACGACCTGCGGACCGCTGGGCATCGCGCCCATCCGGTGAGAGCGGCCGTTTCCAAACGAGGGACCGTGGCTAGAGCCTCCAGGGACTTCCAGATCTTCGCCAAGCCGGCGGGAGCGGTCTGTAATCTCGACTGCAAGTACTGCTACTACCTGGACAAGGCGGAACTGTATCCCGACAACCGCGCCCCCCGTATGACCGATGCGGTGCTGGAGGAGTACATCGTTCAGCACATCGCGGCGTCCAGCGGCCCTGAAGTCAGCTTCTCCTGGCATGGCGGCGAGCCGACGCTGCTGGGCGTGGACTTCTACCGGAAGGCCGTCGACCTGGAGCGTAAGCACAAGCCGGCCGGGTGGGTGGTCCGCAACGGCATGCAGACAAACGGCGTGCTGATCGACGAGGAATGGGCGCGCTTTCTGGCAGCAGAGCGTTTTCATGTCGGCGTGAGCCTGGACGGACCAGCCGAGCTGCACGACGCCTACCGGGTGAACAAAGGGGGGCAGCCAACGCACCGGCTGGCGATGCGCGGCTACGAGATTCTGCGCGGAAGCGGCGTCTCGCTCGATGTGCTCTGCGTCGTGCACAGTCTCAACGTCAAACACCCGCTTGCCGTCTATCGATTCTTCCGTCGAATCGGCGCGCGCTATCTGGGTTTCCTTCCGGTTGTGGAGCCGGCGCCCGGAACCGAGCGCGGCGTGAGCGAGCACACGCCCTCGGCCGAGGATTTCGGAACGTTCCTGTGCAAGATCTTCGACGAGTGGATCGCGCGGGACGTGGAGCGGATCGGGGTTCAGTACTTCGAAGAAGCCGCGCGGCCGGCGGCCGGGCTGGACCACTCGCTGTGCATCTTCCGCGAAACGTGCGGCCAGATTCCCACCATCGAGCACGACGGCGATCTCTTCTCCTGCGATCATTACGTCGACCGCGAACACCGGATCGGCAACATCCATCAGACGCCGCTCGCCGACATGCTCGATAGCGCGACGCAGCGGGCCTTCGGCGACGCCAAGCGTGACGCGCTGCCGCGTTGCTGCCGGGAATGCGACGTGCTCGCCACGTGCCACGGCCACTGCCCGAAGTACCGCTTCATTCGAGCTCCGGACGGAGAGCCGGGACTCAACTATCTGTGCGCGGGGTTGAAGCGGTTCTTCACGCACAGCCGCGAGCCGCTGGCGAGACTCGTGGCAAAGGGGCGCGAGCCGGCGGCGACGGCGATGCGAGTCCGGACAGAGGCCGGGCGGAACGATCCGTGTCCGTGCGGCAGCGGCAGGAAATTCAAGAAGTGCTGCGGCGCCGCGTGAGGCCTCGTTCGTGCGCGCCCGAGCCGTCGAATCACCCCGCCTCCGGCGGTGCTGCCTTCGACTCCCTTCGACTCGAGCTCAGGGTATAGAATGCGTCCGAGGACAGCGCCACGGGCCATCGTCCACAGTCAATCAGACAAGGGAGTGCAACGAACATGACTACAGTTTCGAGAAGGCATTTCTTGGGACAAGGCGCGGCCGGAACGGCCGCGATCGCCTTCGGAGCACGGATTGCGGGGGCGCAGGACTGGGCCAAGGCGATTCTCGAGAAGTCTCCGCGGAAGAAGGAATGGGTCACCGTAAAGAACGGCGCCAGGACCGTCGACTCCTTCGTTGCCCATCCGCAATCGACCGCGAAGGCGCCCGGCATCGTCGTCATCCACGAGATCTTCGGGATGACCGACTGGGTGCAGACCCTCACCGACGAGTTCGCGGCCGCGGGCTGCGTCGCCATCGCCCCCGACCTTCTCTCGGGCATGACTCCGGACGGCAAGCCCGCCCGGAACCTGCCGATGAGCGGCGCGGGGGAGATGATCAGAAAGCTGCCGCCGGACCAGATCACGGCAGACCTCAACGCCTGCGTCGACTACGTGAAGGGCCTGCCTTCCTGCAACGGCAAGGTCGCCGTGGTCGGGTTCTCGTGGGGCGGAAGCCAGTGTTTCCGCTTTGCGGCCAACCGGAAGGACCTGGCAGCGGCATTCGTGTTCTACGGCAGCGGTCCGGATGCGGCCGACGTGCCGAGAATTCAGGCGCCGGTCTACGGATTCTACGGCGGCAACGACGCTCGCATCGGGGCCTCGGTTCCCCCGACGCAGGAGCAGATGAAGGCGGCCAACAAGGTCTTCGAACCGGTCACCTACGAGGGGGCCGGGCACGGCTTCATGCGTAGCGGCGCGGACCCGAACGGGTCGGAGGCGGATAAGAAGGCGCGCGAGGCCGCCTGGGTCAGACTGAAATCGCTCGTCGGCAACTCCAAGTAGGCTGCCCGTGGGTGCCCGGTAACCGCTCGGGATCGAGCCCGAGGTGTCGCTCGTGCCGCCGGTTCAGCGCGTGCGCAGGGCGACGGTTACCTGGATCCGGCCGCCTTGTAGCCGAGCAACGGGAGCATGGCTGCGGCATAGCGCCGTCCCATCTCCCGATAGCCTTCCGGATCGAAATGCAGACGGTCCCGACGGGCACTGCATCCTCTCGACGAGATCACGTGGGCGGTGGGAACCGTCCGCGGCAACTCGTCGATGATCGTGTTCATCGCCGCGCAGACGCCATTCTGGTCCGCATTCACGAGTTCGCCCGCAAGGAGAGGCACGTCTTTCGCCTTCAGGTTCAGATCCTGGATCAGGTTGCCGTAAATGGCCTTCACCTTGTCCGGCCATTCCTTGTCGCCGGAGTCCGATTCGCCCTGATGCAGCAGGATGCCCTTGATCACACCATCCTTCTGCGCCAACTTCCCCATCTCGACGAGGTATTCGTACGGGTTCCCGCCGTAAGCCTTGATGATGCTGACCATCCACGGAGGGGCTGCTGACGCATAGGAACGGTAGTTGTTCTTGTCGAACAACTCGATCTTGCAGCCGGCCACGGAAACGTTGACGATGCCCACCTTCACTTTGGGCGGGAGGCTGGCGACCAGCGTCCTGCCGAAGTAGTCCGCCGGGCCAAGGCCCGCGGAGGGGCGGGACAAGGGGGAAGCGCTGGATACCAGCTGCCCTTCTCTCTCCCTTGGGCGGGGAAATCAACCGCAGCGAGGACTCTGAAGCGCTCGTCGACGGGTCCCTTGTCCTGCTGCTCGACACCAGGAAAGCCCTCCATGTTCGACTGCCCGAAGCAGAGGAAGACGTAGAAGTTCTTGTCCGGCGCCCTCGTGCCTTCGGCCACGTGACGAGAAGCATGAACACAGCCGGACAACATGATCAGCCCGGCCACGACGAGCCATTGCGTTCTTCCGTTCTTCATGGCGGCGTGATTCGTCCTCAGACTCCCAAACGGGAATCTACGGCGTCTTGAGGAGCCAGCGGTCCTGTTGCCCGCCGGATCGGTACTTGGAGAGCGTCGCGCTGCTCGCGCCGATCGCGGAGAGCGCCATGGGTGTCTTGGCGTTGGGCACGGCCTTCGGCATGATGCGCCAGGAACCATCGGCCAGCTGATCCAGCCGCCACAATTGCTCCGGACCGCCGGTGAACGCCGGCAGCACAACCAGTTCGCCCTCTTCCGTGGCGGCCAGCGCGCGGTCCGTTCCGGCCACCGTGATCTTGAAATACGGAGAGCCGGGATAGCCGCCGCCGTTCGGGACGGCCTTCAGCGTCCATTTCTGCTGCGCCTGACACAGGTAGTTGCCCATACGGGCGTCCAGATTCCCTGATGGCCAGTTCGCCGAAACCTGTTTCACGTCCTGATCCGCCAGTGGAGATCCCGTCCCGCCGAACATCCCACCGCCCACTCCGCCACGGCCACCTGCCGCACCGGCCTGAGGAGCGCCCGCCCCGCGGTCGCCGGTTTGCGGCGCCGCGCCTGGCGCGCCCGGAGGCGGTCCACCGGCCGCCGGCGCTCCCCCAGGAGCACCCTGTCCGCCGCCGGGGCCAGCGCCTGGACCCGTTCCAGGCCCGCCCCTGCCTGCGCGGCGACCACCCACCGGGATTCCCTCCACGGCGAGTTCCAGGGCGGTGCCGGTGCGCTGAGACTCGATCTGGTACGTGCCTTCCTTCGCGTTCTCGCCGGCGACCGGCCAGCCGTCCTTCCAGAGTAATGGTCGGATGTCGATCACACTGGCACCGCCCCGATCGAAGTCGGCTTCCCAGTGCATGGAGAACTTCTGGACGCCGTCGCCGAGATCCATGAGGCCGAAATGGCCTGCGCCGACGACACGGCCGCCGGACCCGATGACGAGTTTGCCTCCACCCTGGATCATGTCGATGCCGTTATCGTCCAGAAACGGCCCGGTCGGCTTTCTGCCGCGGCCCACGCGGATGTTGTAGCCGGAATCGGCGCCCCGGCAGCAGCTCCCGTGCGTGGCCAGCAGGTAGTACCAGCCGTCGTGGTAAATCATGGTCGAGGCTTCGCAGTTGATGGCCACGTCGAACGGCTTCAGCGTCGGCTGCAGCCTCAGGCCGGTCTTCGGATCGAGTTCCACGACGCGGATGTAGCCGAAGTACGAGCCATAGGTCAGCCACAGCCTGCCCGTGGTGGGGTCGAGGAAGGCCCCGGGATCGATACCGTTGCAGTCCTCGATACCATCGGTCGAAACCACGACGCCGCTTTCTACCCACTTGTAGTCGGGAGAATTGGGATCGAGGCTCTTGCTCCAGATCAGGTTGATCTCGGCCTTGGGCTGGGCTCCGACGTTCCTGGCGATGTACTGGTAGTACCGGTCACCGATGTGAATCAGATCGGGCGCCATCCCGGCGCGCGGCGCCCTGGTTCCGGCGCGCCACGTCCAGCCGTCATCGGAGACGAGCGCGGTGCCGCCGGTACCGAAGGTGTAATACTTGCCGTCACACCGAACAACAGTTGACGGGTCGTGAATACCGATCTGGCCATCCAGCGCCGCGGCGATCGACGCGACGGCAACGAGGGCCGCCAAAAGAGCGTATTTCATCGAGGATCTCCTCTGTCCGATCTCAGCCACTCGCATCGCGTCCGGACTCCGACCAGTTCCACCCGCACGCCGGACTACTTGGCCGGTTTCGGCGTGGAGGCGCTGCCCTTGTCCCTGAACAGCAGCAGGGCGAATTCGCGCAAGCTCCGTCGCCAGCTCTGGAACTCGTGCGCCGTCAGCGGAGAGACGTAGAACGCGGCGTTGATGCCGGCCGCTTTCAGCGCATCGATGCTGACCTTGGGGTCGCCGCCGAAGCCACCCATGCGAGCCGGACCACCCTGGCCGGCGCCTGGCGCGCCGGCCGTCGCTCCGGCTCCGCCGCGGCCTGCATCGGCAGGAGCAGCGGCGGCAGGCGCCGCAGCCGCCGGTGCGGCAGCGCCGGGACCCCTTCCGCCACCGCGGTTGCCACCGATCTCGCGGCTTCCGTAGCTGACGAACACCAGCTTGACCTTCTCCTTGAAGCCGGGCGTGTTGTTGACATCGTCCATGGAGATGGTGCCGCCGCTGAAGAGCCCGATATGCGAGAACTTGTCGAGGTTGGCCAGCGTGACCATGCGGGTCTGCATCGCACCCATCGACAGACCAGCCATGGCCCGATGCGGCTGATCAGCCAGCGTGCGGAAGTGGCTGTCGACCCACGGGATCAAATCGTTGACCATGAGCTGCCCATACGCGCCGCCGCCGGGACCGCCCATTCCACCAAACATGGCTCCACGCCCCGCGCCAGGTGCGCCGGCTGCGGCTTCACCACGGCCTGGGCCGGCAGGAGCGCCGGCTCCGGCACCCGCGCCTCGACCGGCGCCTGCGCCGCCCACCGCACTGGTTTCCATGACCACGATGAAGGGGTTGACCTTGCCTTCCGCGAGCAGGTTGTCGAGGATCACGTTGGTTCGGCCCATTTCGGTCCAGACCCGCTCATCCTCGCCGCCGCCATGCTGGAGGTACAGCACCGGATACCGCTTGGTCGGGCTCTTGTCGTAGTCCGGAGGCGTGTAGACGTAGATATGACGCCAGGCGTTGATCGACTTGGCAAAGTAGTTCTTGATCAGCACGTTGCCGTGCGGTACGTCCTTCAGTTCGTAGAAGCCGCCGTTCGGATCGGGGACTTCGAAGGCATTGCACATGTGGCTGTAGCCGATGAAGGCATCGGTGCCGGGATCCAGCACGATGGCGCCGTCGACGATCATCCAGTAGTTGTGGTAGCCGAGGTCCTGAGGCTCCGCTGTCGTGTAGGTCCAGATGCCGTTCTCGCCTTTGACCAGGTCAAACGGGGTATTCGCGATGGACACCTGCACCTTCTGCGCATCGGGCGCCCTGAACTGGAAGGTGACCCGGTTGTCGGCTTCAATCCGCGGAAACTGGGCGTTAGGAAAGTTGTAGGCCGAAGGATGTACCGTACCCGCGGCGGTCGGCGGCAGCACCGCCGTCCTGCCCATCTGCGCCCAACAGGTCCCGCCGGCCAGAATGGCCGCGAGCAAAGCGAAACACACCGTTCGTTTCATCGCCATGACCTCCATGGAATGTCGCTCGAATCCGGCACATGATACCAGCACCGAGAGCCCTTGTGGCCGGTCGTTCATTGACACGTCAAGCGGGGCGGCAGAGAGAAAACGTGAGCCGCTCTCCGAACGCCAACCGCGCCGGGTCAGCGGGGATTCCAGCCGCAGATCGCCCTTTCGCGGCGGAGTTGCGGTAAAGTCACAGGATAACAGTATCAAGAGAAGCGGCGCGGCTGACACCCGCGCAGCACAGAAGGAGCAGCATGGCGCTTATCGATTTCGGTGGAACGATGGAAGACGTCGTCACGAGGAAGGAATTCCCGATGGCCAGGGCCCGCAAGGTCCTCAAGAAGGAAGTCATCGCGATCATCGGCTACGGTGTGCAGGGACCGGCCCAGGGTCTCAACCTCCGCGACAACGGGTTCAATGTCATCGTCGGCCAGGCGCCCGAGTTCAAGCGCGACTGGGACCGCGCCGTCGCGGACGGGTGGAAGCCCGGCAAGACACTGTTCCCCATCGCGGAGGCGACCCGGCGGGCGACCCTGATCCAGGTGCTGCTCAACGACGCCGCTCAGCGCCTGGTGTGGCCCACGATCAAGAAGAATCTCAAGCCCGGCGACGCGCTGTATTTCTCGCACGGCTTCTCGATTACCTACCGGAAGAAGACCGGAGTGGTGCCGCCGAAGGACGTCGACGTGATCCTGGTCGCGCCGAAGGGATCCGGCCTTAACGTGCGCCGCAACTTCCTCTCCGGAGCGGGCATCAACTCGAGCTACGGCGTTCAGCAGGACGCCACCGGGCGCGCCACGGAGCGTTGCCTTGCGGTGGGCATCGGCATCGGGTCGGGCTACCTGTTCCCGACGACGTTCGCGCACGAGACCAACAGCGACCTCACCGGCGAACGCGGCGTGCTGATGGGCGCGCTGGCCGGCATCATGGAAGCGCAGTACGACGTCCTCCGCGCCCATGGCCACTCACCGAGCGAGGCCTTCAACGAAACCGTCGAGGAGCTGACTCAGTCGCTCATCCGCCTGGTGGACGAGAAGGGGATGGACTGGATGTATCAGAACTGCTCGGCGACGGCCCAGCGTGGGGCGCTCGACTGGAAACCGCGTTTCCGGAAGGCCGTGATGCCGGTGTTCAAGGAGCTTTACAGGCGCGTCGCCTCCGGCCAGGAAGCCGAGCGCGTGATCGAGGCGTGCGGCGCCAGGAACTACCAGAAGGCGCTCGGCAAAGAACTGGCCGAACTCCGCAACTCCGAGATGTGGCAGGCCGGAGCCGCCGTGCGGGCGCTGCGTCCCGAGCAGGCGGCCAAGACCATCGCCAAGGGCGTCAAGGGCGTGGCCGGCCGGCAGTCGAACTGAACCGTCGGAGCCGCGGCCGCGCGGAACGCGATGTCCGCGACCCTCGGTCATCTTCGTGCGGAGCGTGGGCCGTCGAGCGCCACGCTCCGCCCCAGTCGCCTCGCGATGGCCGAGAGGCCCGCTATACCGCCCTCAACAGGGAGGCCCCGTGAATCCTGCTCGCATTTCGATCTTCGATACCACGCTGCGTGACGGTGAACAGTCGCCCGGGTGCTCGATGCACCTGGAAGAGAAGCTGCGGCTCGCCCAGCAGCTCGAGAAACTGGGCGTCGACATTGTCGAAGCCGGATTCCCGGTCGCGTCGGACGGCGACTTCGAGGCGGTGAAAGCCGTCGCCCAGGCGCTCCGTCACACGGTCGTGGCGGGCTTGTGCCGAGCGCTGGCCGGCGACATCGATCGCGCCTGGGAAGCGCTCCAGGGCGCCAGGCACCCCCGCATCCATACGTTCCTGGCCACGTCCGACATCCACCTGGAGCACAAGCTCCGCATGTCCCGCGAGGACGCGCTGGTGATGGCGGTGACCGGCGTGAAGCACGCCCGCTCGCTGTGCGCCGACGTGGAGTTCAGTGCCGAAGATGCCACCCGCACGGACCCGGCCTACCTGGCTCAGGTGATCGAAGCGGTGATCGACGCCGGCGCGACGACCGTCAACATCCCCGACACGGTCGGCTACACGACGCCGTCGGAGTACGTCCGGCTCATCACAGGCCTGCGGGAACAGGTGCCCAACATCGGGCGGGCGGTGATCAGCGTCCACTGCCACAACGACCTGGGCCTCGCGGTGGCCAACAGCGTGGCGGCCATCGAAGCGGGCGCCCGGCAGGTGGAATGCACGATCAACGGCATCGGCGAGCGCGCCGGTAACGCGGCGCTGGAAGAAGTCGTGATGGCCCTGAAGGTGCGTCACGATCTCCTGCCCTACGTGACGGGCGTCCACTCGGAAGAGATCTTGCGCAGCAGCCAGCTGCTGTCCAACATCACGGGCGTCCACCCGCAGCCCAACAAGGCGGTCGTCGGCAAGAACGCGTTCGCGCACGAAAGCGGAATCCATCAGCACGGCGTGCTGCGCCATCGTTCGACGTACGAAATCATGACGCCCGAAAGCGTTGGCGTGAAAACGCAGCATCTCGTGCTCGGCAAGCACAGCGGCCGCGCAGCCCTCGACCAGCGTTATCGCGAGATGGGCTACGAGTTGGCCAAGCCCGAACTGGAGAAGGCGTACAAGCTCTTCACGAAACTCTGCGATGTGAAGAAGACGGTGTTCGAGGAGGACCTGCTCGCCATCCTGCAGGACGGCATCAGCGACATCCCCGAGTCGTGGAAACTCCGGTTGGCCCAGGTGACCGCCGGCACGCAGGGCTTCAGCCACGCCCTGGTGGGCCTGAGGCACGAGGGCACCGAGGAGCACAACGGCACGGGCCACGGTGACGGACCGGTGGCCGCCCTGGTGGACGCCATCGCCGGCCTCACGGGCGTGCGCGGCGGCGTCCTGGACTTCCAGGTCCGCGCCGTCAGCGAAGGCAGCGACGCGGTGGGCGAGGTCTTCATGAAGGTGGACATCGACGGCACCGTCCTGACCGGCAGAGCGGCCAGCACTGACATCGTGGAGGGGTCGGCCCGCGCCTACCTCAGCGCCGTCAACAAGGCCCTGCACGCGCGGGCACACAAGGCCGCCCGAACTCAGGCCTGAGATTCCGAATCGCACCAACGCACATTCACCGCGCTCTGGACCACGTTGTCGGGGTTCAAATCCCCGCCTCCCAGCCAACTCACGTCCTTTCACAACAAGCGCGTGCGGCACGTCCTGGATGACGAGCGGTGCCCAGACCGACGACGAGGCGTTCAGAGCATGGCCCCGCGCCACGGAGGATCGCGTCGCCGTCCCGTGTGATAGCTTCATGATCGGCGAACCGCACCAGCGCCGAACGGAGGTCCGCAATGAGTTCCTCTCCCACCAGCCGAGCAGCCTCGGCTCCTTCCGCGGCCGCGCTGTGGTTGTTCAGCATCTCGACGGTTGTTCTGGTCCTCGTGGCGCAGTCCGCCAACCGTGCAGAGACGCCTGGCGCCATTCGCCAGAGAACGTCGATCAACGACGATTGGCGTTTTCGGAAGGGGGACCCCAGCGGTGTTCCTGGCGCCCTCATGTATGACGTCCGACCCCAGGTCACGGATCGGAACGACGACAAGCCGGCCGAAACCGAGCCCACTGCCGCGGCGGACATCACGACGAGGGCTCAGTCGGTGCTCAAGCCCTGGATCTTGCCGACGGGGAATCCCTTCATCACAGATCCGGCGAACCGTCATGCCAGACCGGACGGCGATCCGGGAGCCGACGTTCTCTACGTGAAGGCCGGTTTCGACGACAGCGCCTGGCAGCGGGTGAACCTGCCGCACGACTGGGCCATCACAGGGCCGTTCATCATCGGAGGCTCCGGCGGGAGCATGGGACGGCTGCCGATTTCCGGAGTGGGGTGGTACCGAAGAAGCTGAGTATCCCCGCCAGCGACGCGGGGAAGTGCATCTTCCTGGATGTCGACGGTGCGATGTCCTATGCGACAGTGTGGCTCAACGGCAGACTCGCTGGCGGCTGGCCGTACGGCTACGCCTCCTGGCGCGTGGACCTCACCCCGTACGTGGTGCCGGGAGGGACCAATCAGCTGGTGATCCGCGTTGACAATCCGGACGCTTCCTCGCGGTGGTACCCAGGCGCCGGCATCTACCGCAACGTGTGGTTGACCAAGACCCGCCCAATCCACGTGGGCCACTGGGGAACCTTCATCACCACTCCGCGGGTGTCCAAGTCGTCGGCGACGGTCGACGTGCGTATCACGCTGAACAACGACTCTCGCCAGGAAGGCGCGGTGCAGGTTGCCACCGAGATCTACGCGCTCGACGCCAGTGGCCAGAAGACCGGTGCTCCGGTCGCGAGAACCGAGGCCGCAGACGTGCGCGTCGCGGGCGGCGCCAGCGCCTCGGCACGGGCAACCGTCACCGTTCCGAATCCGAGACTGTGGGGCCCGCCGCCGCAGCAGCGCCCGAATCTCTACGTTGCCGTCACCAGCGTGCGGCAGGCGGGCGAACTGATCGACACGTACGAAACACGTTTCGGCATCCGCACCGTGCGCTTCGACCCGGGATCGGGCCTCTCCGTCAACGGCGAGCGGATCTTCCTGAAGGGAGTGAACCAGCACGGCGATCTGGGCGCTCTCGGTGTGGCGTTCAACTACCGTGCGGCTCAGCGTCAACTGGAGATCCTGCGGGACATGGGCTGCAACGCCATCCGCACCAGCCACAATCCGCCGGCGCCCGAGCTGCTCGAGCTGACGGACCGGATGGGCTTCCTGGTGATGGACGAGGCCTTCGACGTCTGGTATCGGATGAAGACGCCGCTCGACGCTCACCTGATCTTCCCGGACTGGCACGAGCAGGACCTCCGCGCCCTGATTCGGAGGGACCGCAACAGTCCCTCGGTGGTCCTGTGGAGCGTGGGCAACGAGGTGGGCGAGCAGTACACGAGCGAAGAGGGAGCGGCGGTTGGCAAGCGGCTCAGCGACATCGCTCACGAGGAGGACCCGACGCGGCCCACCACGGCCGCCATGAACTACGCCAAACCGGACATGCCCTTCCCTGCGCCCTTCGACGTCATCAGCTTGAACTATCAGGGGGAAGGGATACGCCACGACGGCGCCTATGCCGGGCTGAAGGGCATCACGACCCCGCCGCAGTACGAGCCCTTCCACCGGCAGTTCCCGGACAAAGTCGTCCTCAGCAGCGAAAACGCGTCCGCGTTCAGCAGCCGCGGAGAGTACTTCTTCCCGGTCTTCCCCGGGAACAGCGCCCCGGCGATTGATGGACAGGGCGGCGACTCCAAGACACGCCACGTCAGCGGCTACGAACTCTACACCTACCCCGCCGGATCCTCTCCGGACAAGGTCTTCGCCGCCGAGGATCGACACCCGTTCGTCGCGGGCG
This sequence comes from uncultured Acidobacteriota bacterium, assembly GCA_963784455.1. Classification (GTDB taxonomy): domain Bacteria; phylum Acidobacteriota; class Vicinamibacteria; order Vicinamibacterales; family Fen-181; genus FEN-299. The sequence goes on along the minus strand of CAWARN010000020.1, from coordinate 156,627 downwards.
GCTTCGTCTGGACTGGATGGGACTATCTCGGCGAGCCGTCACCCTACTATTCGTCGCGCAGCTCCTACTACGGGATCATCGACCTGGCCGGGTTCAAGAAGGATTGTTTCTACCTGTACCAGTCTCGCTGGCGGCCCGACCTGCCAATGGCCCACATCCTGCCCCACTGGACCTGGCCGGAACGGGTCGGGCAGGTCACGCCGGTGCACGCGTTCACCTCCGGCGATGAGGCAGAGCTCTTCCTGAACGGCAGGTCGCTCGGCCGAAAGAAGAAGGGGTCGTTCGAGTACCGCCTGCGTTGGGACGACGTGGTCTACGAGGCGGGTGAGCTGCGACTGGTCGCCTACAAGAACGGTCGGCCATGGGCGACGGACATCGTGAAGACCGCAGGGACGGCGGCGAGACTCGACGCGTTACCGGATCGTGCGGAGATTTCGGCCGACGGTCTCGACCTCTGCTTCGTGACCGTGCGGGTGACGGACAAGGCCGGAATCGTCGCCCCGCGTGCGGACACCCGCATCAGGTTCACGATTGCAGGGCCTGGCGACATCGTCGCCACCGACAACGGGGACCAGACGAGCTTCGAGCCGTTCCAGAGTCCCGCGCGCAATGCGTTCCACGGGCTTGCCCTGGTGATTGTCCGAGGCAGGGCAGGCCAGCCGGGGACGATCACGCTTCGGGCCGAGTCCGACTCGATTCAGGGCACAACCGTCACCGTGCGCAGCGTGGCCGTGAGATAGCGGGACGCACGAAGACCTGCAACTCCGGGCCCGAACGAGCCGCATCCCGCGCCTGTAGTGTTACCGGCTCGACGGCTCGATCACGCACCGGCTCTCCATCCGCCACTCCCGGCCAAGCGCGCGGGCCGCGCCGGTCACCTCGACGAGCGCGCGCAGGCGGACGTCGGCGCTCGACGCGCCCACCTGCAGCTCGAACTGGCCCGGCTCGACGACGCGCCTGCCCTCGAGGCCGGTGAACGACAGCATGTCGACCGGCAGATGGACGGCGACCCGCGCCGCCGCGCCGGCCGCGAGCTCGACGCGGCAGAAGGCCTTGAGCTCCTTCACCGGCCGCACCACCGAGGCGACGAGGTCGCGCACGTAGATCTGCGGCACCGCGATGCCGGCGCGCGCGCCGGTGTTGCGCACGGTGAACCGGGCGCGGATCTCGCCACTCGCGGCGTCCACGGCCGGCTGGTCGAGCGACAGGTCCTCAAACTCGAACGACGTGTAGCCGAGGCCGTGACCGAACGGATAGCGGCTGCCGAAGTGGCGCGCGATTGGCGTCCCGGCGCTCTTCATCTTGTGGTTGTAGTAGTACGGGACGGCGCCCACGTTTCTCGGCACCGACACCGTCAGACGGCCCGACGGCTCCACCGCGCCGGTCAGGATCTCGACCAGCGCGGGTCCGCCTTCCTGGCCGCCCGCGAAGGTCATCACGGTCGCCGCGACCCCTTCCTCCAGCCCACCCAGGTTGTAGGGGCGGCCGCTCACGAGCACGACGACCACCGGCGTCCCTGTCGCCACCACCGCGGCGAGCAACTGCTGCTGCACCCCTGGCAGATCGAGCGAATCGGAGTCCGAGCCCTCGCCGACGGTGCCGGTCTGGAACAGGCCGGCGAGGTCGCCGACGCAGACGACGGCGACGTCCGCCTCCTTCGCCGCCGCAACGGCAGCGGGGATGAGATTGGTCCGCTGCGACACCGGAGACACCTGCTCGAGCGACGTGCTCGACTCGACGTCGCCCGGGAACACAGGCGAGCCGTACTTCCGCTGCTCGATGATGTAGCAGCCGCGCTCGTAGGCGACGCGTCCCGCGCCAAAGACCCGCTCGAACGCGGCCCGCGGCGTCACCACCTGCGATGCGGCTTCGCCCGCGTCGTTCAGGATGAGATGCACCGGGAAGCTGTAGCCGCAGAGCAGGGCCATCGGGTCGTCCGCGGCGGGTCCGATGAGCGCGATGCGCTGCCCGCGCGCCGGATCGAGCGGCAGGATGCCGTCGTTCCGCAGCACGACGGTACCCTGCCTGGCGACCTCGCGGGCCAGCGCGACGGCGGCCGGCGCCTGCAGATCGATGGCGCCTTCGTCCGCGTACGGCTTCTCGAACAGGCCGAGGCGGATCTTCTCGGTGACGACGCGTCGCACGATGGCGTCGATCGTCTCGATCGAGATGAGCCCGCGCTGGATCGCCTCGCCCAGGTGGGCCGTGCAGTCGTCGGCGGGCAGTTCGATGTCCAGACCGGCGTTGAACGCGATGGCCGCCGCCTCGGCGCGGTCGCCGGCGATGTTGTGGTGCTGGTAGAGGAGGCTGATGCCGACGTAGTCGGCGACGATCAGGCCGTCGAATCCCCACTCGTCACGGAGCACGCCGGTGAGCAGGCGGCGCGCCGCGTGGCACGACTCGTTGTCGATGTCGTGGTAGGCCGGCATCACCGCACCGGCACGCGCCTGCTTCACCGCCATCTCGAAGGGCAGCAGGAACACGTCGTTCAGTTCGCGCCACCCGAGGTGCACCGGCCCGTGGTTGCGGGCCCCCTCGCTCCACGAGTGGCCCGCGAAGTGCTTCAGCGTCGCGAGCATGTCGCGCCGCTCTCCCTGCAGGCCGCGGACGAACCGGGTGCCCAGCACGCCGACCAGATACGGGTCTTCGCCCAGCGTCTCCTCGGTGCGACCCCAGCGCACGTCGCGCGAGACGTCGAGCACCGGCGCCAGCCCCTGGTGGCACCCCACGGAGCGGGCCTCGCGCCCGATGGCCCCGGCCGCCCGCTCGATGAGGTCCGGATTCCACGTCGCGCCATAGGCGAGCGCGGACGGGAACATCGTTGCGCCGCGCGCCATCAGGCCGACGAGGCACTCCTCGTGCGACAGCGCCGGGATCCCGAGCCGCGTCTCCTCGCACAGGAACTTCTGCAATCGGTTGAGGGCGCGGACGCCCGTGCGCGCGTCGACGCCGTGGCTGCCGAGCGGCCGCGTAATCTGCCCGAGCCCCTGGCGCAGCGACTTCTGCACGACGTCCGGGTCCGTGCCGCCGGTGAAGTCGTCCTGGCGGGGACGGTGTCGCCCGTCGTCGGAGAGGATCAGCCAGAGCGCGTGCATCTGCGCCGCCTTTTCCTCGAAGGTCATTCTGGCGAGCAGGTCGGACGCGCGCTCGTCAACGGGCCGGCTGGAATCCTGGTAGGGATGAGACATGGGCGAGATCCTCCATAGGCGGAACACGGCCGCCACCGGAGGCTGAGTATGCCTCAAGGTCGCGGCCAACGGAAGCCGGCGGCGCCGACCGGCGGCGCAATCCGCCGCGATCCCCGAACTCGGACGCTGCGCCGCTCACCGATCAATTCGCGACGATTTCGACCACGGCGACCGAGTGGGGCTTCATCTCAATCGTCAGGGTCCGCGCGTACGGCACGGTGGTTTCGACAGGGTGAATCTTGCGTGGCTGCTCCATGGATGGCGCGTCCGTCAGCCCGGCAGCGAGCGTGTAGACCCTTACCGCGGCCTTCTCTGGCACGGCGGAACCCTGCAGCCGGACCAGCAGCGTATTGGACTGTGCCTCGTAATTGACCGCCTTGATGACGATGCGCCGGCCGTCCGTGCTGCGCGTGGCGATGGCGTCGAGCGCGCCTGGCCGCCACGCTTCCGGCTTCATCTGGGAGATGCCGTCGAAGAACGCGCCGCGATCGGCGATGTCGCGAAATGTGCCGGTCGCCGACGCGAGGTATTTCTCGGCGTAGTGTTCGCGGAAGAGCTTCTCGACCACGTAACCCGACCCGGGAAACCAGGAGACGTGATCGTGGTAGATCCACGCGCGCCACTCCGGGTCGTCCGTCGTGTTCCGCATCAGCAGCGCCGGACACGTCATCGCCACGTCAGGGCTGAGCTTCTCGTACGCGATCAAGCTTCCGGCCGCGTGGAGTCCCGCCCGCCAATCGTACGTCCGGCACAGGTTCCATTCGAGGACGGCGATCTTGATCTGCGGATGCCGGGAGGCGCGGATGTAGTCGCGCAGTTTGACCAGGTAGTCCTGGATGCGCCGGATGCCGGTTTCGAAATTGTCGTTTTCGTACTCGTAATTGTGGGAGCCGAGGATGTCGAAGTTGTCACCGGCGAGGTCGACGACCTTCTGGCTCCAGTTCATGTCGTTCGATCGCTTCTGTCCGCAGGCCACGATCTTCGCCCCGGGCGCGATCTTGCGGAGCTGGCTGCCGTAGGCATTGACGATCTCGGCGTAGCGGTCCGGGCTCAGCTCGAAGTTCATCGGTTCGTTGTCGATCTGAAAGTACCTGACGTTGTACGGGGCGGCGTGTCCGTTGGCAGCGCGCCGTCTTCCCCATTCGGTCGTGGGTGGGTCGTTGAGGTAGCGCACCCAGTCCATCGCGTATTGAATCTGCGCCGGATCGGTGCCGGGTGCGGGCAGGACGATCAGCGGCTCGGCCTTCAGCTGCCGGCACAGCTCGATGAACTCGTCCGTGCCGAAGCTGTAGTAGTCCGAGTAGCCGCCCCAGACCCTGTTCGGATGGTACTTCCGCGCGGCGACCGGGCCGATGCCGTCCTTCCAGAGATACTCCGAGGCGAACGACCCGCCTGGCCAGCGAATGAACGGCGGCTTCAAGGCCCGCAGCGCATCGAGCAGATCCGGCCGCAGCATGCCGTTCGCCCTGACGTCGGCGCGCATCATCGAAACGTAGTCGAGCAGAACAGCGCCCGTGCCCGCCGCGACGATTTCCACCCGCGCTTGCGCATCGGTCCTTGGACTGGAAAACGAGTAACCGACCTCCCGCCACTCCGAACCGGCCGCGCCGAGCGGAACTGCGGCGACTTCGCGTCCGCCTGAATCCACCACACGGAAGGTCACTTGCAGCGCGCCAGCCTCGCGCTTGACCCAGGCCGACCCGTTGTACCGCTGCCCCTGGAGGATGCTGACCCGCCCCTGCCGGATGCCGGCTGTGCCGTGATCGGCCTGGAGCCGAACGCTCTTCTCGCCGTTCTCGAACCTCACGTCGGCAGTCGCGGCGGTTCCGTTCTCGCCGAACGGCGTCCAGTACGTGCCAAAATCCTGGCCTTCGAAACCCCGCCCCTGAATCTGCTCGGCATACAGGCCGTCCACCACCGAGTGATTGATGTGTTCCAGGAACTGGCCGTAGATCGCTTCCTCGACGCTGCCCGCCACCCGATCGGTGTCCACGAGCAGCACGGCCACGCCGGGAGCATCCGTCGTGGCGGCCGCATGCGCGCCGGCGAAGGACAGGCACGACGAGACGACAGCAAGCAAGAGGAGCCGGGACGCCCAGTGCAGCCGCGGGTGGTTGGGTTTCATGGAGCGAGTTCTACCATTGAACGCCGCGACTGACCAGACGGAAAAGTCGATGTCCTTCCGAACGCCGCCCCAGAAATCCGGATATGATGTGGCGCCTGGCGCGTCCGCCGGAGCTCCTGGCGCGGGCCGCGCCGCTGCCGCCACAGCGTATAATCGGACCAACCGTTACTTCATCGCGAGGACTGATTCCCATGCAAAAGACCGCGAGTTCGGCCAAGTCATCCGTCCTGGCCCGTTGTGGGTGGGCCATCGTCTGTGCCTCTCTTGGCGGCTTCCTGGTTGCCGCGGTGTCGGCGCAGCCCCCCGCCAGACCGCAAACGCCGAAGGGCCCCTGGATGGACAAGAATCTCTCCGCCGACCAGCGCGCGGATCTGGTCGTCAAGGAGATGACGCTGGACGAGAAGATCAACATGCTTCACGGGCGCGGGGGATTCCAGGCCGAGGGCGCCATCTCCAACGGCGGTGCGGGCGTCATCCAGGGCGTGCCCAGGCTCGGACTGCCGCCCATTCAACTGGCCGATTCCGCGGTCGGCGTGCGAGCGGCGGCGGAACGCGGCCGCTACTCGACGTTGCTGCCCTCGACCATTGCCGCGGCCGCGACGTGGGATCTCGGCCTCGCCTATGAGTACGGCGAGGTGATTGGCCGCGAGCTTCGGGACCAGCAGTACCAGTCCTCCCTGGGCGCTGGCGTGAACCTGATGCGCGAGCCCCGCAACGGGCGCAATTTCGAGTACCTGGGAGAGGACCCGATCCTCGCCGGCAAGATGGTCGCCCAGCTCCTGAAGGGATTGCAGAGCCAGAAGGTCATCGGGGACGTGAAGCACTACGCCTTCAACGACCAGGAGACCGGACGGAACATCGGCAACGTGAGACTGAGCAAGCGCATCATGCGCGAGACGGATCTGCTCGCTTTCGAGATCGCGGTGCTCGAAGGCCAGCCCGGGATGGTCATGTGCTCGTACAACAAGGTCAACGGCGACTGGGCCTGCGAGAACGACTATCTGCTGAACCAGCTGCTGAAGAAGACCTGGGGCTTCAAGGGTGTGGTCGTGTCCGACTGGAACGCGACGCACAGCACCGCCAAGGCGGCCATGGCGGGTCTGGACTGCGAGCAGCCCGGAGCGCCTCCCGAACGGGCGCGATTCGGCGATGCGATGAAGAAGGCGGTCGAGGCTGGCGAGGTCCCGATGAGCCGCATCGACGACATGGTGCGCCGGATCGTTCGCACCGCGTTCGCAGCGGGCGTCATCGACGAACCGCCGCTCGGCCGCGTCGTCGACCCGTTCAAGGGCGCCGACAGCGCCCAGAAGATCGCGGAGCAGAGTTCGGTGCTGCTGAAGAACGCCAACAGCCTCCTGCCTCTCGATGCCGTGCGCGTGAAGTCGATCGCGATCATCGGGTCGAAGGCCGACACGAGCGTGCTGTCGGGCGGCGGGTCGGCGCAGGTCGATCCTCCCGGCGGAGGCCCCAGCCGATTCGGCGGTCCTGCCGTCTGGTTCCCGAGCTCGCCCTTGAAGGCGATCCGGGCGAAGGCGCCGAAGGCCAAGGTCGAGTATCACGACGGTGTGGACCTGCCGGCGGCGGCGGCCTTGGCGAAGGCATCCGACGTGGCGATCGTGTTCGTCAACGAGCCGACCAGCGAAGGTCGCGACATGCCCACGCTGAGCCTGTCTGGGAAGCAGAACGAACTGGTGAGCGCGGTCGCGGCCGCGAATCCGCGGACGGTCGTGGTTCTGGAGACCGGCGGTCCGGCGGCCATGCCATGGATTGCCAGCGTCGGCGCGGCCATCGAGATTCGGTACCCGGGCATCAAGGGCGCAGAGGCGCTGGCGAACATCCTGTTCGGCGACGTCAATCCCTCGGCGAAGCTGCCCGCGACGTTCGCGAAGTCCGACGCCGATCTGCCTCACCCCGTGATCTTCGGGTCGGCCCCGGCTCCGAGCGCGCCGCCGGCTGCCGGCGCCGGGGGGGCTCCAGCGCGGATGGGGATGGCGCCATTCGATATCGACTACACCGAGGGGCTCAAGGTCGGCTACAAGTGGTTCCAGGCCGAGAACAAGCAGCCGCTCTTCCCCTTCGGCCACGGGCTCTCGTATACGACGTTCGCCTACTCGGGCCTCAAGGCATCCATCGACTCAGTCTCGTTCACCGTTCGAAACACGGGGAAGCGCGCTGGGATGGAGATCGCCCAGATCTACGCCGGTCTCCCCGCGGCAGCCAACGAGCCGCCGAAGCGGCTGGTCGCGTGGGAGAAGATCCAGTTGGCTCCAGGAGAGGCCAAGACGGTCACTGTGAAGATCGAGCCGAAGTTCCTGTCCATCTTCAACGAAGAGAAGGACGACTGGGAACTGCTTGCAGGCGAGTACCGGATCTTCGTGGGCGGCTCGTCTGACAGTACGCCGCTCGCCGCCACCGTGAAGCGCTGAGCCGCGCCAGCCCGGAGTACGGGGCGTGTCGAGCACTCCGCCTGCTGGAGTGTTCGACCCGCCCCTGTCGAAGGGCGCCGCACGGAAGTCCCAAGGACCGGCCCTCTTGCCCAAAGCGCCAACGGCGCGCGCGGTCGCCCGCGCGAGTTCCTGCCAGGTGCCTCTGGGGTTCATGCGTCTCCGAACGTGCGGTCAGCCCGATGGGGTATACTCCGCGCTGCAACCGCTTGCGCATCGCGAAGCGCGCTGGCAGTCTGGTCTTTTCGTGGGGGCGAACGGCGACGGAACCGCATGAATGTAAGCGCTTTCCGGCCCTCTTCAAACAGCTGACTGCCAAACCGATCGGAGAGAAGCGGTGAGACTCCCCATTCACGAAGGGCTTGCTATGAACATGTCGCGCAAGATTCCGATCCTCGCATTCTGCGTCCTGGCTGCGGGTGCGCCTCGCGTCTCTTTCGCCACGCCGGCTGGCGTTCCTCAGGGCCCCGCACCTCGAGGCGCAGCCCAGGCGACGGCTCCACAAGCCGCGCCGCAGGCGCCCGCGGCTCCGGCCGGAAGGCTTGCGCCCGCGCCAGAAAAGGCTCCTCGAACGATCGCTCCGTACTTCACGCCAGCGACGGCTCTTCCCAAGGCGCCGGATGCCGAAGGCTTCCTGCAGCGCTGGCTGCTCCTCGAACCGATCAACAAGCCGAATCGCACGAACACGGTGTTCACCGACAGCTACCTGCGAGGCGCGTTCACGACGGAGTACTTCCCCGGTCAACTCACCGTGGTTCCTCACGACAAGGACAAGGTGACCGTGGCCGACCAGGAACTGGCGTGGCACGCCGTGGACTCCACGGGATTCAACGTGAAGCTCTTTCGCTTCGCCTACGGCCTGAACAAGCCGGTCTACGGCGTCCTCTTCTGGGCGGTCACTGTCGTGAACAGCCCGCGCGAGATGACGAACGTCCGGATGGCGGTCGGCTCCAATTCGGGATCGATGTGGTGGCTCAATGACAAGGAAGCGGTGCTCCTGTCCGGTGACCGCCGGATGGTGATGGACGACTGCGTCTCGCCCCGGCTCACGCTCAACAAGGGCCGCAACGTCATTCGCGGGGCGGTGATCAACGGACCTGGCCTCAGTGACTTCTGCGTCCGGTTCATCGACGAGAACGGCAAACCGATCAGGGATCTCACGCTGAGTCTCGAGAAGGCAGGCAATCAGTGAGTCGTCTTCTTGCGCATGGCCTCGATCGCGAATCTCTCGGAGTTGCTATGACACGACATGTGCTGATCGCAGCTTTGGCTTTGGCCGCGGCGCTTCCAGCGTCGCTCGGTTTCGCTCAATCCCGCACGGCCCCGGCCCTCAACGGCGAGCCCTACATCCACGACCCGTCCACGGTGACGTTCTCCGACGGGAAGTACTACACCTTCGGCACCGGCGGCGGTGGCCTGATGTCCGACGATGGGTGGACGTGGCGGGGCGGAGCGACCCGACCCGGTGGTGGTGTCGCACCGGACGTGATCAAGATCGGGAACCGTTACTACATGACCTACGCCAGGGGAGGCGGCGGCATGTCGGGCGGACACGCGAGCAATGTCTACGTCATGTGGACGAAGACGCTCGATCCCAAGTCGCCCGATTTCGGATTCCACGACGAAACCCTCGTCGCCTCGTCCGACGGCAACGAAGACTGCGATGCGATCGATCCGGCGTTCCTGCTCGATCCGACGACCGGCCGGCTGTGGCTCAGCTACGGCACGTACTTCGGTTACATCCGGATGGTCGAACTCGATCCCAAGACGGGCAAGCGCGTGGTCGGCAACAAGGCGGTCAACATCGCGATCGACATGGAAGCCACGGCGATGATGTACCGCGACGGCTGGTACTACCTGCTGGGCACGCACGGCACGTGCTGCGACGGCGCGAACTCGACCTACAACATCCGCGTCGCACGATCGAAGAGTGTCACGGGCCCGTACGTCGACAACATGGGAATCGACGCGCTCAAGGGTGGCGGCAAGCTCGTGGTGGCCGCGAGCGGCCGATTCGTCGGGCCGGGTCACTTCGGCCTGCTGGACCTTGGCGACGGCGTGCAGAAGTTCTCCTGCCATTACGAAGCCGACCTGGACAGGAGCGGACGTAGCGTGCTCGATATCCGCCCGCTGCTCTGGAAAGACGGCTGGCCGTACGCCGGCGACAATTTCGTGGAGGGCACGTACGAGATCCAGTCCGAGCGCAGCGGCTACGCGCTGGAACTGGTTGTGGACTTCGTGCGGATGGCATCGATGAGACGCGGTGGCCCGCCGGGAGCGGCCGCACAACCAGCCGGCGCCTCCGGCCAGCGGGGTGCCACGCCAGGTGGCCCTGGCGGCGGCGGAATGTTCGGAGCGCCCACTGGGCCGGTGACGCCGGTTCCGGCGCAGGATCTCGCCGAGGCGTCGAAGGACTGGGCTGCCGGAACGCTCGATACCCGTCTGGGCGACTACATGTTCCGGCCGCATCAGAATTGGACGATCACGCCGGTGGCGGACGCCGGCGGCTATCCAGGCGCGCCCTATTTCACGATCACGATCGCCGGCACCGAGCGCACGCTGGCCGCAACCTCAAACGCCGAGGTCGTGGCCGTTCCGAAGTTCACCGGCAGTCCCGAACAGCTCTGGCGGATTGATCAGCTGATTGACGGCACCTATCGCATCATGCCGAAGTCGGTGCCGGGTGCGAAGGAACCGCTGGCGCTGACGGCAGTCGGCCACAGCACGCCCACGCTGGCGAAGTTCGATCCCAAGGGCGACAAGGCGCGTTGGAACCTCAAGAAGCAGTAAGTACCGATCTTCCGTGCCTCTGCTTCGGGGTCGTCAACCACACGACACGCCGTGTCGAAGACCATGGTCGGGCACCGATCGGGATTGAACGGTGTCCAGGGCAAACCGGGCTGGTTCGGATTGCCCGTGCGCGCGAAGTTCGCCCAGGCGGTGGCCACCTTCTTCGCCAGCGCCAGCGCCTCGGGCCCGTTGCCCGTGCCCTGCGCGCAGCGCAACGTGTTGTCGAAGCAGAAGGCGAGTTCGGCGGTGTGCCACGCCCCGGCATCTTCCAGCATCGGCGACTGCCACGTGAAATACCACGTGAACACCGGCGCGGCCTTCTGCCTGTGCTTCATCGTGGCCATGCGCGTCACGTTGTTTCGCATGGTGAGGCCGTTCAACCCGCCTCCGCTGCACATGTACGAGAGCGTCCGGATGCTCTTCTTCGGATAGGCCTTCTTCAGCGCGGCGACGAGCGCCGCGGCCTTGGCCTCACCGTAACCCCTCGTCAGCGTGGCAAGCCATTCCGCCTCCGTTGGCCGCGATGACATCCGATTGCCTTCTTCGCTCACCGACCCGATCAGCATCGGCACGTTCTTCGAAATCTCGGGCGCATCGTCGAAGAAGGCGCGCATGGTGATGGTCCGTCCGTCAACGGTGGGCCCCCATCCCACCCGCGGTGCGCCTGTTCCAGGTGCCGGCGTCGGATTGCCCGCACCCATCGGCGGGTTCATCTTGGCAACGACCGCATTGCCAATCTCGTTCAGCTTGGCCCACTCGATCTTCTGCAGTGCGGCCATGTCCTTGACGCCGAGCTCGGCGATCACGCGCTTGGCCAGTTCCCTGGACTGCTCCCCGCTTGGAGGATTCCCACCGCCGCCCGACTGCGCGGATGCGCGATGGATGAGTCCCTGTGCCGACGGCATGCCGAGCAGCGTCGTGACCTTGGACCCGCCGCCCGACTGGCCGTAGATCATCACGCAGTTCGGGTCGCCGCCGAAGTTCGCGATGTTGTCCCGCACCCACCGGAGCGCTGCCACCAGGTCCGTCATCCCCACGTTGACCGACTCCGCATACGCCGTCCCGCCGAACTCGGAGAGATCGAGGAAGCCGAGGATATTGAGGCGATGATTGACGGTGACGGACACCACGTCGTGGCGTCTCGCCATTTGCGCGCCGTCCTGCGAAGCCAGTTCGTAGGCCGAACCGAACGTGAAGCCGCCGCCGTGGATGTAGAACATCACCGGGCGCTTGCCGGTCAGGCTCGGCGTCCAGATGTTCACCTTGAGCATGTCCTCGCTCTGCCAGCCGTCGGTCCACTGCTGGAGGAACGTCTGCTCGCTCGACCAGTCATGCAGCCGCTGCGGACAGTTGGCCCCGTACGTCAGGGTTGGGAGTTCGCCGTCCCACGGCTTGGGAGGCTTGGCCGGAAGCCAGCGGTTCTCTCCGCCGGTGGTCGCACCATACGGCACGCCCTTGAACATGAAGACGCCGTCTTCTACGTAGCCGCGCACCTTCCCGAATTGCGTGGTCGCGACGGCTGTCCGAGGGGTGCTGCAGCTCCCCGCGGATGCCTTCGGCGGCGCGGCCGGCTTGGTGGCTTGAAGCGCATGGGCCGTGCCGGGCAGCGCGGCCGCCACGCCGGCCGTGGTGGACAGACGCAGCATCTGGCGACGATTCAGTGTCGAGTTCGGCATTTTGCATTCTCCGTTCGGCATTCTGCGTTCAGGCCGTCGTTCATCAGTGGTCTGTCAGTCCAGCACGCACTCGATGGTCTTGCCGTCCTTGCCCAGGGTCGCCTTCACTGTTCTGGCCTTGCCGCCGGACGTCACCTCGATCTCGTAGTCGCCCAGGAACGCACGCGTGGTGAACGTCCCCTTCACCCCTGTCTTGCCGTCGGCGTTGGTCCACCACTTCTTGAACACCAGGTCCTGGTAGATTGTGCCGTTCGGCTTGAGGGACCAGTCGCGCCGCATCATCGCGCCGCTCGGAATCCAGTGCGCGCCTTCCCAGAAACCCCACAATACGAACGCCTTCACCGAGGGGTTGCTGAACATGTACGTCATGAAGTCGCGCGTGTAGTCGGCCTGCGTGCCTTCGTCCGAGGTGTTGATGTCGAACTCGGTCACCTCCAGCTCCTTGCCGAACGCCGCGAAGCGCTCCGTTCTCCTGATCAGCTCGTCCATCGGCGTGACCCGGCTCGGGAAGTGACCCTGAAACCCGATTCCGTCCACTGGAGCGCCCGCGTCGAGCAGATACCTGATGGTGGCGGCGTAGTCGTCCTGGTGCGGCTTGTCGGCGCCCTCGATGATGTTGAAGTCGTTGATGTAGAGCTTCGCGTCCGGATCACCGGCGCGCGCCGCCTTGAACCAGTCCACCATCACCTGGCGGCCGAGGATGTCCATGAAGTCGTGGTTGGTGAACGTCTCGTTGATCACGTCCCAGTCCACGAACTTCCCCTTCAGCTCCTTGGTCGTCTCGGCGATGTGGTCGAGGATCACCTTGGCGAGTTGAGGGGGATTCCCCTTGGCCTCCACCGCTTCCTTGACGTTCGAGTTGTTCCAGGAGGGCCACACCAGGTTGTGGCCGCGGACGGTCACGCCGTTGTCGCGCAGCCAGTCGATCACTCTGATGGTGGCGGGACGGTTGGCCACGACGGACCACTGCGGCCACTTGTTCTCGTTCTCCATCACCGCGGCGTTGAAGTTCTTGAGGATCTCCTGCTTGTAGCGTTCCAGGTTCTCGGGCGTCATACGTCCATTCGAGAACGAGGACGCGTTGACGGCGGTGCCCCACAGGAACGCGTGCTTCTTCATCCGCACGGCCACCTGCGCGCCGGGGACCGTCTTGCCGCCGGCATCCTTGACCAGCACGGTGAGATCGCCCTTGCGGAGCTTCTCGATCCGCGCCTCGGCGGTTTTGCGCCACGCGGCCGTCGGTTCGCTGCCCTGGTAGCCGATCCTGGTGAACGGCAGGTCCGCCACCTTCCTGGTGGTGCCGTAGTTCAGGAGTTCGATGCCGCCGATCTCGACGGTCTGCGCCGCCATGCCGAGCGTGAACGCCACTTCGGCCTCACCCGCGGCGTAGTCGCGGGTCACGGCGAACGGCAGGGTGACCTTCTTCCATGCGGCGCCGGCCGTCGCGGGCGCGTTCAATCCTCCGCGGCCACCGAAACTGAAGCCGCCGACGAAACCGCCGCCACCTGTCGCGCCTCGCGGGGCGACCGGCGCTCCAGCCGGTGGACCTCCGGCGGGTGGCGGTGCCGCCGCTCCAGGCGCACCGGGGACGCCCCCTCTGGCCCCTCGACCGCCCGCCGGCATCGGAGCGCGGAACGCCGCGTCGAGCGTCGCCACGCCGGTCGTGCCCGACCGCACCCAGAACGACACCATCAAGACGTCGCCGCTGGAGATCGCGGCGTTGACCGGGGCAGACACCGTCACCTGCTGGGACCGCTCAGGCTTCCTGGTGACTTCGACGCGGAGCGCGCTCTTGAAGGTTTGGCCCGTCACCGCCGTCCCGGACATCCTGGCGTCATCGCCCGCGCCTTCGCTCAACTTGAACGCGGCGCCGGCGTCCGGCGGTAGAAGGGACTTGGCGGCCTGGTCGGCGGCATAGGCCCCACAGGCCAACGCGGTGACGGCGCCCAGCACGATCGTGAGTAGTCGTCGCATGAGCTCTGCTCCTCCTGCTGCTGCATTCGAATGCGGGGGCGCGTGTGGAACTCTGCGCGGGAGAGACGATGGGGCATCGGCACGGAACCGGGGGACACCGCCGCAGGACGCCTCTCGCCCCTGCCGTCAGGAAGCCGGCCGGATTCTACCACGTCATGTAAGCGCTTCGACAAGCGATGAGCGCTGCGTCGCGGTGGGAGCGACACCGCGATTGACAGCTGACAGTGAAAGCGTTTACAGTCATCGCCGCCGCGGCGCCGCACGAGCCTTCATGCCAGCACTGCTCCGAGAGGGGGCACTCGATGAAACGGCTGTTGTGTGCCGGTACCACGGCGCCGCTCGCTCAGCGACTTCGCGCGGCGTTTGTTCACGTACGACACAGGAGACCGATATGAAAGCTCGTCTGAATGCCCGCGTGAGCACGTTGGTGCTCGCGGTCGCGATGACCGCGTCGCCGATCCTGGCGCAGCCGCCTCAGGCCCCGGCAAACGCCGCTCCGGCTCCTCTTGGGCCGGCCGTGGAAGACTTCAAGCCGTCGTCCGCCAACCAGCCTGGGAGCGAGTACCCGCAGGTCAATTCCGAGCGCCGCGTCCGCGTCCGCATCTCCGCGCCGAAGGCCCAGAGCGTGATGCTCGACATCGGTGCGGTGAGGTACCCGTTGACGAAGGGAGAGAATGGCGTGTGGATCGGCGAGTCGGCCCCCCAGGACGAGGGCTTCCATTACTACCAGCTCTGGATCGAGGACGCGAAGGTGCCGGATCCCGGCAGCCTGTATTTCTACGGCGCCAGCCGCTGGGGCAGCGGCGTGGAAGTGCCCGCCAAGGACCAGGACTTCTACGCGCTCAAGAACGTCCCGCACGGACAGATTCGCCAGGTGGTCTACTACTCCAAGGTCAACAACACCACGCGTCGCTGCTTCGTCTACACGCCGCCCGGCTACGACAAGGACACGAAGACGCGGTACCCGGTGCTGTACCTCCAGCACGGCGGCGGCGAGGACGAGACAGGCTGGCCCTCGCAGGGCAAGACGAACCTGATCATGGACAACCTGATCGCGGAGGGGAAGGCCAAGCCGTTCATCATCGTGATGGACAACGGCACGTGGGCGATGCCCGGGCAGACGCGGCCGGCGATGCCGCCTCCGGCAGCGGCGCCTGCCGCAGGCGCCCCCGGACAGCGCGGCGCGGCGCCAGCCGCCGCAGCCGCGCCCGGTCAGCGTGGAGCCAACTGGCCGCCGCCGGGATGGGCCGATGGGTTTGCCAAGACATTGTTGCAGGACATCATTCCGATGATCGACGGCTCGTTCCGCACGCTGCCCGATCAAGCGCATCGCGCGATGGCCGGGCTGTCGATGGGCGGCATGCAGACGAATGCGATCGCGATGGAGCACCTCGAGGCGTTCGGGTGGGTCGGTCTCTTCAGCGGCGGGACGGTGGGCGATCCGGCCACCGCGCACAACGGCGTCATGGCGAACGCGAAGGAATTCAACAAGAAGATGAAGCTGGTGTTCCAGAGCTGCGGGTCGAAGGAACGGCCTGAGTCGGTGAAGGCCAGCTACGATCAGCTGAAGGCCGCCGGTATCAACACGGCGATGTACGTGTCCGACGGAACCGCGCACGAGTGGCAGACGTGGCGGCGCAGCCTCCACGAGTTTGCGCCGCTGCTGTTCAAGAACTGACGAGGCTTCGCCTCAGACCAGCGAGGCGTGCCTCGCTGGTCCGCTGTGTTTCTGGACGCGCCAACGGCGTCGTCAGGGAACGGCGCGCGGGACCACGATCGAACCCGCCGCTCCTGCTGGATTCTGAGATTCGGCAGCGTCAGCCGTTTTGACTGCGCACGCCGAGCTCATGAGCAAGACGCCCGGCGTTCTATGGGATCGTGGACGCACGTCGTACTGTAAGATGCGTGGTCAGTACCCCGGC
Organism: uncultured Acidobacteriota bacterium; assembly: GCA_963784455.1. GTDB lineage: Bacteria > Acidobacteriota > Vicinamibacteria > Vicinamibacterales > Fen-181 > FEN-299. Next base: position 140,508 of record CAWARN010000020.1, on the reverse strand, counting down.
TTCACGGCCGGCACGCCTCGACCCAGAACACCCGCCCTGCCGGCAGGATGACGGATGGGAGGAACAGCTCGTGAGACTCCTACGAATTCGGCTGCCGATCGCTGCACTACTCCTGTTGTCGTTTGCCGGCGTGGTGAGAGCCGCGGACTCCTGCCTTGACTGCCATCGCGTGATGGAGGGCACGAGCATCCCGTTTCAGAACGACATTCACTACAAGCGGGGCCTGAGTTGCGCCGATTGCCACGGTGGTGATCCCGCGGCGTCCGACCAGAATATCGCGATGTCGTCGCAGAAAGGCTTCCGCCTCCGCGTTACCAGGGAAGGCGTGGCCGACTTCTGCGGGCGCTGCCACAGCGACGCCGCCTTCATGAAGAAGCACAATCCGAAGCAGCAGGTGGATCAGGTGAAGCGCTACGCCGCGAGCGTCCACGCGAGCAAGCCGGCCGGCGGCGACGACATTGCGGCCACCTGTGTGGATTGCCACAGCGTTCACAACACCCGAGCCGTCAGCGACCCGCAGTCGACGGTGGCTCCCGCGAGGCTGGCTCGCACGTGCGGCAAGTGCCACGCCGATTCGTCCGCCGAGTTCCAGAAGAGCGCGCACGCGGCGCTCTTCGTCACGAGCGACAAGGCGTCGTGCTCGGTGTGCCACTCGAGCCATGCCACGTCGCGCGTCACCAACGACATGCTGGCGGGCGGGCGAGACGTGTGCTCGAAGTGCCACGAACCGGACTCGAAGGGTGGAAGGACCGCCGCAGCCCTGGGGCGCGCGTTCGAGAACGCCAGGATGCTGGCGTTCTCGGCGGCGCCTCCGCGGGCGGACGCGACACAGGGTGGCGGTGCCGGTGGCGCCGGCGTCCAGGGACGCGGAGCGGGCGGAGCGGGTGTTCAGGGACGCGGTGCCACTCCGGTCGGCCGCGGGTTTCGAGCGACGAGCCCGGCGATGAGGAAGGCGATGAGCTCGATCCACGGGTTGGATGTTGCGGCCGTCAAGGCTGCGATCGAGGCTGCCGCAAAGCAGCAGTAGTCACCATCCGTCGCGCAAGACCGGAGACACCGACGAAGTCCTGCCCTTGGTCGCGGCCCTGAAGGCGGCCGGCAAGGGGGTGATTGCCATGAAGAACCTGGGCGAAGGCCAGCTGCGAAGCACTTCGTGGCGAATGCCCACGAGTGAGACCGCTACACGATCAACGTGAAGGGGTCGCAAGGTCGAGGGCGAGGAGAGAGAATCCCCGAGCTACTTCCCCCCGGTTGCCACCGGCGTGATGACGAGGTTCCGATACAGCACGGGCCCGTGATCGCCTTGAAGGAAGATGGGACCAGGCGCGCCCTCGTCGCTGTCGAGCGCACCGCCGGTGATGCCGGGGATCGTCTGGTCGCCGATGATCGTCCTGCCGTTGAAGACCACGGTGACACGGCGGCCGACGAGCGTGATGTCGAAGGTCTGCCAGGTGTCGGGGCCTGTGCTCGCGTCTTCGTTGGGAACGAGGAAGCCGTAGATGGCGCCGATGTCCACCGGTCGCGGCTCGGGCTCGACGCTGCCCTCGATCTGCACTTCATAGCGACCGCGCAGGTAGATGCCGCTGTTGCTGCCTTTCGGGCAATTCACCTCGACGTGCAGCTTGAAGTCGGTGAACTTCTCCGTCGTCATGAGGTTGGCGCCTGACTTCCCGTTCTTCAGGACGCCGGCGTCCACAGTCCACTGGCTCGTCCCGCCGAAAGTCGTCCAGCCCGTCAGGTCCCTCCCGTTGAAGAGCGCAACCGGCTTCCCCCACACAGGCGCGGTGCTCCGGCGCAGCGACGGGGCGCGACGGCCGGTGAAGCGGTGCCGCTCGCCGGCGGGCGTGGCGAGCGTACCTTCGAGCGCGTCTCCGGTGAGTGTGGCGTCCACGACGAGGTCGGACGTCTCCTTCTCCCACTGCGGGGGGATCGCGAAATGCAGGGACCCGTTGCTGAACTCCACCCGTGAGATCGGGCGCGCACTGCCGCCGCCGCCCACGAAACGGCCGACGAGCGTGCGGTTTCCGGAGAGCGTCACCTCGAACCAGGACGGATACGGAGCCTTCGGGCCCTGCACCGTGAGGTCCCAGCGACCGATGATGGGGGCCTGGGCAGGTGTCTGCGCCGCGGGCTGTGCCGGCTTGCTTCCCTGGTACGGCGACGGTGCCGACGAAACCACGGCAACCGTTCCAGTCAGGACGGTAACGAGGATGAGGCGCGGGACCAATCTGTGATGGCGCATGGTGGTGATCCTCGGGACGCACGCGGATATGAGTCGCGCGCGCAGTTCTCAGGACGTTACGCCTCGCGCCGGCAACGGTCAAGATGCTCGCGGTCTTCGCGCGTCGGCCGTGGAGTACCATGAACTGGCCGCGCGCCAGATCGCCGACGCGGCCATTCACCAACGCGGGAGCCACAGATGTACACCAGACGCCGCTTCTGTACACTCGCGCTCGGGACGCTGCCATTGGCCGTGGCGCCCTCGAGGATCAACTCCAAGGTGCGCGGCATTCAGTGGGGCCTCCAGAGCTACAGCTTCACGGGCTCTCCCATGGAGGGCATCCTGGATGTGGTGATCGAGGCCATGGTGAACGCCGGCTTGGGGGAGTGCGACATCTACTCGCCCCAGATCGAACCGCCGGAACTCGCCGCGGCGGCCCGAGTCGGCGCGGGGGGAATCGGCAGGGGCGCGCCACCCGCCGCGCCCGGAACGCCCGATCCGCGCGCGCGGGCTCGCGAACAGCTGGCGAGGTGGCGTGCCACGGCGCCGCTCTCCTATTTCCGTGACATCGGTGCGAAGTTCAACAGGGCAGGTATCGACATCTGGGGGTATAGCGGTACCACTGGCAGTACGGACGAGGAGATCGAGCGTACATTCACGATCGCGAAGGCGATGGGGGCCAGTTACGTGACCACCAGCGCCACGCGCTCGCAAGCGCGGCGAATCGCGCCGATCGCCGAGAAGCACGGGACTCGGGTGGGATTCCAGGGCCGCCCGAACATGAACGCCACGGACCCTGACCAGATCTGCAGGCCGCAGGACTTCCTGGACGTCGTGAAGCTCTCCAAGAACTTCTGGATCAGCCTGGACATCGGCGACGCGACCGGCGGAGGCTGGGATCCGCTGCCGTTCGTGCGCGACCATCACGAACGGATCGCGCTGCTCTACATCAAGGACCGCACGAGGGACAATGTCAGCATGCCATGGGGCGAAGGCGATACTCCCGTGAAGGACGTGTTGCTGCTGGTTCGCGACAGGAAGCTGCCGATCCGGTGCTACGTGGACAACGACTACAAGAGCCCGCTGCCGCGCGCGGAGGACGTGAGGCGCTCGTTCGAGTGGGCCAAGAAGGTCCTGGGCTGATTGACTGATCGAGCGGAACAGAGGCGTGCAGGCTGAAGGCGTCGGTGCCTCTGCGAGGCATTTCGTCCTGCAACAAGGTCAACGGCACCTGCACGTCGGAGAGCCGCGCGCTCCTGACCGACGTGCTGCGCGGCGGCCTACCGGTACGAGTGCCTCAGCACGGCCTCTGGCAGCCGCGCGCCCTGCACCTCGATACGGCCTTGGCTTCCTTGGCTAGTGCGTGCCTTCGTCCAACATGCTGCCGTCTTGGCGCAAGCTCGCGACGTCCCGCGTCGGCGCGTTGCCAAACAGGCGGGTGTACTCGCGGCTGAACTGCGACGCACTGAGGTAGCCCACCTGGCGCGCTGCGCCGCCCGCGTCCGACATGCGCGACAGCATCAGGCGTCGTGCTTCCTGGAGGCGGAGCACCTTCTGGTACTGCAGTGGCGTCATGGTGGTGACCGCTTTGAAGTGCTGGTGGAACGACGACACGCTCATGTGGGCCAGATCGGCGAGGCCTTCGAGCGTGATCGGCTGCGCGAAATGCTCGCGCACCCACGACAGCGCCTTGGCCACCCGCTGGACGCTCGACCCCTGCTGGCCGATCTGCGCGACACGCGGGCCGATCGGACAGAGCAGGAGGCGAATGAGGATTTCGTCGACGACAAGGGGGGCGAGCAATTCCGCCTCGGCGGCGTGGGCCATCGATTCGACGAGGCGCGCCGCCGCGTCGACGATCACCGTGGTCGACTGGCCCACGATCACGCCCCGGCTGCTGTTCGGGCTCGGGACGCCGTGCGGGTACACCTTCAACGTCAGCTCCGCGATCTTGTACGGATCGAGCTCGATCACGAGGACGAGAAACGGCTCTCGCTGGCTGGCCCGGATGACCTGGCCGGCGATCGGCAGATCGACGGCGTACGCGACCAGGCGCGAGGCGTCATAGGAATAGACCTCGCCGCCCAGCATCACTGTCTTTGCGCCCTGCGCCACGATGCACAGCGTGGGTGGAACGGTCGCCCGTTCCAGTGCGCGGGTCGGGCTGGACCGTCGGACCACGTGGAGACCAGGTACGCGGAGATGGAACAGGCCGTCGTACGGCGCGTGCGCCGCGAGCAGCGTGGCCAACCGGCCCAGGCTCTGCGCGAGTGCGGTACTGCGGTTCCTTCATGTTCCCGCTCCTCCGACAAGTGTAGCCGCGCCGTCGCGCTCCATTTGCACGATATTCCAAAAACTTAGCCCGTTCTTCCGACGCTCGCGATGCCGGCCGCCTCAGCCGTGCGGGGCAGGACGTGAGCGGTCGCGTCTCCGACGGGTGCCTCGTCCCGTCAGGTTCGGAAGATCAGGCAATGTTTCGACCAGTACAGGCAAGAAAGCGCGTTCGCGCCGACCTACACTCTCACGTGGCGGTGACCCGGGCTGCGAAGCCGTGCGCCGACAGGTGGGTGCAACCGTTCGCCAGCCCTTGCCGTGCGTTCGCCAGGATTCGGTTGGATCCTGCGGCAGCATCGGGACAATGGTCGCGGGGCAGAACTGTCTTCGGCCCGGAACTCAGAGACACTCCTGTCCGGGCCGCCGCACACAGAAGGAGACGACACGTGGGACGTCAACAAAGCTCGATGTCGAGCCGATCGGCCATCCTCGTCGGGTGTCATGCTGGCGGGCTTGCTCGGCGCGACCACCGGACTCGAGGCGCAGGCACTCAAGGATGTCCAGACCCCGGCACGCCCCTGGTGCTCAAGGCACAAGGCAGCTTCTTCGTCGGCGGCGAGAAGGCTGACGAGACGCAAGCGGAGTTGGGCAACCTCGGTCCTGGAGGCCACATCACCGTCAACCAGATGTACGTGCGGTACATGGTGCCGCAGGGCGGTGACGGCAACGTCCCGGTGGTGATGGTCCATGGCGCCACGCTGACCGGCAAGTCGTGGGAGACCACGCCCGACGGCCGCATGGGGTGGGACGAGTACTTCGTGCGCAAGGGCCATCCCGTCTACGTCCCGGATCAGGTGGGCCGCGGGCGATCTGGCTTCAACCAAGCCGTCTTCAACGACGTGCGCGCGGGCACGGTGCCGCCGGCCAGCCAACCCGCGTGGCTGCGATTCAGCGACGAGAGTCGTCTGGCCGAACTTCCGCTTCGGTTCGAAGCCTGGCGCCCCGTTCCCGGACAGTCAGTTTCCGGTGAACGCCGTCGACGAACTCGCGAAGCAGGCGGTGCCGGACGTCAGTTTTGGCGGCGGCGTACCCACTCCCAACCCGACGCTCAAGGCGTTGGCCGATCTCGCCGGTCAAGTCGAATGGCGCGGTATTGATGGGGCACTCGCAGTCCGGGTCGTTCCCGCTGGCAGCGGCGCTGCTCAATCCGTCCGCCGCAAGAGGCCTCGTGCTCGTCGAGCCTGGTAGCTGCCCAGGCTCGTACACAGACGAACAGATCAAGACGCTGGCGACGGTGCCCATCCTGGTCGTCTTCGGCGATCACCGCGACACGCCCACAGGCATTTCGGCACTGCCCACATGGCAGGGCCGTTTCGAGGCGTGCCAGGCCATGATCGGCCGCATCAAGGCCGCCGGCGGCCAGGCCGAGATGCTCGCCCCGCCGGAGCGCGGTATCCGCGGCAACAGCCACATGATCATGCAGGACAAGAACAACCTCCAGATCGCCGACCTCATCCTGCAGTGGATCAGCGCGCACGTCCGCAAGAAGTAGTCAGATCGGATGCTGAAAGGTCTCGTCATCATCGTCCTGCTGTCGTCCGGCTCCGTGTCGTATGCGCAGGGCACGTCCGCGCAGCCGCCCCGCCGCCGGCTCCGGTCCCAGTCGGAGCGCTCAATCGAGGACCTGAACCTCCTGGGCGCGGCCACCAGCAATCCGCCGTTCACGGACACCATCCTCGGGGCCGACTCCGGGTTTCGGCGTGCCCTGTTCGAGCAGGGCATCGCGCTTCGCGCGAACGTGGTTCCTCGCTTCACGGTGAATCTGCTGGATGCCCCGGTGCCGGAAGCCGAGCAACGCTACATCGGCCATCGGCCGACGTTCATCTGGGGGTTGAATCCGGTCTTTACGGCCGACTTGAGACAGCTTGGCCTGGAGCACGCGCAGCTCAACGTGGGCTTCGCCTGGAAGTGGGCCACCTGGGACCCGGCGGGGCCGAACGCGACGGCGGTGTCGACGCTGTATCTGTTCAAGCGCTGGGGCGACCGTCGCGTCGAGATGAAGGCGGGCTACAACATCAACGACCAGGAGTTCGTCGGGCTCCAGGTCGGAGGCTCGAGCTCGACGGGCGCCCAGGGGGTCTACGCCGTGCTGCCGTAACGAGGTGGGCATGTCGTATTACCCGCTGATGGCCCCCTCGCTCAACTTCCGCTTTCGGGGGCCTGGGCGCACGTACTACAAGACGGCCGCGCAACGGAGCCTGGATGCCGCAGGGGCGCAGTCGACGATTCAATCGCAATCCGTCAGGACTGGAGTTCCTCCAGGAGGGCAACGGCCTGCTGCTCATCAACGAGGTGGGATTCCAGCGGGCCGTCCAGCGCCGGCACGCGTCAAGCCTGGTTCCGTACCGGCTACTTGCGCAACAGCACGCTCTACACGAACAAGGCGACGGGGGAACCGGAGAGCGGCAACTACTGCGCGTACGCCCTGCTCGACCTCCAATTGCGCGCACCGAATCGGGCCCGCCCCAGCCAGGGACTCTATCTGGGCGGCAGTGCCATGACGGTGCCGTCGAAGTTCAACGCCTACGATCGGTACTATGAGGTCCGCGTCTACCAGCGGGCGCCGTTCGCGTCACGTCCCACTGACGTCCTCACGTTCATCGCGTCCTACCGGGGGCACAGCCAGTACGTCACCGATCCCCTGGCCGCCCAGGGCAAGACGTACTGGAGCAGTTCACAATCGCTGACCGGCACGTACACGCTGCATCTGACGCGCGGCGCCTACCTGAGCTTGAGCGCGGGCTACCAGCGAGGAGCGGCGATCACGCCTCGGGTCGATCCCGCGCTGACGACGACCGCGTACTTGATTCTCTACCTGTAGCAGGGCTCCGAGGCAGGCCCGAACGCCCAACGCAGATCGACTGAAGCGACAGCCCATGCGATGAACGCGGACAACACGAATACCTTCGGACAGGTCGTCGTCATCCCGGCGCCGGTGGCAGCCTGGGCGAGGCGACGGAATGATCTGATGGAACGCCTCTTGGAGCAGTTCGACGATAGGAGGAGAGGTATGCGCGCAGAACGTGGCGATAGGGTCAGGGCGGCTTCCAGAGTGACCAGGCTCCTGGTTTGCTCGCTGGCGGCGTTGGCGGCGGCGATCGGTGTCGGCACCGTCGCGCATTCGCAAGCGCCGGCGGTCGTCCGGGTGGACAGCGGCGAGCTGCAAGGGGTGGTTGCCGACGGGGTCGCCTCCTTCAAGGGCGTACCCTTCGCGGCGCCCCCCGTGGGCGACCTGCGGTGGCGGCCGCCGCAGCCAGTGGCGCGGTGGACCGGCGTGCGCCAGGCCGCGGAATTCGGAGCGGACTGCATGCAGGGACGATTCGGCCCGCCTCCGGCTCCGGCGGCAGGCACGCGCCCGGCAGGACCTGCAGGTGCGCCTCCGGCGCGCGCGCCCCGGCAGCGGCTCCCGGTGCGCCCGCGGCGCGGGTTCCGTCCGAGGATTGCCTGTATCTGAACGTCTGGCGCCCGGCCGACTCGACCGCCCGCAATATGCCGGTGATGGTCTGGATCTACGGCGGAGGGTTCACGGGAGGCTCCAGCGCCTCGCCCAACACGTCGGGCGCCCAGTTCGCCAAGCAGGGCGTCGTCCTTGTGGCCATGAACTACCGCGTTGGGCGCTTCGGTTTCTTCGCGTTCCCGGCGCTGAGCAAGGAGCGTCCCGACGAGACCAAGGGCAACTACGCCTACATGGACCAGATCGCCGCCTTGCAGTGGGTGCGGCGGAACATTGCCGCCTTCGGAGGCAATCCGAACAACGTCACGATCTTCGGGTTCTCGGCGGGCGGCGTCTCCGTTCACAGCATGCTGGCGTCGCCGCTGGCGCGCGGCTTGTTCCACAAGGCGATCGCCGAGTCCGGCGGTTCGCGGGACAGCGTGCTCACCGCCCGGCCGATGCGGGCGGACGGCGTCGATCCGAACTATCCCGTGTCGGCCGAGACGATCGGGATCAACTTCGCGAAGTCGATGGGGATCGAGAGCACCGACCAGGCGGCCCTGGCCAGCCTGCGCGCGCTCAGCGCCGAACAGGTCCTTCGCGGCGCCCCGGCCCAGCCGGGCGCCGCCAGCGCGCCGCCTCCCGAGACGACGCCGATCCTCGACGGCAAGCTGATTACCGAAACGGCCGAGAGCGCCTACAAGGCCCGCCGGATGCCGCGCGTTCCGCTGCATGGCCGGCAGCAACAGCGCCGACACCGCCGGCAATCGAGTGAGGTCTCGCACCAAGGAGGAGTTCTTCGCCCGCTACGGCCAGTGGAGCGCCCAGGCGAAGGCGGCCTACGATCCCGACGGAACGGCCGACCTCGCCGCGATGGTGGCGCAGGCCAATGACGACTTCGGCCAGGCCGAGCCGGCGCGCTTCGCGGTGAACGCGTTCGCGGCCAACGGCTCGCCCGCCTATCGGTACCGGTTCTCCTACGTCCAAACGGCGATGCGGGAACGGATGCGGACCGGCACCCCCCACGGCGGCGAGATCGCGTTTGTGTTCGGAACGCTGGCGGCGCCTTCGCCCGAAGACCTGGCGGTTTCCCGGATGGCGCAAAGCTACTGGGTGAATTTCGCGAGGACGGGCGACCCGAATGGCCCGGGGCTCCCGAACTGGCCGCGTCAGGTCGTCGGCCAGGATCAGATCTTCGAGTTCCGGCCCGACGGTTCCGCGGGGTCAGGCCCCGATTCCCGGAAGGCGCGGCTCGACGTGACGCAACTCGCCACCGAATCGGGGAAGCGGGCCGATCAGTAGCGCGGGTCCTTAGACCCGCGAAGGCGAGGCGGCCAATAATCGCAGGGCGGAGACCGTCCTGCCGGGGGAAACGAGGAGTCATACGAATGTACGCCAAAGCAGAATCGTCGCGCTGCTCGTCTCGGTCTCGATCACCACGGCCTACGCCGCCGATTGGCCCCGATACTATGGGCCCGAACCGGGACGGCACGTCCACGGAGACGGGACTCCTGCGCTCGTGGCCGAAGGAGGGGCCGAAGGTCCTGTGGACGGTTCCGTTGGGCATCGGGTTCGGCGGACCGGCCGTCAGCCGGGGCAAGGTGTACCTGCTCGACCGGGACGACAAGGTCGGAGACGTCCTGAGAGTCTACGACTTCGCGACCGGCAAGGAACTCTGGAACTTCGCCTACGACGCGCCCGGCACCTTCGAGTTCCCAGGCTCGCGGACGACGCCCACGGTGGACGGCAACATCGTCTACATCGCCGGTCCGATTGGCGACCTGCACGCGATCGACATCAACACGCACAAGCCGCTGTGGCGGAAGAACATCTGGAGGGACTTCGGGGGCGGCGCCGCGTTCATCCCCGCCCTGCGGCGTGGGGGCGATGCCGGCGCCGCCGCCCGGGGCTCAGCGGGGTGCGCCTCCGGCTCCCCCGGCAGGACAGGCGGCTCCGCCGCCGGGGCCGGCCGGCCCTCCCGCAGCGCCCCCGCCGCGGGCGGCGGAACGCCTCCGGGGGCACCCGCCGGGCAGCGCGGTGGTTCGCCCTTTGGTGCTGATGGCATCGACGGAGGCGCCACGACGTTTCCCATGTGGGGCATCACCCAGAACCCGCTCGTCTTCCGCACCCTGGTCATCGTCGCCTCGCAGGCCCCCGAGGCCAGCGTGGTCGCGTACGACAAGCTGACGGGCGAGTTGAAGTGGAAGGCCGCGCGGCTCGGCAACACGTCGTTCGTCAGCCCATCGCTCGTCAAGGTCGGCACCGAAGATCATCTCGTGATGATCACGGCCGCGCAGGGGCAGGGACGCAATGCGAGCGGCGGCAGCGTCAACGGTCTCGATCCGCTCACCGGAAAGGTCCTGTGGACCTACACGGGCTTTCAGTGCTGGATACCCGTGGCGCACGCCGTCGATGCCGGCCAGGGACGTTTCCTCATGACCGGCGGATACAGGGCCGGCTCCGCGATGATCAAGGTCCAGAAGAAGGCGGACGGCAGCTACGAGGTGACCGAGCTGTTCAAGAACCCGGACTTCGGCTCGCACACCCAACCACCAATCCTCTACAAGGACCACTTCTACGTTCAGTACACGACCAACGAGCGCAGCGACGGCCTCGTCTGCATGACGATGAACGGCGAGGTGAAGTGGAAGACGGGCGAGGAGCCTCCGTTCAACAAGGGCGGGGCGATACTCGCGGACGGGCTGCTGCTCGCAACCGACGGCAACACGACGCTCTATCTCATCGAACCGGATCCGGCGGGCTTCAAGCCGCTGGCGAGTGCCGTGCTTCTCGAGCCGGCCAACAACTGGGCCCCCCTCGCGCTGGTCGATGGGAAGCTGCTGATCCGGGATCAGAAGCAGCTCAAGGTCGTCCAGGTCGCGCGGACTGGCCGTTAGTCCCAGTGGCCGAGGCGACACCCAGCACTCGGCTCCAACGGAGTGTCGCCTCGGCCGCTGGCTCAACTACCTTCGGAGACACTTTCGACGAAAGCGGCAGGAGTGGTGATGACAAAGCCTCTCGCGCTCGCGCTGGGCGTCTTCCTGGGTGCGGCAGCCGTTCACGTGTCGGCCGACTGGCCGCAGTGGCAGGGGCCCGACCGGAACCGCATCTCAAAGGAGACCGGCCTTCTGCCGGAGTGGCCGAGCGGCGGCCCCCGCGTGCTCTGGACGGCGAACGGTCTTGGGAGGGGATACGGCTCGGTGGCGGTCGCCGGTGATCGCGTGTTTCTGCAAGGGGGAAACACCACGAGCAGCGTCGTCATCGCGCTCAATCGGACGGACGGAAGACAGGTCTGGGCGAAGGTAATCGGACCTGCCGAAACGCGGCAGCGCATCGACCAGGGTGCGGGACCGCGCGGCACGCCGACGGTGGACGGCGACCGTTGCCGCCACCACGCGCCGCGAGGATGTGATGGCTTCCCGAGACCACCGCGGGTTCGGCGGGTCTTCCATGGGTTCGGCCGCGACCTGGCGGACCTTTCAGTACGCCCTGGACGAGTTTCGCTACTTTCTGCCCATGAGCTGTGGCACGACGCTGAACGACGAGCAGATCTTCGCCGCGGCGTCCGGTCGCCGTCCCCAGGACTACTTCGTTTTCGTGATGACGGGGACGAGTGACTTCGCGTATTCCTACGACAAGAACCGGACCCAGCGCATGGGGGCCTCTCGCTTCTTTGTCGATGCGGATCGCGGCGCCAACGGCAATTTCGCCTTCCGGGTCAAGCAGGGCTATTCCCACGGTGGACCGTCCGCCATGGAATACACCTACATTTGATGAATCTTCGGTTCGGCCGTGGTGGACTGCCACCGTGAGAGCCACTGAAGTTCCCGAACGGGATGTTGGAGTCGGCGAGTTCGTGAGACTCAGACGCAGGGCGAACAGGCTTACCCAGGAGACCCGTCGCCCGGAGAATGACTGCGAGCGCTCAGGGTTCCAGGTTCATTTTCCGCAGGAGGGCCGAGTAGCGCGGGTGGGCGCGCAGCGGATCGTAATTGGGATGGACATGGAAGTGGAGCATCAGGGGATCGTGCTCGTCGACCGCCTTCTCGAACCAGTCGAAGGCGCTGTCCATCTCTCCGAGGCCTAAGTAGATGACCGCGAAACCAAAGGGCGGCGTGTACTGCTTCTGAGCGCGCTCCTGCAGTTCCTCGAGGACTTGCAGGGCTTCCGCTACCCGGCCTGTTGAACCATAAGCCCAGCCGAGGCTTCCCAAGGCAAACGAACTGCGTCCCAGTACCCTGTGCGAGCGTTTCCATCGCTCGAATCGCATCGCCATATTTCCCAATGTGGAAGTAGCAGGATCCGAGAAGCACGTAGGCCCAGCATTGCGGGTCAAGTTCGAGCGCATTGAGGCACTGCGTGATGGCTCGATCCCAGTCCCGCTTGAGAAAGTAGTTGTAGCCGAGACCCGACTGCAGAAACGGTGACAGCGGGTCCAACTCCACGGCCGTCAGGAATGCCGTGACCGCTTCATCCACGCGCTTCATGGGCCCAAGGTAGTAGTGGTCGTACCATCTCAAGACGTCCTGTGACCTGGAATCGAGCTCCAGCGCCCGGCTGAACTCAGGCTCGGCCCCCTTCCAGTCGAACTCGCCGGCCCGGAGCGCGCCCATCATCGCATGGGACTCCGCCAGCCGGTCATCGAGTTGCAGCGCCTTCCGGGTAGCCTGCTCGGCCTGCGCATTCGCTGCTTTGGGCGGTATCTGGCCGAACACCCCCAGGACATTGTAAAACCCGGCCAGGCCGTGCCAGGCCAGAGCGTAGTTCGGATCCAGCGCGATGGCCTGCTCGAAGTACTCCTTGCTCTTCGCAAGACCATCCGGGGTAAACCTGAAAAGCTGATAGCGCGCCTTCAGGTACAGGTTGTAGGCTTCGAGATTCTCCGTCTGGCGTCTGACCAGCGTGTGGCCGGCCGCCAGTTCTACCCGCAACTTGTCGACGATCGCCTCGCAGATCTCGTCCTGAATGGCGAAGACGTCGCTCATCTCCCGGTCGTAGCGCTCCGACCAGCGGTGGGCGCCATCGGCCGCGCTGACGAGCTGCGCCGTCACGCGGATCCGATTGCCGGCCTTGCGTACGCTCCCTTCCAGGATGTGCTCCACGTTGAGTTTCGCGCCAATCTCGCGGACGTCCACCTCCTTGCCCCGGAACGAGAATGAGGAGGTGCGCGCGATGACGCGCAGGCCAGGCAGCCGATTCAGGGCGTTGAGGATCTCTTCGGCCAGCCCGTCGCTGAAATACTCGTTCTCCTTGTCCGCGCTCAGGTTGACAAACGGCAGAACGGCGAGAGATTTGGGGCTGGCCGGAACCGCCGCGACGGCGGCCGCGGTGCGTCCCGACTCGCGGTCGCGCTTCAGGCGCTGCAAGTCGGCCCGCAAGTCCGAGGCGCGCTGGCAGCGGAGCGCGCGGTCCTTCTCGAGCGCCTCGTTGATGATGCGTTCCAGCTCGGCCGGGACCTCGGGATTCACACTCGCCGGCGAGGTCGGAGCCTTGCTGAGAATCGCATTGAACACGACCGCCGACGTGCGGCCCGTGAACGCCTGCTGCCCCGTGACCATTTCGTAGAGGACGACGCCGAACGAGAACAGGTCCGAGCGGGCGTCGAGCGGCTCGCCCCGGGCCTGCTCGGGGGACATGTAGGCGATGGTGCCGACCGCACTCCCCGGGCTGGTGAGCGGCGCCGCGGTGATCGCTGCGGTTTCCGACTCGTCCCGGTGCGTGGCCGGGAATTTCGCCAGCCCGAAGTCCAGGATCTTGGCCTGCCCGCGCTCGGTCAGGAAGATGTTGGCGGGCTTGATATCCCGGTGGATGATGCCCTTCGCATGGGCCGCATCCAGCGCGTCGGCCAGCTGGATGCCCACGTCCAGCGCCTCGTCGGTCTCGAATGCCCCGCGAGTGAGTCGCTGCATCAGCGTCTCGCCCGCGAGCAACTCCATCGCGATGAAGGGCTCGCCGTCGGTCTCGTCGATGTCGTGAATCGTGCAGATATGCGGATGGTTCAGCGCCGACGCGGCGCGCGCTTCGCGCTGGAACCGGTCGAGGGCCGGCCGGTCATGGGCGACTTCGGCGGGCAGGAACTTGAGGGCGACCTGGCGACCGAGCCGGGTGTCTTCGGCCCGGTAGACGACACCCATCCCGCCGCTCCCGAGGCGATCGAGAATCCGATAGTGGGAGACCGTCCGGCCGACCACGACACCTCCCAGGGGTGATGTTGAGAGCGACGGCCGCAGGCGACGACTCTTCCGCCCGGATTATAGACAGGATCGTAGTCCTTGGCCAGCGCCTCGGCCGCGTCGCGGGCGACGGGCGGTCTGACGCCGCGTGGACCTTGTCGTGGCCGCCACCGGGGCCGCTTACGCGCGGGACGGGCACGGGCAGCGGTCGCTACGTGATCAGGGATAGAAGGGTATGATCAACCCTCTGGCGGCGGTCCGGTCGCCGCAAATGACGCCGGCCACACTCAGTAGGACGCCGCGATTCCGAGTCGTCTGCCGCCGTCAGGCCGCGTCGCAGGGATCTGTCCGAGCAAACCGCTTCCCTCTTGGGCGGGGTCCCCACCGCGGCAGCCGCGGCGGGGTGCCTTTGCGAGCGGCAGACCCGAGACGAGGCGTTCAACGTGGCGACTCCGATTCGCGGACTCCCATTTGGGCGAAAACAAGGCGTCAGCAGCTGTCGAAGAAGAGACACACATGAAGCTCGCGAGCCGCCGCTGGTGGTACCTGATGCCGGTCGTGTTCATCACGTACAGCCTCGCCTATCTCGCGCGCGCCAACTATGGCTTCGCCGCCGCGGCCGGGATGGCCGCCGATCTGCATATCAGCAAGGAGCTGAACGCGCTGATCGGCTCCCTGTTCTTCCTCGGATACTTCTCGTTCCAGATTCCCGGTGCGATCTACGCGCAGAACAGGAGCGTGCGCACGTTGGTGTTCTGGAGCCTGATCCTGTGGGGCTGCTGCGCCACACTGACCGGGATCGTTCGCGATGCCAGCTGGCTGCTCGCCATCCGATTCATCCTCGGGGTCGTCGAAGCCGCGGTGCTGCCGGCGATGCTGATCCTTCTGGCCAACTGGTTCACGCGCGGCGAGCGCTCGCGCGCCAACACCTTCCTGATTCTCGGCAATCCGGTCACCATCCTGTGGATGTCGGTGATATCTGGCTACCTGGTCAAGGCGTTGAGCTGGCGCTGGATGTTCATCATTGAGGGGGTGCCGGCAATCATCTGGGCCGGACTCTGGTGGCGACTGGTGCGCGACCAACCGCGCCAGGCGCGCTGGCTTTCGGCGCAGGAGCAGGAGGCCATCGAGGGCGCACTCGCGCAGGAACAGGCCGGCATGAAGCCGGTCAGGAATTACGCCGAAGCCTTCAGATCGCCCAGCGTGCTGCTGCTGTGCGTGCAGTACTTCTGCTGGAGCATCGGTGTGTACGGCTTCGTGCTCTGGCTGCCGTCGATCCTCACGGAAGGATCGAGCAGCGGCATTGTCGAGGCCGGCTGGCTGTCCGCCGTGCCGTACATGCTGGCGATCGTGTCGATGCTCGGCGCGTCGTGGCTTTCGGATAGACTACTCACCCGCAAGGCATTCGTCTGGCCTTCGCTGCTCGTCGGCGCGCTGGCATTCTATGGCTCGTACCTGCTCGGCGCGTCGCAGTTCTGGCTGTCGTTCGCGCTGCTTGTCGTCGCCGGCGGCGCCATGTACGCGCCCTACGGACCGTTCTTCGCCCTGATCAGCGAGATGCTGCCGAAGAACGTGGCTGGCGGGGCGACGGCGCTGATCAACAGCATGGGCGCCCTCGGCTCCTTCGTCGGCTCTTACCTGGTCGGTTATCTGAACGCCGCGACGGGCAGCCCCAGTGCGTCGTACCTACTGATGGCGGGTGCGCTGGTGGTTGCGGCTATCATGACGCTGCTCGTGCGACCCGAATCGTCCGGTGCGCTTGCGCTGACACGCGACGGCCGCCGGCCCGCCACGACGTAGTCGGAGTACTTCGAGCCAGCGGAGGCATCTCCTATGAAGAAGATCGTCGTCTACAACGAGATTCCGGACCCGCTCCTCAGCGGCCTGCGCGAGCGCTTCGACGTCACCTACTTCACGTGCATCGGCGCCGGGAACGACGCGGCGTTCGCCGCCGCCGTGCGTGACGCCCACGGCATGCTCGGCGCGAGTGTCACGGTCACGCGCGCGCTGCTGGAGCCCGCACGTCTGCTGGAGGCGATCTCGACCATTTCGGTGGGGTACGACAATTACGACGTGGAGTACCTGACCCAACGCGGCATCGTTCTCTCGCACACTCCGGATGTGCTGACCGAGACGACTGCCGACACCATCTTCGCGCTCATACTGGCGAGCGCACGACGCGTCGTCGAGCTGGCGGCCTTCGTGAGGAGCGGTCAGTGGCAGCGCGGTTTCACAAGCGCCCAGTACGGCGTGAACGTGAATGCAAAGACACTCGGCATCCTCGGCATGGGGCGCATCGGTCAGGCGGTCGCGCGCCGCGCGCGGCTCGGATTCGGCATGAATATCCTGTACTTCAACCGGAGTCCGGTGCCTGCGGCAGAAGCGGCATTCGACGCGCGTCGGCTGCCGCTCGACGAACTGCTCGCGCAGTCCGACTTTGTCTGCGTTGTGCTGCCGCTGACCTCCGCGACCGAGAGACTGATCGGCGCGCGTGAGTTTGCGCTGATGAAGCCCAGCGCCATCTTCGTCAACGGCGCCCGGGGCCGCATCGTCGACGAGGCGGCGTTGATCGAGGCGCTGCGCAACGGGACAATCCATGCGGCAGGCCTGGACGTCTTCGAGCGCGAACCGCTGCCGCCGGACTCACCGCTGCTCGCGATGGAGAACGTCGTCGCCCTGCCCCACATTGGCTCGGCCACGCACGAGACCCGATTGGCCATGAGCCGGCTCGCCGTGGAGAACCTCGTTGCCGCGCTCGATGGCAAGCCTCAGAACGTCGTCAACCGTGCGGCTATTGCCACGGGCGTCGCCACCAGCTGAGCAGGAGCCATCCATGATGAAGCGAACGCCAGCCAACTACCTGGGACCACTCACACTCGGGCTTATGGCACTTGCGGCGACACAGGCGGCGACGCGGGCCGTTGCTCCCGACCTGATCGTCTCCGCCAACGATGCCAAGTACGTTCGCGCGGTGGGTCGGGACACCTACCCCACGGGCACTGGCCCCGACACGCTGACCGTGATCGACGCTTCCACCAACCCACCGAGGGTGATCGCGACGGTACCGGTGCAGCACACGCTCGCCGGTCCGCCTCAGGGGGTCGCCATCACGCCCAACGGCCGACTCGCCATCGTGTCGGCACCCAACCACTACGACCGCAGCGCACTGAAGGTGGTGCTCGAGAACTTCCTGCAGGTGATCGACCTCACAGCCACTGCCCCGCATGTCATCGAGAAGATCGACGTCGGCGCTCATCCCCAGGGCATCGCCATCAACCGTGACGGCACGCTGCTGCTCGCGGCAACCGCCGGCGGCACCGTGGCGGTGCTGGCTATCGACGGCAACACGGTGCGCCTCAAGGATCAGCTCAAGGTCGCCGACAAGCGCCTCTCCGGAGTGAGCTTCACGCACGATGGCAAGGCCGCCCTGGTCGCCTTGCGCGATGAGCAAGGGGTGGTCGTGCTCGACGTGAACGGCGAGAATGTGAGCACGGCACGCGATCGCATCACGACCGGTATTGGACCGTATTCCATCGAGGTCTCCAGCGACGGCAACTGGGCTGTCGTCGGCAACGCCGGTCTTGGCGCGCTCGTCAATCCCGGACACCTCAATGCCGACGCCGATTCCTTCACGCTGATAGACGTATCGCATCGTCCGTTCCGCGCGGTCCAGCATGTCACGGTGCCCTCGGTGCCCGAGGGGGTCGCCATTTCGCCCGATGGCCGGTGGATCGCGGTGCAGGCCATGGATGGCTCCAACCTGCCGGCCGACAATCCTGCGCGCAAGCCGCGCGGTCGCGTCCAGTTGTTCGAGATCCGCGATGGCCAGGCCGTCAGGACCGCCGATCTGCCGGGCAGCGAGGCTGGCCAGGGCATCGTCTTCAGCGCCGACAGCAGGACAATGCTGGTGCAGTTCAACGTGGAGAAACAGATCGCCGTCTACGCGGTCAATGGCGGGGCGCTGAGGGACACGGGCGTACGCATCCCGATCGCCGGCGGGCCGGCGTCGCTGCGTTCCATGCCACGTTGAGGGGGTTCAAATCCCTGACAGCCAGCCAACTGAACTCGATCCACTCAAGCGATTTGCGGCGGCCCACACCTGGCTGTGGCGGCAGGTCATTGACCCGGATGGCGGGGAGGACCGACAATGGGCGCCACAGTCCGCTGGGAGGTGTTTCATGGCGCGGCGTCAGTTTGTCGGCCTGATGATTCTGTCCGTCGCCTTCGCTGTCTCTGCGTGCGGCAAATCCGAACCGCCGCCCGCCGAGCAGTCCGCTGCGGCCGCTCCGGCCCAGCCATCGGCGGACACCGCCGCTCGCATGGACAGCCACTTCGCGAAGGTCCGCGAGCTCGAGCAGGCGGTCGTTCGCGGCGATCTCGAGTCCGCGAAGGCGGCCGCGCAGTGGATTGCCGAGCGCCAGGAGACCGCCGGCCTTCCGCCCGGCACGGAGAGCTACGTCACGTCGACCAGGAACGCTGCCCGGGCAGTGGCCGCTTCCGGGTCGCCGGGCAACGCCGGCATGGCCGCGGCGTTCGCCGTGGCCGCGTGCGGCGAGTGTCACGCTGCTGCCAAGGTCACGCCCAAGATGCCCGAGGTGAGCGCGCCGACGGCAGTCGCAGGTGCCGCCGCGCACATGCTGGCGCATCAGTACGCGGTGGACCTCATGTACCGCGGGATGGTCGGGCCGTCCGAGACCCTGTGGAAGCAGGGCGCCGAAGCGTTGAAGGGCTCCCCGCTTACCGATAAGGACCTCACGAAGGCCTCGAAGGAAATCCTGGCTTCTGAGAAGCGCGTCCACGAGATCGCGGCGCGTGCTGCCCAGGCCGCGGACGCCGGGTCGAGGATTGCGATCTACGGGGAACTGATTGGCGGCTGCGCCAATTGCCACGCGATGCACGGCATGGTGTTGGGGCCCGGGCTGCCGAAGGCCAAGTGAATCCGCGCCACGGGCGCCATCGTTCCGGTTCCGCCAGCCGCGCCATATCCTGACGCTGATAGCGAACCTCATCACGCGAAAGCTGCCTCGCCGAAGCCTTGGAACGTGCCCCATTTGTTGACAGCGGGAGGCCCGGCGATTATAAGTAAGTCACACTGCCTTTCGGGCAAGGAGAACCGTCATGTCCTCGTCACTTTCACGCCGGGGTCTGTTTCATCTCGCGGGAGCGGCCGCAGGAGCCATGCTGGGCAGCCGGTACGCTTCGGCGCAGCAGCCGCAGGCGCCCGCACCCACCGCCCCGAGAGGCGGCGGGAATCGCAGCCTCGCGGGCAATCCGGAGCCGTTCCCGGCCGTCCAGACGCGTTCGACCGTTTCGCTCGTGCACGGCGAAGACCGGCGCAAGAACGTCTACGAGGCCCTGCTGGCGATCGACGAACAGATCAAGCCAAAACTGAAACGCCGGAAATACGTCGTGATCAAGCCGAATAACGTGACCACGACGAACCAGCTGGGAGCCAGCCACGCGGACGCCATGCGCGGCATGCTCGACTACCTTGCGCCCCGCTTCAAAGGCCCCGTGATGATTGCGGAGTCCTCGGCGGGCAACACGATGCAGGGATTCGACAACTTCAAGTACGCCCCTCTGACCAAGGAGTACAAGAAGGTCAGCCTCCTCGACTTCAACGAGGAGGCCAAGTACGTGCTCCTGCCGCTGATCGATTACGACCTTCACGTCGCCCCGGTGCGCCTGGCGGCGCGCCTGGTGGACCCCGACGCCTTCGTCTTCGGCGCCGCCTGCATGAAGACGCACAACATCGCCGTCGTCACGCTCTCGATGAAGAACATGATCCTGGGCGCGCCCCTGCACCAGGCGCCCAAAGAA
Source organism: uncultured Acidobacteriota bacterium (assembly GCA_963784455.1). Lineage (GTDB taxonomy): Bacteria > Acidobacteriota > Vicinamibacteria > Vicinamibacterales > Fen-181 > FEN-299. The sequence continues at coordinate 120,527 of CAWARN010000020.1, read as the reverse complement.
ACGACACGGTGGAACGACAAGCGCCGGTATCACGTCGGCATCCGCCAGAGCCTGTACAACATGTTCCTGACCGCGCAGCGGCTGCAGCCGAACTGGGACGCCACGATCATCGACGGCTTCGAGGGCATGGAGGGCAACGGGCCCGGTTCTGGGACCCCCGTCCCGTCGCGTCTGGCCATCGCCTCGACGGACTACGTCGCCGCCGACCGCGTGGGCGCGGAGTGCATGGGCGTGGATGCCAGCTGGCTGGGATGGCTGAAATACAGCGGCGAGGTCGGGCTCGGGCAGGCGGACCTTTCCAGGATCGACATCCGCGGCGTCTCGATCGCGTCGGTGCAGAAGAAGTACCTCCTGCACCCCGACATCGAGCTGATGCTGAAATGGCGCGGGCCCATGGAGGAGCTTCCGCGCAACCTCGGCTGGAACCGGGCCATCTCTGAGCATTACCCGATGGACGTCGTCTAGGAGAAGAAGGAGCATATGGACAACAAATCTTCACGCAGGAACTTCCTGGCAGCAGCCGGACTGGTCCTCCCGACCGCGGCCCTGGCGTCCATCGGCAAGGCGCAGCAGGCTCCCAAGCCTCCGGCGCCGAGTTCCGGCGGATTCAGCTACCGCACCCTCGGCAAGACGGGATTGAAGGTGACGAGCGTCGGATTCGGCTGCATGATCACGTCGGATCAGAGCGTGATTGAGAGGGCGGCGGACATCGGCATCACCTACTTCGACTCCGCGCGGGGCTATCAGAACGGAAACAACGAGCGGATGGTCGGGGCCGCGCTCAAGTCGAAACGGAACAGCATCACGCTCTCCACGAAGACGCAGGCGGCCACCAAAGAGGAGGCGCTGAAGCACCTCGATACGAGCCTCACGGAGCTCGGGACCGATCACGTGGACATCTGGTACCTGCACGCCAAGAGCAAGCCGGAAGACCTGAAGGACGAACTCCTGGAAGCGCAGCAGATGGCCAAGAAGGCCGGCAAGACCCGGTTCGTCGGCGTGAGCACGCACGCCGGCCAGCCGGAGCTCTTCCCCGCGGTGATCCAGAAGATGCCCCATTTCGACGTCATTCTGACTTCCTACAACTTCACGATGGACCCGAAGATGGACGAGGTCATCGCCGCCGCGACGAAGCAGGGCATCGGAATCGTCGCGATGAAGGTGATGGCGGGAGGATTCCGCAGAGCGAAGCCGGGCGACAAGCAGACCGAGATTCTGAAGCGGGAAGGCGCCATGCTCGCCGCGCTGAAATGGGTGCTCAGGAACAAGAACGTCGGCACGACCATTCCCAGCATCACCGACAACGAGCAACTGACGGAGAACCTGACGGCCATGTCGGTTCCGTTCTCCGATGCAGACCAGAAGATCCTCATGGCGCAGCTGGAGCACATCACCCCGCTGTATTGCAGGATGTGCGGCAGCTGCTCGGGCCAGTGCCCGAAAGGGCTGCCGGTTTCCGATGTGCTCCGTTTCGTCAGCTACTCAGAAGGCTACGGGCAGTATCAGCTGGCGCGCGAGAGCTTCCTCTCGCTCGCGCCGGAGATCAGGGACGTGCGCTGCGGCGATTGCGCCAGCTGCGCGATCCGCTGCCCCAACGGCGTCCGTGTGACCGATCGGTTGAAGACCGCGCAGGAGCTCTTTGCATGAAGACGGTTTTTGTCGTGGTTGCCGTCCTGTTGTCCGCGGCATCGGCCATGGCCCAGCTGCCCCCATGCTCGGCTGTCCCGGGCTGGACGCAGCAGGGCCAGGCCCGCAGCTTCGATGCGGACAACCTGTTCGAGTACATGGATGGGAACGCGGAGGGGTACATCCTCTACCATTTCGTCGGCATGAAGGGGATCACCTGCCAGTCCGGCGACGCGATCTTCAACATCGACGTTTCCGAATTCGAGGATACCGAGTTCGCTTACGGCATGTTCACCTCGACCCGCGATCCGCGGCAGCCGACTGAGAAGATGGGCGTGACCGGCCAGGTGACGCAGAGAAAAGGGGTGTTCACAAAGGACAAGTACTACGTCGAGATCTCTGCCAACCCCGAAAGGGATCACTCGGCGGCTTTGAAGGCTTTCCTGGCCATCATCGAGAAGAACCTCCAGGGGCGGACGACGCTCCCCGACGCGTTCGGCTGGTTCCCGACCGAGACCCTGACGCCTGATTCGATCCGGCTGGTGCCGGAGAGCGTGCTGGGACTGCGGCTGCTGAAGAGCGGCTACATCGCGCAGTATCAGGCCGGCAAGGCGTTCCTGGTGCGCGAATCGTCGCCGGACGCTGCCGCCCAGGTGTTCGCGAAGCTCAAGGAGCGCTTCGGGCCGGCGACACCGGCCAAGATCGGCGACGAAGCGTTCACGGCCAACGACAAGTACCTGAACGGACTGTGCGTATTCCGCAAAGGGACCTTCATCGGCGGCTTCGCCAACCTGCCGGAGGGCCGCAACGGTGTGGCGGAAACGGAGAAGCTCGCCGCGAACGTCAAGTGACACGGGCATCGAGGGACCTATGAGAGCTATCGCGCGCACGCTCCTTCCCGCCATCGCCCTTTGCGCCGCCACGGCGCTGCCGGCGTTGGGCGCCGACCGCGTGAAGACGGCGAACGGTACCGTCGAATCCACGGTGCCTCCCAAGGACGGCGTTCGGAGCTTCAAGGGACTTCCATTCGCACAGCCGCCTATCGGCGATTTGCGTTGGCGCGAACCGCAGCCGGCGAAGGAATGGACCGGCGTGCGCAACGCCGACAAGTTCGGCCCCACGTGCATGCAGCGGACCTCCGCCGCCTCGGACTACTGGTTCCGCGGCGACGGCATGAGCGAGGACTGCCTGTACCTGAACGTCTGGACGCCCGCGAAGTCGGGTGGCGAGAAGCTGCCGGTGCTCGTCTACATCTTCGGCGGCGGCTTCCAGAACGGGTCCGGCGACGAGCCGCGGTACGACGGAGAGAACATGGCCCGCAAGGGCATCGTGGCGGTGTCGTTGAACTACCGCACGAACATCTTCGGCTTCTTCGTGCATCCGGAGCTGACCAGGGAGTCGCCGCACCACGCCTCGGGCAACTACGGCCTGCTCGACCAGGTGGCCGCGCTGCGGTGGGTGCAGCAGAACATCGCCGCGTTCGGCGGCGATCCGAAGCGGGTGACGATCGCGGGCGAATCGGCCGGATCGATTTCGGTCAGCGCGCTGATGGCGTCTCCGCTCTCGAAGGATCTGATCGCCGGCGCCATCTGCGAGAGCGGCGCGGCGATCGCGAGCCTGCCGCCGCGGCCGCTCGCCGAAGCGGAACCGGACGGTGTGAAGTTCGCTGCCGCCGCCGGCGCGGAGTCGCTCGCCGCGCTGCGCGCGATGAGCGCGCAGCAGATCCAGGACGCGCTCCCCAAAGCGCAGGGCGTCCGCTTCAGCACGGCGATGGACGGGTACTTCCTCGCGAAGACGCTGCCCGAGATCGCGCTGGCCGGCCAACAGGCCAAGGTCCCGCTGCTCGCCGGCTCGAACACCGAGGAACAGGGAGCGCGAAGCGTCCTGTCCGGCGGCGAACCCACGCCGGAAACGCTGGCCAACGCGATCAGGAAGTTCTACGGCGACAAGGCCGAGCCCGTGTTGAAGGCGTATGCCGCCACCACGACGGATGACGTGTTCGAAGCCGCCACCCATCTGGCCAGCGCCCGCTTCATTTCCTACGGCACGTGGAAATGGACCGAGCTCCACATGCAGACCGGCGGCAAGCCGGTGTACCGCTACCTCTACGCCAGGGTGCGTCCCGCGTATCTCGGGATGCCGGGCCAGCCGCCGGCAGCTCCGGCGCCCGGACGAGGCGACGCCGCCGCAGGGCGCGGGGCGCAGCAGCCTCAGGCACCTCGCGGCGCGGCGCACTCGGCCGAAATCCAGTACGCCATGGGCAACCTGGACCTCGACACGCGGTACGCGTGGGAGCCCGCCGACCGCGAAGTCTCGAAGACCTTGCAGGGGTACTTCGTGAACTTCATCAAGACGGGCAGCCCCAACGGTCCGGGACTTCCGTCGTGGCCCGCTTATCGGCCCGACACCAACTACCAGCGCATGCGGCTCGACGTGAAGTCGCAGGCCGAGCCGGAACCGCACCGCAGCCGGTATCTCGCGCTGGACGGCGTGATCGGGCGGTAGCGCAGGGCGCCTGCCTCCTTCGCATCAGGTGCGCCAGGCGGACGTCATGACCCGCCGCGGCCGGCGATCCACGTCGCTGTGGCCTTCTCCTCGCTCTTCCGTGCGGGGCCTTGGGGAGGCTGACGAAGACCGCCTCGCGGCACGCCTTGTTGAGGGCCATGTACGAGCCCAGTCACGACCACCACGATACAGCCGATGACGTTGTACCAGAGACGCACATCCTTGTGCGAAGCGCGCGATCGAGTTACGACTAGAGAGTAACCGCGATAATGTCATAGGGCACCTGCTGGTAACGGCCAACGACCATGCCAAGCCCCCTTACGACGTCTACGCGGCGACCTGCCCCACGCGGGAGGCGCTCGATCGGATCGCGGACAAATGGACCGCACTGATCGTGGGATTGCCGGCGCAACGGCCGCATCGGTTCAGCGCGCTGCTCAGAGGTATTGGCGTGGTGTCACAGAAGATGCTGACGTTCAACACCGCGCACAACAATGAGCACTGCGGCAAGATCGTGACTACCTCACGTCGCCCGCCGCTCCGGCCGCGTCCTCGGTCTCGCCAGCGGCGCCTCGATCTTTCCCGCATACCACGCAATAGTCGGCCTCCTGGTGCGTCTAGGCTGGTGAGGCAAGCGACGGGACCGCAGCCATCCTGCAATTCGCGGGCGAGCAGCCGATCGCCATGACTCTGACGCCGACTCTGGTCCGGCCTCATCGCAGCAGGGCCGTTGCGCACCACAGCATCGGGGCCTGACCGTGGAAGTCGCCGGTGAGGCGTTGACGCTCGAGGTAGTGGCGCCGCTCGGCACTGGTGCCCGTGCCTTCGCACACGTTGCGGAGGTTGGCGTCGGCGTCGAGTTCGTCCGCGAGCGCCAGCCATGCCTTCCGGGCGGCGGGCCCGTAGGTCGTCCCGTCCAGCCAGCCTTCCTTGACCCCGGTGATGAACGCGAAAGTGAACATTGCCGAGCCGGAGGTTTCGGGCCAGCTGTCCGGCCCGTCGATCAGCTGCCGCCACACGCCATTCGCCGCCTGATGCCCGAGCAACGCCACCATCATGAGGCGGTAGCCCGCGAGGATGCGGGGCCGGTCGGGATTATCTGCGGGCAGCGCGCGCAGCAGTTCCGCCATGCCAGCCGCCATCCAGCCGTTGCCGCGAGCCCAGTAGTAAGGGGCGTCCGCGGCGTGGAAGAACAGTCCTGTCGGCTGCTGCAAACGATCGAGGTAGTACACCATCTCCCGCGCGGCCCGATCGACGTAGATCCGGCGTCCCGTGGCGCGGTAGGCCTGCGCCTGCGCCATGGTGATCATGAACATGTCGTCAATCCAGAGGCGCGTCTGCCAACTGAGGCCCCTGGCCGCGTTCTCGCGCGCATCCTGCGGGATCCGCCTACCGTAAGGCTCGCCCCACTGGCGCTGAGCCATCCACTCGCCGAGTGCCAGGCAGCGGACGTCCTTGTTCTGCGCGTAGATCTCAAGCGGCACCGCGGCGAAGACGGTCCAGTCGACGTGATCGGGATCGGGGATGAGCGCTCTCTCTTCCCGGAACAACGGCTCGAACCGATCGACGACCTTCCTCTGGAGGACGGTGTCTCCTGCGGCGCGGGCGTACGTCAGCGCGCCGTACCAGGTCACGGCCTCCGCGTAGTGGATCACGGTGTCTTCCCACATGGGCATGTGAGGACGCCCGAGGAAGTTCTCCGTGACGCGCCGGCCGATGTCTCGGGGCGACTTCCCGGCAGGCCAGTCCCCGAAATGGTCAACCCCGCGCACGGGCCCGCGAGATCAGAGCGGACGCCAGAGCGATGAGACAGAATGCGCATCGGAACATGCCGAACAAGATAGCGGGCGCGCGCACAACCCGCAAGTCGTCGCGTCTTCCCGCTCCGGCCTGACCAAGACCTCTTCACCTCTGCTGTCGTCGAGCAAGAACACCGAGGCGGGGCAGTCCGTCTAATCCCGCAAAGGCGCGGCGATTGCCGCACCCACCGAATCCTGACTCGAACAGAGCAATCTCGAACCCGAGTACTTCAGCATCATGAAATCGCAGCGTAGCCACACCCCGGGCAGCAGGGTCGAGTCGTGGATTGCGCTGGTCCTCTGCGCCGCGGTGACAGTGGGCCGGACCGTCGAACCCCTCCTGTCCGCGCAGCCAGCCGCCGCCCTGACCCCCGCTCCGGCTTGGCTCCCGCTCGCCGCGGCCGCGTTCACCGCGGCGGGGATTGGACGGCTGGATGGTTGGCCGCAGTGGCTTCGGATACAGCGGGCATCGCGTTGGACCGCTGTCTTGCTGATGGTATGGGCCGCGAACGGGCTGCCGTTCGACTTACTGACGATGACAGGCACGATGGGTCGCCGAACCGCCGGCGGCGCCATCGTCATCGCTACCGTCAACTGGCCGGGGTTGGTGACCCGGGCCCTGGCTCTCGCCGCCGCCGTCGTGCTCGCGCGGCTCGCTCTGAAGCGTTCCGCCGCCCCTGTGTCCACCCGTCCAGCGACCTGGTACGGCTACGCCGCATTCGCGCTGGCGCTGCCGTACCCGGTTCTCAGAGCGGTGTGGGCGCTGGGAGGGACGCCCGGGCTCAGTCGGCCAGGCGCGGGGGGCCATGGCTACGCCCCGTTGGTGCTTGCCATCCCGTGGGTGCTGGCCGCCATTCTGTCCCTGCTCCTGGTCCCGACGTGGCGCTGGATGCCGCGCCGGCTGTTGCTGGTCGCAGGGTGGACCGCCACCGCCATCGTCGCCATGATCGGGCCGACGGCCGTTTGGGCGCTGGTCTCTGCGTTAGTAGCACCAGCCGCGCCCGCCCCTCCGGACGCCAAGGCCCTTGGCATTGCGACCTGGGTCGTTGCTCTCTTCTACGGCAGCTGGTTCATCTTTCCCATCGCCGCCGGTGCCGCCACCCGCTCGTATCAGTTGCGCAGTGCCGGCCCTGCAGATGTCCTCGCCGATTCGACCGTGGGTGTGAGGGCGTGACCGATGTCTCCTCCGCAGCCGCCCGTGAAACAGGGCGGGACCATGGACCGCCCCCCTTGGGATGCTGGTTCTGTGAACGGAGCGAACCGCACCGCCTGTCAGTTTTCCCGCATACCATGTAATAGTCGGCCTCCTGGTGCGTCTAGGCTGGTGAGGCGAGCGACGTGACCACAGCCAGCCTGCTAATTGCCGACGAGCAGCCGATCGCCATGACATCCACGGATGCGCCGATTGGGTTTGTCGAGCTGTACGAACGCCACTACGCCGCGGTATTCCGCGCGGCCCTGCGCGTCACCGGGAATCCGGCCGACGCCGAGGACGTGCTGCAGACCGTCTTCCTGCGCGTCCTGGCCCGCGGGGGAGACACCGAGGCCGCCCCGCTGCCGGCGCCATACTTTCGGCGCGCGGCCGTCAACGCCGCCGTGGACCTGCTGCGCCGCCGGGCGGTTCATGCCGAGTCGGTGTACGACGATCGGGCGCCGCATGCCGCGTCCCAGCCCCCGTCGCTGCTGAAAGAACAGCTCCGGCGCGCCATCGCCACCCTCGACAGCGACGACGCCACCCTGTTCCTGCTGCGTCACGTCGAGGGGCTGTCGATTGAAGAGTTGGCCGGGATGTTCCAGCTGGAGAAGAACAACGTGGCCGTCCGGCTCCACCGGATCCGGCACCGGCTGCAAGCGGAATTGGCACGATAGCGCGGCGCGCCGTAGCTCCCCGTTGCGCGTTGCGAAGGGAGCGAAGGCGGGCAGGCCGAAATGGAGCGCTGACCCAGGCTCAAGGCTCACCCCTCGACTTCGCTCGGGGTGCCCTGAGCGAGGCCGCGAAGCGACCGAGTCGAAGGGCAAGGCTCAGGGGTAACAACGACCCGCTGGTCGAGAAGGAGGTCGGCGATGTCCGAAGACCGTTTGGAGAAAGCCCTGCAGGAGATGAGGCAGGAAGACGTCGACGCCGGAACGCTCGAAGCCGCGCGGGCGCGCGTCTGGGACGAGGTGGCGAACGCCGCTGGCGCCGGCTGCGCGGAGTTTCGGCGGGACTTCCGCGCGTACCTGAGCGGAGAGCTCGGCGGCAGCCGGCGCGTCCTGATGGAAGACCATCTCAGCCGCTGCCCCGCGTGTCGCACCTCGATGGCCGAGCTGAAGGGCGAAAAGCGGGTGCTCGCCATGCCGCAGCGATTCTCCCCCCTCTGGGCGCGCTGGGGAACCCTGGCCGCGGCAGCCGCACTGCTCTTCGCGGTCCTCTATGTCGGACGCGACGCCATCGACGCCATGCTGGCTCCCGGCGGTCCGCGGGCCACGGTCGTTTCCGCAAGCGGCGGAATGTACCGCCTGCCCGAAGGAGTTCTCAAAGCAGGCGCCGCCATCGGCGAACGGGAGTCGGTCCGCACGGGCCCCGGAGCCCACGCCGTGCTGCGCCTCGCAGACGGATTGACCGTGGATGTCAACGAGCGAACCGAGCTGTTCGTGACCGCCGCCTGGAGCGGCCAGGCGATCCACCTCCAGCGCGGCGACGTCATCGTCCGGGCCGCAAAACAGAGCCGCGGTCACCTGCGCGTCCTGACCCGCGAGTCGATTGCCTCGGTGAAAGGAACCGTCTTCGCGGTTTCCGCCGGCATGGGAGGCTCGGTGGTCTCGGTCGTGGAGGGGTCCGTGGCGGTGAACCAGCCCGGCAGGGAGGTCCTCCTCAGCCCCGGCGAGCAGGCCGCCTCCAACCCGGCCCTGGCATCGTCGGTCCAGGAGGCCGTTTCCTGGAGCCCTTCGGCGCAGGAGTACCTGGAGCTGCTCGGCTCGCTCGCGAAGATCGAACGGCAGCTGGCAGGGCAACTCTCTGGCGAGCTGCGCACCAGCTCGGCCCTGCTCTCGAATCTTCCGGCAGGGGTATTCGTCTACGGCGCCGTCCCCAACCTGGGCGGCAGGATTGGCCAGGCCCTGGTCCTTGCCGAGCAGCAGGCGTCCGAGAACGCCACGTTCGGGACCTGGTGGAACTCCGAGACGGGACGGCTGTTGAGACAGATGGTCGATCGCCTCCAGTCGGTGAGTTCACTGCTCGGTGACGAAATCGCCTTCTCTGTCGGCTCCCCGGCGCCCGGCCAGGAGGCGCCGATGGTGATGGCCCGCGTGCAGCCCGGCAGGCGGGCAGAGCTGGCGAGCGCCCTGGACGGGCTCTTCGCCCCGGCGGGCGAGTCCTCCCGCCCGTACTCGGTTTCCGAGGACCTGATGGTCGTCTCGAACTCGCCGTCCAACCTGGCGTGGGTCCTCAGCCGCCTGGGGCAGGGCGCGAGTTCTCCGTTTGCTGCGGTCATTGGGGACCGGTACCGTCGCGGCGCCGGGTGGCTGATCGGCATCGATGCAGCCCCGATGATTGCGATGGCGGCCGGAGACGACGCCCCCCCCATCGAACTCGCCGCCATGATTGGGATGAAGTACCTCTTCCTCGAGCAGCGTGCCCCCGCGGGTGCGGAAGAGAACGAGGTCACGCTGGTGTTCCAGGGCGCGCGAACGGGGATGGCGTCCTGGCTGGCTGACGCCGGCTCCGGCGGCGCGGCGGAGTATCTGCCGACCGATGCGCTGCTCGCCGGTTACGGTTCGACGCGCGAGCCCTGGCAGCTGTTCGGGGAGTTCACCGCGCAGGTGACGCGCTCGAACCCGTCCTTCCAGGTCGGCTTGGCGCAAGCGGATCAGAAGCTCGGCGCGGGCTTCCTCGAGAACCTGACGGCGGCGATGGGAACCGAGGCGGCGTTCGCGCTGAACGGATTCTCCGTCAACGGTCCGACGTGGGTGATGGCCGCCCTGGCCAACAACCCGCCGGTCATCGACAGCTCGCTGAAGAAGCTGATGGAAGCGTTCAACGCGGAGCTTGCCCCCGAAGATCAGAACAAGCGGATCGTATTCGGGCAGGAGAGCGCGGGCGGACGCGTCTGGAACACGATGAAGCCGGGACTTCTTCCATTGGGCGTCACCTGGACGTACGATCGAGGCTACATGGTGGCGGCCTCCGATCGGGCGTCCGCGGAGCGAGCAATCGCGACTCGAAACGGCGGCTCCCCGCTCGTCTGGTCGCAGGAGTTCCTGGACCAGCTCCCCTCGTCCACCGGGATGCACCCATCCGCATTCGCCTGGGTCAACACGAAGGGGGCGCTCGGGATCTTTTCGGCGCTGGCCCCGAATCCGGCCCTGACGAAGCTGCTGGCCGAGCGTGATCCGATTCTCGTGGTGTTCGACGGATCGCCGGAGCAGATCCGCGCAGCCAGCCGGTACTCGTATTTCAGGTTTGATCATGGACGTGATGCTGCTCCAGAGTCTCGGGGGGCAGCTTGGGGAGCAGGCGAAGTTTTGAGTTCCACCATTCCGGTCGTCGAGCTCGACAACCTGAAGGTCAGGCTGGGGCGGCGGGAGATCCTGCACGGGATCACCTGCCGCCTCGGCGTGTCGGGCACGGGCAACGCGGTGGGGCTGCTGGGGCCCAACGGGGCCGGCAAGTCCACGTTGATCCTGACGCTGCTCGGGTTCCTTCGTCCCAGCGCCGGGCACGCCCGCATTCTCGGCCTCGACTGCCGTCGCGGCATGGGGGAGGCCCGGTCGCGCATCGGCTACATGCCCGAGAACGACTCGTTCATCGGCGACATGACGGCCGTCGGCTTCCTGCGCCAGATGGCGGAGCTCTCCGGCCTTCCGCCGGAGGCGGCGCTCGAGAAGGCGCACGAGGTTCTGTTCCACGTGGGGCTCGGCGAGGCGCGCTACCGGGAGCTGCGGACCTACTCGCTCGGGATGAAGCAGATGGCCAAGCTCGCCCAGGCGATCGTGCACGGTCCGGAGCTGGTGGTGCTGGACGAGCCGACGAACGGCCTCGACCCGGCCGCCCGCCGGCGCATGCTGAAGCTCGTCGTCGAGATGAAGAAGGAGCAGGGGATGAACGTGATCGTCTGCTCCCACCTGCTGCGCGACATCGAGCAGGTGTGCGACGAGGCCGTGATCATGAAGGACGGCGCGATCGTCCACCAGTGCAATCTCGAGGAAGAGCGGCGGTCGAACAGGTGCTTCGTCGAGCTCGAGGTGACCGGCGACGATCGGAACCTGCGCGCGGCGCTGCCGGAGATCGGCGCCGAGGGCGTGTCCGAGGGCGGCGGGCGCTGGCGCATCGTCCTGCCGCCGGGGGGCGAAGTCGAAGCCATCTGGGGGCTCACGGCTCGACAGGACCTCCTGGTGAGGAAGCTCACCCATCGCAGGGACTCGCTGGAGGAGATCTTCCTGAAAGCCATGGGGCACCTGGCACATACGCCGGGGGAGGCCGCGGGGCTCGACGGCGGCCAAGAACCGGGTCAATTGAGAATTGAGAATTAGGAATTGGGAATTGAGGCGGAGGGTGAGATCCTCCATTCTTCATTCTCAATTCCTCATTCTCCATTCTCAATTCTTCATTCCGCCGGAGGCGGGCGTGGCGGTCTACAAGCGAGGATATCGGCGATACCGGGGACCCCTCACGGGGCGCTGGACGCGGTTCATGGTGTTGCCCCGCTACGCCTGGCGGAGGCTCTACCAGCAGCGGCTCGTCCTCCTGCTCACGATGCTGGCGTTCGTCTGGCCGCTCCTGTGCGCCGGCTTCGTCTATCTCACCAATCACGCGGAGCTGCTGCAGGGGCTCGAGCAGGAGTTTCGCCAGTTCATCCAGGTCGACGGCAGGTTCTTCTCGATATTCATGTACGTCCAGGCGGGCTTCGCGGTCTTCATCGCCGGCCTGGCCGGGCCCGGCCTGATCGCGCCAGACCTTGCGAACAACGCGCTTCCGCTCTACTTCAGCCGGCCCCTCACGCGCTGGAGTTACGGCCTCGCCCGGCTGGCGGTTCTCGTCGGGATGCTGTCGGTCGTGACGTGGATTCCGGGCCTCCTCCTGTTCGGGTTGCAGGTCGGACTGGCCGGCGGCTGGTGGTTCTGGGCGAACTGGACGCTCGGCGCAGGCGTGGTTGTCGGGTTTCTCCTGTGGCTGCTGGTCCTGAGCCTGGTGGCGATGGCCAGCTCCGCGTACGTGAAGTGGAGGGTCGTGGCGGCCGCGGTCAGCCTGGCCTTCTTCTTCATCCTGGCCGGCGTGTCGGAGATGATCAACGGCGTCTTCCGGGTGTCCTGGGGGCACGTGCTCGATCCGGCCTGGGCGGTCAACCGGGTGTGGTGCGCGCTGCTGGGCGTGGCGCCGCCCGACGGCCCCGGCGCAGGGGCGTCGGCGTGGGCGCTGGCAGTGATGATCCTGCTGCTCGTGCTGGTGATTGAACGCAAGCTGCGCCCGGTGGAGATCGTGTCATGACCGGGCCCGCCTCCGCTGAAGGCTACGGCGAGGCGGGCCGAAGCGCGGACGCGCATCGGCCGCCGGCGGTTGTCTTCGAAGAGGTGTCGAAATTCTACGGCGAAGTGCTCGGCGTGAACCGCGTCACGCTGAACATCCCGCCTGGAATCACGAGCCTGGTCGGGCCGAACGGTTCCGGCAAGACCACGCTCATGAACCTCATGACCGGCCTCATCCATCCCGACCACGGCCGCATCCTCATGCGCGGAATCTCCCCGCGCAACCCCGAAGCGCTGATGCGGACGACCGGGTACGCCACGCAGTACGACACGGCGCCGCGCTGGGCCACCGGGTTCACCTTCATTACAACCGGGCTGCTTCTGTTCGGATACGGGCGGGCGGAAGCGGAGGAAAAGGCGTGGAAGGCGCTCGAGCGCCTGGGGCTGACCGACGCGGCGAACCGCAAGGTGGCGGCGTACTCCAAGGGCATGCGGCAGCGGGTGCGGCTGGCCCAGGCCATCGCGCACGATCCGGAACTGCTCGTGCTGGACGAGCCGCTGAACGGCCTGGATCCGTTGGTTCGCGCGGAGACAATCGACCTGTTCCGCTCCTGGGCGGCCGCTGGGAAGCACGTCATCCTCTCGAGCCACGTCCTCCAGGAGGTGGACGTGATCAGTGACCAGGTCGTCCTGATCGCCAACGGGATGATCCTGGCCGAGGGGAAGATCCGCGATGTGCGCGACGAGATAGACGAGCACCCGAGCCATTACGTCGTCCGCTGCCGCAACGCCTCCGAGGTGGCGGCGCTGCTGTTCGGCGAGGATCACGTCACCGAAATCAAGCTGAACGACGACGGGATGGGCATGCTGGTGATGACGCGGGACCGGGAGCGGTTCGCGCGCGCTCTCGGACGGATCGCACTCGATGGCCACCGGATCGACGGGGTCGTGCCGGCCGACGAGAACGTGGACGCGCTGTACGAGTACCTGATCGGAGGCGAGTAGCGTGGCCGTTCGACGCGCTCACGACCGAGCCCCAGCGGGCCAAGGGCTTGCCCGAGGTGACCTTTCGTTCTCCGGGCGGGCCAGGCAGGCGTGGACGATCGCGAAGATCGAGCTCCGGCGTGTCTTCTTCGCCAAACGCTCGTTCTGGGTCTACGGCCTGGCGCTGCTTCCCTCGCTGATCTTCTTCGGGCACGGCGTGGAGACGAAGTTCCGGGGCGAACGGCTGGCCCGGCACGGACTGGCGAACCCGGCCCTCATCGACAGCGTCCGGGAGGGAGAGGCGGTCGACGACGTGAGGAAGCGGCTGGGAAAGCCGGCCCGAGGAACGCTGGTCGGTCCGGAGCAAGCGCGTGAGGCAACGACACCGGGAATGCGGGGACGACCACGCACGTGATCGAGCCGGCGGTTGCGGCCCGCTTCGTCCGCCTGAACGTCACCCGTCCCACCTACAGCGGGGAGCCGGTCGCCAGGATCTACGAGTTCGAGGTCTACGGGCCCGATGGCAGCGAGAATCTCGCGCTCGGCCGTCCCGCCACTGGAAGTCTGCCCTGCAGTCCAGATCAGGGGCCGGAGAAGGCGGTGAACGGTAGCGTTGCGGGAGGGGAGACCGACAGTTGGTGCGCCGAAGACAGGCCGCTTGTTCCTGCAGGTGGATCTGGGAGCGACTCGTCCGGTGGCGCGCTTCGTCGTGAAGCACGCCAGTGCGGGAGGCGAAGACGAGGAGTCCGACACCCGCGAGTTCAACATTCAGGTGAGCACGGAAGGGAAGGCCTTCACCACTGTCGAGACATCCACGGGCGCAGGGTTCGTCGAGGAGCGGACCGAGTATCGGCGATCTCATCTACTTCGACGGGCGGCGGGAGGCCCGGCTCATGTTCGTCGATGGCAAGCTGGAGTCGCAAGAGACGTCAACCGCGCTGCTGAACTTCGAGGAGGATCGGATGATCTTCTCGGGGATCTTCCAGTTCTTCTACCTGCGGCTGGCGATCTTCTTCGGCTGCCTCGGCATGTTCATGTATCTCTTCCGCGGGGAGATGACCAACCGCACGCTGCATTACTGGTTCCTCGCGCCGGCGCGGCGCGAGGTGCTGCTGGCGGGCAAGTATGCGGCCGGGCTGATCGCATCTGTCGTGATCTTCGGCGGCGGCGCCCTGCTCACCTTCGCGGCCATGCTCTGGCCGCACGACGCGGTCGAAGTCCAGGCCTACTGGAGCGCCGGGGGCATGGGGCACCTGTTCTGGTATGGGGCGGCTGCCGCGCTCGGCTGCGTTGGCTACGGGAGCGTGTTTCTCGCGGTCGGACTGTACGTCCGCAATCCCATCATCCCGGCCGCAGTGCTGCTCGCCTGGGAGGGAGCCAACGGCGTCCTTCCGCATGTCCTGCAGAAGATGAGCATCCTGTACTACCTGCAGTCTCTGTGTCCCGTCCCTGCGCCGACGGACGATGAAATACCGACGCTGATCCGGCTGCTGATGGCGCCCGCCGCTCCCGCCTCGCGTCCCGGAGCCATTCTCGGCCTGCTGGCCCTGACCGCGTTCGTCCTGTGGATCGCCGGTCGCGCCGTCCGGCGCATGCAGATCTCCTACGGCGCCGAACAGTGATACAGTTCGCCCGGGGCTGGACTGACCCGTCATAGGAGGAGCTGAATCATGCGTAGCCACACTCGTTGGGCGATTCTCCTGTCGGTCGCGGTGTGCGGCCTCTTGAGCGCCGGCGCGTCGGCCGCAGATTGGCCGCAGTGGCGGGGCGTCAACCGGAACGGCCATTCGAGTGAGACGGGGTTGCTCAAGGAATGGCCCAAGGAAGGACCGAAGCTCCTGTGGCAGGTCAACGACCTGGGAAGGGGATACGCGACGCCGTCCGTCGCTGGCGGCCGAATCTACCTGATGGCCAACCAGGGGCTCGATGACGAGTTCGTCGTCGCGCTGAGCGCGGCCGACGGGAAGAAGATCTGGTCCACGAGGATTGGGGCGGTGGGCAGTCCCGGTCAGCAACCGAACTTCCCCGCCGCCCGATCCACGCCGACCGTCGATGGCACGGCGATCTACGCGTTGGGATCGGATGGCGATCTGGTCTGTCTCGAGTCCGCCACCGGGAAACTGCGATGGAAGAAGTCCCTGCGCACCGACTTCGGCGGACTGGCTCCCACCTGGGCCTACGCCGAGTCGCCGCTTGTAGACGGCGACGTGCTGGTCTGCGTCCCAGGAGGCAGCGACGCGACGATCGTCGCGTTGGACAAGCGGAACGGGAACGTGATCTGGAAGTCGTCTGTTCCCGGCGGAGGGATGGCCGGGTATGCGTCGGTGATCACCGACACCATCGGCGGCATCAAGCAGTACGTCGCGTACCTGGCGAGCGGCCTGGCGGCCGTGGAAGCCAAGACCGGCCGGCTCCTCTGGAAGTACGAGAAGACCAAGGGCTCGATGGGAATGAGCATGGCAACGCCGGTGGCCAGCGAGGGGTACGTCTACAGCGGCGCCACCCGGGTAGGAGGCGGAGCGGTCAGGCTCACGGCGGCCCAGGGCACCGTGACGGCGGAAGAGGCGTACTTCGACCCCAAGCTCCCGACGGCCATCGGCGGCACGGTGCTGGTCGGCCCCTACCTCTACGGCACCAGCCAGGCGATGATGTGCGTGGATTTCAAGACCGGCCAGGTCAAGTGGAACGAGCGCGGCATCGGGGCGGCGTCACTCGTTTACGCCGACGGCCTGCTGTACCTGCACGGCGAGGGCGGGGAAGTTGCGCTCGTGGAAGCGAGCCCGGAAGCTTACAGGGAGAAGGGACGCTTCACGCCCCCGAACGCGCCCGCCCACGGCAACCAGATGGAGAAGTCATGGGCGTACCCGGTGATTGCTGACGGCCGGCTCTACATACGCGACCTGGACACGCTGTGGTGCTACGACATCCGGGCCGCGAGGTAGCGGAGACAGCATGAAGCCCTCTCGCGCGGCGGCGTGGATCTTCCCGGCCATTGTGGTCCTTGCTGCCGCGCTTCGCTTTCCAGGGCTGAACCTCCGGCCCATGCATGCCGATGAGGCCGTTCACGCCGCGAAGATGGGGCAACTGCTCGAGCAGGGCCGGTACCAGTACGACCCGGTGGAGTTCCACGGCCCGACCCTGAACTACCTGACCCTGGTGCCGGCCTGGCTGCGGGGCGAGGCCCGCTACCAGGACCTCGACGAGTTCACCTTGCGGAGCGTCCCGGCCGGTATCGGGGTGCTGCTCGTCGGTGCCCACGTGCTGCTGATTCCCGTCATCGGGCTCCGTGCGGCCGCCGTCGCGGCGCTTCTGTCGGCGGTGTCTCCGGCACTGGTCTACTACAGTCGCTACTACATCCAGGAAACGCTGCTGGTCGGCTTCAGCTTCGGCGCGCTCGTGTCGATCTGCCGTTACGTACTGCGGCGCTGCACGCGCTGGGCCCTCAGCGCCGGGGCGTGTGTCGGTTTGATGTTCGCCACGAAAGAGACGTGGGTGATTGCCGCGGCCGCCATGGCGGCCGCCTTCGGGCTGACCCTGGCCTTCGAGCGCTCGCGCGGGACAGGCCAGGACGGCGGCCTCGCGCGGTGGGAGGGCCGGCACCTCCTGGCTGCCATCCTCGCCGCGACGGCGGTTTCTGGCCTGTTGTTCTCTTCGTTCCTCAGCCATCCGGGCGGGGTGATCGATTCGATCATGGCCTATCCGACCTATGTCGGGAGGGCGACCGCGTCCACTTCCTGGCATGTCCATCCCTGGCACTACTACTTCGACCTCCTCCTCTTCTTCCGGGAAGGCGGAGGCCCGGTCTGGACGGAGGCAGCGATCGTCGTTCTGGCCCTCGTCGGTCTCGTCGCCGCGCTGACGCGGAGGAGCATGCCGGGCGTGGACCGGAGACTGCTCGGGTTTCTCGGCTTCTATGCGGTGTTGATGGTTGTCGCGTACGCGTCGATTCCCTACAAGACGCCCTGGTGCCTGCTGGGGTTCCTTCACGGGTCCGTCCTGCTCGCGGGCGTCGGCGCGGTCACCCTGTTCGACGCCTCTCGCAGCGCCCTCGCGCGGAGCCTCGTTGTCGCGTGCCTCGTCGCCGCTGCCGGGCACCTTGGCTGGCAGGCGTGGGCCGGGAGTTTTCGCTTCGAGGCCGACCCGCGCAACCCGTATGTCTACGCCCACACCAGCCCCGATGTGTTCGAAATCGTGAGGCGCGTCGAACAACTCGCCCAGGCGCATCCGCAGCGCCTGGCCATGCCGATCGGAGATCGTCAGCCGGGAGAATCTGTGGCCGCTGCCTTGGTATCTCCGTCGGTTCTCTGCCGTGCGATGGGAGCGGGGGACCGCCGGGGGGCCTGGCAACGCCCCGGTCATTCTGACGACACCGGAGTCGGAAGGCGCCGTCGTTCGAACACTGTACCAGTTGCGGCCTCCAGGCGAGCGGGAGCTGTACATGAACATCTTCGACGCGCCGGTCGAACTCCGGCCACAGGTCGAGGTGCGCGGCTATGCGTCGAAGGGCCTGTGGGACGAGTACCGGCAGTCGGCGCGCTGATTCCGGATGAGGAACGGAAGGAACCTTGCCACCCTCCAGGCGCGCTCGTCGCCGCCAGCCCTCGAAACCGGGGCTGGGCAAGCGGAAGGAACTGCTTGACGCCCTCGAGTCCGGCGGATAACCTGCGAGTGTTTCGGTCCGTCTGCTCCCCTCCGCGGTGGGACGCGGCATCACTCTGTCTGTCGGGCAACGAATGGAGCGCGTGACGATGGCTAAGCACACAATCTCGAGACGGCATTTCTTCTTCGGAACGCTGCTCGCGGGCGCCGTTCCGCGGGCGGGCTTTGGCAGCGTGCCGTCGCTCAAGGCACTGGGCTACCAGTCGCCCAACGAGAAGCTGAACATCGCCGGCATCGGCGCCGGCGGGCAGCCCTTCGCCGACCTGCGCCAGGCCGAGACCGAGAACATCGTGGCGCTGGCCGACGTGGACTGGGCGCGCGGCGAGTCGGGGTTCCAGCGCTGGGACAAGGCGGCGAAGTTCAAGGACTTCCGCCAGATGCTGGACAAGGCCGGGAAGACCATCGACGCCGTGATCATCGGCACGCCCGACCACATGCACACGCACGCGGCACTCTTCTGCATGGAGCGTGGCAAGGGGGTGTACGTCGAGAAGCCGCTGACGCGGATCGCCTCGGAGGCGCGGCTGCTGCGGGCGGCGGCGCAGAAGTACAAGGTGGCGACGCAGATGGGGAACCAGGGGTATTCGCACGAGGCGACGCGGGTGGCGTGCGAGATCATCTGGGCGGGGGAGATCGGCGAGGTGACGGAGGTGCACGCCTCGATGAGCCGGCCGAGCTGGCCGCAGGGGATGACGAAGACGCCGCCGCCGACGCCGGTGCCGGCCACGCTCGACTGGGACCTGTGGCTGGGGACGGCGGCGGTCCGGCCGTTCACGGCGGGGGACCAGGAGTACAAGGATTTCGTGACCGCGCGCAGCGCGGCGCGTCGGGGCGGCCCGCCGACGGCGGCGGGGGCCGCGCCGGCCGGGGGGACGCCGCCGGCGGGAGGCGCAGCGCCGGCCGGGGGCGCCCGGGCGGGCGGCGGTATGGGAGGCGACGAGTTCGGATATTACCTGCCGTTCAACTGGCGGGGGTTCTACGACTTCGGCAGCAGCCTGATCGGCGACTGGGGAGTGCACATCCTCGGTCCGGCCAATTGGGGGCTCTTCCTGAGTCCCGAGCATCTGGTGAGCGTCGAGTGCATCAAGAAGGACGGCCTGCCGCCGACGACGTTCCCGGACGTGTTCACGATCAAGTACGAGTTCAAGGCACGAAACGGCATGCCGCCGGTGACGGTCTACTGGTATCAGTACCACGGGCGGCGATCCCTATCTGCCGTCAGGCATGACGGCGGAGCAGGCGCGCAAGATCCCGAACACCGGGCCGCAAGTGGGTCCGGCGCGGGGCGCCGGGCCAGGCGCCGGGGCGGCGGGTGCTCGCGGGGCGGCGGGCGCCGGCGGGGCGGCTGGCGCGCGCGGGACGCCTGCCGCAGCAGGTGCGGCGGCCGCGCAGGGTGCTCGGGCCGGCGGGATGCAGCAGGGTAGCGGGTACAACTGCATCTTCAAGGGGAGCAAGGGCCACTTGGGCACGAGCGGGCGCGGCGAAGGCGTCGGCCTGCTCCCGGGCGATCGCTGGGCGGACTACACGCTGCCGCCGCAGTTGCTCACGCGGTCGCCGGGGCACATCCGCGACTGGATCCGGGCCTGCAAGGGCGGCTCGCCGGCGTGCTCGCAGTTCGAGATCGCGGCGCCGTATACCGAGTGGCTCGTGCTCGGGTCGGCCGCGGTGCGCGTGGAGGGCAAGCTGCTCTACGACGCGAAGACGGGGCTGTTCACAAACAGCCCGGCCGCGAACAAGTACCTGCAGCTCGGCTATCGCAAGGGCTGGGAAGTGAAGATCTCAGCCGCATAGTCCACTTGCGTTGACGACGCGGAGTGTGAGTCGGCCGCGGCTCGGCCTCCCACTCCGCAGAGCCGGGAAAGGCTTTGCTTCGGGGAGGACCCTTCACCGCGTCCTCCGAGTCGGTGTCGACGCAAGTGCGCTCCGGTGTAGAGACACGTGGATGACGACAGGAAGGCCTTGACGCAGAGGGGAACCGCAACCGTGAAGATCAATGACCGATCCGTCCGTTACGCCTGCGCGCTGGCTGGCGTCGTCATCCTCGCGATGTCCGCGCCCGCCGCGGCGCAGGCGCCCGCTGCTGCCGGCCAGAAGCTGGTTCCGCTCCCCCTCGTTCTTCCGCAGCCGGTGTTCGAGGGCACGCCCCAGAATCTGAAGGTGCCGAACCTGGAGAAGCCGCGCTACAAGGCGCGCGCGCCGTTCCTGGCGCCGGAGGGCGTCAAGAACGTCGCGAGGCGCAAGCCGGTCGTCGGCAGCGACATGAAGCCGATCGTCGGCGACCTCTCGATGATCACCGACGGCGAGCGGTCGGGGGAGGACGGGTACTTCGTGGAACTCGCTCCCGGCAAGCAGCACGTCACCATCGATCTGGGGGCGCCCCACGAGATCTACGCCGTCCTCTTCTGGCATTACCACGCCACCCCCCGGGTCTACCTCGACGTGGTGGTGCAGGTGGCCGACGATGCGGGTTTCACGAAGAACGTCCGGGCCGTGTTCAACAACGACCACGACAACACGTCCGGTCTGGGCGCCGGCCAGGACATGAACTACATCGAGACGTCCGAGGGCCGGCTGGTGGACGCCAAGGGTGCGATTGCCCGATACGTTCGCCTCTACAGCAACGGCAACAACGCGAACAACCTCAATCACTACGTCGAAGTCGAGGTGTGGGGCCGCCCCTCCAAGTAGAGCGGGCGGCTCGGCCCGCGCCGGGTTTGACGCTCAGACGAGCCGGATCGAGCCGCCGTAGGGCGCGAGCTGCTCGTCGCTGGTCAGGAGCACCAGGCCCTCGACGAGGCTCTGGGCCACCAGGAGCCGGTCGAACGGATCCCGATGGTGCGCTGGCAGGGTGGCGACCCGGACGGCGTGCTCGCCGGTGATCGGGAGTTCGCCGAAGCCGCTTGGCGCCAGCGCGTTCATGATCTCCGCCGGGTCCGCCTCCAGCTTGCCAATCGCCGCCTTGATGGCGATCTCCCAGATCGACGCGGCGCTCACCAGGACGCGGTTGGCTTCGATGAGCCGCCGGGCCTCGCGAGACAGCCGCCGGTGTCCGGCCAGCGCCCACAGCGCGATCTGCGTGTCGAGCAGGACGCCCGTCACCGGTCGCGTCCCTCGAACGCGTCCAGCACGTCGCCCGGCAACGGGGCATCGAACCCGGCGGGAATCCTGATCCGCCCCTTGAGCAGGCCGAACCGCTTCCTGGGCGGAGCCGAGGCGAGCGGCAGGAGGCGCGCCACCGGCTTGCCGGCGCGGGCAATGACGATCTCCCGCCCGGCGGCCGCCTCGTCCACGAGACGCGACAGGTGTGTCTTTGCGTGATGGATGTTCACGATCTGCACGGCTCGAAGCTCCATTCTGAATGATGACTTAGTCCAGTCTAGTCCACCATGGGTCGCCTGGCAATCACGCGCGCCTCGCCCCTCGAACGCCTCCCGCTCCCGCCTGCGGCACCCTCAGGTCCCCGAAACGCTGACCGCGCCGGACGCCTGCGAGGAACGGGCGGCGTCTGCGCGGAGGGGGTACCTGAACGCCCGGACAAACGCCGATCACTGCGGCAGGCCGATGCGGCGCAGCAGTGACTGGTAACGTGGTTCGGATCGGAGGCTGTCGAAGAACGGCGTTCCTATGCATGGCATGTGCGGATCGCGCACGTCGAACGCGCGTTCGAGCCGCGTGTCGCGCGCGCGGTGCAACTCGCCCATTCCGCCCGTACTCGCCGTCTGGCGAAGCCACACACGCCGTCTTTGGATGTCGCCGTCCCACATCGAATACACAATGTTGCGACCATCGGGCGAGATCGCCCCCATGCCGACCTTGCCGGTATCGGTCAACTGCTTCAGCCGGATCGATTCGAATGTGCGCGCCGGTACACCACCGAATGCCGGATGGAAGCGCCACGCGAGGATCGCTGCCAATACAACCAGGATGACGCCGCCAGCCCCGACGGCTACCCGTGTACGCCACGATGAGCGCCTGGCCAGCGCAGGTGCCGTCGCCCCGCCGCTCCTGATCTCGCCCGAGTCCAGGTCCGCCTTCAGCGCACGCAGCCGGTTGCGCAAGTCCTTGGCGGTCTGGATCCGCTCCTCCGGGTCCTTCTTCAGACACTGCCGGATGATTCGCGCGAACTCCTTCGGCAGGTCCGCGCGGAGTTCACTGACCGATTTGGGCGTGTCCCGCACGATCGCGGCGAGCACCGACACGTTCGTGTCGCCCTTGAACGGCCGCTCGCCCGTCGCCATCTCGTAGAGCACGACGCCGAGCGAGAACAGATCCGACCGCGCATCGACCGGCTTGCCCTCGGCCTGCTCCGGCGACATGTAGGCGACGATGCCTAGGATGCGCCCTTCGCCGGACAGCCGCGCCGTCGTGGTGTCGCCGTCCGACGGGGCCTCTTCGAGCAGCATCGCCAGGCCGAAGTCGAGCACCTTCACGCGCCGCTCGCGCCCCGCCAGCATGATGTTGGCAGGCTTGAGGTCGCGGTGGACGATCCCTTTCTCGTGGTTCGTCGCCAGCGCCTCGGCGAGCGTCGCGCCCATCTCCAGCACCTGCGCGAGCGGCATCCCGCCGAGCGGGATCAGCTTGTCCACGCTCTGCCCCTCGACCAGCTCCATCGTCAGGAAGCGGACGTCGCCGTCCTGCTCGACGGAGTAGATCCTGACGACGCTCGGATGGTTGAGGGCGGCGACGGCTTCGGCCTCACGCTGGAAACGGGCGAGGCGATCGGGGTCGGTGGCCACGGCGGCCGGCAACAGCTTCAGCGCCACCTGGCGCTTGAGCGTCGTGTCCTCGGCGAGCCAGACCTCGCCCATCCCACCGGCACCGAGCGGGGACACGAGGCGATAGTGAGAAAGCACCCGCCCGGCGGTTACGGACATACATGTCCCTCCGATCGAAGCGGCCAAGACTCTCGCGCGCTGGGGTAGCCCGCTGAAACGCGATGGGATCTTGTTGAGGCGGTCAAGTGACGAGTGAGATCCTGTAGCGAGTGAGATCCTGTACGTTCGACTGTCTCCTTCTCGTGCCTCAGGAGTTAGCGCGCGTGGCGGGGAATGGCTGGCCATCGCAAGGGGAGCATCCCGAGCGCACCATCAGGCCGCCATCACCCAGTTGCGAAAGTCGTCCCTGCCAGCCAGCCAACTCGCAGTCCAGCCTGTTAGGATCATCGAGGTCCGACGCGAGTTCGCCCGCGTGCCCACCAAGCGGGGCACGAGTTATCCCAACGCCGAAGTCGTGCTGATCAATTGCGCGCTGGCCGGCATCAGCCCCGTCGGGTGGGGCACGGTGAGCGGCGACACGTCCAATGTCCATACGAGCCGCGCGGCGTCCTTGAAGGTGAAGTAGCGCAGCAGTTCGGCGACGACTAGGTCCACGACGCGCTGCGAGGGGCGAACGCCTCGCTCTCGGACAACGGGCGCTGGGTCGGCTGCTTCATCGAGCCGCCGGCCCCGCCGGCGGGTCCTTCCGCGGTCCCGCCGTCTCATCCCAGTCCGTCCACGCGACGCCCGTCGCGTCGAGGTAGCTGTCGACCGCCTGTCCAACGGTGGGGAAGAAGCTCTCGGTTCCAATCTGGTCGAAGAGCCCGTAGCGTTTGAGCCGATCCTTCACGGGGCCCTTCATCTCCGCGAAGCACAGCTCGATGCCTTCCCGGCGCAGGTCCTCGTCAAGGTCGAGGAGCGCGTCCGCCGCGGTGAGGTCCACGTCGGTCACAGGCTCGGCGGCCACCACGACCCACCGCGTCTTCGTCGGGGCGCTGGCGATGGCGGCGCGCACGTGGTCGTGAAAGACCTCTGCGTTGGCGAAGAAGAGCGGCGCGTCCCAGCGAAAGAGCACGAGGCCGGGGATCCGCCTGGCCTCGGGATGCCGGGAGATGTCGTGATACCCCTTGAGCCCGTCGACCCGCCCGAGCACGGCATCGTAGGGGTGCCACGCGCGCCACACGAGGGCCATGAGCGCCAGGCCCACGGAGATGAAGATGCCCTGCACGACGCCGACCAGCGCCACGCCGAGGAAACACACCATCGAGAGCGCGAACTCCCCTGGCCGTAGCCGGTAGAGGCGCCGGACGCCAGCCACCTCCACGAGGGAGAGGCACGCGGCGATGACGACGGCTGCCAGCGCCGCGTGCGGCAGGTTCGCCAGGAGCGCTGGGGCGTAGACCAGCAGGAGCCCGACGCACAGCGCGCCGACCACGCCCGCGAACTGCGTGCGGGCTCCCGCCGTCTCCGCCACAGGCGTCCTGGACGCGCTGCTGCTTACCGAGAATCCCTGGAAGAGCCCCGAGGCGAGGTTGGCGGCCCCCAGGGCCACCAACTCCTGATTGGGGTCCGCTTCGTACTGGTTGCGCAGGGCGAAGGTCCGCGAGAGCACGCTCATGTCGGCGAAGGAGACCAGGGCTACCGCTACGGCACCTACGAACAGCCCCCTGATGTCGCCCGCGGAGACCGCCGGCAGGGCGATGGCAGGCAGGCCCTGCGGCATGGGCCCCACCACCGAGAGCCCGGTCTGTGCGGAGAGGTCGAAGAGGCCCGCCGCGACAGTGGCCGAGACCACGGCGATCAGCACGGCCGGCACCCGCGGCATCCATCGCCTGAAGACGAGGATCAGCGAAAGACATCCAAACCCCACGAGGCAGGCCGTGGGGTTCGTCCGGCCGTCGGCGATGCCCGAAACGAGGCCCGCCGCCTCCGCCAGCAACGTGTCGCCGCTGACGTTGAACCCGAACACCTTGGGCAACTGGCCGGCCAGCACCGTGAGTGCGATCCCGTTGAGATAGCCGTAGCGGATCGGTTTCGAGAGCAGGTCGGTGACGAATCCGAGTTTCGCGATGCCGGCCCCCACGCAGAGGGCGCCCGACAGAACGGCGAGCGCACTCGCCAGCCCGGTCGCCCTCACGGCGTCCCCCGCGGCGAGCGGAAGCACCGTGGCGGCGATGAGGCCCGCAAGCGCGGAGTCTGGTCCCAGAACCAGGATGCGGCTCGGTCCGAACAGGGCGTAGGCAAGAAGCGGGACGATGGTGGCGTAGAGACCGTTGATCGCGGGCAGGCCGGCGGCTTCCGCATACCCCATGCCCACCGGGACAAGCATCGAGGTCAGCACGAGGCCCGCCCCGATGTCCCTGGCAATCCACGACCACTGGTAGGCTCGGAGTACCGAGAATCCCTGGGACCCAGCGCCGGAGGCCGGTCGGCCTCGCTTCCCGAGCGAAGGGGTTCACCGAAGGACCGGTCGCCATGTGTGTTCCCAGCCGGAGCCGTCGATTCAGCACGAGCCTCAGCGAGACCGCCGCCCGTCGGATGCTAGCACGGGGCAGGCCGCGGGCAAACCCGCACGGCCGGTGCGCCGCCCGCGCCGCCCGCGGGTTGACGGACCGGAGCGCAGCGCGGAGAATGCTCCGGGCGGCGCCCCGCGGAGGCCGGCCATGTTCTGGAGACAGGAGGAGTCGTCGTGACGAAGGTCCGGTTCTTTCACGTCGCGCCGGACGGCGGGCTCGAGCCACAGCCGTCGCTGGATGCCGCGCTTGGCGCCCTCGGCGCTGGCGGCTTCCTCTGGCTGGACTATGTCGACCCGTCGCGCGAGCAACTCGACGCGCTGGTGGGGCCGCTAGGCATCCACCCGCTCTCGATCGAGGACTGCTTCGACGATCAGCAGGTCCCCAAGATCGACCTGTTCCCCAACAACGCCTTCGTCCTGGTCAACGGCTACAGCTACGGCGCGCAGGTGCTGGCGACCGACGAGCTGGACTTCTTTCTCGGCAAGAACTATCTCGTGTCGGTGAGCGGCCACGGAGTTGTGGGCGACGGGTTCCAAGAGAGCCTCGACAGCCGGGTCGGCCAGGACATCGAGACCGCGCGCAAGGGGCCGGACTTCCTGCTGCACACGATCCTCGATTTCGTCGTAGACGGCAAGTTCGGGGCGATCGAGGCGCTGGAGGACGACATCAACGCCGCCGAGGAGGCGATGCTCGCCAACGCGCCGGCGTTTCACCTGCAAGACCTGATGCACCTGCGCCGGGCCCTGCTCGCCCTGCGCAAGAGCCTCTATCACGAGCGCGAACTCCTGATCAAGATCTGTCGTCGCGACTGCCCCTTCATCTCCGAGGCCTCGATCTACCACTTCCGCGACATCTACGACCACCTCGCGAAGTTCTTCGAACTGATCGAGATGAACCGCGACATCGTGACCAGCCTCACCGAGATGTATCTCTCGCTCATCAACAACCGGATGGCGCTCGTGGCCAACCGCACGAACCGCACGGTGCGGCGGCTCACGCTGATCACCACGATCTTCATGCCGCTCACGTTGCTCGCCGGGGTAGGCGGCATGTCGGAGTGGAGCATGATGACCGGTCCCGAGAACTGGCGCACGGCCTACCCGGCGTTCCTCGCGGGCACGGCCGCGATCGGCGTCGCCAGCTTCTTCGCGCTGCGCTGGTTCGAGTCGCGCGGCGCGGACCGCGCTGAGTAGCGCCGACGGCCGCTCACGCCAGAACACCGATCCCCATCGGAAGCGGTCCCGACCGTACGCCCGGAGCGTCGGCGGGCGGTGTACAGAATTGAACTGCGCAAGACGCCAGAACCGGGCAGATTGACGAGCGTGAATCCGAAGCCGGCCGCACTCGTCATTGTCATTGCCGCGCTGCTCTGGTCGTGCGCCGCCGAGGCGGCCCCGATTCGTGTCCAGCTGGTCGAGGGGACCTTTCGAGGCTTCCTCGTGCTCCGATCGCTGGACGGGACGGCGATCGCCTACGGCGAGGTGAGCCAGAAGCCCGCGGGCAGCACCGTCGTGTGCCGCACGATCCTGAGATTCAAGGACGGGTCGCTCTACGACGAGTCGGCGACATTCTCGCAGAAGGGCGTCTTCAGGCTCGAGGGCTACCGTCTCGTGCAGCGCGGCCCATCCTACCCGACACTGGAGGTGTCCTTCGACCGCAAGAGCGGGCAGTACAAGGCCCGAACCCAGGCAGCGAAGGACGGCAAAGTCGAAGTCGCCAAGGGAAAGCTGGAGATGCCGGCCGACCTGTACAACGGGATGGCACTGATGCTGTTGAAGAACCTCCCGGGGGGAGCCGGCGCGACGGTGCGGGTGGCTGTCTTCACGCCGGAGCCGCGCCTGCTCGAGATGGAGTGGAGCTGGGAGGGAGCAGAGGAGGTGCTGCTCGGCGGCGGAGCCATGAAGACGATGCGCTCGCTGGTGAAGCTGAAGATCGGCGGCCTCACCGGCATGCTCGCCGCGTTCATCGGAAAGAGCCCGCCGGACTCGCGCTACTGGCTCGTCACGGGGGATGTGCCGGCGTTCGTGAGATTCGAAGGGGCCATGTTCCTGAACGGACCGGTCTGGCGGCTCGAGATGACCACGGTCGAGTGGCCCAAGTAGAGCGACATCTTCGCCGCCGCGCATGATCCTCCGCGACGACCATCGCCGGCGAATCAAGACCGGATGAACCGGGGCTACCGTGAGGACGAGGAGGTCGTCATCTGGGCGAGAGAGCCCGAACCGCGGCATCAGGCTTCGGGGACATTGCGGCCGGGAGCCGGACCGTGACGGTGGTCGGCCCACCGACGTCTGAATCGAAGTGGACGGTGCCTCGGTGCGCCTCGACTATCCACTGGACGATGCTCAGGCCCAGGCCGCTGCCCTCGACCGCAGAACTGTGGCTGGCGTCTCCGCGGAAGAACCGCTCGAAGACCCTCGCCTGGAGCTCTGGCGCCACGCCTTGCCCCGTGTTCGAGATCACCATCTCCGCGTCAGAACTGACCTGACGCAACGACACGTTCACCTGCCCGCCGCGGGCGTTGTACTTCACCGAGTTGTCCGCGAGATTCAGAAGCATCTGGCGCAGCCGGTGCCGATCGCCTCGCACGGTCACCGCCTCGCACGCCGCGAGGACGATCTCGATCTCCTGGCCTTGCCCGAGGTGCTGCAGGTCCTCGACGGTTTCCCGGACGAGCTCGTCGAGTCGCACCGGTCCGAGAGAGAGCGTCACCTGACCCGCGTCGGCCCTGGTCAACAGGGACAGATTGTCGACGATCTTCGCGAGCCGTTGGACCTCGTCCAACTGACTGAGGAGGCGCTCCCGATGCGCCTCGGCCAGCGCCTCGTCGCGGCAGGCGGTCTCGATCTCGCCCTGCATCACCGTGAGCGGCGTCTTCAATTCGTGCGAGGCGTGCAGCGTGAAATCGCGGATGCGCTGGAACGACTCGTCCAGCCGCGCCGTCATCGCGTTGAACACCTCGGTCAGTCGGTCCAGTTCGTCGCCGTTTCCGCTGCGAGGGATCCGTTCCCGCAGGTTCCGATCGTTCGTGCGCTCGACGGCCAACGTGAGGGTCTGGACGGGCGCCAGGGCCCGTCGCATCAGCCACCACCCGCCCCCCAGCGCCATGGCCATCGCGGGAATGCCGACGCGCGCGAGGATCGCAAGCACCTCCTGGAACAGGCCGTGCCGTTCGGCACCCGGCCGCCCCCCGCGCGGCCCGGCGCCGGGCGCTCGGTCCGGGCGCCCATCGCGCTGGACCGGCTGGGCAGGCCGGCCGCTGCCATCGACCATCCCCTGCTGTTCCGATCCGGCGCGGCGGACGACGAATTCGTGGTAGGAGAGGACTCCCATCAGAGAGAGCGAGGCCAGCATGACCGCTGCGTACCACAGGGACAGGCGGGTGCGGATGGTCATGGCTGCGGACTCAGCATGTAGCCGACGCCACGGACCGTGTGGATCAGTTTGACGTGGAAGTCGGCGTCGATCTTCTCGCGCAGGCGTCGGACGTACACGTCCACGAGGTTCGTCCCCGGGTCGAAATCGTAGTCCCACACCTTCTCGAGGATCGACATGCGCCCGCAGACGCGCCCGGCGGACCGCATCAGGAACTCCAGCAGGCGGTACTCTCGGGCGGTCAGTTCGATGACGGTCGTCCCGCGCCGGGCGTCCCTCGTCAGGGTATCGAGACTCAGGTCCGCCACCTGCAGGACCGTCGCCCGTGACTCGCTGCCCCGGCGGCCCATTGCGCGCACGCGGGCGACAAGCTCCGCCAGCGCGAACGGCTTCGGCAGATAGTCGTCGGCCCCAGCGTTGAGGCCGTCGACGCGCTCGGATACTTCGCCGCGCGCAGACAGCAGCAGCACCGGCACCGCGCTCCGGCGTTCGCGGAGGTGGCGCAGAACGCTCAGGCCATCGCGGCCGGGCAGCATGATGTCCAGCACCAGCGCGTCGTACGGCGTCGTCTCGGCGAGGAGGAGGCCGTCTTCTCCGTTGTCGCAGACGTCGACGGCAAACCCTTCCCCCCGAAGGGCCTTTCGGATGAACGACGCGGTCTTCACATCATCTTCGATGACCAGGATTCGCATGGTCACACCATGGCACGGCAGCTCAGCGGGCGCTCAGCAAGTGTGCCCCATCCCTTCGGTTTTCGGAAGCACGCCGACGTCAGAGCCATCAGAGCCGCGACGATCGGGAGAACGCGACGCGTGGGTCGATGTCCCTCACGAGGTTGTGCGCCGGCGTGCGGCCGCCTGGCGGCGCGAGCGCTTCTGCAGCCCTGCGACCACGCCGGCGACGAGCCCGACCTGGACCAGCGTGACGCCGACGCCGCCGAGGCCCCGCCCGAGGGAGAACTGGCCGTGGCCG
Organism: uncultured Acidobacteriota bacterium; assembly: GCA_963784455.1. Classification (GTDB taxonomy): domain Bacteria; phylum Acidobacteriota; class Vicinamibacteria; order Vicinamibacterales; family Fen-181; genus FEN-299. The sequence goes on along the minus strand of CAWARN010000020.1, from coordinate 90,893 downwards.
TCTCCCTCGCCGTCGCCCATCCGCGATGCGCGGCCGCGCCCTCCGCGTTCGCCTTCAGCCAGCCGCTCGGCGCGGCCCGGCCACCCATCGTGACGACGCCTCCCACCGTCCGCGCGAGGACCCGTCCCGGTTGGGCCGCCGCTGCGGTCGACGAGAAGGAAGAGCGCGCCGCCGACAGCGCCGGCGACGAGGACGATGCACGCGAGACGGCCGATTGTCCGGAACATGGCAGTCTCCCCACTCACGATTCCGCGCCGCCGGCCTCGAGGGGCTGCGCCGGCGACCCGTTGACGCCGCACCGAGCGGCACGCCCGCCAGCCGCCGTGGTGCGTCCGACGCCAAGGACGTGCCCCACGTGGAACGCCAGCCAGTTCCAGTGCAGGCCGATGTGCACACCTGTGGCGGCCAGAACCGTATTCGCCGCCACCGAATGGATCTCCCGCCACGCTCGCTGCGGCGTTGCCGGAAGGCCCAATGTGGCCGAGACGTGCTTCGAAATCAGCAGGCCACTCAGGACCGTTGCCGTCAGCGCAACGAACAGCAAGGCATCCACGGCGCAGTTGAGCCGCGAGCCGCGGGCGGGCGTTCGAAACACCCGCGGCGTGACGTGGGCGATCCAGTTCCAGTGGAACAGCAGATGGACAACCAAGGCCGCGGCAAAGGACACACCGAGCCACTCGTGAACGGCCAGGCCTGTGAGCGGGGGGTTGCTCGCGACAAGGAACGCCACGGCAATCACGACGTCGAGCGCCAGATTCGATTTCACGGGCATGGATCACACTCCGCCGGGTGACAACGGCCATCCAGTGGAACCCGTCTCGCCGGCCGAACTGGCCGCGACGGCAGGTCCGCGGACGCCGGCCTCAGCGCTTCTTCAGCGTGACGGCGAACCGCCCGAAGAAGACGGTTTCCAGGCGCGGGTCCGCGGTGACGGCCTTGACGTAGTCGGGCGCCGACGAGATGTTGTCAGCCGCGATCAGTCCGCCCGGGCGGACCAGGGGAAGCAGGGCCTTGAGGTAGCTGGCGTAGCCTTCCTTGTCGGCGTCGAGGAACAGCAGGTCGATCGGTCCCTGGACCCGCGTCACATTCTCGTGGGCGTCGCCGACGATGACATCCACCAGCGCGTCGACGCCAGCCTCCTGGAAATGCTTGCGGGCCTGCTCGGCTCGACCCGGGTCGAGTTCGAACGTCGTCAGCCGCCCGCCAGTCGTCCGCAGAGCCAGGCACGTCCACAGGCCGGAGTAGCCGGTCGACGTGCCGATCTCGACGACATTCTTCGCGCCGGTGGTTTCAGCCAGCACGCGAAGCATGCGGCCGTTCTCTGCATCGACGGCCAGGTACAGCTCCCGGTTGGCGGCCATCCGGTCCAGCACCGCGAGGATCTTGGCTTCTGCGGGCGAACCCGCAATCGGCGGGGCATTGGTCGACGAGCTTCGGAAGCCTCCCTGCGCACACCCGACAGCCGGCACAGCCACGGCAATCAAGAGGATCCCAAACACGCGGCGGTTCATAGCTCGTCTCCCTGGCTGTCGCCTGCCGATGTATCCAGGCCCCCATTGACCTCGCGACGACACCAGTAGACCCGACGAGCGTGAAGATTCCCCGTTGGCGAACGTGAATAGTCCGTAATGTGGCGCGACCGTCGCCGAGAACCTACGCCCTTGCGCCGCGCGCGGCGTCGCCAAGGAGCGACGCGGCCCGGTCAAGGTCTCCTTCAGAGACAACGTAGGGAGGAAGGAAGCGGACGACGTCGGCGCCGGCCGGAATGGCGAGCACACCCTGGCGCTGGAGCGCCTTCAACACCTCGTCGCGCCGTTCGCCGACCGACACGCCCGCGATCAGGCCCATTCCGCGCACGTCCGCCTCGTGTCCCGCTTCCTGTCGCAGTCGCGCGACGAAGCGGCTGCCAAGCCGCGAGACCTCCGCGAGCAACTCGTCCGTCAACAGCGCCAGCACGGCCAGCACGCCCGCGCAGGCCAGCGGATTCCCGCCGAACGTGGAGGTGTGAATGCCGCGCGGAATGCGGTCGGCAACCTGTGGCGACACCGCGGTCGCGCCCACGGGAATGCCCCCCGCCAGCCCCTTGCCCAGGCAGACGATGTCGGGTGACACGCGGTCGTGCTCGAGCGCGAGGAACCGCCCGGTCCGGCCGCAGCCGGTCTGGATCTCGTCCACGATCAGCAGGACGCCCGCCCCGGTGGTGGCCTCGCGAACGGCGGCGAGATACCCCGGCGGCGGAACGACAACGCCGCCCTCGCCCTGGATCGGTTCGACGACCACCGCGGCGGTGCGATCGTCCAGTGTCCGAAGAACGGCGTCGGCATCGCCGTATTCGACGTGGTCGAACTGCCAGAGCAGCGGCTCGAACGGGCCCCGGTACTTGACCGAGTCGGTAGCCGAGAGCGCGCCCAGCGTCTTGCCGTGGTAACCGTGACGGCACGCGACGAATCGCTTCCTGCCGGTAGCCAGCGCGGCGAACTTGATGGCCGCTTCCACCGCCTCGGTGCCCGAGTTCGACCAGCAGATCGCGGGCGCGCTCATCGGGAGGCGCCGCGCCAGGGCCAGCGACGCCTTCACGCGCACGTCGCTGACGAAGCTCCCGTGCAGCGTCGGAAGCGCCTCGAGTTGGGCGGCGAGGGCCGCCGTAATGCGCGGGATGGCCGTAGCCGAAGATGCTGACGCCGTAGTTGGTCGCCAGGTCCAGGTATCGGCGCCCGTCGGCTGCCTCGAGATACGCGCCGTCACCTTTGACGAACCGGAGGCCGCGGTTCGGATAGAGGTCCAGCAGCGCCCCCGTCGTCATCGCGCCCTTTCGTAGACCGGAGGCGCGCCCGCCGGTGGACGACCGCTGGTGATCACCGTGCCCTCGCCGGCCAGGGCGGCGGCGAGGGGGTGTTCGACGCGGCCGTCGGCGATGATCACGGTCGGGCTCGTGGTCTCGTACAGCCGACGGAGCGCCAGCAGCTTCCGCTTGAACCGGCCGACGGCGCGCTCCTCCAGAAGCCCGAGATCAGACGCGTCGAGAGCACGGATGACCGACGCGGGATCGTCCGGGTTCTCCAGGAGCCCCGGAGCCTCAATCAACTCGACGACGACCGATGCCTTCAGGACGCCCTGCAGCACCGCCACCACGTCATCGTTCTCGGAGTTGATCGCAAAGCCCTGCTCGTCCACGAGGGGCACGGTCAGCACCGGCGTGTAGCCGTGGTCGAGCAGGAGGCGGAGGAGCGACTCGTTCACGGCCGACGGCTTGCCCGAGAAGTCGCGCAGGAGCAGCGTCTTCTCTCCCTCGCGCACGCGGATGCCCTTGTTGCGGATACCCGAGACCGCGCGGCCGTCGAGGCCGGTCAGCCCGATGGCGTTCCGGCCGTGGCGCTGCAGCCGCTCGACGATCCGCTTGTTCTGGAGGCCGGCGTAGGCCATCAGCAGCAGGTCGATGGCGTCCTCGTCGGAGTAGACACTCGCGTAGCCGGAGACGGACGTCACCACGCGCTTCGCTTTGCCGAGGGCCGCTGCCAGCCGGTCGCGCGCCGCGTTGGCGCCGTGAACGACGACCACCGGCCCGGGCATGGCCGCCATGTCGGCGGCCACGGCGTCGAGGTTGATCGCCGCGCCGCCCCCGATCTTCACGAGAACCACGGCATCACCTCGAGTGCGCCATTCGGTAGCGGCGTCCATTCGGAGAGACTCCCATACGGCCTCGAGCACACCACGGCGATTCCCTCGGCCCTCCTCGCGTGCAGCGTGAAGTAGTCATGGTCTTCGTTGAACGACGAGCAGACGAGGAACGCGCCCGGCCGGCCGAGGACGAAGTTCATCGCGCGGATGTAGCGGGTCCGCTGCCCGACCAGGCGGACAGCGGTGCGCAAGCCCGCCTCGCTCTCTCCTGCTCCGCGGCGCGCGAGGAACCGGAACAGCTTCTCGGCGCCGATGCGGCCGACCTCGGCGATCCGGACCCCGCGCAGCTCACCGTTGAAGACGAACGCGAACGGAGGATCGACGAACGGCATGTTGTTTTCGACCGCGATGCCCTCGTCACGAAACGCGCTGCGGGCGTGCGCCAGGAGCACCCGGGAGCCGCCGAACTGCGAGAGGTCGTCCTCCCAGATCGGGCGGATGCTGCGGTACGTCTGCCACGCGCCCCCCTCGTGCCAGGCGCATCCCCAGCCGTGCCCCTGGAACTCGCGGCAGTTGCGGGCGATCTCGGCGAACGGGCCCAGGTGATCGCCGATGGCGACCGGCGCCGCGGCGGTGACAGCGAGCAGTCGGCACATGATGGTCCGGACAAATCTCTGGCAAGCACGGAGGCTTGCCCCACCGTGCATCGGCGGTCAGATCGGGTGCAGGCCCGGAAACTCGAGGCCCACGGTTTCCTTCAGCCCGTGCATGATGTTGAATGCCTGCACCGCCTGGCCGGCGGCGCCCTTCATCAGGTTGTCGATCGCCGACATCACCACGAGCCGGTGTCCGTGCGGATCGCGCTCGAAGCCGATGTCGCAGAAGTTGCTGCCCGACAGCAGCTTGGGCTCCGGGAAGCGGTGCACGCCGTCGCGCGCCTTGACAATCCTGATGAACGGCTCACCTCCGTAGGCCTGGCGGTACACCTGCCAGATGGTCTTCTCCGGCAGATCCTCCTTGAGGAAGACATGACAGGTCGCGAGGATGCCCCGGACCATCTCCACCGCCGTGGCCGAGAAGTGGATCGTCGCCGCCTCCGCCCCGCCGAGTTCCTGCGCCATCTCCGCCGCATGCCGATGACCGGTCGGCTTGTACGACCGGACGCAGCCACTGCGCTCCGGGTGGTGGGACCCCTCGGACGCCGTCGCGCCGCCCTCGCTCGAGCCGACCTTGGCTTCGGCCACTGTCCGCGACGCGTCGACAAGGCCCAGCCGGAACAACGGGTGAAGGGCGAGGATCACGGCCGTGGCGTTGCAGCCCGCGCTCGACACCCACGCGGCCGACGCCATCTCCTCGCGGTGCAACTCCGGAATGCCGTACACGAATCGTCCGAGCAGCTCGGGGCGAGGGTGCGGGCGGCCGTACCACAGCGGGTAGCTCGCGGGATCCCTGAGCCGGAAGTCGGCGCTGAGGTCGATGACGCGCGGCGCCAGTCCGAGGTAGCGGTCGATGCCGTCCATCGCATGGCCGTGCGGGAGGCAGAGGAACACCGCGTCGCACGCCTCGAGCGCCGCGCTCGACGAGAACGACAGGTCGGTGACCCGGCGCAGATTCGGGTGCAGCGTGCTGACCGGCGTCCCGGCCTTTCGTTCCGACGTCACGCGCACGACGTCGGCGTGCGGGTGCATCAGCAGCAGGCGCAGCAGTTCCCCGCCGACGTAACCGGACCCTCCGACGATCGAGACGCGCAGTCGCGTCACGCGGCGGCCTCGGCCTGCCGAAGGACGTAGTCCACGATCCGGCCGGGGATGTTCACGCCCGTCGGCTCGACGCTGTTCTTGAACTCCATCGTGTAGTTGATCTCGTTGACGAGCAGGCCGTCGGGCGACTCGAAGATGTCGAGCGCGACGACGCCGCCTCCCACGGCGCCTGCGCCGGCCACGGCGAGGCTGGCCAAATCGTCCCCGACGGGGCAGCGTGTCGCGCGCCCGCCGCGAGCGGTGTTCGTGATCCAGTGCGGCGACGTGCGGTAGATCGCCGCGATGCACTCGTCGCCGACGACGAACGCCCGGATGTCACGGCCGCGCTTCTCGATGTACTTCTGGATGTAGAAGATCGAGTGGTGGTAGCTGCCGAGCACCGTCTTGTGTTCGAGCAGCGCCTCGGCGGCGTCCCGGTCGTTCACCTTCGCAAGCAGGCGGCCCCATGAGCCGACCGCCGGCTTCAGCACGACCGGGTACCCCAACTCCTCGATGGCCGCCAGCGCCGACTCCGGCGTGAACGCGACGCGCACATCGGGCTGCGGCACCCCGTGTTCCTGAAGCACGGCGGACGTGAGCAGCTTGTCGCCGCAGGTCGACGCTACGCGGAAGCTGTTCACGCAGCGCACGCCCTGGCCCTCGTAGAGCCGCAGGGCGTGGAGCGCGCGCGAGTGGTTGATGCAGCGTTCGATCACCACGTCCACCGCGGGCCGGACTGCGGGCCCGCCGAGCGTGAAGGTCACCCGGCGGTCGTCGATCGGCTCGACCGTCACCCGCCGCCGGGCGAACTCGTCCAGCAGCATCTTCTCGTCCGGCCGGATGAGCGAGTGCAGGAACCCGACAGTCATGTCGTCACTGCCCCCAGTCCTCTTCTTCCATCGGCGCCTCTGCGACCTCCGGCGGGTTCACGCTGGTCACTTCGAGATCGGTGCCGCACTCCCGGCAGGCGATCAGTTCGGAGACGACGACCGAGGGGTCGAACGGGACCTCTCCGTCGCACGTCGGGCAGCGGGCGGACACAGGCGGGCTCATGGGGCATCTCCTGTCACCACCCGATTCTCCCGGCCGACGGGCCGGGCGTCAAAGATCTCCTGACATTCAACAATATGTTCATCGCGTGTTAAATTCTCACCATGCGGCGAATCTCCGACGTCGTCGAAGAGTACATCCTCGACACCCCGCTCATCGAAGAGCACTTGTCCCTGGGCCTCCTGAATCTGTCAGCGCTGGCCCGGCACCTCAGGCCCCGCGTCCGCAAGGCGCTGTTGCGCCCGGTGAGCGCGTCGGCGATCATGATGGCGCTCAAGCGCATCGCCCCTCGCGTGGCTGCCCGCAGCCGCGCGCCGGTGACCCGCACCGCCCGGCCGTCAGACCTCATCGTTCGATCCAATCTGGTCGAACTGACGTTTCACGCGTCGGACACCATCCGGGAGAAGCACCGGCGCCTCCTGAACCGGGTGGACCGCGCCAGCGACGGGTTCGTCACCTACACGCAGGGCGCGTCGGAGGTGATGCTCATGGTAAGCGCGGGCCTGGAGAAGACGGTCCTGGAGATCTTCGCCGGCGAGCGGGTCGTGTCGAGGGTACGGAACCTGTCGGCCATCGCGATCAGGCTGGCGCCTTCGACCGCGGTGACGCCCGGGGTCTACTACGCGATCCTCAAGCGCCTCGCCTGGCAGAACCTCAACGTGGTCGACGTCGTGTCAACCTACACCGAGTTCACGATTGTCGTGGGCAACGACGAGATCGATCGGGCGTTTTCCGCGCTGCGACGCTATTTCTGGCCGTAGACGCCGTCCTTCGCGTATCGTTCGACGTCATCGGGCGCGTCCACGTCGGCTGAGAAGGCGGCGCACGGGGACACGATCGCGCCGATCCGCACCCGGAGCGCCTGGAAGACGTAGTCGCTGATGCGGGACGAGGTCAGCCTGCGCGCGGCGATCTCGTAGAGCGCTTGCGGAACGCGCGCCACCAGACCGCGCCGGACGATTCGAGCGGCCATGTCGTACAGGAAGCTCGACCTTCCGGCCATGCTATGACGCCCGTCGCGCATGCCGTCGACATGCGCGATGAGGCCGGGAATCTGTTCGCCGAACGCGTCGGTGACGGCCACACGCACCCCGGCGTACTCGGGCGACCTTGCGTAGTTATAGTGGCTGCCGTCCACGAACATCACGCTCTGCAGGGAGAACGGCTCGCCCCGATCGCGCAGGTACAGGCTCCAGAAGTGCCGATCCGGGTACGCGCGGGCGAGCAGGCGATGCGGGATGATCGTGATCAGGCCGTCCATGCCCGGCTGATGGCTCTGCGCCACGAGCGAGTCCACGTCCTCCGGGCGAACCAGCGGGATGTCACAGGGAAGCCACATCACATTTCGCTGGTGGAGCGCGTCCTCGCCGCAGTGGTCCAGCAGGCCTTCGATCCCTCGGCCGAACGTCAGGCCCATCGAGCGCTCACGGGCGTCGTAGGACAGGAAGACGTTCTTGTCGTGCGGCGTCACCACGCGCTCCAGGCCGGCATCGTCGGGCTGGAGGACGAACACACGCTCAACGGCGGACGCCTGCAGGGCAACCAGGATGTAGTCCGCGAGCGGCCGGCCGCCGACTGGAAACAGCGCTTTGTACCTCAGCCCCAGGCCGGCGAACTTCCCCTCGGCGGGCCCGCCGGTCATCACGATGGCAACCGTCCGCTCGTGCATCGTCGGCTCCGGACTCAACGAGCGTCGAATCCGCCGCTTCCGGCGTTCCGAGCGGCACGCCGCCACAAGACCACGGCGGCCCCTGAGAGGATGGTGGCGATCATGAGGGCGGCAAGAAGGGGCGAACAGGTTCGGAGCGAGGAGCGATCGAACACACTGCCGCCAGCGGCGCCCGCTCCGGCGAGGAGACCCGCCCAGGCCAGCGTGGACAGCGACACGCCGGCCGCGAAGGCCGTGACCCGCACTCGCATCATGCCCGCCACGAGCGAGACAGGGGCCATGATGGCCGGAACCATCCTGCCGACCGTGACGGCCCAGAGCGTTCCCCTGCCCAGGCGGGCTTTCGCCCGCTCGAGGTCCCGGGCCGACAGGCGCAGATACCGGCCCGTGCGATGCACCAACCCTGCCCCAAGAGACCGGCCGAACCAGAAGGCCAGGAGCGCGCCGCCCAGCGACCCGACGTAGACCGCCGCGATGATGAGGGCGCCGCTCGCGCGGTGGCCCGAGGCGAGTTGATAGCCGGCGTAGACAAGGGCCCCCTGCGTCACGCCAGGAGAGGGGATTCCCACCTCCTTGAGCGCCTGCGCGACGAGCGCAGTGGCAGTGAGACCGATATCCGCGTATGTCATGATGGCAGTGTGGTCGGTGGTCCAAACCGGCGGGGGCGGCGTCCCTCGCGCGATGAGTGCGGCCGTCAGGGCCCGTTTCCATTGTAGACGCTGGGTATGACCGCCGCAACGGCGGGCGTGTTGACGATAGGCGCTGATTCGCTCATGAACCTTGCCCGCATCCTGCGCCCCAGCCTCGCCGTCGTGTTGTGGATGCTGGCGCACACCTCGACCGCGGCTACCATTCAGGGCAAGACGACCACGCAGGATCGCTCCGTGAACCTCCCGGGTGTCGAAGTCCGGGTCCTCGATGCCGCAAGTAGACGCGAAGTGGCCGTCGTCGTGTCGGACGGCGACGGCCTGTTTCGGGCCGGCGGACTCGCCGCCGGGCGCTACCGGGTCATCGCGCACCTGCCCGGATTCACCGACGCCACGGCGGACGCCGAACCTGCGGCTGGCGAGACCGTGGATCTCGCGCTCGATTTGAAGCTGGCGCCGCTGCTGGAGCGCGTCAACGTCGAAGGGCGGACCGAAGCCGCGCGGCTCGCGACAGGCTCATCGGCCGCGACCGTCAGCGCCGCGCAGCTGGACGTGCTGCCGATCATGCCGGGCAGTTTCCAGGCTGCCATGCCGGTGCTTCCAGGCGTCATGCGGGCGCCGGACGGGCAAATCAGCGTGAAAGGGGCGAGGCCGACGCAAGGCGCGCTGCAGGTGGGCCAGGGCAGCGCCATCGATCCGTCCACGGGCGCCTTCGGCGTGGAGTTGCCCACCGACGCGATCGAGTCGGTCGAGGTCGTCGCCAATCCCTACCACACGCGGGATGGCCGCTTCTCCTCGAGCATGGTGAGAGTCGAGACGCGCGCGGGATCCAATAGCTGGAACGTCTCTGCCAGAGGCCTCGTGCCGTTCCCATGCCTGAAGCTGTGCGACGGCGAGAGCCTCGGAATCCGCCGCTACGAGCCGCGCGTGTGGGTCGGCGGGCCGCTGCGCAAGGACCGGCTCTTCATCGCCCAGGGAGTCGAGTACCGCTGGAACCGGTACCGAGTGCCGAGCCTGAGCGAGGAGGCCAACGACTTCACGAAGCAGAGCTTCGGCGTCTTCACGCGCCTCGACGCGAACATCGCCCGCGGGCACACCCTGACTGCGGCGGTCAACGTGTTCTCGAGGCACGACGATCACGTCAACATGAACACGTTCAACCCGGCGGAGGTGACCCCCGATTTCAAGGGACGCGGCACCAGCGTGACGGTGTCGGCCACCGATACGCTTTCGCCGACGACGGTGCTCGAATCGGCAGTCAGCGCGAACCGGTACGGCGTGGACGTGTCGGCCCAGGCCGGCGGGATCATGGAAATCACGACGGAAGGCAACGCGGGGAGCTACTTCAACACGCAGGAGCGAACCGCACGAAGCCTCCAGTGGACGGAGTCCCTGACTCGCCTCTTCAAGGGCGTGGCCGGCGAGCACTTGCTGAACGCGGGGATTGACGTGATGTTCGCCGGGTACTCCGGCACGAGCGTCAGCCGGCCCGTCGTCATCCGGCGCGCCAATCTCACCGCCAGCGAGCGGATCGAATTCGGCCGCGCGACCGAGCAGCGCGTCCAGGGGACGAACGCGGCCCTGTACGTGGAGGACCGCTGGCGCGTGTCGAGCCGCGTGCTCCTCGAGCCGGGTCTCCGGGTCGACCGCGATGGCGTGCTGCAGCAGACCGGCTTCTCTCCCCGCACCGGCGTGGTCCTGCGCCTGGCGAACGGCGACATGAGCGTCCTGCGTGGCGGCATCGGCGTCTTCCGCCAGCAGACGCCGTTGAACGTCGGCGCATTCGGGTCGTTCGAGCAGGCCACCGTCACGCGGTTCGCGGGCGACGGACTGACGCCGCTCGGCCCGCCGGTGACCTACGTGCACGTCACGTCGCCGCTCACGGTCCCGCGCAGCGTGATCTGGAACGTGGAGTACCGATCAGCGTGTCGGCGCCAGCCTGCTCTTCAAGGTGAACCACCTCCAGCGGCAAGGCACCGGGGAGACGCTGGTCGAACCGATCGAGAGCGGGACGTTCGCCGAACTGCGCCTCAACAGCCGCGGGACGTCGCGGTACGCCGAAACGGAAGTCACCGCGAGGTACGGCGCCGACGAGGAGCGCCGCCTGACGGTCAGCTACGTCCATTCGAGCTCGTCGGCCGATTCGAATGCCTTCGACCTGTTCTACGGCAACTTCCGGAATCCGATCGTTCGTCCCGGTCAGTACGCGCCCACGCCGGTCGATGTGCCGGACCGGCTCCTCGTCACGGGCGTGCGGGCGTTCGGATCCGGAAGGAAGTGGATCGTCTCGTCGATGGTGGAGATTCGCAACGGGTTCCCGTACTCGGTCGTGGATGAGGATCAGGAGTTCGTCGGGCTTCGAAACGCCGGCGGCCGGTTCCCGCTCTTCTACACGCTGGATGCGCAGGTCCTGCGCACGTTCGCCTACAGGGGACGCAAGTTCCGGTGGGGCGTGCGGGCGAACCACCTGCTGAACACGTTCATGCCGCGCGACGTGCAGAACAACATCGATTCGCCGGCGTTTCGCACGTTCTACAACAGCTTTCCCCTGCGCATCACGTTCACGGCGCAGTGGATCGGGTAGAACGGCGAGCGGCCGGGCCGGCCGCCTACCTGCCCGGAGGCACTGCGGCGCACACCACGTTGAACGTCGCGACGTTGGAGACCGTCACGGTCCCGCGCCGGCCGCCCGGCTCCTGAACCGCGGCTTCGAATCGGATCTCTCCTGTCTTGGACGCCGGAAACGCGACGTCCTTCATCACGTCCGCCGACCCGGCGGCCTTGATCCTGATCGTCCCCAGCGCTCCGCCGTATGGAAGTCCATCTCATGCTCGCCCTCGGGATTGCCGCCTTCAATCGGTTCTGGAGGCGCTGGATTCTCGACGTCGTCTCGGCAGCGAACGTCGCTCCGCCGGCCAACGCGAAGCGCTTCGATCTCGCCGGCCGGTGGTTGCTGCCAGGCTTCATCGATGCCCACATTCATGCCATCAACATCCAGTATGTGAAGTCCCTGCTCGCGACCGACGGCATGACGACGGGCCGAAGCGTGTTCACGGTTCATTACATGGTGGCGAAGAGCCTCGTCGCGTGTCGATCCGGCTCCGGTTACGGCGTCACACCGAAGGCCTGCTGAAGTGTGGCAAGCGAGGTCTGTACGGCCTGCCAGTTCGTCATGGGGGCGATCGGGTGCGCGCCGACGAACGCCTCGACCTTCGCCACCTGGTCCAGGAGCTGCCGCAGGTCTGCCGTCGCCGGGTTGCCGCCGCTCGTGCGGGACTTCACGGTATCCGCCAGCTTCACCAGCTGGTCGAGGTCCTTCTTGGCGGCGTCCTTGTCAGGCTTCGCGAGCGTCGTGGTCTTGTTGACGTCGTCCTTGAAGCGGCCCGCGGCCGCGCCGATCGCGGCGGCGGCCCCCGCTGTCTCCTTGTCGTTCATCCGGCGGACGGCGGCTCCATCCGGAAGCGGGAATGAGGTTCCGTACGCCGCCGCCAACTGCTTGAGATACACCACCTGGCGATCCCACTCGTTGCGGCCCTTCATGCTATTCGCCGAGCCCTGCATGAACGTGTCGATGGTCGTGGACTGCTTGAGGACGGTGGCGACCTCTGTGCTGGCGGCGTAGTCGGCCGTGAATCGATCCTGGAGCTTCTTGGTGTTGTCCTGATAGTCCTGGAGCGCGCCGGAGACCTTCATCTCGCCGGTCGGTCCTCTCAGCGTCGATCCCTTGAACTCGCCGTCGAGGTTGCCCTCGAACTTGTCGCGCCCCTGATCGACCTGGTCGATCAGCGTCTTGACGTCCTTGTCGGAAAGGCGTTCAGGCCTCGCCTGGGCGAGCGCGGGCATGGACCACAGGGCCAGGACGCCTGCGAGGAGGACGGTCCTGGCGCGCACGGCGACGATGCGACGGTTGCGGATGGACTTCATAGGTTACTCCTTCGCTCTGCTGAGCGTCTGGCCGGCTGATGTTGTCGTCGCGCCGAGGCACGGCTAAAGACGGCCTTTTCATCGATACTGCGCGCATGCGACGCCCGGCGGCTGTGCTGTTGTGAACACTCGACAGGAGGCCGAGTGGTGTGACCGTCCTCAGACGTCGTCGCGGTTCTGGCGATCTTCGTCGTGATGCGATCCGGGCGGCAGCGGTGGCCAGCCCACCAGGACGCCGTGGGAGTAGGGAGGATCGAACGCATTGGTCTCTTGCGCCAGATCGAACCAGAGATCCCAGGCGGCGTCGAGTTCCTCGTCCGACATCAATCGGAGGTTCAGGTCGTCCTCACTGAGCATCTGCATCGTGCTGCTCCAGGCCTGACGGGACGACCGGCAGCCATTCTTCCGCCAGAGCGCACGCCACCCGATGGGCTTCGGGCAAGGCCATCTCATCGACCCGCGCCCGCCGGAACTCATCGAGATAGCGGGTGGACGCCGCCACGTACCGCTCGACCCGCGCGCGGTCGCGTTGTTGCATCTGGTCGATCTCGCGCGCCAACTCGACGACCACGCGCTCGCGTCCGGCCGACTCGCGTGCCGCCCGTACGCTCGGGCGATCGACGGCAGCCTCAACCGAACGCGCCAACGCGAGGATGCGATCGGGATCGGTGGTGTAGAGCAGTTCGCGTCCGCCAGCCAACAGGCGCGCGATCTCCGCGACCGCGGGATAGTCCTTGGCGCGCTGCGTCTGTTTCATGCGCACGAGCGTCTCCGGATCAACGACAAGCAGACGATCCGGAGAGCCGCTGGCGTCGAACATCTTCCGCACACGGGCAGGCGTCACCCGCGGCGGCCGGCTGAAGAAGTCGCAACGGATGCGCCGGACCCGTTCGTCCGCGAACTCGAAATGGCTTGACCAGCCGCCGGCCAGCCACCGCACGTCCAGCGGCGGCGACGGCCGGTGCCTGGCCCCGTGATGCGCCAGGACGGCCCGCACCCGGTCACAGGCCTCGGGACTCTCCCGGATGATCCAGTCGCCGTCCTTGCTCATGATGGCGATGCGATAGAAGACCACCGCCTGGCCCGACGCCAGCACCGCCACCGGTCCGTCTCGGTTGAACTCCCGCGTCAGCTCGAAGTAGACGTTGGCCACCTGAACATTCTACCGCGCCGTCTCGCTGAGTCGTGCGGGGGAGGCTACCGGTTCCGCGACCAGCCACCCTGCGGCTGGCGGTTGTCGCCGTCGTCACGCCCGTACCAGCCGCCCCGGCCGCGCCGACCGTCGCGGTACCCGGACTCGTAGCCCTGCAGGAATCCGCGCCGGTAGATGTCTCGGGTACTCGTCGCGCGACATGCGGTAGTCCCAGTTGTAGCCGCGCTCGGCGTGGCGATACCATCTTTCGCGCCACGGGTCGTAGCGGTCACGACGACGCGACGCGTCGATGCCCTGCGCGTGCCCATCGTCGAAGCCGCGCTTCAGCGCCACCTCGCTGGAGCCGCGCCAGCCGTAGCCACCGTACCCGTCAGGGCCGCGACGCTCGGCGACGCTCGGCCGCTGCTGCGGAGAGGGTGGGCGCTGCGGGTACTGTGGTCCCGCAGTGAAGACGGCACCCACGGTGATCCGCGCCGACTGCGCGTGCGCCGGCGCGGCGAGCGCCGCCGCGGCCATCGCCAGCCCGGTCGCTACGATCAAGGTTCTCGGTTTCATGGTGCCCTCCTTGTTCACCATGAGGAACTGCAAGCCCCGGGCCAAAGCGGAGAAGGCAGGAGTTCCGCGGAATATGGGGTTGTTGGAGGGTGGGAACGGCGGACCGAAGAACAGGCGCTCAGACCGGTGCATCCGGACGAGGACACTTTCGCCTCCTCGCCGGGCTTCCTGCCTACTTCTCCACGACGACCTGCATCAACTTGCGGTACCTGACCGGCGCGCCGTCCTTGGTCGCGGGCTTGTAGGACCAGCGCTTCGCCTCCTGGACCAGCACGTCGTCGTACCGGGCGTCAATCGACTGGCGCACGACGACGGACTCGACCGCGCCGTCAGCGTTGATCACGACGTCGAGAACCCCCCGCCGCCCGATCTGCGTCGGCTTCGGGATGCTCTGTGGCCACGGAGGCACATCCTGTTTGATTACTGCGGGAACGGTCACGCCGGGATCGTCTGCCGTGTAGAAGTCCCGCGGGGCACGAGGTGCCGGGGCGGGAAGCGCTGCCGCGACGGACGCCGAGGAGCGCGGGTCGGCAGGGGGAGCGGCCGCCGCGGACGGCGCCGCGGGTGGCGCCGGCGGAACGGCCGCGGCCTTCGCCAGGTCCCGGAAGCCCACAGCCACGGTGCGGAGATCCGCAAGTGCCGGATCTGCCGCGACGACGTCGGGCGCCTCGAGCAGGCTGAGAACCGCGCCGAACTGATCGGCCGCCGTCTGATAGGTCTTCTGATCGAAGCTCGCCTTCGCGCTGGCATACCGCTGGCGAATGACGGCAGGCAGCGTCCGCTTGCGGACGTCGCTGAAGGCCAACTGCAGCCGCGGCGACACCGCATCGTCGGGTCGGAACGCAGGGTCGCTGGCGACGATCGACTCCATCGCGCGCTCGGCGTCCGGCTGGTGGCCAACGGCGAGCAGGCAGAAGGCCCGGTACTGCTCGATGAGGTTGGCCGCAGCCGGGTCGCCGGCACCGCCCGATTTCAGTCGATCGAGCATCGCCAGCGCCTCGTCGTACGCCGCCGACGCATAGAGCTGTCGGGCGGCGGCCAACGTGTCCTGCGCAGCGGCGATGCCGGCCTGCAGGAGGAGGACGATCAGCGCCGCGCCGATGAGTCGTGGAGTGTTCTTCATTTCTTCATTTCCACGCTGAGGAGCGCGACCGAGCCCGTCGTGACGACCAGTGTGCGGGTTTGGTCGCCCAGCTCCGGATGGCTGAACCGAACTTCGTGGGATCCAATGGTCAGCTGCACGTGACCGAGCGGAGTCTCACCGGCCTTTCGGCCGTCGATCCAGACCTCGGCCCACGGTGTCGCGTTCAGGTTGGCGACCCCGGTCGGCAGCGGCGGCTGGATCTGGTAAGGCCGGCCCGGCTTGACATCGACGACATGCACCGTCTGGTAACCGAGATCTTCGCGCCCGATGTCGAGGGTGTGTCGTCCCACCGACAGCTGGATTCGCTCGCCGCTCGTTCCGAGCGGGCGGCCGCCTTCAGACACGTTCAAGGACACCGGGGAGACAACCTCGAGGGTGCCCGCTGGCGCCGGTTCCGCCGGCGCGGCGGCCGCGGGAGTCGGGTTCGCGGAGCGCGGTGTCGGCGACGCGCGCAGGGTGTCCGGCTGCGACGGGGACCCGCCAGGCGCGGCCTTTGCCGGGCCTGCCGCGTTCACTATCGCCGTTGAGAGCGGCGACGAGGCCAGTCGCGTGGCGGTCGCGCTCACGAGCGAGGGTCGGACGAGCGCGTAACCACCGAGCGCGACGATGAGAACGGCTGCTGCTCCGATTCCAATGAGCGTCCGGGCTCGCGCGCCCGTCGGCGCCGGAAGGGGGGTGCACGCGTCTTCAGCCAGGTCAACGCCGAGAAAAGGCCGCGGAGAAGCCGCGTGACCCGGGGAGGACGCGCGGCGACGCCGGCCGCCAGCCTCCGTGTGGGGCCACTCCGGTGCGATTGTGTCTGCCAGAAGAGCGACCACGGCGGCGGAGCCTTCGCTGACGCCGATCGACGGGGCCGGCGGCGCGACCGGCTCGGGCTTCACCGCGACGACCGGGAGGGATGGCGGCCCGCACCGCTCGGGGTTCGCGGCGACGATCGGGACCGAGGGCGGCGCAACAGGCTCTGGCTCCACCTCGACGATCGGCGCGATCGGGATCGGCCGCAGCGAGGCCTGCCGTTCGTTCGTGTCGCTGCTCGGCCTGGGCGGGTTCTCCAGGTGACTCAAGGGCGATGGGAGTTCGGGCGGAAGAACCTGTGCCGGCTCGGGCGTCGTGTCGGCGGGGCGAGGAGAGGTCCGGGTTGGAGCAGGGACCTCGGCCGCGGCGGCGTAGTAGTGGGCCACGACGCCGAGAAGAACGGGGAGGCCCGTTGGCGCGAACGAGTAACGAGGGTCGCTCTCCACGAGACGATGCAACTCGCGCCGCGCTTCCGCGACCGACCACGATGTCAGTTCCTCGGTCAGCGACAGGACGCGCCGCAGCCATCCTCGAAGGGCCGGTCCGACCGCCTCCGCGCCGAGGCCGGACGGCGACGGCGTCCACTCCTCCAGCAGGCTGGCCAGTCGGGTCGGGTACTCGTCGCGGCGCAGTTGCCGGCCGAGCGCCAGCGACAGCGCCACGATGCCGATCTGCCGAAGATCGGTGCGCCGGCCGAACGGCCGCGCCTCGCCGTCGGCGACCGCCAGCCTGAGGTCCCGCCACAGGCGATCCGGTGACATCGCCGGCAGATGCCAGAGCGCCCCGCCCAGCACCGACTCGGTGACCATCAGGCGACCGTCGGCGGCGAGGATCAGGCGCTCGGTGCCGAGCGCCCCGTGCGAGACGCCTGGCGCTACGTCGTGAAGCGCCGCCACGGCGTCGAGCAACTGGCGCAGCAGGAACAGCACGGCGTCCGCATGAAACGCCACGCCGCACGGCCCCGCGGCCTCCAGCACCTCCGACAGTCGCCAGCCGTCGACGGCGTCAGACACGATGACGAGCCGTCCGTCGGGTGCCGGGAGCCGGCCGATCTGACGGACTCTGGCGCAGTTCGGATGAAGGAACCCGGCAAGCTGCTCCGCACGCCGCCTGACGGCCGGTTCGAACAGCGAACTGGCGGTGAGTTCGGGGCGGAGGCGCAGGATCTCGACGTGTCCCGATTCGCGATCGGTCAGTTGGACGCGATCGCCGAGGCGGTCGAGAAAGCCCGAAACAGGGGGGGCTGGGTCAGCTACGGCCGCGTGCTCCGCTCGCATAAGAGATCACCCATTCGATCAACGCTGTGACTGACGGACCCCGGGTGTCTCGACACCTGGGCCAAGGCCTTGTGCAAAATCGACACCAGATCGAGCGGTGAGGGCTCTCGCCCGACTTGCGCGGATAATGGCGGGTTTTCGTACGGTGCCGGCGGCGACGGGCGGCCGCCAGCGGCCTCCGCGTCCGGGAATGGCACGCGCGGTTTCAGAAGTGTAAGGAGGCGACTTCACGGATGCCGGTGGCGCAGCGCCTCCAATTCGGCCGCTCATCGTCGCAGATGTCCTCAACGGCCAGCATCCGGGCTGAGACCCGGTCTGCGGGCCCCGACCGGCGTATAATCCGGGCCTGGAGCGACAATGCCTCTGGCGGCTGGCACGCTGCTGGGCCCGTACGAAGTCCTCGGCCTTCTCGGCGCGGGGGGCATGGGCGAGGTCTACAAGGCCCGTGACACCCGCCTCGACCGCCTTGTCGCACTCAAGCTCCTGCCGGCCGAACTGAGTGGCGACGCCGATCGTCGCGCGCGCTTCGAGCGAGAGGCCCGCGCCATCGCTTCCCTGGCGCACCCGCACATCTGCATGCTGTACGACATCGGCGCGCACCCTGCAACGGGCACCGGGCCGCCGACGCTGTACCTCGTGATGGAGCACCTCGTCGGCGAGACGCTTGCCGAGCGCCTGACGCGCGGCCCGTTGCCGCTGGCGCACGCGCTCGACATCGCGGCGCAGGTTGCGGAGGCGCTCGCCGTCGCGCACCAGCACGGAATCGTCCACCGCGACCTCAAGCCCGGCAACGTGATGCTGGCAACGGGCGGCGCG
The DNA here is from genome assembly GCA_963784455.1 of uncultured Acidobacteriota bacterium. Lineage (GTDB taxonomy): Bacteria > Acidobacteriota > Vicinamibacteria > Vicinamibacterales > Fen-181 > FEN-299. The sequence continues at coordinate 72,506 of CAWARN010000020.1, read as the reverse complement.
GGGCGATCGGACGTGCCGACCGCGAAACTGCTCGACTTCGGCCTCGCGAAGCTCGCCGCCTACGGAGCGCCTCCAGTGCCGGCAGGAGAAGCGACGACCACGAAGCAGGCCGCGCCGGTCACCGTGGAAGGGACGATCCTCGGCACGCTGCACTACATGGCGCCCGAGCAAGTCCGGGGAGAAGCGGTCGACGCGCGCACGGACCTCTTCGCGATGGGGGCGGTCCTCTTCGAGATGATCATGGGAAGCCGCGCGTTTCCCGGCCGGACTCCCGTGGAGATCTGTCACTCAACCCTCTACGAGCAGCCGCCAGCCCTTGGCGGATCTCCGGCGGCCATCGCGGCGGATCGCGTGATCCGGCGCGCCCTGGCCAAGAGACCGGAGGATCGCTACGCTGCGGCGTCCGAGATGGCGGAGGCGCTTCGCTCGCTGCGCCAGATCGAAGACACGGGCGAGACCCGGGCCCACGCGATCACTCGCCTCATGGTGCTTCCTTTTCGCGTTCTCCGTCCCGACCCGGACACCGACTTCCTGGCCGTGAGTCTCCCCGACGCCGTCACCGGCGCTCTGGCCGGCCTCGGGTCGTTGGTGGTCCGCTCGAGCGCCGCCGCCGCCAGATTCGCCGCGAATGACGTGGACTTCAGGCGCCTTGCCGAAGAAGCGGATGTCGATGTGGTGTTGACGGGAAGCCTGGTGCGAGCCGGCCAGCAGGTTCGGGTGAACGCTCAACTCGTGGACGCAAGAGAGGGGACGGTTCTCTGGTCCCACGCCCCGCACGCGGCTTTGCGGGACGTCTTCCAGCTCCAGGACCAACTGGTCGACCTTCTCGTCTCGTCGTTGTCCTTGTCGCTGACGGCCCGCGAGCATCGAACCCTGAGAATCGATGTGCCCGCCAGCCCCACAGCCTACGAGTTCTTCCTGCGCGGCAACCAGCTGATCCTCACGCAGGGCGTGACGAACGCCGAGCATCTTCACGTCGCTCGGGAGTTCTACGAGCGGTGCTTGGACGAGGATCCGCGCTACGCTCCGGGTTGGGCGCGCCTGGGAAGGTGCCACTGGCTGATCGGCAAGGGCGGCGACGCCCCGGACGAGAACATCCGCAGGGCGGAGGCGAGCTTCCGCCGGGCGCTCGAACTCAACCCGGAACTCCCGCTCGCCCTGAACCTCCGCGCGCTCCTCGAGATCGATCAGGGCCGGGCGCAGGAAGCGATGGTCGGGCTGCTTGCGCGCGCGCGCGCGGGAAGCTGCCAGCCCGAACTCTATGCGGCGCTGGTCCAGGCCTGTCGCTTCTGTGGACTGCTCGAAGCCTCGGTGGCCGCCCACGAGCGCGCCGAACAGCTCGAGCGCAACATCCTGACGAGCATCGACCACACGTGGTGGCACCTCCGCGACTACGACCGCGCCGTCGAGTACGTGAAGCGTCGACGCTACGGTGAGATCTCGATTACGAACCAGACCATGCGGGCCGTGATTCTCGGCGAACAGGGCCGCGACGCGGAAGCCCTCCAGCAGTATCGCGAGGTCGAGCAGTCCAGGCTGACGGACTTCTTTCGCGACTTCGTGCTCATGAACCGGACGCTGCTCGAGGGCCGACGAGGGGACTGCCTCGGGGCGGCAGAGCGTCTTCTGGCCCGAGCGCTGGACCCCGAGACGCTCTGGCAGGTTGGCAGGGTGTTCGCGCACTTCGGCGAGCCGGCCCGCGCGTTCTCCTTGTTCGGCCTCTCCCTCGAACGCGGCTTCATCCTGTACCGCATCCTCACCCGCGAGGATCCGTGGCTCGATGCGCTCCGGTCGAGCCAAGAGTTCGGCGATCTCCTCCAGCGAGCCGAGTCACGCTACCGCGCCGCGTCGGCCGCGTTCAGAGAAGCTGGTGGTGAGCACGTGCTGGGCGTCACCTTGGCCGTCGCGGCGGTCATGCCATCGTCGAATCAGGCTGGACGCCGCCCCCCGGCTCGAGGCACGGTGTAGCCACATGCGGGTGAACAAACCACGCGAGCAGCGCGTCTCTTCCCGTTGGGGTTTCCAGGACGGCTGATGACCACCTTGCTTCACGACCTTCGATTCGGCGTCCGGTCGCTGTGGCGGCAGAAGACGCTCAGCCTCGCGGCGATTGCCACGCTCGGCATCTGCATCGCGGCCGCCACCACCATCTTCAGCATCGTCAACGCGGTTGTACTCCGGCCGTTGCCGTTCCCGCAGCCCGACCGGCTGGCCTTCCTCTACAACAGCTATCCCAGAGCCGGCGTCGCCGTAGCCGGGTCCGGCGTGCCCGACTACTACGACTGCCTCGAGGAGAAGGGCCTGTTCGAGGAGGTGGCGCTGTTCAGGAGCCGCGGCCAGACGATCGGCGCGGGCGGGGACGCCGAGCGCCGGACGATGATGACGGTGACGCCGTCGCTGTTCCGGATCCTGCAGGTGAAGCCGCCTATCGGGAGGGCCTTCGCCGAGGAGGACGCCGAGATCGGCAACGAGCACAAGATCATCCTCGGCTACGAGTTGTGGCAGCGGCTGATGGGCGGAAGCCCGGACGCGATGGTCGCGATGTCAGGCTCAACGAAGTGCCTTACACCGTGGTGGGGGTCATGCCCGCCGGATTTCGGTTCTGGTCGGCGGACATCGCCGCCTGGATTCCGGCCGCCTTCAGCGCGCGGGACCGGTCGGACGAGTCGCGCCACAGCAACAACCAGCAGATGGTGGCGCGCCTGAAGCCGGGTGTCGGCGTCGAACTCGTGCAGCAGAGGATCGACGCGCTCGGCGCGAGGAATCTCGAACGCCTGCCCGCCATCAAGCAGATTCTCATCGACGCCGGGTTCCGGACACTCGTGCTGCCGCTCCAGGAGTACCTGGTGCGCGACGTCCGCGGCACGCTGTATCTGCTGTGGGGCGGGTCGCTGTTCGTGCTCCTGATCGGCTGCGTCAACATCGCGAACCTGGCGCTGGTCAGGGCCAGCGGGCGGATGAAGGAACTCGCTACCCGGTACGCGCTTGGCGCGACCCTCGGCCACCTGGCCCGCCAGACCGTGACCGAGGCAGTGATTGTCGGCGCCGTCGGCGGCGCGCTTGGCCTCGTGCTGGGTCGTTGGGGGCTGGCGCTGGTGCGCACGCTGGGGCTTGAGCGGCTTCCGCGCGCATTCGAGATCGGGTTCGATGTGCCGGTCGTGCTCTACACGCTGGCGCTCGTCGCCGCCATCAGCGTGTTCGTGGGACTGGTCCCGATGGCCGCCCTCCGACCGCGCGCGCTGGGGCAGGCGGTCCGGGAAGAGGGCCGGTCGGGGACCGCCAGCCGGGGCGCACGGATCGTGCGGCGGACCCTCGTCACGGTGCAGGTGGCGCTCGCGCTGGTGCTCCTGGCGGGGGCGGCCCTGCTGTTCGCGAGCTACCAGAAGGTGCTCGCCGAGGATCCAGGGTTCAGGGTGGAGCAGGTCTGGACTGGCGTTGTGAACCTGCCGACCGCCCGCTACAGCAGCGACGCGAGCCTTGTCGCGTTCCAGGCGAGTCTGCTGCAGCGCCTCAACACGGTGCCGGGCGTTGCTGCGGCCGGCCTGACGGACACCATCCCGTTCGGCCCGGGCAGCAGCGACAGCGTGATCTTCGCTGAAGGGCACATTCCGAAGCCCGGCGAGTCGATCATCAGCGCATACCAGACGAGCATCACGCCCGGGTACTTCGAGGCGGTCGGCATCAGGCTTCTGCGCGGCCGGCACTTCGAAGAACGGGACGCGGCTGGGTCGCCCCGGGTGATCATCATCGATGACCGGATGGCGGCCCGCTTCTGGCCAGGCGCCGACCCGATTGGCAAGAGAATGTGGCGGCCGAATGATGCGCGAGCGCAGCCGCCGACCGACGACTCGCAGTTCTATACGGTGATCGGAGTGGTCAACACCGTGAGGATGCGGACGCTCAGCGACGAGGGCGAACGCCTGGGCGCGGCGTACTATCCGATGGCGCAGGACCCCAGCCCGACGCTGATCCTGACCGCGCGCAGCGGCGTGGAGCCCGCCGCGCTGACGGCGGCCATTCGGGCAGAGGTGAAGCGGCTGGACGCGGAGATCCCGCTGTCGAACGTGAGAACCATGACCGAGCGGCGCGACCAGGTGATGGAGGCGCGGAGGACGCCGCTCATCCTGTCGGTCGTCTTCGGCGCGGTTGCGCTGTTCCTGGCGGCGATCGGCCTCTACGGCGTGCTGGCGTACCAGGTGACGCAGCGCAGCCGCGAGATCGGCATCCGGATGGCGCTCGGCGGGCAGGCGGCCGCGATCGTGAGGCTCGTGCTCGGCGAGGGCCTGGTGATGGTCGGGGCGGGAGGGCTGCTTGGCCTTGCCGGGATTCTCGCGATGGGCCGCGTCCTCCAGAGCCAGCTGTTCGGCGTGCGGCCGTCCGACCCGCTGATCATCACGGGAATCATCTGCATCGTCGGAGTGGTCGCGCTGGGGGCGTGCCTCGTTCCCGCTCGGCGCGCGGCCGCGATCGACCCTGTCCGGGCGCTCAACGAGCTCTGACAGGGTCAAGGTGAGGGTGGAAGTAAATAGTTCCCACCGCCCCGGGATGTCACGCGGGTGACGGCCGCAACCTTACAGAATCTCGAAGGAAACCCCGACGCGCACTTGGTGCGGAATTTGCTTCGACCTTGTCCACTGGTCTTTGAGAGATGTCTTTGCCGCATCCCGAAGGAGGCTTTGTGGCTGGAAAATCCATTCTGCTGGAAGCCCTTCTGCGAGGCATTCGTGCCGAATTCCTCGAGATGCCGGGGATGAAGCTCACCATCGCACAAGCCCAGCGGCTTTGGGGGATCGACCGCGCAACCTGTGAAACCGCGATCGACGAGTTGATCGCATGCCGCTTTCTGGCGAGGACGAGGGACGGAGCGTTCGTACTGAGAGCGGCGATGATGTGACGTGCGCGGTCATCAGCCCCGACCGGTGCGTTCCAGCCGCAGGGCGCGGATCCGCTTGTGCAAGCGCGTGCGTTCAATGCCCAGTGCGCGGGCGGCGGCCGAGACGTTCCAGTCGGCACGGTCCAGCGCCTCGCGAATCACGTCGCGCTCGGCGTGCGCGCGGGTCTCCTCGAGCGTCGAAGGCGTATCGGTTTCCCGCGCCAGCCGAATCTCCACCGGGATCGCATCCTCGGTGATCGGATCCGGCGCGAGGATGGCCATCCGCTCCACCGCGTTCCGAAGCTCGCGGATGTTGCCAGGCCACCGATACGCCCGCGAGCGCGTCGAACACCTCCTCGGCGAACCGCTTCGGCTTGAAGTTGTTGCGGCGGCAGAACTCGTCCAGGAAGTACTCGGCCAGCGGCCGGATGTCCTCGGGCCGCTCGCGCAGCGGCGGCACGCGGATCGGCACGACGCTCAGCCGGTAGTAGAGATCCTCGCGGAACCTCTTCTCCGCGACCAGCGCCGCCAGGTCCTGGTTGGTCGCGGAGATGACGCGCACGGTCACGCGGAGCGTCTGCTCGCCGCCGACGCGCTGGAACTCCCCTTCCTGCAGCACGCGAAGCAGCTTGGCCTGCGACGCTTCGTGCAGGTCGCCGCACTTCGTCCAGGAAGATCGTGCCGCCGTCGGCCAGCTCGAACTTGCCGCGCCGGCTCGCCGTCGCGCCGGTGAACGCGCCCTTTTCGTGGCCGAACAGCTCGCTTTCGAGCAGGTCGACCGGGATGGCGGCGCAGTTGACCTTGACGAACGGGCCGGCGGCGAACGGGCTGTTCCGGTGGATGTGCGCCGCCAGCAGTTCCTTGCCCGTGCCCGATTCGCCGATCAGCAGCACGCGCGCGTCCGACTGCGCCACCCGCGTTGCCTGCTCGACGACTCGCCGGAAGGCGGCGCCCGAGCCGATCATCCTGGGCGCGTCGCCGACCAGCTCGCGCAGCCGCGCGTTCTCCTGCGCGAGCCCGGCCTGCTCCAGCGCGTTCTTCAGGACGAGCAGGACCCGATCGCGGCCGAGCGGCTTCTCGAGGAAGTCGAACGCGCCCGCGCGGGTGGCCGCCACGGCGTCGGCGATGGTGCCGTGCCCGGAGATCATGATGACCGGCGCGTGCGGGCGCTGGTCCGCGACGAGCGGCAGCAGGTCGATGCCGCTCGCGTCCGGGAGGCGCACGTCCAGGAGATACGCGTCCGCGTGCGCCCGGGCCAGCCGCCGCTTGAAGTCGGCTCCGCTGCGGCAGACGGAGACGGCATAGCCCGCGCCCTCCAGCACCAAACGGAGCGAGGCGCCGACGTTCTCCTCGTCGTCCACGATCACGATCGTCTTCGCGGTCATGCCTCAGCTCTTTCTGCGGACGGAAGGACCAGCCTGAACGCGGCCCCGCCCAGCTGGCCCTCGATGAGCGACAGGTCGCCGCCGGAAAGCAGCGCGTTCTTCCGTGAAATGGCGAGGCCGAGCCCCATGCCGTGCTTCTTGAACGAAATCGACGGCTCGAAGAGCCGGCTCCGCGCCTCCGCGCTCACGCCCGGGCCGGAGTCGTGCACCTCAACGATGGCGTCCGCGCCGGCGCGGGTGAGGATGACGAGCACCGAGCCGCCGTCGCCGGCGGCCTCGGCGGCATTCTCCAGCAGGTTGGTCAGAATGCCCTTCACCTGGTCGGCGTCCGCCCAGGCCCACGCCGCTGGCGTCGTGTTCCACGGCGCGCACCTCATAGGCGACGCCAGGATGCCCCGCGCGGAGCAACGCCACCCGCTCGTGAGCCACCGCGCCGAGGTCGAGGCGTGCCGGGTGTGCCTCGGGCTCAGCGGCAAACTCCGAGAACGCGCGGACCCGGCGCTCCAGGCTCGCCACCTCGTCCACGACGATCGCGCCGGCCCGCTCGAAGAACTCCGGGTCGGCCGACGACTGTCGCGCGACGATCTCCTCGACGGTCAGCCGAATCGGCGTCAGCGAGTTCTTCAACTCGTGCGCCATCTTGCGCGCCAGCATCTGCCAGCTCGCCACCTGCGTCAGGTAGACCAGGCGCTCGCGGTTCCGCTGCAGCTGGCCGGCCGTCGCGTTGAAGGCCGCGACCGCCTGCCCGACCTCGTCCCTGCTCCCAGCTGGCGGCAGCCGGGTCTCGAATCGTCCCGCAGCCACCTGACCGAGTCCCGTCGTCAACTGCTGGATCGGCCGGCTGATGCGCGTCGACAGGTAGAGGACGATGCGCGAGCGAGAGCGTCCAGACGAAGGCGCTCGAGAGCACCAGCGCCAGGGTGAAGCCGCGCGGGAGGTCGCGCTGCTGCAGATCGCCGGCGCGCGCGCGGGTCTCCGCAATCGTCCGCGTGATCTCCGCCATACGAACGCCGTCGAGCGAGGCGGTGTAGAGCCAGAGCTCCTCGCCGCGCCGCGCCGCGTACAGAAGGCGATCACCCGCGGGCTCGGACAGGATGAAGCGGTCCGCCTCGCCGCTGTCCCAGAACTGCTGGAGCGACGGCGGCCAGGCCGATCGTGATGCCGCGCCGAAGCGTTGCGGTTCGAGGCGGCCGCCGTCGGCATCGTCCCTCAGCTGCTGGCGCGCCTGCCGATAGTACTCGCGGCCCACCAGCTCCAGCGACTGCGCCAGCGCGGAGACGTCGTCGGTCGCGATGAAGGCGAGGCTGCGCGACATCAGCGCGGAACTCATCCAGAGGATGGCGGCGAGCGGCAGCAGGGTAGCCGCCAGAAAGACCAGGACCAGCTTGTGGCGCAGCCGGATGACACCCATCACTTTCGCGCCTTGTCGACGAGGTCGGCGAGCCGCAGCGGGAGAGATGACGCCTCCCAGCGGGGCGGCGCCGAAGGCCCCTTGCGGCTGAAGAAGTCAATCAGGCCGGTCAACGTCGTGGCCGACGGCGCGTCTGCGGCCGGAGCGTTCTCTTCTCGCAGCGAGCATTCCAACTTTACCACGAAGGATTCTGTCCGCCGGGGCCGCCCGAACGGGCATCGCGAGGAGGTCGACGCACCACGCCTCGGCAGCCGCGGCGGTCAGGTGCAATGCGCCCACTTTCGGGTCGTCGCGCTGCACCACCGAGAAGCGTTCCTCCCAGAGGTCGTAGCTGAAGATCACCTCCCGCGTGAGGCCGTGCACGCGAGCGCCGCCGTGAAGCCGGATCGACGCCGTCACGACGTAGGTGACCGACCGGCCGTCGTGCAGCCGCTGGAGCGGCGCGCCAGCGAGGAAGTTGAGCTGCGGGGCGCGCAGGCGAAGCCGATCGCCGTCGCGCTCGACGGTCAGGGGCGAGGGCTGGCCCGAGAGGTGGACGAACACGGCCAGCGCCGCCGCCGCGCCGAGCGCCGCCCGGAGGCCGCGACGGCTCGCCGGGCCCGTTCGCCGGTGTCCGCGGGTGCTGCGTCGCTGGTCCATGCACATCACCCGCGGCTAGCGCCTGAAGCCGATCATGAACACCGGAGTGATGTCGTGGTATTTCAACGGCACTCCGAGCGACATGAAGAAGCCGTTCTTCCAGGCCAGCCCGATCCCGACGCTGTGCTTCCACTCGACGGCCTGTCCCGGATCCCACACCTTCCCGAAGTCGTAGAACAGCTGGAACGGCTCATAGCGGTACTCGAGCGACCCGTAGAGCAGGCGCGTACCGCCGAGCGGGGCGACGTCGAACTTGTCCCAGCCGCGCAGCGTCGCCGTGTTGCCGATCGTGAAGCGATCGAAGAGCGGCGGCTCGCCGTCGATGTGGCCGCCCTGGAAGCGGAACATGAAATCCTGGTGGTGCGTGCTCAGCGTGTAGTCGCCGCTGACGAACTGCCGGGTGTAGAGGAAATCACTCTCGAGCGTCGCCGTCGCCTCGCGCACGAGGTAGTCGGCGGCGATCGAGTGGCGAATGGCGTGGCGCGACCCCACCTTGTGCCGGAACTGCACGCCGAACGTGAACGCGTGCGCCGCCTCATCGTGCAGGATCGGGCGCTCCATGGCGAGCGTCTGGAAGCTGGCCCCGAACGTCAGCTTGATGTCTGGGATGGGCAGGAACGAGATCGATGGCGAGAACGCCTCTCTCGTGTCGTACGTGCCGGGAACCCACGGGGCCAGCGCCAGGGCGGCTTCGGTTTCAGGCTGAAACGACGGCCAGAAGTAGTCGTACTCCACGCCGATCTGCACCATGCTGGTGCCCACCTTGCGGTGCTCGTACCGGAGCATCACGCCGGAGTTCCGCTCGAGCAGTTCGTCGGCGCTGCTGACGACGCCGGCGGAGAAGTAGTTGTGGTGCGTCTGGCCGCTTGGCACGAGGGCGCCGCTGAACCCGTCCTTGGTACTGTAGAGAAACGGCGCCATCGTGATGCTGAACGACCGCCCGCGAAGGCGCTCGGCCTCGAAGACGACCGTCACGGCGTCGTGCTTCTCGCCGCGCTTTGCCTTGACCGTGACCGAGTACCCGGGCAGTTCCTTTCGCAGCCGGTGCGCCAGTTGGTCGGCGGCGTCGGGATCGTAATTGTTCCCGACGAGCTTCTGCATGTCGTCGCGGAGTGCCTGGCTGACCTTCGCCTCGGCCACGCCGACGATGGACACGCGTTCGACCTGGTAGCGGGAGTTGACGTTTGTGCCCGTCTGGTCCTCCTGCGCGAGCGCGACAACCGGCCCCAGGAGGAACAAGACGAGGGCGACGCGAGAGAGGCGCTGAATCATGCCCGGACCCAGAGCAAGTCGCGGGCCAGCCCGCAACTGCCTGAAAACGCAGGACGCCTGGCGTAGATTCGCGTGAAGCATCTTCACAGGTGTGCGCACCGCCGCCGCCATCATCCTACCGCGGGATTGCGCCGGACGAGGCAACGCAACGCGCCATCGCTACGTCAAACCTCCCATGGCGTCTCTTATGTCCGACCTCCTCTCCGACGTTCGCCTGGCTGTCCGTGGACTTCGCCACAACCCGCTGTTCGCGACCGTCGCGATCCTGTCGCTCGCGCTGGGCATCGGGGCCAATGCGGCGATCTTCCGGCTGGTCGACCAGATCCTGCTCCGCACCCTCCCCGTCCGCGCTCCGCACGAACTGGTGATGCTCTACCAGGAAGGCGAGCACATGGGGAACAACATGGGCTCGCGGATGCACTCGTACCCGCTCTACCAGGACCTGCAGAAGAAAGCCGCGCCGTTCTCGGATGTGATCTGCCGCGTCGTCATGCCGGCGTCGGTCGCGGTGGGCAACCAGACGGAGCGAGTGCAGGCCGAGATGGTGTCGGGTAACTACTTCTCGATGCTCGGCGTGAAGCCGGCGCTCGGCCGCGTGCTGAGTTCCAGGGAGGACGACCAGGTCTACCAGGGACACCCCGTGGTCGTGCTCAGCCACGGCTACTGGGCGAGCCGGTTCGCGCGCGACCCGAAGGTCGTCGGGACCACGATCAGGGTCAACAACTACCCGATGACGATCGTGGGGGTGTCGGCCGAAGGGTTCGCCGGCCTCGACCCCGCGTTTTCGCCGCAGATTCGCGTACCGATCCTGATGAAGGAGGCCATGGCGCCCGAGTGGCCGTGGCTGCACATGGACGACCGCCGATCCCGCTGGGTGCAGGTGTTCGCCCGACTCAAGCCCGGCTACACGGTCGAGTCCGCGAAGGCGCCTGTTCAAACCCTCTTCACACAGGTCCGCGCATACGAGGCGACGCAGCCCGAGGCGAAGGACTGGTCGGCGTACGACCGGCAGCGGTTCCTGAAAGGGCGGCTGCTCGTCACCGGCGCGGCGGTCGGGTATTCGTCGGCGCGGAACGTATTCGGCAAGGCTTTGATCGTGCTGATGAGCATGGTCGGCCTCGTGCTTCTGATTGCGTGCGCCAACGTCGCGAACCTCCTCATCGCCAGGGGGTTCGCGCGGCAGAAGGAAATCGCGGTGCGGCTGTCGCTCGGGTCGTCGCGCGGGCGCCTGGTCCGTCAGTTGCTCGTGGAGAGCCTCATCCTGGCTGGCGCCGGAGGGGTGCTCGGCCTCGGCTTCGGGTTCGGCATCACGAAGGGCATGCTCACGCTGGTGCCGGCCCAGACGCAGCCGCTGGAGGTCCTGGCCACCCCGGATGCGCGGACGCTCGGCTTCACCTTCCTCCTGGCGTGCGCCACGGGCGTGGTGTTCGGCCTGCTCCCGGCGCTCCGAGCCAGCCGGCCCGACCCGTGGACGACGCTGAAGGACACGACCGGTTCGATTGCCGGAGCAGGCGGATCGGTGCTGCTCCGCAAAGCGCTCGTGGTCGCGCAGGTGGCGCTCAGCTTCCTGCTGCTGACCGGGGCGGGGCTCTTCGTCAAGAGCCTGCAGAACCTGAAGGCCACCGAAACGGGCGTGGCGTTCGAGAACCTGGTGGCCTTCGAGATCGCCCCCGCGCTCAGCGGCTACGACAACGCCAGGGCCACGCTGTTCTACCGCGAGCTGCTCGACAGGCTGCGGTCGGCGCCGGGCACCGCGTCCGCCGCATTCGCGGGCGTGCCGATTCTGGCGGGCGACGAGTGGGACAGCTCGATGGCCGTGGAAGGGCACCAGGTCAAGGACGGGGAAGACATGCAGGCGTTCATGAACACCGTCTCGCCCGGCTACTTCAAGACGATGAACGTCCCGCTGCTCGAGGGGCGCGACTTCAGGGAGGGCGAGGCGAGAGACGGAGAGCCAGTCGTGGCGATTGTCAACCGCCGGTTCGCGGAGCACTTCTTCCCTGGGCGCAGCGCGATCGGCAAGCGGGTCGGCTTCGGTTACGGCCCGGAGACGAAGCTCACCATCGAGATTGTCGGCGTCGTCGGCAACGCGCTCTACGAGGGCCCCAGGGAGGGCGTCCACCGCCAGGCGTTCATTCCGAACTGGGGCAAGCGCGCCGCGGTCTTCTACGTGCGGACGCGCACCGCGTCGAGCGCCGTGCACGCGCTGGTGCGTGACGAAGTCCGCCGCCTCGACGCGGGGGTTCCCGTCTTCGGCGTGAAGACGCTCGCGGCGCAGCTGGACGAGACGCTGCTGACCGACCGGCTGATCGCGATGCTGTCGGCGGCGTTCGGCGCGCTGGCCACGGCGCTCGCGTCGATCGGCCTCTATGGCGTGATGGCGTTTCTCGTCGCGCGGCGGGCGAAGGAGCTGGGGATCCGACTGACGCTCGGGGCCCCGCCTTCCCGCGTCACGTGGATGGTGATGCGCGAAGTTCTGCTCCTGCTCGTCGTCGGCCTCGCGGTCGGCATCCCGGCCACGTATGCCGCCGGCCGATACGTCTCCGCGCAGCTGTACGGCGTTCCGCCGACCGATCCCGGGATAGCCGCTCTCACGGTGCTGCTGCTGGCCGCCGTGTCGGCGGTGGCGGGGTTCATTCCGGCGCGTCGCGCGAGCCGGATCGACCCGCTCGCCGCGCTGCGGGCGGAGTAGGTGGCTTGCGCTGCCGCCACCTGAGGATGGCGGCCGTGTGCACCGCGTAGTGCCCGTAGGTGTCCAGCCGCAGACGATTGCGGAACCGCGTGCCGCTCGCCAGCTCCTTCTCGGGCGCGCGCTCGACGAGCGCCAGGACGCGGCGATGCACGGCGGCCTGCTGCCTGAATACCTCCCCGAGAGGCAGGTCCTTCTTCCTCGCGCTCGTCAGGGCGTTGAATGCGTCGATACCGCCGTAGGTCACCGAGTAGCGCGGCGGCCTGCGCCCCTCGAGGACCCCCGGGAGATGCTTCAACGCTTCCTCTTCCCAGGTCGTCACGTGGACGATGATGTCGCGGATGGACCAGGTTTTGATGACGCCCGGCCACAGCAGAGCCTCCTCCGCCAGACCGGCGTACGAGCCGATGAACGCCGCCCAGGCGTCGTCGACGCGCTTCAACAACCGCATTCGAATCGTCATCAGCTGAACCCCTGCCAGACCGGGAAGATCTGGGCGCCCATGGCCGTCAGCATCTCGGTGGCCTCGGGTCCAGGGTCGCCGAGGATCTCCAACCCGGCGAGGCGTCCCGCCTCGAGAAGCTTCGGCACGAGTTCCTGGATGACCGGGCCCTTCAGGTGCGCGAGCACTGCGCCCGCGTCGACGTAGGCCTCGTAGAGCCGGCACCGGGCGCGGTCCGCGCTCAGGCTCCATTCGTAGGCAAGCGCCCCCGGCTCCTTTTCCGTTTCGGCCGCCATCACCCTGGCGACGCGCTCGAACGCGACAAAGGCCCCTTCGTTGATCGTGAAGCTGACGACGAACCGCACAGTGCTTGCAGTCATCCGGCGCTCCCTTCTGAACGGCCGCATCATACCCCGGCGCCCCCGCCGGCACCACCTCCCGGGCGCCATGCCCCCTGTTTGCGGGGATGACGGTCGTGCTACTCTCCCTCACGACCGCGTCGCGGCCCCACCAGGTTGGCACCTATGCTCAACGTCCTCCTCCTCGCGCTGTGTGTCATGGACCCCGGGCAGGCGGGAACCTCGTCGCCTCCGGCCCCATTCCCCGTCGAGCAGGCCGTCACGACGGTGCTCGCGAGCGCCCCGCAGAGGGCCTCGGCATCCGCGCTGGCCGAAAGCGCCCGGGCGGCGGCCAAGCAGGCCGGACGCCTGCCGAATCCGGTGATTGACGTGCATGCCGAGAACATCGTGGCGAGCGGATGGCACTGGCGGCCCCCGGCCGATCCGACGCTGGCGCCGGGGCTCGACGTCTTCGCCGTCCTCGCCCAGCCGATCGAGCTCGGCGGCAAGCGGGGTGCCCGCCGAGCCGTGGCCGAAGGCGATGCCGACGCCGCGGCCGCCGCGCTGTCGCAGGTTGAGCGCGGCCTCGTGATGGAGACGATCCGCCTCTATCTCGGCGCGCTGCGGGCGCGCGAGATGCTGAAGGCGCTCGACGAGAACCGTGGCGAGATGGCGGAGATCCAGCGCGTCGTCGCGGCCCGCGTGCGCGAAGGATACGCGGCCGAGGCCGACCTGGCGAAGTACCAGGCTGAATCCGCGCGGCTCGACAGCGAGTCGGTCCGGATGCGGATCGAGCTGACGCGCAATCTTGCGCAGCTCCAGGCGCTCTTCGGACGGGCCGGACCGGCCTCCGGCCTCGACCCCGGACAGCTCGTGATGCCGGCCCAGCGTGCGGCCCCGGCCGGCTCTGCCGCCGACCTCGCCCTGCGGGCCGTCGAACGGTCGCCGGACGTGCAGGCCGCCAAGGCGCGGGAAGCGAGAGCGGCGAAGACACTGTCGCTCGAGCAGGCGCAGCGCGTGCCGAACCTGGACGTCGTCGGCGGCTACAAGCGGACGGGCGGATTCGACACCGCGGTGCTCGGCGTGGCGATGGCGATCCCGCTGTTCGACCGGAACGAGCGCGCCATCGCGACGGCGGGGGGCGAAACCAGGGCTGCCGCATCTGACCGGGCCGCGGTGGAACAACGGGTGGCGGCCGATGCCCGGGCGATCTTCGACGCGTCGCAGAGTCTCGCCGATCGCGCGCGGCGGGTAGACGAGGAACTGCTGGCGCCGGCGGCGCTCGTGCGCCTCGCGGCGCGCACCTCCTACAGCGAGGGCGCCGCGAACATCGTCGCGATGGTGGACGCCGACCGCGTGTACCTCGATGCGCGGCGCGAAGTGCTGCAGGTGAAGCTGGATGCGCTGGCCGCCGCGTTCGAAGCGAGGGTGCTGGCCGGCGAGGAGATCCTCCGATGATCCGCCATTTCTGGAACGAACAGGGCCGGGCGGCGCTCGTCGCCGTGCTGGCGACCGCCGCCGTTGTCGTGCTCGCGCTGGGATGGCTGGCCATGCGCGGCAGGCCTCCGGCGGAGACGCCGGCCGCATCCGCCGCGCCGGCCGGCGCGGTGGTGCTGTCGCCGGCCGCGACGAAAGAGGCCGGGCTGCGGGTCGAAGCGGCGGCAATGACGATGGTCCGCGACACCATCGAAGCCCCGGGCGTCCTGTCGCTGGACGAGCGGCGCACCGCGCGCATCGCGTCTCAGGTCGAGGGCAAGGTGCTCGAGGTCTTCGTCGAGATCGGCGACCGCGTGCCCGCCGGCCGCGAACTGGCGCACATGATCAGCCCGGTCGTTCACGAGGCGTGGGCGGCCTATCGCAAGGCGATCGTGGAGCGGCGCCGCGCGGAGTCGGCCCTGAAGCTCGCCGTCCAGCAGGAGGAGCGGATGAAGCGCCTCTACGCTGCCAAGGCGGTGCCCCTGCAGGACCTGCAGCGGTCGACCGCCGAGCGCACCTCGGCCGAGGAGTCGCTCAACCTCGTCGAGATTGAAGTGCGGAGAGCCGAGGAGGAGATGGAGCATCTCGGCGTCACGAACAAAGAGGACCCGTCCGGCGAGGCCGGCGAGCAGATTCCTGTCAAATCGCCTCTCGCGGGTGTCGTGCTCGAGAAGAAGATCACCGAGGGCGGGGCGGCCACGCCCGGCTCGCCGTTGTTCGTCGTGAGTGACCTGTCGAGTCTCTGGGCGCTTGCGGAAATCGACGAAACGGCTCTCCCGCGTGTCCAGACCGGCCAGCCTGTCGAGGTCCGAGTCGCCGCCTACCCGACCGAGCGCTTTGCCGGCACCATCTCGTGGGTGGCCGACATGGTGAACCCGAAGACGCGGCGCGTGACCGTCCGGTGCGCCGTCCCGAACCCGTCCGGCCGCCTCAAGCCCGACATGTACGCGACGGTGGCGCTTGGCGCGAGCACGGAGCACCAGGTCGTCGTCGTGCCCGCCGAGGCGATCCAGGAGATCGGCGGCCAGCCGGCGCTCTTCGTCGAGACCGCGACCGGCCGGTTCGTGCGACGCGACGTCACCATCGGCGCCGAGCGCGACGGCCGGGTCCAGATTCTGTCAGGGGTCGCGGCCGGCGAGCGCGTGGTGGTGGCCGGCGCGTTCCTGCTCAAGTCGGAACTCCTGAAATCGACGACGCCGGAGGGATGACATGGGCTTCATCGAACGCGTCGTCGCCGGGGCCCTTCGCCAGCGCCTGTTCATTCTCCTGTGTCTCGCCGCGCTCGTCGCCACGGGCGTCGCCGCCTACCGCGACCTGCCGGTGGAAGCGTTTCCGGACCTGACCAACAACCAGGTGGTCGTCGTCACCGACTCGCCAGGCCTCGCCGCCACCGAAGTCGAGCAGCGCGTCTCGTACCCGATCGAGACCGCCGTGATGGGGGTCCCTGGCGCGCAGCAGGTGCGGTCGATTTCCAAGCAGGGGCTTTCGATTGTCAGCATCGTGTTCGACGATGCGGTGCCGGTGTACTTCGCGCGGCAGCTGGTGGGCGAGCGCCTGACCGAGGCGCGGGGCCGCATCCCGGACGGCCTCGACCCGGTGCTCGGACCGGTGGCGACCGCGTTCGGCGAAATCTACCAGTACCTGCTCGAAGGCGACGCCGTCGACACGATGACGAAGAAGACGCTGCACGACTGGGACATCCGCACCCGGATGCGGTCGGTGCCCGGCGTCAGCGAAGTCAACTCCTGGGGCGGGCTGACGCAGCAGTTCCAGGTGGTGGTCGACCCGCGGCAGCTCAACCGCTTCGGCCTGTCGCTGCACGAGGTGTTCCAGGCGATCGCCGACAACAACGCCTCCTTCGGCGGCGGCTTCATCGAGCACCGGTCCGAGCGGTACACCGTGCGAGGCGTCGGCCTTGCGCAGACGGCGGAGGATGTCGGGAACATCGTGGTGTCGGCCGTCGAGGGCACGCCGATCTACGTGCGGGACCTGGCCCAGGTGACGCTCGGCGCGATGCCGCGCCAGGGCGCCGTGACGCGCGACGGCAAGGGCGAGAGCATCGCCGGCATGATCATCATGCTGAAGGGCGAGAACGGGAAGACCGTCGCCGAGCGCGCGAAGGCCCGGCTCGAGGAGATCGGCGCCTCGCTCCCGTCGGGCGTGACGATCGCGCCCTTCTACGACCAGACGGAGGTCATCGACCGGACCGCGCACACCGTGCGCAAGAACCTCGTCGAAGGGTCGCTGCTCGTCATCGTCGTCCTGTTCGTGTTTCTCGGCGACGCGCGGGCGGCGCTGCTCGTGGCCGCCGTGATTCCGTTTTCGATGCTGGTGGGCTTCATCGGGATGCGGCACTTCGGCGTGTCGGCCAACCTGATGTCACTCGGCGCGATCGACTTCGGCCTGATCGTGGACGGGGCCGTCGTCATGATGGAGAACTTCGTCCGGCGGCGGGGCGAGTACCGGCCCGAGCCGGGGGTGTCCGAGGCGGACTCGCGGCTCGCGCTGTTCACGTCCGCGGCGACCGAGGTGGCCCGCCCGATTCTCTTCGGGGTGCTGATCATCGTGGCCGTCTATCTGCCCATCTTCACGCTCGAGGGGCTCGAGGCGAAGATGTTCCAGCCGATGGCCATCACGGTGTGCTCGGCCATCCTGGGGTCGCTGGTCCTGTCGCTCACGGCCGTCCCGGTGGCCGCCTCGTTCCTGTTGAAGGTCGGGGCGGGCGAGCACGAGGGGCGGTGGTTCGAACGCCTGCGCGAGTTCTATGTCCATCACCTCGCCGCGCAGATGAACCGCCGGTGGCGGACGCTCGGTGTGTCGGTGGTGGCCGTGACGGTCGCCATCGGCTCGCTGGCCTTCATCGGCACGGAGTTCATGCCCAAGCTGGACGAGGGCTCGATCCTCATCGAGACGCGGAAGCTGCCATCGGTCTCGCTGCCCGAGTCGGTCGCCATCTCGACGCGGGTCGAGCGCGTGATCGGGCGTTTCCCCGAAGTGCGCCAGGTGGTGACGAAGATTGGCCGGCCCGACCTCGCCACCGAGGCGATGGGCATCTACCAGGGGGACGTCTACGTCATCCTCCACCCGTCCGACACCTGGAAGAGCGGATGGACAAAGGACGAGCTGATTGACGCACTGGCGAAGGCGCTTGAGGCCGTGCCCGGCGTGGAGTCCAACTTCACGCAGCCGATGGCGATGCGCCTCGACGAGGTCGTATCCGGCGTCAAGGCGGACGTGGCCGTGAAGGTGTTCGGCCCGGACGCTGTGACGCTGGAGCGCCTGGGCGAGCAGGTGAAGCGGGTGCTGGCCGGCGTGACCGGATCGGCCGACCTCCAGGTGGAGGTGTTGTCGGGCGCGGCGGAAATCGAAATCGTCGTGAACCGGGCGAAGATGGCCCGCTACGGCCTGAACGTCGCGCACGTGCGGGAGCTGGTGGAGACGGCGATCGGCGGCGCCACCGCGACGGAGGTTCTGGACGGGTCGCGCCGTTTCGACGTGGTCGTCCGGTTTCCCGACGAGATCCGGGCGAACCCGGAGGCGATTGCAGGCCTGCTGCTCACGGCGCCCGGCGGCGAGCGGGTGACGCTCGGGAGCGTGGCCGACGTGGCGACGGTGCGCGGACCCGAAGCGATCAACCACGAGAACGGGGAGCGGCGGCTGGTCGTGCAGACCAACGTGCGCGGTCGCGACATTGGCAGCTTCGTGGCGGACGCGCAGCGGCGGCTGGCGGCGCAGGTGAAGGTCCCCGAGGGCTACCACCTGGCGTGGGGCGGCCAGTTCGAGAACCAGCAGCGCGCGATGCGTCGCCTGACGGTCGCGATCCCGCTGTCGCTCGCGATCATCTTCCTGCTGCTGTTCATCACGTTCGGCAACACGCGCCAGGCGGGGCTCGTGATCCTGAACGTGCCGTTTGCCCTGGTGGGCGGCATCGGCGCGCTCTGGCTGCGCGGCCTCAACCTGAACCTGTCGGCCGCGGTCGGCTTCATCGCGCTGTTCGGCGTCGCCGTGCTGAACGGCGTCGTGATGATCGGCGCCGTGAACCGCCTGCGCGAGCTGGGACACGGGCTCCGCGACGCGATCCTGACGGGCGCCGGCACGCGGCTGAAACCGGTGCTGATGACGGCGCTGGTGGCATCGCTCGGCTTCATCCCGATGGCCATCTCGACGGGCGCGGGATCCGAGATCCAGCGGCCGCTCGCGACGGTCGTGATCGGCGGCGTCGTGACGTCCACGCTGCTGACGCTCATCGTGCTGCCCACGATCTACGAGCTGATCGAAGCGTGGATGGGACGACGGGCGGCGGGCCGGCGGCCCGCGGACTAGCAGCGGAGCGCGCGGGTTGCGGCCGTTTCCATCTATCATTCCAGGATGGACCGCACCAGGAACCCGCCGGCGCCGACCACCACCCAGGACGATGCGGCCGCCTGGCTCGCGCTGAAGGACCGCGCGCTCGAGGTCGCATCCGAAGGATTCACCATCGCCGACGCGCGCCGGCCGGATCAGCCGCTCATCTACGCCAACCAGGGCTTCGAGCGGATCACCGGCTACTCGATTGCGGACGTGATGGGGCGGAACTGCCGGTTCCTGCAAGGCCCCGCCACCGACCCGACCGCGATGGCCGAGATCCGCGCCGCGCTCACGGAATCACGTCCGTGCGTCGTCGAGATCCTGAACTATCGCAAGGACGGCAGCGTGTTCTGGAACCGGCTGTCGATCACGCCGGTCAGGGACGGCGCGGGCGACGTGACGCACTTCATCGGCGTGCAGTCGGACGTCACCGCCCGGCGGGCCGCCGAGGACGCGCTGCGCCGCTCGAAGGACGCGCTCGAGCAGGACATGCGGCTGGCGGCGCGCGTGCAGCAGGCGCTTCTGCCGGCTCGCGACGTCGCGGCGGGCGCCGTGCGCGTCGCCCACGCCTTCCACCCCTGCGTCGATCTCGCCGGCGACGGCCTCGGCATCGTCCCGCTGCCAGACCAGCGGCTTGGACTTTACCTGCTGGACGTCAGCGGCCACGGCGTCGGAGCGGCGCTCCTGTCGTTCACGCTGAACCACCTGCTGTCGCCGGGCCGGGGAGGCGTGCTGCTCGACGCCGCCCCCGCCGGCGCCACGAGCGTCGTGCCGCCGGCGCGCGTCGCCGAGCGCCTCAACCAGCAGTTCCCGATGGACCGCTCGCGGCAGTACTTCACGTTCGTCTACGGCGTGATCGACACGCGATCGGGCGAGATGGACTACGTCATCGCCGGACATCCGGCGCCGGTGCTCGTGCCGAGGGGCGACGCGCCGGTGCTGGTGGCGGGCGAGGGATTTCCGGTCGGGATGCTCGAACGGGCATCGTTCGAGGACAGACGCCTGACGCTGGAGCCCGGCGACCGGCTGTTCCTCTACACCGACGGCGTGATCGAGGCGCTGGCCGCCGACGAGCGCGAGTACGGCATCGACCGGCTCCTCGCCGCCATCGAGCGCCACCGCGACCATCCGCTGCGCGCGGCGATCGATGCGATTGCGGCCGAGGTCTACGACTGGTCCAGCGGCCGCCTGCAAGACGACGTCTCGCTGCTGGCGCTGGAGCGCGGGGCCTGATCGGCCGGCGCGCCCATCACGGCGAAGACGGGAGCCGTGATACCCTCCGGCGCGATGTCGTCCGTTCCGCAGCCCGACTCGGGCGAGGCGCTCCGGCCACCCGACGTACCCGCGTCGCGCGGCTACGTCGGGATGGCCATGCTGGCGACGCTGCTGCTTGCGGGCATGCTGGCGGCGCTGACCAGCGGGTCCTACCGGGTGTCGGCCGCGGACGTGTTCCGCGTGATCCTCGCCCGGCTGGGCTTCGGCGCGGGCGACGCGAACGTCGCCGGCATCGCGTCCGCCGTGGTGTAGAACCTGCGGTTCCCTCGAATCGCGCTGGCCGGCGTCGTCGGCGCGGCGCTCGCATCGTCCGGGGCGGTGTTCCAGGCCGCGTTCCGCAATCCTCTCGTCGAACGCTACATTCTCGGCGTCTCGTCGGGCGCGGCGTTCGGCGCGGCTCTCGGCATGGTCATGCCGCAGTTCCCGCTGTCGGTGCAGGTGGCTGCGTTTCTCGGCGCCCTGGCCGCCGCTCTCATCGTGCACCTGCTCGCGCGGCCGCGCGGCGAGGCCCCGATTGTCACACTGGTGCTCTCGGGCGTCATCGTCGGATCCGTGTTCGCTGCGGGCGTGTCGCTGTTGAAGTACCTGGCGAACGATACGGCGCTGCGCGAGATCGTCTTCTGGCTGATGGCCGGGTTCTACTTCGCGACCTGGACCGACGTATCCGTGGTCGGCCCGGCCGCGCTCGCCGCGGCGGCCGTGCTGATCGCAGGCGGCTGGCGGCTGAACGTCCTGTCGATGGGCGACCAGGAGGCCGAGACGCTGGGCATCAATCCGCGGCTTGTGCGGGGCGTCCTGGTCGCGGCCGCGACGCCCGCAACGGCCGTATCGGTCTCCGCCGTCAGCATCGTGCCGTGGGTGGGGCTGATGACGCCGCACGCGGTCCGCATGCTGATGCGCCCCGACAACCGGCTGGTCGGTACCGGGCTCGGCGCTCGTCGGTGCGCCAGTCCGTCGATTCGGGCGGCGCCGGAGCCGCGCCAGGATCAGCCGCGCGCCGCGTCACCGACATGCGCAACGTGGTCGTGACCGTGCCGGCGACGCTTGCCAGGATTCGCGACGATAGACGGCGGGTTCGTCGAAGGCGTGATGACGCGCCAGGCGTCGTCCGGACCCTCGTGGGCGTGGCATCGGACAGCCTGCGGCGCACGTGGTCGGCGCCCGCAATGCCTATCGGGGCCCCGGCGCGCGGGTGCTTCTCAACGCGGAGCAGATTCTGGCGCTCGATCCCGACGTCATCTTCCTGCCGACATCGGCCGGCTATCACCCGCCGAGCGCGCTGATCGAAGCGCCGTACTTCCGCGCGCTGCAGCGACTTCGAGCGGTGCGCGAGAAGCGCGTCTACCCGCTCCCGTGGACTCCGGAGAACCGCGCGCGGCGGCTCGAGTACCCGATCGACCTGCTCATCATGGCGAAAGGCGCCTACCCCGATCGCTTCCGCGACGTCGCCGTGCGCCGCTGGGCGCTCGAGTTCTACCAGCGGACCTACGGTGTCGACGAGCGGCAGGCCCTCGCCCTCCGCGGGGCGCAGTGGCTGGACCGGTTGGTCGACGCGGGGTTCTGACCGCGGCGCAGCTACCGGGGGAGACCCAGGCGGCGCACGAGATCCTGGAAGAGGGGATCGGAGCGCAGGGGATCGAACAGCGGCTCACCGATGTAGGGCACGTTGGCGTCTCCCTCGGCATACGCACGCTCGAGCCACCGAAGGGCGCCGCCTCGGTCCCCCGCATAGAGGCACCGGAGGGTCAGCATCCACGCGCGCACGCCGCCAGGTCTTCCGAAACGCGCCGTCCATACTGCGACGAGCTTCTTCTGTGCACCGACGTAGCCCCCGTCCGCGAGGCCGCTGTTCAGAGCCTCCACCAGTTCGGGATCACCGGCGCAGAGGTCCCGGTCTATTGCGAGCGCCTCCGCGTAGCTCCCCGTGAGGACCAGCGCCTGATACAAGGCGCCCCTCGCGACCGGCGCGTCTGCCTGCAGACCGAGCGCCTTGCGGGCCGCGGCAATGGCATCGCCATACCGGCGGGCATACACGAGGTCGGCGGCGTAGAAGCTCAGCGTTCGGACGGAAGACGGGTCGAGTTCCAGAGCCCTCTCGATCTCGGCCATAGCCTCCCGCCGTCTTCCCATGTGCATGAGGAAGTGGGAGTGGCCTTGCAGCACCTCCGGGTTGTCCGGGTCGCGCTTGATGAGATCGTTCCACGTCCTCTCAGCGGCGGGCCAGTCCCAGTCTCCCCAAGTTTGGATCCCGGCAAGCGCCCGCAGCGCCTCGAATTCGGTGTCATCCAGCTCCAGGGCTTTGCGGGTTGCCGCCTTCGCTTTGCGGTTGGCGTCCCGCGGTGGGGCAAAGCCCATCTGCTGGCGGCCGGTCCAGACTCTGGAGACACCGGCCCAGGCCTTGGCGTAGCCAGGATCCGCCTCCAATGCGAGCGTGAAGTACCGCTCCGCGGCGTCCAGGCTTTCTTTCGTCAGACGCTGCCTGTATTGGGTTCCTTTGAGGTAGGCGTCGTAGGCTCTCGGGTCGATGGTCCGCGCCTTTGTCAGCCGCGCCTGCTCGGCCGGCAGAAGCTTGAGCGCGAGCGCGATCGCCACCTTCTGTGCGATTTCGGTCTGCAGCGCCTGGATGTCCGCCTCCCGGCGGTCATAGCTGTTCCCCCACAGTTGCGTCTGGTCGGCAACCCTGATCAATTCGGCCCAGATTCGCACCCGTCCCGCTTCGTGCTGCACGCTGCCTTCGAGGAGGTACTCCACACCGAGTTCGCGTCCGATCTGGTCGGGGGGCTTCTCGGTCTTCTTGTAGTGCATCACCGACGCTCGCGCCTTGACCAGGAGCGATTCCGGCTGCAGGCGTCCGAGCCGCGCGATCATCTCCACCGTCTGGCCGTCGCTGTAGTACTCCTGGTCCACGTCGCCGCCGGGATTCTCGAACGGCATCACCGCCAGCGTGATGGCGGGCGCCTTCGGGCCGGCGCGTGAACCAAAGCGGCCGCGAGGCCCGCCGACATCGAGAGCGACGAGCGCAAAGCCCAGCAGGAGCAGAGCCGTGGCGGCCGAGGCCAGCCCGAGCAGCCAGCGACGGCGCGAGGTGTGCCGGCGTGCCGGCCACGCGCCGGGCGCCGTGCCCGCCTGCACCGCTTCGAGCGCCGCCTTCACGTCGCTGCCGCGCTGATACCGTTCGCCCGGGTCCTTCGTGAGGCACCGCCCGACCACGGCCTGGAGCGGTACCGGGATGTCTCCGGGTAGCGGGGCCGGCGGCTCCTTGAGAATCGCGGAGGTCAGCTCGAAGCCGGTCGTTCCCTGGAACGGCCGCACACCTGCAGCCATCTCGTGGAGGACGATGCCGAGTGCCCAGATGTCGCTGCGCGCATCGGCGGGCTGGCCGCGGAACTGCTCGGGCGCCATGTAGGCGAGCGTCCCAGCCAGCATCCCGGGGGCCGTGAGCGAATCGCGCGTCGCGGTGGTCGCATCGGCGAGTTCCTCGCCCAGCAGCCGCTTGGCGAGGCCGAAGTCGAGAATCTTGGCGCGGCCCTCCGGGCTGATGACGATGTTGGCGGATTTGAGGTCGCGGTGGACGACTCGGCGGTCGTGGGCGTGGGCGAGGGCGTCCGCCAGCTGCTGGCCGTAGCGGAGCACCTGCTCGACCGGCAGCCCGCCCCCGGCCAGGCGCGCGCTGAGCGGCTGGCCCTCGACCAGCTCCATGGCGATGAAGGCCTGGCCGTCGGCCTCGCCTACTTCATGGATGGTGCAGATGTGGGGGTGATTGAGCTTCGAGGCGAGCCGTGCCTCGCGGAGCAGTCGTTCGCGTGCGGTCGCGTCGCCGAGTGTTTCCGTCGGGAGCACCTTGACCGCGACGTCGCGGTCCAACTGCTCGTCGTGGGCGCGGTAGACCACGCCCATGCCGCCGGCGCCCAACTTCTCGACAACGCGGTAGTGACCGAGCGTTCGGCCAATCATCGTGGCGTGCTCCGATAGGCCGCCGCCATCGTAGGAGGCGGCGAACGGCAAGTCAAGCGGGCGGCGCGCCCGCACCCGCCTTCCCGCCCTCCGCATCATTGCGCCGTAGATCACCGGCGTACCAGGTTGACAGGAACCATTCCGCCAGTCCGGGCGTCCAAGCTAGCAGGTCCGATCCCTGGATTCCTCCCACAGGCAAGGCGTGTCGCTCGAGAGCTGACCAGGCCAGCTCAGCCGCGAAGTCGGGCAGAGGAGGCCCACCATGAACATCAGAGGAGAACGACAGGGCTCGGCGGTCGTCCTCGACCTCGAGGGTTCCCTCACGGCCGAGGTGGATACCGTCCGGTTGCACGAACTCGCAGGGTCGCTCGTCAGGCCGGGCGCCAGTTCACTCGTGCTGGACCTCGGCCACGTCCCCAACCTCGACTCCTACGGGGTCGGGCAGCTCGTTTCCATCTACAACGGAGATCGCCCCGCTGGGCGTCACGCTGACGCTGGTGAACGTCGAACGCCACCAGAAACGCCTCCTCGAGCTGTCGGGTCTGCTGTCGGTGCTCCACGTCGTCGAGGACCGCCAGACAGCGCTGTCGTTCGGCGGGAACGTGCCGGCGGTGCGAACGCACTGACGGCCCCGTTGCAGCGCACCGCACCCCAGTCAGAACTTCGCGTCCATGCCGACCCAGGCGCTTCGGCCATAACCGTCGATACCCGAGCCGTGCGTCCGGTAGGCCTGATCGAGCAGGTTGAGCGCGCCGAACGATAGCGTAAAGCGCCGGCCTATCGGCGCCCCTGCAAACACATCGACCACCTGCCAGCCCGGAGTTCCACCAGGCGGGATCCGGTAATCGTCGCGGTCGCCGGACGCCAGCCGGTCCTGCAGGCCGGCCGCCTGCAGAGACGCCTGTAGCCACCAGCCTCCCGCGCCGTCGTAGCGCAGCCCCAGCAGACCGTTGAGCGGCGGGATGCGGCGCATCGGCTCGTCGGCCGTCGTGTTCTGACCGAAGGCGTACGCCACGTGGCCGAACAGCGTCGTGTTCGAGCAGATGCGCCACTCGGCCTCGCCCTCGATGCCCCGAACGTACGCATCGCCAACGTTCGCCCGCTGGTAGTAGCGATCCTCGCCCGGGAACGGCAGCGCCATGGGCGGGGCCGGCACACTCTGCCGGGCGATCAAGTCCGACAGGTTGGTGCGGAACATCGCCAGCGCCGCGGCGACGCGGGCGGCGCGAAGCTTCACACCGGCCTCCAGCGCCAACGAACGTTCCGGCCGAAGCAGTCCGGCCGGGATCTCGACGCCGAAGTCGAAGAGCCCGAGCGTGCTGAGGTCGTCGAGGTTCGGGGCGCGGAACCCCTGTGACACGCTCCCGTACGCGCTGACCCCTTTCGCCAGCTCGAACGCCGTCGCCCCCGAGCCCACCCAGGCGCCCGGCGACACGTCGACGTCGCCGAACACCGGGTCGGAGGCGGCGACGCGGGTCCACGTGTAGCGCGCACCCGCGTCCGCGCTGAACGGGCCCTTGCGGTAGGACGCGAGTCCGAAGCCGGCCGCGAAGAGAGTCCCGGCGTCGTCGGGGAACAGCCCCCGCATCGGGACCGACGAACCGGTTGCCGAGTCGCTGTCGACGCGCCAGCTGTCAATCTGGTCGGCGTAGACCTCGGCGCCGGCGACAATTGTGAGGCCTGCGAGCGGGGCGGTTCGCGCCTCGGCCGTGACGGCGAACGTGTTGACCGTGTCCTGCTCGGTCGTGAGCGTGCCCGACCCGACCCGCTGCCGCTCCCGCCGTTCACGCGACCGGACCCAGGCCGTCGTCACGGTGATCGCGCTGACCCGGCTGCCGGTGCGGCGCTGATCCAGCCGAGCGAACGCGTACTGGCGCACCTGCGGATCGAACGCATAGCGCGAGTATCCGCGCTGCGCCACTTGGTCCCATCTCGGCACGTCGTCCTGGTACACGTGGTCATAGGCGACCGTCATCGTCGTGGACCGGCCGGTCTTCACCACGCCGCGAATGTCGACGTCGGTCTCGAGATAGCCCGACGGGGACTCCACCCCGAGATCGCCGCCGGCCACCAGGTCGCCGAAGTTCCGAACCGCGACATTGCCGGCGACGGCGACGTCCGGCGTCGCGACGCCGAGGTTCAGCCTGACCGACTGCTCCATACCCTGCGACATCAGCCGGCCGGTCGCTCCGACGGTGGACAGCACGCCGCCGGCCGACAAGAGCGGATTGCGGTTCCGGACGTGGATAACGCCGCCAAGCGCGTCGCTGCCGGTACTGGACCGATCCCGAGCCGCGGAGGACTTCGAGCTGCTTGACCGTGCCGGGGTCGACCGTCGCGAGGTATTGATTCGGGCCGTAACGGAAGGTCGAGTTGTTGAGCCTGATGCCGTCCACGAGCACGAGCACCTGGTTGCCGACCAGGCCGCGGACGAACGGCGACCCGCCCCCATGGTTCGTCTTCTGGACGAACACCCCGGGCGCGCGCGACAGCGCCTCGGCGCTGGTGCGCGGCGCGGTGCGGAGCAGCTCGGTTCCGCTCACCACGGACACCGACCGCGGCACATCGAACGTCTCGCGATCGGCGCGCGTTGCGGTGACCGACACCGACTCGGCCAGCCGGAGCGTTTCGGGAGCCAGCGCGAACTCCACGTGTGGAGCCGTCGCGCCGACCGTGACCGTCACGGCCGCGTCCGCCGGCCGGTAGCCTTCGAGTCTCGCCGTGACCTCATAGCGGCCGGGCGTGAGCGGCGGCAAGGTGAAGCGGCCGTCCGCGTCGGTTCGGACCGCGACGTCGAGGCCGGATGCCTGCACGGCCGCACCCGTCAGCGGCCGGCGATTGGCCGCGTCGACGATGCGGCCGGTGATGGGAACGCGATCATCCTGGTGAGCGGAAATCGATCCGGTGCTCGACGTGACGACCAGGACGGTCAGGGCAAGTGCGGCGACCAGGCGTGGCATGTATTGAGGCGCTTCCCTTCAGCGGGCAGCTCAGCCGCATCGATCGCCTTCAGCCCGACCAGCGCACGACGCTGCAGGTCCGGCCTGACACGGAAGCTCCGTCCCGTTTCGAACAGCTCGCGGAGACCCGAATCGCTGAAACGTCGAATCACCATGGAGAGCGTTTCGCATGACGAGACACCATGTCAAGTCACGGGCGACACGTCCGCATTCCCTGGCGTGTTCTGGCACGTTCGACCATCAGGGCGAGGCCGAAGCCCGAGCAGCCATACGCGGGACGCGTCCGGACCTTGGTGCTCTTTGTGACCACTCCGTGGTTGAGAGGTCGTTCGTCTCTACCCCAGGAACGCGCGGGCGTTGCGGAAGACACGCATCCATGGCGCGTCTTCGCCCCAGCCGTCGGGGTGCCACGACCACTGCACCGACCGGAAGACACGCTCCGGGTGCGGCATCACGATCGTGAACCGCCCGTCCGCCGTGTCCCGCGCGCGCGCAGAACCCGATTGTCCCTCCGGGGGTGTACATCGCCGATCCGTCCGCGCACGTCTGGAAAGACGGGAAGATGTACGTCTACGGGTCGCGGGACGAGAGCCCGAAGTACTACTGCTCCTGGGGTCACGACGTTCTGTCGTCGCCCGACCTGCTGACGTGGGAGATCGCAAAGGACGCCTTCGCTTCGAAAGGATCGACGCGGCGACCGTCAGAGACAACGTCCTCACCGAGAAGGAGCACCTCTTTCACGAGGGCGGCCACATGGTCAAGCGCAAGGGGTCGGATTTGAGCGGGGCCGTCGGGGCCCTCACCACGTGTAGCCGAACTTCAGGTAGATCCCATGGTTGTCGCCGTTGCCATAGGCATACTCGAGGTTGACCAGCATGTTGTCCTCGGGCTTCAGTATGAAATGGATGCCGCCGCCCACCGACGGATACGCCCCTTCGCTGTTGGTCTCACCCACGGATCCGCCATAGAGCCAGCCGACACCGGCGAAGAGCGTCGCGCCCCAGCGTCTCGTGAAGCGGAGTCGTTCCTCGATTTCGATCGAGGACATGTGCTTCCCGAGGTACTGCTGCATCTTGTAGCCCCGGAGGTTGATGGTCGATTCGGCGCTCGCGGGCGCGCCGTAGGTGAACTGGTTGAACTGGCGGAACGCGAGCACGTGACCCTTGCCGTGCTGCAGGAACGACCGGAAGTCCACCCGGTACCACTGGTAGTCTTCCTGGGCGCCGAGGGCCCGGCTGTTGGAGATGTTAGCCGCGTCGGCATACCAACCCTTCACGGGCATGTCCTGGTTGTCGCGCGAATCGTGCATCACCGTGATGCCCACGCCTCCGGAGTTGTACCCGGAGATGCCAATGGCATCGAGCATCAGTTGGTCGCTTGACGTCATCCCCGACACCATGTAGTTCGCGAACATCGCCTGCGTGCCGGCGAACCAGTCGCCCTTGAACCGGTACAGATAACGGCCCGCGAACAGACGGAGGTCGTCTGTCGTGTTGAGGGGCTCGCCGGTCCCCTGAAAGTCCTCGTACTCGTTCTCGACGTAGCCGAACCCGACGATTCCCTCCAGGCGCTGGTGGTCGGCGGAGAACGACGTCCGAGCGAAGAGGCCACCGGCCATGGAGTCGGTGGTGCTGTACTGGAACATCCCGCCGAACAGGGACACGTCCGATTCCGGGTCGAAATAGTGCAGGTAGGCGCCAAGCCCGCCGACCGACGTACCCATCTTCGGGCTCGACGACACCAGCGGCGACGCCATCCACGGCGAGCGCTTCTTCGCCGGCTTCTTCACCTCGGCCTGCGCCTGTTCCTGAGCCGCGTCGGCGATCGAGACCGCCGGCGCGCCAACGCGCTCCGCCTGTGCGCCTGGCGCCTGAGCCTCGAGGCGCGAAGCGGACGCGAGAAGAGCACACAGGCACCCAGCGAGCCAGAGCGTCCTGTTCATGGGTCACACCTCACGGCAAGGGGGCAAGGCGCCGCCGGAAGACGGCCCGAATGATACTCCTATCCACGCTCATCCGGTAGTTGCTCGGCGTGGCCTTCCCGAACCGGGGGAGGGATAGTGCAGAATGATGAGAGCCATCTCACGGTGCCGATGTCGATGCAGCTCTCGCTGATGTTCGGAAGACCGCCCGCGCAATCGGGCGACGGGCTCGCCCACGACGGGCTCGTCCTCGGCCGCCGCCAGTGGCCGGTGACGTACGTCCGACATCGCCGCGCGCGGCACTACATCCTCCGACTCGCGGACGACGGCAGCCTTCGGGTGACGATCCCGCGCGGTGGATCACGGAAGGACGCGGAGCGGTTCGCCAGGGGCAAGGCCGCCTGGATCGAGCGCGAGCAGTACCGCCGAGAGATGGCGCGGGGAAACGCCGGGTCGAGGTGGGACGCAAGCCTGCGGCCGCAGGCAGCGCGCGAGCTGCCCGCGCGACTGATGGAGTTGGCCGCGCAGCACGGCTACCACGTTGCCAGTGTGACGGTGCGCAACCAGCGCAGCCGGTGGGGATCCTGCTCGCCCGCCCGACGCATCTCGCTCAACTGGCGCCTCGTGCAGGTCCCCCCGCTGGTCCGCGACTACGTGCTGCTGCACGAACTGACGCACCTCGCGGTGAGCAACCACTCGCCGAAGTTCTGGAAGGCGCTCGAGGCGGTGTGCCCGTGGCACCGCGAGGCCCGCGCCTGGCTCCGCGCGCGGCACATCACCGGCTGCGACTGACGCGTCACCTCACGGCCTCCCGCCGCGATCTCGTCGACGCCGGACAACCACCGAGAGAACACCGAGGCCCCCACGCCGAGGGCTTCGACCGGGGCCGGGCCTCCGGCCCGGCGCGGCGTGCGCTGCGCCGCGCGCACGAACCCGGCCGCTCCGAGAGCGGGTTCGAGCGCGCCGCGCAACGCACGACCGTCGGCGTCCCGACGGAGTCGGGCGCCCCCGGCCGAAGCCCGAGCCTCCAGTCACGCGTGATGTTCCGGATCTCTGTGCTCTCCGTGAGCTCCGTGGTTGAAGGGTCGTTGAGCTCTATCCCAGGAATGCGCGGGCGTTGCGGAAGACGCGCATCCATGGCGCGTCTTCGCCCCAGCCGTCGGGGTGCCACGACCACTGCACCGACCGGAAGACACGCTCCGGGTGCGGCATCACGATCGTGAACCGCCCGTCCGCCGTCGTCACGCCCGCGAGACCGCCCGCCGAGCCGTTCGGGTTGAACGGGTAGACCTCCGTCGGGTTCCCGCGGGTGTCGACCGACCGCATCGACACGACGACGCGCGTAGCGTCCTCCGGCGTATCGAAGAGTGCGCGGCCCTCGCCGTGCGCCGTGACGATCGGGATAAGGCTGCCTTCCATGCCCGTGAAGAAGATCGACGGGCTCCGCAGGATCTCGACCATGACCACGCGCGCCTCGAACTGCTCGGAGGCGTTCTTCACGAATCGCGGCCACGCCTCGGCGCCGGGGATCAACTCCTTGAGCGCGGCCATCATCTGGCAGCCGTTGCACACACCGAGCGCGACGGTGTCCGGCCGTGCGAAGAACGCCGAGAACTCGTCGCGCGCCCTCGCGTTGTAGAGCGCGGACTTGGCCCAGCCCTCCCCGCCGCCGAGCACGTCGCCGAACGAGAAGCCGCCGCACGCCGCAAGGCCGCGGAAGTCGGAGAGCGACACGCGCCCGGTGATGACGTCGCTCATGTGCACGTCGTGCGCGTCGAATCCGGCGCGGTCGAAGGCCGCGGCCATCTCCACCTCTCCGTTCACGCCCTGGTCGCGGAGGATCGCGATGGCGGGCCGCGCGCCGCGCGCGACGAACGGAGCGGCCACGTCGTCGGCCGGATCGAACGTCAGACGCACGCACATGCCGGGGTCGTCTCGGTCGAGGATCCGGTCGTACTCCTGCTGCGCGCACGCCGGGTTGTCGCGCATCGACTGCATCTGCCACGTCGTCTCGCTCCAGGCCCTGTGCAGGTCGACGCGTGAGCGCTCGTAGACGGGGCCGCCAGCCCGCACCACCGCGACCCGTTCGCCCGCCACTGGCCTGGCAACGATGCGCGCCGCCACGCCGTTCCGTGCGAACGCGTCGATGACCGCTGCTGCGTCGCCCTTGCGCACCTGGACGACGGCGCCGAGCTCCTCCGAGAAGAGGTTCGCCAGCAGCGCCGCGTCCTCGGCCCCTTGGCGTTCTGCGCCCGCGACCGCCGCCGCGTCGATGGCGAGGCCGGCGCGACCGGCAAACGCCATCTCGCACAGGGTCACGAACAGGCCGCCGTCCGACCGATCATGGTAGGCGAGCAGGTGGCCCGCCTGCCGAAGTTCTCGAAGGGCCACGAACAGACCGCGGATGACCGCAGGGTCGTCGACGTCCGGCGTCTCGTTCCCGACCTGGCCGAAGACCTGGGCGAGGACCAATCCTCCGAGCCTCGCCCGACCCGGCGCAAGGTCGGCGAGCACGAGCACCGTGGGCCCGCAATCGAGCCGCAACTGCGGCGTGAGCGTGCCGCGCACGTCGTCACACGGCGCGAAGGCCGAGACGATCAGCGACAGCGGCGACACGACCTCGCGCCGCTCGCCCCCGTCGGTCCAGGCCGTGCGCATCGACATCGAGTCCTTGCCCACCGGAATGCTGATGCCGAGCGCGGGGCAGAGCTCCAGGGCCACCGCCCGAACCGTGTCGAACAGCGCGGCGTCCTCGCCTCGCGATCCCGCCGCCGCCATCCAGTTCGCCGACAGCTTCACCAGCGACAGATCGCTGACAAGAGCCGCCGCCAGGTTCGTCAGCGCCTCGCCGACGGCCATGCGCCCTGACGCCGGGGCATTGATCACGGCCAGCGGCGTGCGCTCGCCAATCGAGAACGCCTCGCCCGCGTATTCGCGGAAGCCGAGCGTCGTGGTGGCGCAGTCGGCGACAGGCACCTGCCACGGGCCGACCATCTGGTCGCGCGCGCAGAGGCCGCCGACGGACCGGTCGCCGATGCTGACGAGGAACGTCTTGTCGGCCACCGACGGCGCGCGCAGTACCCGCTCAACCGCCTCCGCCAGGTCGACGGCGCCGGCATCGAATGCGGCGAGGTCGGGCACCAGCCGCACGACATCCCGCGTCATCCGCGGCGGCTTGCCGAGCAGCGCGGGCAAGTCCATGTCCACCGGTGTGTTGCCGAACAGCGGGTCGCGGACTTCGAGGCGCTGCTCCGCGGTCGTCTCGCCGACGACGGCGAAGGGGCAGCGCTCGCGGCCGCAGATGGCGCCGAAGAGATCGAGTGAGTCTGGCGCGATGGCCAGCACGTAGCGTTCCTGCGACTCGTTGCACCAGACCTCGCGCGGCGTCATCCCCGGCTCTTCGTTCGGTGCCGCGCGCAGGTCGATGCGGGCGCCCCGGTGCGAGCCGTGCGCGATCTCGGGCAGCGCGTTCGACAGGCCGCCCGCGCCGACGTCGTGTATCGAGAGAATCGGGTTCGCCGGACCGAGCGCCCAGCACCGGTCAATCACCTCCTGTGCGCGCCGCTGAATCTCCGCGTTGCCGCGCTGGACCGAGTCGAAGTCGAGGTCGGCGGTGTTGGTGCCGGTCGTCATCGACGAAGCCGACCCGCCGCCCATTCCGATGAGCATGCCCGGGCCCCCCAACTGGATCAGCAGCGCGCCCGCAGGGACGTCGGCCTTGTGCGCGTGCTCAGCCTGGATGTTCCCCAGGCCGCCGGCCAGCATGATCGGCTTGTGATAGCCGCGCACGACGCCGGCCGCCGCCTGCTCGAATGTGCGGAAATAGCCCGCGAGGTTCGGCCGGCCGAATTCGTTGTTGAACGAGGCTGCGCCGATCGGCCCCTCGATCATGATCCCGAGCGGCGACGCGATCCTCGCCGGCTTCGACTCCGGACCTTCCCACGGACGCACGAAGCCCGGAATCCGCAGGTTGGAAACGGAGAACCCGCACAGCCCCGCCTTCGGCTTCGACCCCCGGCCCGTCGCGCCCTCGTCGCGGATCTCGCCTCCTGAACCGGTGGCCGCCCCGGGGAACGGCGAGATGGCCGTCGGGTGGTTGTGCGTCTCCACCTTCATCAGCGTATGGGTGAGGCCTTCGAGGTACTCGTAGCTTCGAGTCTCCGGGTTGGCAGCGAAGCGGCGGATCGTGCGTCCCTCCATCACCGCCGCGTTGTCGGAGTAGGCCGACACCGTGCCCCGCGGGTTCGCGCGGTGCGTCTGGCGGATCATCCCGAAGAGCGACTCGCCCTCGGGCTGGCCGTCGATGACCCACGACGCGTTGAAGATCTTGTGCCGGCAGTGCTCCGAGTTCGCCTGCGCGAACATCGTCAACTCGACGTCGGTCGGATTGCGCTTCGCGCCGAGGAAGTGCGCGACGAGGTACTCGATTTCGTCCGGGGCCAGCGCCAGGCCGAACCTGCCATTCGCCTCCTCGATGGCGGCGGCGCCGCCGCCCAGCACGTCAACCTCCGTCAGCGGCTTCGGCGGGACGTGACGGAAGAGACCGTCCGCCGCGTCGAGCGACGGCAGCACCGTCTCGGTCATGCGGTCGTGGAGGAAGGGGAGGATGCGTGCGCCGGCCTCGGCCGAGAGCTGGAAGACCGTTCCGCGCTCGACACGGCGCACGAAGTCGAGGTTGCAGAGCCGCGCGATGTCCGTCGCCTTGGACGACCAGGGGGATATCGTACCCAACCGCGGCGCCACCAGCACCGCGGCCGACCAGTTCCCGGCCGGTGGGGCGGGCGGGCCGTAGGTGAGCAGCCGGCCGAGGACATCGAGCTCGCGCGCGTCCGGCTCGCGCCCGACCTCGACGAAGTGCCAGAACTGCGCCGACTGAACGGAGGTCCCGGCGTCGACGACATGAATCAACCGATTCAGCTTGTCGAGCCGGAACCCCGAAAGCGCCGCACCGCCGGCCAACTTGAGAA
Source organism: uncultured Acidobacteriota bacterium (assembly GCA_963784455.1). GTDB lineage: Bacteria > Acidobacteriota > Vicinamibacteria > Vicinamibacterales > Fen-181 > FEN-299. Next base: position 38,557 of record CAWARN010000020.1, on the reverse strand, counting down.
CGGCCATTGTGATCTCCGGGATTGCGCCAAGAGCCTTGGGCCCCTTGGCCCGCCGTAGCCCCGTGGGCGGAGGCGGCTGAGCCTATTTCCTGACCGGCGCGCTCCCTTCCTTCTTGATCGGATACGGCGGCGGCGGCGGAAGCGTGCCCGGCTTGTTCTTCAGCAGGTCGAGGATCACCGCGATCCCCCTGTCGAGCTGCTGGTCCTCGCCGACGTACTCCTTCGCCGGATCGTTGTCCACGTAGATGTCCGGCTCGACGCCCACACCCTCGATGACCCACGCCTTGCCGGCCACGTCGTAGCGCGAGAACTCCGGCTTGTTCAGCACGCCGCCGTCGAGGAACGGCAGGGTGCCGCTGATGCCGACGACGCCGCCCCACGTGCGCTTGCCGATGACCGGCCCGATCTTGTGCGTCTTGAAGCGCCACGTCACGAGATCCCCGTCCGACGCCGAGAACTCGTCGGCCAGCAGCACCTTCGGCCCGACAATCATCGCGCCGGGGTTGGTCTGCGGCGTCTGGTTGCGGGCGATGTCGACGAGCACCAACTCCCGCCGCAACCGCTCGATGATCATCGGCGACACATTCCCGCCGCCGTTGCTCCGGACGTCGACGATCAGCGCTTCCTTGTTCGTCTGCGGGTAGAAGTACTTCGCGAACTCGTTCAAACCCGGAACGCCCATGTCCGGGACGTGGACATAGCCCACGCGGCCGCCCGTCGCCTTCGTGACCTTGGCGATGTTCTCCTGCACCCAGTCGAAGTAGTAGAGGCTGCGCTCGTCGGCCGTCGGAATCACCACCGCGTCGCGCGCGCCCTGCGCCGCCGCCGTGCCGTTCACCTTCAGCGTCACCTGCTTGCCCGCCTTGCCGGCCAGCGCCTCCCAGATGTCGGTCAACTCCGCGGTCGACCGGCCGTCCACCGCGACGACGAAGTCGCCTTCCTTCACGTTGACGCCGATCTCCGTGAGCGGCGAGCGCAGCGCCGGATCCCAGTTCTGACCCTTGAAGATCCTGGTGATCTTGAAGAACTTCGTCGCCGCGTCCCGCTCGAGGCGGGCGCCGAGCAGGCCCATCGGGATCCGCGCCGGCTGCGGGAGATCGCCGCCGCCGACGTAGGTGTGGCCGGCGTTCAGCTCGCCGATGAGCTCGCCGATGACGTAGGTGAGGTCCGCCCGGTGGTTGACGAACGGCACGAGCTGCGCGTACTTCGCGCGCATGGCCGGCCAATCGACACCGTGCATGTTGGGCGTGAAGAAGAAGTCGCGCATCTGGCGCCACGACTCGTTGTAGATCTGCGTCCACTCGGCGCGGCGGTCGACGGTCACCTTCAAGTCGGCGAGGTCGAGGAAGTCGCGCGCGTCGAATCTGGCCATCGGGGTGTCGATGATCGCGTAGCGCCCGGCGACCACGACCAGCATCTTCTTGCCGTCGGCTGAGATTTCGTAGGCGGCCCCGGCGCCAAGCTGCGTCTCGGTCTGCTTGTCGAAGTCGAAGACGTACAGCGCCGCGGGCTCGCGGGAGCTGGCACGCCCGTAGTAGAGCCGGTTGCCCACCGACCGCAGTGCGCGGTAGTTTGCGGCCGGCGTCGGAAGGACCGCGATCCGGCCGACGATGCCGTCGAGATCGACCTTGGTGGCGCCGGCCTCCCCGCCTCCGCCTGTCGGCTTCGGCGCGGCAGGCGTGCCGGCGGGCTTCGCCGGGGCGTCCTTCTTCGCTTCTTCCTTCTTGACCTCTTCAGGCTTGGCCTGCGGCGGGGCCTTGGCCGCCGTCGCCGGATCAGCCTTCGCCTCGGCCGGCATCGGCGGCTTCGGCTCCTCCTTGATCTTGACCTCGTCGCTGCGCGGAGCCAGCGGGCTCTTGGTGTCCTTCGCGAGCGTGACGAAGTAGATCTTCGTCATATCGCTATAGACATGCTGGAACTCGGTCTGTCCGTAGGTCGGGTTGAACGTGCGCGCCGACACGAAGAACAGCAGCTTGCCGTCGCTGCTGAACTCCGGGGTGCCCACGCCAAACCAGCCGTCGGTCACCGGCGTCGCCTGCTTCGACTCGAGCGAGTAGAGGAAGATCCGCCCCATGCCCTCGTCTTCGGGCTTCGAGAACGCGATCCACTTGCTGTCGGGCGACCAGGCGAACTGATTCACGGTGCCGGCTGGGCATTCGACGACGAGGGTCACCGCCTTGGTGTCCACGTCAACGAACTGCAGGCGCTGCTTGCGGTCGAACCAGGCGATCTTCTTGCTGTCGGGCGACCAGACCGCGTCGAACTTGTAGTTGTCGCTGCCTCTGGTGAGCTGCACGGCGGCGCCCTGGCCGTCCTGCGGCTCGACGTAGATCTCGTCCTCGCCGGTGGCATCGGAGATGTAGGAGATCCACTTGCCGTCTGGCGACCACTTCGACGCGCGTTCGTGCACGCCGGGAGTCTGGGTGAGGTTGCGCGTCGGACCGTACTTCGCGGGCACGGTGAAGACGTCGCCGCGGGCGCCGAAGAGCGCGCGGCTCCCGTCGGGCGCGATCTCGAAATTCGTCACGCTGCGGCTGACGTCGACCACCACCGGGCGGCTGGCGCCGAAGTCCTCGGCGATCGTCACCGGCACCTTCGCGGCCTTCTCCGAGGCGAGGTCGAACCGGTAGATGAACCCGCCGTTCTCGAAGGCGATGGCGTTGTCGCCGAGCGAGGGGAACTTGATGTCGTACTCGGTGAAGTCGGTCAGCTTCTTGGTCTGCTTCGTGCCGACGTTGTAGCTGTAGAGGTTCATCCGGAACGACGCGTCGCGGTCCGACAGGAAGTAGACGGTATTGCCCTTCCACATCGGGATGATGTCGAGCGCGGGGTTGTTCGTCAGGTTGGTCGTCGCCTTCGTCTTGAAGTCGTAGAGCCACACGTCGTCGGCCATCCCGCCGCGGTAGCGCTTCCAGGTGCGGAACTCGCGGAAGACGCGGTTGTAGACGAGCTGCTGGCCGTCGGCGGAGTAGGAGGCGAATCCTCCGCGCGGGAGCGGCAGTTCCTCGATTGGGCCGCCGCTCGCGCTGGCGAGATAGAGCTTGCCGAGGAAGTCGTTCCACTCGGTGCGGCGCGACCGGAAGAGAACGTGCGTGTCGTCCTTCCAGCCGACGACCAGGTTGTTCGGCCCCATGCGGTCGGACACGTCGTCTCGGGTGAGCGTGGCGGTCCACGTGAGCCGCTTCGGCACGCCGCCCTGCGCCGGCATCAGGTAGACCTCCGTGTTGCCGTCGTACTGGCCGGTGAACGCCAGCGACTTCCCGTCGGGGGAGAACCGGGCGAACATCTCATAGCCGATGTCGGTCGTCAGGCGTCGCGCGACGCCGCCGGCCGCCGCGACGGTGTAGAGGTCGCCGGCGTAGGTGAAGACGATCTGGCTGCCGTGGATCGTCGGGAACCGGAGCAGCCGCGCTTCGGGCGCCTGGGCGACGGGGCCGGCCTGGCCGGCCGCGAACAGCAGGACGAGGGCTGACGCGAGGAGGAGTCTCTTCATAACACCCGATTATGCCCTTCTGGGCCGGGCGACGTCACGCTCACCGCGCGGTGAGCCGCCGGTCGTCGTGGGCGCCCGCGTTCGCTCGCGCTCGACAGTGCCGAACCAGTCGCCTCGGCCGGTGGCATTCGCGTGAGCCAGTCGGCATGGCGCAGATGGCCTCCGGGCGAGTCTGAGCCTGCGGCTCCTGGTTGGTGCGCCCGACCGTCGGCACTGCTCGCATGCTCGCTCGCGCGGGCATCTTCCAACGCCCGTCGGCTCGGGACCGGCGCGCGCCCGAATGGGGCCGGCCAGCGAGGCTGCCAGCCGGCGTCGGTGCTGGCGTATGATCATCCGACAGGAGGCACTATGCCGGACCAGGACATTCGCGGGCGGTTTCTTTGGTACGACCTGATGACGACCGACCCCGACGGCGCGCAGACGTTCTACGGGAAGGTGGCGGGGTGGGGCGTGCAGGCGTGGGGGGAGGCGCCGTCGCCCTACGTGATGTTCACCCGCGGCGGCGTGCCGATTGGCGGAAGCATGCAGCTGCCGGAAGAGGCGGTGAAGATGGGCGCGCCGTCCCACTGGATGGCGTACATCGGCACACCCGACGTGGACCAGTCGACGGCGCAGGCGCTGGCCGCGGGCGCGCGCACCTACGTGGCCCCGCAGGACATCCCGCAGGTCGGCCGATTCTCCGCGCTGGCTGACGCCCAGGGCGCAACGATTGCGTTCTTCACGCCCGCCAACGAGCAGCCGCCGAGCCACAAGCCCGAGATCGGCGACGTGTCGTGGCATGAACTCGTCACGACCGATCCTGGCGCTGCGCTCGATTCCTACCAGGCGCTGTTCGGCTGGGAGAAGACCGGCGAGCACGACATGGGGCCGATGGGCGTCTACCTGATGTTCGGGCGCGAGGGGGTCACGCTCGGCGGCATGTTCAAGCGGCCGGCCGACATGCCAGCGCCGCCGCACTGGCTGATCTACGTGCGCGTCGATGACATCAGCGCGGGCGCCGCCGCCGTGAAGGCGAACGGCGGCCGGGTTCTGCACGGGCCGGTCGAGGTTCCCGGCGGCGACTGGATTGTGCAGTGCATGGATCCGCAAGGCGCCGTGTTCGCGCTGCACCAACGTCTCGCAGGGTAGAACACGGCGTGGAGATCGACCCGCAGCAGATCGTGATCGATGAAGGTGCGCCGGCCGAGCCGGCGCTCGAGCGCCAGGTGCTCGGCGTGCCGAAGACCGTGCTCGTCATGTCGGCGACGCACGGCGTGAACGACATCTTCACCAACATCTACGCGCCGCTGCTGCCGCTCTTCATCCCGCGGCTCGGCCTGTCGCTCACCGCCGCCGGCACGATCGCCGCAGCCATTCAGATTGCCGGGTCGGTTGCGCAGCTCGTCTTCGGGCCGCTCGCCGACCGGTGGCGGCCGAAGGTCCTGGCCGTCGCCGGTCCGCTCGTCGCCGTTTCGGTCATGAGCCTCGCCGGACTGGCGACGTCGCCCCTGATGCTGGGCGCAATCCTGGTCGTCGGATCGCTGGGCAGCGCGGCGTTTCACCCGACGGCGGCGGCTATCGTCAATCGCATCGGCGGCGCGCGGCGCGGCACCGCGATGTCGGTGCACGTGACGGGCGGGGCGATGGGCAACGCGATCGCACCGATGCTGTTCGCACCGTACGCGCAGTACGTCGGCGTCTCGTGGACGCCGCTGCTGGCCGTTCCCGCGCTCGTCCTGCTCCTATCGATCCTGCGGCGGATTCCTGACGTGCGGCTGTCGCACGGGCACGGGCCGTCCGGCTTCGCCGCGCTTCGGCCGTACGCCGGGCCGCTCACGCTCCTCTGGACCGCGGTGGTCATCCGAACCGTCGTCGCCATCGGATTCTCGACGTTCCTGCCCGTGCTGCTGACCAGGCGCGGCATGTCGGTGGCGGAAGCGGGGATGGCGGCGGGGGCGTATCTTGTCGCCGGCAGCGTCGGCGGGCTCGCGGGTGGACCGTTCGCTGATCGCTTCGGCCCCAGGCGCGTCATTTCCGCGACGCTGGCGACGTCGGTGCCGCTCCTGGTCGCCGCCCTTCTCATTCCAGGGCCGGCGGGGCTGGTCGTGCTGACGGCGGGCGGGTTCTTCCTCGGGTCGACGCTGCCGGTCAACATCACCTACGCTCACGCGATCGCGCCGGTGGCCACCGGCACCGTGTCCTCGCTCATGCTGGGGGTGGCGTGGGGCGTCGGCGGCCTCGCCGTGCCGCTGGTGGGCATCGCCGGCGACACCGTCGGCCTGCAGCCGGCGCTGCTCACGCTCGCCTGCCTCCCCGCCCTCGCCGCGCTACTGACCCTGCGTCTGCCCGAACGCGCCTCGCACGTGTAGCGCGGGGTCTTCAAACCGCCGATCGGCGCGCCCGAAACGAGCCGCCGCGCAGTTGATGACGCGTGGCCACCGGTCGTCGCGGGCGCCCGCGCTCGCTCGCGCTCGACAGTGCCGAACCAGTCGCCTCGGCCGATGGAATTCGCGTGAGCCAGTCGGCATCGCTCAAAGCGCCTCCGGGCAAGTCCGAGCCTGCGGCTCCTGGTTGGTGTATTCGACCGTCGGCACTGCTCGCATGCTCGCTCGCGCAGGCATCCCGCGACGCCCGGCGGCCGAGTCCCGTGGCCGCGGCGGACGGGTGCGGGATGCCTCGCGAGACCGGCGACTGGCGGCAAGCGCCTCGGCGTCAGTTCGCAAACACGCTCGGAGGCAGTGGGCGCCAGCGGGGTAGAGCGCGATCACGCACGCGAATCAGACCGCGCGACCCCCGCGGCCAGCGGCCGACACCGGCCGGAGAGCGGGTTTGCCGCGCAGCCGACCGGAGTCCGGCGAGCGGGGCGCCCGCACCGGGCCGCCGCGTCAGCGACGCCCGTCGGCTCACGCCGCCCGGGCTGCCCGCAGCCGCGGCCAGTAGAAGCCGTAGAGGGCGACGAGGACGAAGCAGACCATCGGCACGATGAAGCCGCGCGACATGTCCCAGCGGTCCGCCACCGCGCCCATCATCTTCGGCAGGATGGCCCCGCCCATGATCGCCATCACGATGTACGACGAGGCGCGCTTGGCGCGAGCGCCGAGCCCCGAGATCCCCAGGGCGAAGATCGTCGGGAACATGATCGACATGAAGAAGTAGCTGAGGAACACGCTCGCGACCGACACCCATCCGAGCTTCAGGAACACCACGAACGTCGCGATGACGTTCAGCACGCCGTAGAGGCCGAGCACCTTGTGGGCCGCAAACCGCTTCAGCAGGCCCGCGCCCGTGAAACGCCCGATCAGGAAGCACACGAACCCGAGCGACGCGAGGTTCGAGGCGCCCTTGTTGCTGATCGCCAGCGCGCCGGTCGGCCCGGCCTGGAACCACCCGGTCAGCCAGTCGCCGAGCGCCCACCCGGTCGCCGACAGTTTCGCCATCCCCTCGCTCCACGCCGCCGGAATCGCCGGCACCTCGGCGGTCATGTAGTTGATGAAGAAGCTGAAGATGCCCGCCTGCGCCGCCACGTAGAAGAACTGCGCCGCGACCGCGAACACGAAATGCGGGTGCGACCAGATCGAGCGCGCCTCGCCCGTGCCTGTCCCGCCCGCCGAATCCGACGGATAGTCGTCCTCGGCCTTGATGTCGGGCACCGGTGCGAACACGAACACCAGCGCCAGCACGATCACGACGACCGCAATCGCCGCGTACGGGATGTACAGCGTCTGGCTGCCCGTGCTGCGTCCCGCCGCGTCCGTCGAGTAGAAATACACGCTGCCGACGATTGGCCCCAGGATCCAGCCGATGCCGTTGCACGATTGCGCCAGGTTGATGCGTGTGGCCGCGTATTGCGGGTCGCCGAGCACCGTCGTGTACGGATTCGCGATCGTCTCGAGGAACGTCAAGCCGGTCGCAATCAGGCACACGCCGGCCAGGAACGCGACGAATCCCAGCGTCGGCGACACGCCGCCCGCCTTCACCATCTGGCCGATCGACGTCGCGGGCACGAACCACAGCCCGCCGGCGGCGACGATGAGCAGCCCGGCGATGATGCCGCCCTTGTAGCCCAGCTTGCCGGCCAGCCAGCCGGCCGGGACCGCCATCAGGAAGTAGCCGAGGTAGTGGGCGAACTGCACCCAGGCCGACTGGGCCTTCGTCAGTCCCAGCTCGTCCTGGAAGTGCTTGTCCATCACGTCGATCAGCCCGTTGCAGAACCCCCAGAGCAGGAACAGCGAGCTGACCAGGACGAATGTGAACAGCACGCGCTGGCCGTCCGGGGTGATGAAGAGGCTCTTCTTGGTGGTCATCTGAGGTCGTTTTCCGTCTCCTCAGTCATGCCGGAGCGCCTGGATGGGATCGAGCCGCGCGGCGCGCATAGCGGGGAAACTACCCGCCACGAGGCTCACGAGCAGGGCAAAGCCGATGGCGCCGGCCATCAGCCACCACGGGATCAGAAACAGGTTGGCCGGCGGAACGCCCTGCGTCTGCAGGTAGTAGTTGGCGCCGACGTTGATGACGCGGCCCACCGCCCAGCCGAGCGCGATGCCGAACACGCCGCCGAGCAGTCCGATCAGCGACGCCTCCACGAGGAAGATCTGCCGCACGTCGGCGTCGCCGCCGCCGATCGCCTTCATCACGCCGATCTCGCGTGTCCTCTCCAGGATCGACATCACCATCGTGTTGACGATCCCGAGCGAGGCGACGGTGAGCGCGATGGATCCCACGAGGCCGAGCAGCAGGTCGAGCAGGATGAAGGCCTTCTTCTGGCTTTCGAGCAGGTCGGCAATCGAGAAGGCGTTGAAGCCCAGGTCCTTGATCTTCTTCTCGACCGCCTCGGTATCCTGCGCCCGGTTCACCTTGACGGTCACCGTCGTGTAGACGCGCTGGTCGGACAGTTGGCGGAGGAGCGCCTGCGCGCCCGAGAGATCGGCGGCGCCCATCTCGCGCGCCTTCGCGAGCGGGATCATCACGGCCGCGAACATCGCGCCGCCCAGACTGGGCCCCGCCTGGCGCTCCACGATTCCGACGACACGGAACACCCGCTCGCCGCGCTGCAGGTTGACGCCGGGGACTCCGGTTTCGCTTGCGCCGGGCGCGGAGGCCGCGGCGTAACCGAACGTGATGTCCTTTCCGACAAGACTCTCGGGCTTCCCGTCGGTGATGCGGTTGGCGAACTCCAGGCTCAGCAGGCACGAGTCGTCGGCCTCGTTCGCGAAGAACCGACCGAAGCTGATTCGCTGGAAGACGCCCTGCCCGCGTGCCGACATCGGGACGCCGGTCGCGCCGGCGAACTCGGAGAAGTCGCCGTAGGACACCTCGACCGGGACGCGAACGTCGGGGAAGACCTCTCTGACACCGGGGATGGCCGCGAACCTCTTCAGCGCGGCATCGTCGAGCGGGACCCGCGGCCCGGCCTGCCTCGCCGAGTCCGCGGCGCTGCGGGCGCGCTCGAGCGCGTCGCCACCCCGACGCCCGCGCTGGCCGCCGGCGCGCGGCGCCGACGTCACGGTAATCGAGTCGAACACGCCCGACCGGAGCAAGTTGCCGAGCACCTGGTCCTGCATCGCCACACCGAACGACACCATGCCGACGAGCGACGCGATGCCGATCGCGACGCCGAGCGACGTGAGCGCCGTGCGGAGCTTCGCCTCGCGCAGGTTCCGCAGCGCGAGGTGCAGCGTGTCGGCCAGCTTCATGCCGCCGCCTCCGGGAGCACCTTGCCGTCCGAGAGCGTGATCGTTCGCTTCACGTAGCGCGAGGCGAGCGACGCGTCGTGGGTGACGAGCAGCATCGTGCGGCCCGTCGTGGTGTTCAACGCCTGGAGGAGCGCCAGGATCTCCTGCGCGGTCCGGCTGTCGAGGTTGCCGGTGGGCTCGTCCGCCAGGAGGATGCGCGGGTCGTTGGCCAGGGCGCGCGCGATCGACACGCGCTGCTGCTCGCCGCCCGACAACTCCTTCGGTCGGTGCGCCTGGCGCCCGCCGAGGCCCACCTGCTCGAGGATCGTCCTCGCCCGCCCCTCGCGGACGCCGCGCGCCACCCCAGCGAACATCATCGGCAGCGCGACGTTCTCGATCGCGGTCATCGTCGGAATCAGATTGAACGACTGGAAGATCATCCCGACGCTCGTGCGCCGGTGGAGGCTGAGGTCGGCGCGCGACATCTCGCCGAGGTTCCGGCCGAAGACGGTCAGGCTGCCGGAGGTCGGATGATCGAGGCCGGCGATCAGGTTGAGGAGCGTGGACTTGCCGGAGCCGGACGTGCCGAGGAGGCCGACGAATTCGCCGGGCTCCACGCCAATCGTCACGCCGTCGAGCGCCCGCACGACCGAGCCGCCCATCTGGTAGTGCTTCGCGAGGCTCGCGGTTTCAACGGCTGGCGGCATCTGGTCGCTCGCCAGAACACGTTCGCAGCCAGGCGAGTGGTGACAGTAGTCAGCGGTATGGCAGTAGGCAGTAGGCAGTGGATCACGCGTGACGAACTGCCTACTGCCTACTGTCTACTGCCTACTACACTGTCACTGTCCCCGTCGGTACACGATCGCCACCAGCGTCTTGTCGTCGCCGCCCATGTTGACCGACAGGCCGAACGGCCGGTCGGCAGGGATGTCGATCTGGGCCTTCCCGGCGCGGCCGGTCAGCTGCTCCCAGATCGTCACGGCCTGGTGGACGCCCGTCGCGCCGGTCGGATGGCCCCAGCCGACGAGGCCGCCCGTCGTGTTGAATGGCACGCGCCCGCCGCGCGCGGTCTGCCCGTCGATCACGTAGTCCGGCCCCTTGCCGGCCTCGGCGAGGCCGATCGCCTCCACCGCCATGATGCCGGCGATGGTGAAGCAGTCGTGCGTTTCGACCGTGGCCAGGTGCGCGGCCGAGATGCCGGCCGACGCGAACGCCTGCTCCACGGCGCGCCGCGTCGTGTCGAGGCGCGTGAGATCGGCCGGCGGGACGGTGAGGTCCGCTTCCACCTGGCCGATGCCGACGATCTCCACCGCGGCGCTCGCGGGGATGCCCGCCCGCTTCAGGCCCTCCTCCGACAGGATCGCGATCGCCGACGCCCCATCGGACACCTTCGAGCAGTCGAGGACGGTCAGGTGATCGACGAACGAGCGCGGGTTCGGCTCGGCCATCGCGGCCGCCTCGAGATCGGCCGTCGCGTTCGTGTACTCCTGCGCGGTGGGGCAGAGCCTCGCGTTCTCGATGGCGTTGCGGTACCAGCGCGCCATCGCCCTCCGGGTCCGCTCGCGCCCGTACTTCTCGAAATACGCGCCGGCGCGATCGCTGAACTTGCCCGGGAAGAAGTACGCGTGGCCGGTCCGGCGTTCGGGCGCCCAGCCGGCCGTGGCCAGGATGTCGGCGCCATAGATCGCCTTCACCGTGTTCTGCACCTCGACGCCGATGGTCAGGACGACATCGGCCGTTTCGGCCAGCACCGACTTGATGCCCGTCGCCAGCGCCATCGCGCCCGAGCAGCAGGCGCCTTCGACGCGCGTGCACGGCTTCCAGCGCAGCCCGTCGTCGATGGCCGGGATGAGCGCGGCCAGGTTCCCCTGGTTGTTGAAGCGCGCGGCCATGAAGTTGCCGATCACGCCCTCGTCCACGTTCCCGGCGCCGCCGATCTGCGCCAGCACCCCGCGCCCCGCCTCGCGGATGTAGTGGTCGAGGCCCGGCCGCTCCTTCTTCGGGTGGAACTCCTTCCGACCGGTGCCCATCGACACCGTGTTGTAGCCGGCCGTCATGTAGATCTTGCGTCGCAGCTTGTTCATACGCTCATCACCCGAAATAGTCGTTGACCGGACCGTAAGCGTGGAAGAAACCGGTCAGCAGCACCTGGTTGACGTCGTTCGCGTTGCGCGCCACCCCGTCGCTCACGAGCTTCAGCCCGATGTCGCGTGATCGCGCCCCGTAGCGGAGCGCCAACTCGGCGCCCTGCGTCTGCATCGACTTCAGCTGGACGAAGAACGCCGCCAACTTCGCGTCCTTCGCCGCGTCGCGCACCGCCGCCTTCCACGGCAGCGCCGGCTCTGGCAGTGGCCCGATTCGCGCGTCGCACGCCGCCTGGATCTCGGCGATCGGCACGTAGCGCCTGCCGGCGGGATCGAAAACGCCGACCGGCCTCCCCTGCTGATACTGGAGGAACCCGTCCTTCTGCGACCCGTCGTGATGCTGCCCGCCCCGAACGCCCCGAGCGAGCAGGCAGTCAAGGAGCATGCTGTGCAGGGCCTCGCCGTCGGTCCGCGGGTTCATGACGCCGAGAATGCACTGGCAGACGTCGAGGCCGACGTAGTCGGTCAGCTGGAAGATGCCCATCGGCCGGACGAGGAAGTCCTGGCTCACGCGGTTGACCGTGTAGACCGCCTCGACGAACGGCATGTCGGCGCCGAGGCGCTCGACCTCGCCGATGGCGTGCAGCAGGTCGCGCATGAAATGCCCGTTGCCGATGAACCCGGCGCGGTCGGCCGACGGCACGACCACCTTCCGCAGACTTCTGCACAGCGCTTCGGCGAACGCCGCCACCTCGTCGGTGGTGGTCCGGCTCCGGATCAGCTCGACCAGCTTCTGCACGGCGGGCGGGTTGTAGAAATGGAACCCCATGACCCGGCCGCCCAGCTTCGCCTTCTGGTCGATCTCCTCGATGGGAATCGACGAGGTGTTTGTGAAGACCCACGGCTCGCGCGGGTTGTCGGTGGCGGTCGGGCCGAGGAGCTTCAGCTTCAGCGCCAGGTCTTCGGGCGCCGCCTCGAAGATGATGTTCGCTTCGGCCGCGGCCTCCAGCAGGGTGGTCGGCCTCACCACGTCGAGCACGTCCGTCACGTACTGCCGGACGATGTCGCCGTTCTCCACAAGGTCGGCGCGGTCTGCGTAGACTTTCCGGAGCGCGACGATCTTCTTCTCGGCTGCCTTCAGCGCCTGCTCCCGGAGGTATTTCATCAGTCCGCCAAGCGCTTCGTGAGACACGTCAACGGCGTGAAGGACGTAGCGCCGCGACCGGTTCTCCGGCCTCAGCCAGAGGTCGGCCATCTCCATGGCGACGAGGAGGACGATGCCGCTGCCCATTTTGCCGGCGGCGCCAAGCACCGCCACCTTCTCGAGCCGCTCCGAGTAGTCCATAGACCTCCGGTTGCGCGATAATCACTCCGGGAGTGATTATCGCTCACGGAAAATTACTCCGGGAGTGATTTCCGCGCCGGCGTACCGGAAACCACTCCGGGAGTGATCATGGAGGAACCAATCGTGAAGAGACTGTTGACTGCCCTCGTCATCGCACTGCCGCTGGCGTTTGCGGCCGGCCTCACGGCCCAGGCGCCCCAGGAGCCGTCCACGAGCGTGCCGGAGCTCGAGAAGTTCCACGACGTGATCATGCCGATGTGGCACACGGCCTACCCGGCCAAGGACTACGCGGCGCTCCGGACAATCGCGCCCGACGTCCGGGCCGGCGTCGCGAAGATCGCGGCCGTGAAGCTGCCGGGCATCCTCCACGAGAAGGAAGGCGCGTGGGCGAACGGCATTGCGACGCTTCAGGCCGCCGCCGCCGCGTACGCGAAGGCCGCCGCCGGAACCGACGACAAGGCCCTGCTGCTGGCCGCCGAGAACCTGCACACCGCCTACGAGGCCCAGGGGCAGATCATCCGTCCCGCGGTTCCCGAGATGAACGAGTTCCACAAGACGCTGTACGTCGTGCAGCACACCTACGTGCCAGAAAAGAAGTGGGACGATGTATGCAAAGCCAGCCCGGACCTGTTGACCAGAGCCGAGACGTTGTCGAAGGCCACGCTGCCCAAGCGGGTCGAGGCCAAGGCTGAGGCGTTCAGGAAGGAGTCGGGGCAGCTCGTGGCCGACGCGAAGGCGCTCGTGGCCGCGTGCAAGGCCAACCAGCCGGCCGGCATCGAGAAGGCCACAGGCACGCTGCACTCGCGCTACGAGGGGTTGGGGAAGATCTTCGAGTAGATAGCCGACCGCTGGCAGCTGTCAGCTGGTAGCGGACGCCGATCCGCTGCCGGCCATCCGCTGCCAGCTGCCAGCTGCCAGCTACCGGGGAGCACCGAACATGACGCACCGACGACACCCGTTCCTGTGGGCTCTCGCGTTCGTGTTTCTCGCCGCTCCGTTGTGCGCCCAGACGACGGAGTGGCAGATCGACCCCCAGCACACGAGCGCGCACTTCGCCGTGAGCCACATGAGGACGTCCACGGTACGCGGACGATTCAACAAGATCGCCGGCACGGTGAAGTGGGACGGGCGGGATTTCACGACGGCCGCCGTCGAGATCGTCATCGACGTCGCGTCCATCGACACAGGAGTGCCCGAGCGCGACGCGCACCTGCGGACGGCCGACTTCCTGCTCGTCGAGAAGTACCCGACGCTCATCTTCAAGTCAGTGAAGATCGAGCCGGCGAGCCCCGGCGCGGCGCGGATGACGGGCACCCTGACGATTCGCGGCGTGACGAAGCCGGTGGCCTTCGTCATCGTGGGGCCGTCGGAGCCGGTCAAGGGCCCGGACGGCGAGATCCGCGTTGGCGCGTCGGCCACGGCGACGATCGACAGGAGGGAATTCGGCCTCAGGTGGAACCGCGTGCTCGAGGCGGGAGGACTGCTGGTGGGCTTTCAAGTCGCCATCACGATCGACATCGAGATCGTGAAGCGCGAGGGCGGCGGCGCAGAAGTAGGCAGTAAGAGTAGGCAGTAGGCGGTCAGCGTGGCAGTCGGCAGTGTGTCACGCGTGATCCACTGCCAGCGCTTACGCCACTGCCATACTTCCCACCCGCGGGTCTTGGGACCCGCGCTGACCTCGGACTACTTGAACATCGGATCCGGGCTGATGACGATCCGCTTGGTGGCGACGTCCTTGCCGTCCACCGTCAGCGTGACCTTGTAGGCGGTCGGCTCCACGGTGGCGCCGCCGCCGCCGCGCCCGCCGCCGCCCCCAGCGCCGCCACCCCCACCGCCGCGCTGCCCGCCGCCCGCCGCCGGCGCGCCCGCCGCCACCCGGTTGAGGCCCCAGAACACCTTCTGCAGCCCCTTCTTGACGCTCGGCCGCAGCGCCTCTGCCGAGCTCTGCGACAGTTCCGCGATCGCGTTGCCCTCGAGGTCCTTGATCGTGATCGTGACCTTCTGGGCGTCGGCCTTCAGGTAGTAGTAGATGCTCTGGCCGACCGGTGGGTTGTCCGCCTTGGCCATCTCGCCGAGCGTATCGCCCCGCCGCTCGTAGCGCCGCCAGGCGATCGCGTTCTTGATGTCGAACAGGTGCGCCGCCTCGTCGAACACCGCCGGCGTGAACTCCTTCATCGGACCGATGTCGGCGACGTAGAACCCGCGACCGTAGGTGGCAATCGCCATCTCGCGGTCACGCTTCTGTATCGCCATGTCGCGGACGACGGTGTCCGGCAGGTTGCTCGAGAACCGCGTCCAGGTCTTGCCCTGGTCGATCGTCACGTTGATCCCGAAATCGCCAGCCATGTAGAGCACATTGGCGTTGTCCGGATCCTCCTCGACGTCGAAAATCGGGTTCGTCAGCCCGCCGGAGATGTTCGTCCAGGTCTTGCCGAGGTCCTTCGTCACGTAGAGGTAAGTCGTGTCCTCGTTGTGCGTCCGGTAGCCGCTGAACCCGGCGTACGCCGTGTTCTGATCGAACGCCGACGCGACGACGCGCTTCACCCACTTGTCGCACGGGATCAGGTCGCCCTTGATTCCAGCCTTCGGCCTGCACGCCGCGTCGTAGAACTGCGCCGTGATGTTCGTCCAGTTGGCGCCGCTGTCGGGCGTCACCCACACGTTGCCATCGTCGGTGCCGGCCCAGATCAGGCCGAATTTCCTCGGCGACTCGGAAATCGTGTAGACCGTCGCCCACTGCAAGTTCGTCTTCTTCGCTTCCTCGAGCTTCTTCGGGTCGGCCTTCGACAGGTCCGGGCTGATCTTCACGAACGTGCCCGGGTCGCCGTGGCTGACTGACCGCCACACGTACTGCGAGCCGTGGTAGACGATGGACGGGTTGTGCGGGGACAGCACGATCGGGTTGTTCCACTGGAACCGCAACGCCGGCTCGCCCTGCGCCGCGCGCGGCGCGAGCGACGAGGTCTGGCCGGTCTTCAGGTTCATCCGGCTCGACGCGCCGAACTGACTCTCGTAGTAGATCCACTGAGGATCCGCCCAGTCTCGAACGACATAGAACCCGTCGCCGGTCGGCAGGTACAGCCAGTCGGAGCTGAACATGCCGTAACTGTTGCGGTTCTGCGACGGACCCATCCACGCGCCGTTGTCCTGCGTGCCGCCCATGATGTTGTAGGGCAGCTCGTTGTCCACCGCCACGTCGTAGAACTGCTGGGCGTTGATCGTGCTGCTCTGCCTCCAGTGATCGCCGCCGTCCCAGGTTTCCGACGATCCGCCGTCGTTGCCGCTCAGGATGTGCTTGGAGTTCATCGGGTCGACCCACACCACGCGGTGGTCGACGTGCGTCTTGCCGTTGCCGCGATCCCACGGCAACACGACGAAGGTCTTGCCCGAGTCGGTCGACTTCGTCGTGTTGGTGTCGCCGCAGTAGAGGACCTTGTCGTCGTTCGGGTCGATGATGATGCGGCCGTAGTAGCCGCCCTCGGTCTGGTTGACCTGGGCGCTGCCGGCCATCACGCCGCCGCGACCGGCCTGCCCCGCCGTAGCCGGAGGCGAAGGCGGGCCGGCCTGAGGGGCCGCGCCGGCCTGGCCGCGCGCGCCGGCGGCCGGCTGCGCCGCGGGCTGCTGGCCGCGGGCCGCAGACGGGGCCGGAGCTGGCGCCGCCTGGCTGCCGCCGGACTGCTGCTGCATGCCGAGCGCCGAGACGGCTTCCGCCGTTTCATCCTCGCGCGCCTGCGCCGCCAGGTCGAGCGCCTCGGCCTCTTCCTGCGGGATCGTCTGCGCCGGCGGTGTCGCCAGCTTGTACTCGGTCATCCGCTTCCAGATCTTGCCCAGATCGTCGGTGCGGTACACGACGCCGTTCATCTTCACGGGCGCAGCGTTCGCGATGATCCCCGAGTAGAGGATCTCGAGCACGTTCCGGTTGACCAGCTGCGACCGGCCCTTGGCCTCGGTCGAGTCCGCGGCCGCCGCCGGCTTCGCCATCAGCTTCTGGACCTCGGCGATGTTGACCATCAGGTCCTTGTCGGAGGCGAGCGTCTTCTTTGCCGCCGCCTGCAGCTTCGCCACGTCGGCGCCGCTGTTGGCCACGAAGTCCTTGTCGGCGACCAATGCGTTGAACTTCGTCACCAGGTCGGCCTCGGCCGCGCCCGTGACCGGCGTGAACCTCGGCGCGAGCGCCGCCAGTTCGGCCGGAATCTTGTAGGCCTTGAGCTGCGCCAGCGTGACGCCTTCGTGGAACAGCACCGTGCCGCCGCCGCCGCCGAACCCGCCACCGCCACCACCGCCGCGCCCGCCGCCCGCCGCGCGGAAGTTGACGATGCCGTCTCGCTCCTGGAAGCCGACGATGACTTCCTCGTCCACGCGAGCGTAGGCGATGTTCGGGTTCTTGTCGTAGATCGCGAGGCCGGTGCGGCCGATCGGCGTGCCCTTCGGAGGCAGGCCCGTCGTCAGGCGCGTCCAGGTCTTGCCTCCGTCGGCCGACTTGAACAGGCCGTTCTCTCCGTCGCGGTCGTCATAGGTCCAGGCGCGGCGGTAGTGCTTGTAGGCCGACGCGATGATGACGTTCGAGTTGCGCGGGTCGATGACGAAGTCGCCGACGCCCCGGTCCTTCATCGGGCCGAGGTTCGTCCAGGTCTTGCCGCCGTCGATCGACTTGAACAGGCCGCGTTCGCAGTCCATCTCGTTGTCGTAGAGTTTGCCTTCGGCGGCCGCATAGACGATGTCGGGGTTCTTGGAGTCGACGGCGACCATCGGGATGAAGAAGCTCTTCTCCAGGCCGATATGCGTCCACGTCTTGCCGGCGTCGGTCGACTTCCACATCCCGTTGCCGTGGGTGCTGGCGCGGGCGTGCATCGGCTCGCCGGTGCCGAGGTACAGGATGTTGGCGTTCGACGGGGCGATGGCGAGCCAGCCCATGCTCTGGGTGCCGTAGTTCTCGAAGATCGGCTCGAAGTGGATGCCGCCGTCGATCGTCTTCCAGATGCCGCCGCTTGCCATGAGCACGTAGTAGATCTGGCTCTGGCCGCGGGGCGCCGCGTAGCCGCTGACGCGTCCGGCGAAGGCCATCGGACCCACCCAGCGCAAGGAGAGTTGGTTGAAGTCGTCGGCCGTGAGCGTGGTCTGGGTCTTCTGCTGCGCGCTCTGCGCGTGGCTGAACGCCCCGAGAACGCAGACCGCTACCGCCAATGCACTTGGAAGCATGAGCTTCCGTGATGATCGAAACACGAGTCCCTCCTTGACAATCGTCCGTTCTTAATCCCGGAGTCCCCTTGTCTTGACGACGCGGATGGTGGGCCGGCCGCGGCTCGGCCTCCCGCTCCGCGAAGCCGGGAAAGGCTTTGCTTCGGGGAGGACCCTTCACCGCGTCCGTGGAGGCGGTGTCAACGCAAGTGAACTCCGGTGTAGGCGGCAACCGTGCGGGCTATTTGTTGTCGCCTATCTTCTTGAGCCCGTCCCAGTACTGCTTGGCCAGCTCGTCGGCGTGCTTCATCAGGGCGTCGGCGGCCTTGTCGCCGTACTTCTCTCGGACGTCCATGCCGTCCTTGAGGCTCCTGAGGCTCTTGGACATCTCGTTCATCTGCGCCGTGGCTGCTTCTCGCTGGTCGGCCGGGAGGGCGGCAATCTGCTTCCTGGCGTCCGCTTCCATCTGGGCGAGCTGCGCGTCGCCGCCCATCTGGTTGTAGAGCGCGCGGCTGGTGGCCACGGTCTGCGCCGCGTCCTGCAGCGCCTTGAACTCCTCCTCGGAGAGGCCGAGTTCCCGTCGCTTCGCCTGCTGCTTGGCGTCCAGCTCCTTGCCCAGGCAATCGGCGATCGACACCTGCTGCACGAGCTTCGAGGTGTCGCCCTTGGCCGCCTCCATGTTCTTCTTCGTCTCCTCGGAGTACTTCGCCAGCAGCGCGAGGTTCTCCTTCTGGTAGGTCATGTACTTGACGACGAAATCCTCGGTGATATCGACCTTCTTCGGCTCGGCCGACTCGGACGGGCCCGCGGCGGGCTTCTCCGACGCGGCCGGCTGCGTGGCAGCGCTGGCGGCCGGCTGGCCGCCGGTCGAGGTCCCATCGTCGGCGTTCTTGGAGCAGCCTGCCACGAGGAGGAGGCAGGCGAGGAGGATGAGGCAGTGTTTCATGTGAGTCTCCAGAGAACGGCGGGGCGGAGGCCCCGCCTACGGCTTCTTCTTGTCCTTGTCCGCCGCGTACATCGACTCGATGGCCTGCGCGTACTTGGCGGCAATCGCCGCCCGGATGTTCTTGAGCGTCGGCGTCAACTCGCCCCCCATCTGGCTGAAGCGCTCCGTGAGCAGCGTGAACTTCTTGACCCGCTCGTGATGCGGGAGCTCCTGCTGGCGCTGCTCGATCCGCTGTCCGATGAAGTCCACGATCCGGCGATCCTTCACCATCGCCCTGAACGAGTCGTACGTCAGGCCGCGCTCCTTGGCCCACAACTCGAGCGCCTCGAAGTGCGGCACGACCAGCGCCGCGACGTGGTGGCGCCCATCCCCGACTGCCGCGACCTGCTCGATGTAGTAGTCCTGCCCGATGATCGACTCGATCCGACTCGGCGCGATGTTCTTGCCGCCCGACGTGATGATGAGGTCCTTCTTGCGGTCGGTGATGCGCAGGAACCCGTCCGCGTCGAACGCGCCGATGTCCCCGGTCTTGAACCAGCCGTCCTCGAAGACCTCGGCCGTCTCCTTCGGTTTGCCGAAGTAGCCGCGCATGACGTTCGGGCCGCGCGCGAGGATCTCGCCGTCGGGGGCGATCTTCAGCTCGCAGCCGGGAATCACCTTGCCGACGGTGCCGAAGCGGAACTCGCCTTCGGGCTGTTGCACGTCAGCATCGGTGACGTCTCGGTCAAGCCGTATCCCTGGCACACCAGCAGCCCCGCAGCGAAGAAGAACTCCTCGATCTCGGCGATCAGCGCGGCGCCGCCCGCGGAGAAGAAGTTCTTCGGGCCGCCCACGATGTCGCGGATCTTGTGCAGTACGAGTTTGTCGGCCAGAGCGCGCCGCGCCGCGAGGACCGGGCCCACCCGCTCGCCGCGCTCCTTCGCGTGGGCGTACCGATTGCCGACGCCTACCGCCCACTCGAACAGCTTCTGCTTCGTTCCGGAGCCCTGGCTCACTCTGTGGCGCGCCGTCGAGTAGATCTTCTCGTAGAGGCGCGGCACGCTGACCATGCACGTCGGCCGCACCTCCTGCATCGCCTCGAGAATGCGCTTCGGGTCGTCGAGGTAGAAGTTCTGCGCCCCCTTGCTGAGGATGTAGAAGGTCCATGCGCGCTCGTAGGCGTGGCTGAGCGGCAGGAAGCAGAGCGACCGGTCGCGTTCCGTCACCGAGAAGTCCCGGTCGATCGCCTCGAACTGGATGACCAGGTTCTCGAACGACAGGACGACGCCCTTCGGGTCGCCGGTCGTTCCCGACGTGTAGATGATCGTCGCCACATCGTCGAGGCGCGCCGCGGCGGCCCGTCCAGCGAGCGCGGGCGACACCGGATGCGCGAGGAGGACGGACAGGGGATACGAGTCGGGGAGGGTCAGCGTGACGGCCTCGTCGAACGAGATGACCCGGGAGACCGGGCCGGCCGCGCCGTGGACCGCCGCGATGTGCTCGTATTGCTCGGTCCCGCCGACGAAGGCCGCCGTGGCGCCAGCGTCGCGAATGATATGCTCCGCCTGGTGCGCGGTGTTCGTGGCGTAGATCGGGACGGAGATGGCGCCCGCCGCCATGATGGCCAGGTCGGCAATCGACCACCACGGGGAGTTGTTCCCGTAGATGACGATCCGGGCGCCTGGCTCGACGCCAGCGTCGATGAGCCAGGAGGCCACCGCGTCAATGTGCCGGCCCAGTTCGCCGTAGGTGATGCCGCGCCACTCCGCTCCGGCCTTGTGGCGCATGGCGACGCCGTCCGGCGTGGCGTCAATCTGGCGCCGGAGCAGTGTCAGCAGGTGGTTGTGTCTCACGCGCTCCGTCCAGGGGGCAATGCGGGTCAATTGTAGCTGATTCGCATAGGATAGGCGCATACCGCCTGACGGCGGGGAGGAGGAGCCATGCGAGCGACGCGAAACGGGATGGCGATGTGGCTAAGCCTGGCGGGCCTGCTGTGGCCGGCCGGCAGCGCAACCGCCCAGGAGGCAGCGGCGAAACCGCTGACGGTGGCCTCGCCGAACGGAACGATCGTCGTGTCGGTCACCGCCGGCTCTGACCTCCGCTGGTCCGTCGATGTGGCCGGCAAGCCAGCGCTGCTCCCGTCGAGCATCGGCCTGACGCTCGACGCCGGCCGCGCCGTGGGCGCCCTTCCCAGGGTGCGCGCGACGACCACCCGGACCGTCGATCGAGATCCTGCGCCCCGTTGTGCGGGTCAAGCGCGCCGAGGTGCGCGACCGCTTCAGCGAGCGGCGCATCGATTTCGCCGGCGACTACTCCCTGATCGTCCGGGCTTACGACGACGCGGTGGCGTACCGGTTCGTGACCAAGATCGCGGGGGATATCGAGGTGCGCGCCGAGGACGCGTCGTTCAGGTTCGCCGGGGACTATCGACTCTACTTCCCGGAAGAGGAGAGTCTCCTGTCGCACCAGGAGCGGTCGTACAAGCGGCTTCGGATCGCCGAAGTCGGCACGAGGTTCTCGTCGCTCCCGGCCATTGTCGAGACCGACGGGCCGAAGATCGCGATTACCGAGGCGGACCTCTTCGACTATCCCGGCATGGACCTGACCGGCGGGAGCGAGCCGAACAGCCTGAAGGGGCTCTTCCCCTACTACCCGGCGAAGGTCGAGTTGGGGCGCGACCGCGACGAGAAGGTGATCGAGCGCGCATCCTACATGGCGAGGACATCCGGCACGCGCGAGTTCCCCTGGCGCGTTCTCGTCGTGGCCGCCGCCGACGCGACGCTGCTCGACACCGACATCGTCTACCGGCTGGCGTCCGAGTCGCGCATCGGTGATACCAGCTGGATCAGGCCGGGCAAGGTCGCGTGGGACTGGTGGAACTACAACAACATCTACGGCGTGCCGTTCCGCGCCGGCGTCAACACCGACACCTACAAGCACTACATCGACTTCGCGGCCGAACACGGCATCGAGTACGTGATCCTCGACGAGGGTGGTACAAGCTCGGCGACCTGATGACCCAGGCGCCCGGCATCGACATGGAGGCGATCGCCGCCTACGCGCGCCAGAAGAAGGTCGGCCTCGTCATGTGGGTGATCTGGAAGACGCTCGACCTGCAGCTGGCGCCGGCGCTCGACCAGTTCGAGAAGTGGGGCGTGAAGGGGATCAAGGTCGACTTCATGCAGCGCGAGGACCAGTGGATGGTCAACTACTACGAGCGCGTGGCCCGCGAGGCGGCGAAGCGGCACCTGCTGGTGGACTTCCACGGCGCCTACAAGCCGACGGGCCTCTACAGGACCTATCCGAACGTCGTCACCAGCGAGGGCGTGCTCGGTCTCGAGCAGAGCAAGTGGGGCGACCTGGCGTCGCCCGACAACGCCGTCACGTTCCCGTTCATGCGGATGATGGCGGGGCCGGTGGACTACACGCCGGGCGCGATGATGAACGCGACAAAGGCCGACTTCAAGCCGATCTTCAACCGGCCGATGAGCCAGGGCACGCGCTGCCAGCAACTGGCGATGTACGTCGTCTACGAGAGCCCGCTGCAGATGCTGGCCGACTCGCCGTCGAACTACCGGCGCGAGCCGGAGAGTCTGGCGTTCCTGGCGGGCGTTCCCACGGAGTGGGACGAGACGAAGGTGCTTCGGCGCGCGGTCGGCGAGCATATCCTCGTGGCGAGGCGGAGGGCGGCGACGTGGTACGTCGGCGCCATGACCAACTGGACGGCGCGCGACCTCGAGGTGCCGCTGTCCTTCCTCGGCGACCCCTCGACGTCGCTCGGGGCGGGCGTATGGGAGGCCGACATCCTCAGGGACGGACCGAACGCCGACCGCGCCGCCGTGGACTACGCCCGCGAGAAGCGGGCCGTCGGCTCTTCGGACCGCCTGCGCATCCACCTGGCGCCGGGGGGCGGGTGGGTCGCGCGGATAACCAAGAAGTAGGCCTATGACATCCTGGCCCACTTGACGAGCGTGCCGAACGTCGGCGGCTTGCCGTACATCAGCAGGCCCACGCGGAACACCTTCGCGGCGAACCACAATGAGGCGAAGACGCCGCCGATGGCGATCACGATCGAGGCCCAGGCCTGCCACATCGGGCGGCGGCGACAGGGAGGCCAGCCGCAGGAGCATGACGAACGTGTTGAGCGGCGGCACGAACGACAGGACGACCGCGAGCATGGAGTTGGGGTCCCGGCTGAGCGGCAGCCACAGCATCATGGGGATCATCAGGACCATCATGATCGGCATCATCATCGACTGCGCCTCGCGCATCTCGTTGACCGCCGCCCCCACGGCCGCCATCAGCGACGCGAACGTGAAGAACGCCAGCACATAGAAGATCAGCAGGAACACGATCAGGATCGGGTCGATCAGGCCAAGCGTCGCGAACGACACCAGCGCCAGCAATCCGAGGCCGGCGTACAGCGACAGCACCAGCAGCCCGACGGCCATCTGTCCGAGGATCTTCCCGGTCATCAGTTCCATGGCCGACACAGCGGAGAGCAGCACTTCCACGACGCGGTTCGATTTCTCTTCAACCGTTGACGTCAGCAGGTACCTGCCCGCTCGTCATCACCGACACCAGCAGCAGCATCATGAACGCCCCGGGCATGAGCGTGTTCATGACCGTGTTCGTCGCGCGTTCCCCCTCGGCCGTCACGGTGCGCGATTCCGGGCGCGGGACGGACGTGAGGCTCCTTGATCCGGATCGGATCGACGCCGGATGTCTGCAGGCGTGCCGAGACGATCGCGTCGCGCAGGCCCGTGTGGAGGTCGGTGACAAGGCGGTCGTCCAACCTCGCCCGGACGAACAGATCGTAGGTGCCGTACGACTCCTTCCCCTCCGCTGGCCGCACGGCATCCGGCTGCACGACGATGACGGCCAGGCTGGTGTCGGGCCCGCCGCCCTGCTTGGGGAGCGGCGTCTTGAGCGGCCGCCTTGGCGGCCTCGGCATCGCTGCCTCCCGGGAGTGTCACGACCTGGATGACCGGGACCGCGCCGAGCGCCGCGTCGATCGACTGCTTCACGGCGGCATTGCCGGCCGGAGAGGCGGCGGCCTGACTCCGGAACAGCGCGGGGGTCGCGGCCTCGATGTCGCGCTTCGTCTTCTCGAGGCGTTCGGCGAACCGCTCCGGCGTCGAGATAGGCGCGCGAGGCCCTGGGCCACCGCCCCCGTCGGATCGATGACGACCACCTGCCCCTCGACCTTGGGTGGCGCCCTCGTCATGAGCCGGGGCATCAGGAACATCAACAGCCGCGATGAGCACCGGCGTGACGAGAATGCCGAACACGAACCCCTTCGTCGTGACGGTGGCGATGAACTCGCGCCCAGCGACATAGAGCATCTTCTTCATCGCCGCACCTCCTCTCCGCCGTCCCGGAGCGCCGCTCGCAGGCGCGCGTCGTCGTCGACCGCGGTCGAGGCTCCTCCCGTCACGATGCTGACGAACACATCCTCGAGCGTCGGCCGGCGGATCTCGACCCGCGACGGGGTGACGGCTGTGACGAGCGCAGGAATCACGGTGGACGGGTCGGCCCGGTCGTCGAGCGCGATGTCCCACACCGATCCGTCCGGCGTGACCGACGTCACGCCGGCGACGCCGCGCAGCTTCGTGATGTCGCTCGCGGGATCGAGCGGTTCGAACTGGATCCGGCGCGGGTCGAACGTCTCGCGGATGCCGGCAATCGTCTGGTCCAGCACCTTCTCGCCTCGGTGAATCATGACCACGCGATCGCACAACTGCTCGGCGTGAACCATGATGTGCGTCGAGAAGAGCACCGTGGCCCCGCGGCGGTGCTCCTCGAGCACGAGGTCGCGCATCTGCCGCTGGTTCACCGGATCGAGGCCGCTGAACGGCTCGTCGAGAATCAGGAGGTCGGGGCGGTGAATCACGGCCGCGACGAACTGCACCTTCTGCTGCATCCCCTTCGACAGGTCCTCGCACCGTTTGCGTTCGGTCTCGCCGAGCCCGACGCGCTCCAGCCACTGGCTGGCCTGCTTCTGCAGGCCGGCGCCGCCCAACCCCTTGAGCCTCGCCATGTAGACGAGGAACTCGCCGACGCGCATCTTCTTGTACAGGCCGCGCTCTTCGGGCAGGTAGCCGATCCGGTCCTTGGCCTCGAGGGCCGCCGGCCGGCCGAGCACGGTCAGGTCGCCGCGATCCGGAAAGAGGATCGACAGGATCATCCGGATCATCGTCGTCTTGCCCGCGCCGTTCGGGCCGATGACGCCGTAGAGCGCGCCCTCGGGCACCTCCAGGTCGAGGTCGTTGACGGCAACGGTCTCGCCGAAGGCCTTCCTGAGGTTCTTGAGGATGATCGCATTCGCCATAGAACCTAAGCCCTGAGCCCTGAGCCTGGCTGTCCGTCGAAGACGAGGCTGCAACACGTCAATGCGCCCTCGGCCTTCGCCAGTTCGCCGAGGTCGACCAGAACGACCCGCGCCCCGCGGCGCTCGAGGATGCCGCAGGTGCGAGGATAGGCAAGACTGTAGATCAGGTCGCCACCAACGAGAAGGGCGTTGGCAGCGGACGGTTCTTCCGGCGCGACCGGGACCGCCTCGAGCGGCGCGAACACCCGCGGGTCCACGCACGCCGGGTTGACGAGGACCGACGAGGCCGACAGGAGGGTGGCGGCCGACTTCAGGTGGAGGCAGCCGGTCACCGCCACTCCGCGCACGTCGTAGCCGAAGGGCGCCAGGTGGCGCGCCATCTGGCGAAGACCGTCCGCGTTCGACCGCGCGCCGAGTCCGACGAAGACAGTCCTGCCCGCCACGAGCACGTCCCCGCCGTCGATCGTGCCCGGGTCCTCGATGGTGACGAGAGGCCGCCAGGTGCGAAGCGAGGCCGCCGTCGAGGCCGTTTCGCCGCGGCGCGACGGCGCGCCAGGCCGTGTGACGACGGCCACCTCGTCCAGCACGACGGCCGTGTCCTCGACGAACACCGAGTCGGGCCGGTCGGGCTCCGGCGGAAGCCGGACGACGGTGCAGCCGGCCGCCCGCAGCGCGTCCTCGTACGCGGCGTGCTGGCGGCCGGCCAGCGCGACGTCAATCGGGCTGCGCGCGAGATGCGTCAACTCGCAGCGCTCGAGCGATGGAGGGACGGCGCGGGTGAGGGCGATGCGCATCGACGCGGTCACCTGGGCCCTTCGATCACAAATACGGCGACGCATTTGTGCCCTCATCCCTCGACGTTGCTCGGGATGACCCTGAGCCCGCCGAAGGGTCAGGACCCAGTGCTGAGCGAGCGTCACAGGCCACGCCCGCACAAACCCGATCGTGGCCGTAGTTGCGAGTCGAAGCCCTGGGAAGCGGCACGCGACTTGGGAGACCGCCGAGGTCGTAGTACGAATGCTCGATGCCGGCGTCGGTCACGACCGCAACGCGCATCCCCGACTTCGCGCCGCGAAGCGGCATGCCGATCGGACCGGTGGTGACCACCTGGACGTCTCCGTCCCGGGCCAGCGCGTTCTGGTGGTAGTGGCCCGCGAAGACGTGCCGGACGCCGCCATCGCGGTAGAGCGCCAGCAGGCGCGCCCGGGCATCGGGCGCGATGCTGTCGTACCCGCCTGGTTCGTCTGCGGCGTTGAGGAACAGCGGATGGTGCTGGAACACCACGATGTGTCTGGCCCCGTCGCGCCGCGCCTTCGTCAGCTCCGCACGAAGCCACTGGTCCTGCTGCTCGGCCTCGGCCTTCACGTTCTTCGGCGCCTGAATCAGGCACGAGTCGATGGCGATGCCGACGAAGCTGCCGACCGTGAAGCTGAAGTGATCGGGCCCGAAGCGCTTCGTGTAGGCGGCCACCGACTCCGGCGTCGGCTCGTTGCCGACGTCGTGGTTGCCCGGGATGCTGTAGGCGCGGATCGCGGGATCGAGCCGGCCGAGGATGCGCTGGTACTCGGCGATTTGCGCGCCGTCGCCCGTCTTGTTCACGAGGTCGCCCGTGACGATGACGAATGCCGGCCGCAGCCGGTTCGCGGTCGCGACGGCGAACTCGAAGTTCGCCGTTTCCTGCGCGAAGTTCGCGTCGCCCGTCGTCATTCCGAACTGGGGGTCGCTCAGCTGGATGAAGAAGAACGGCGCGGCCGGGGCGGCAGGCTGTCCTGCCAGCCCCAGGCCGAATGCCACGGCGACGAGAACGACCGCACCACGCCGGACGAATGACATCACAGCCGCCTCCTATCGTGACGCAGGTGCCTCCCGGAGAGATGTCATGGACCGACCGAATCGGGAATTCCCTACTCGATTGCGATCTTCACCACGACCTTCCGCACGGGCCCCGGTTCGCCGGCGTCGATTCCCGGCATATGGGCGTCGCCCGGCCACAGGATCATGAACTGACCGGCGCCGAACGTCAGGAAGTCGCCCGCGCCGGAGAGCCTGAACATGTCGCGGTCGGCATCGTAGTCGCCTGCTGTGAGGCGGTCGATCGGCACCACTCCGATTCGCTCGACGCCCGACACGACGTATTGCAGGTCGAGGTAGCGCAGGTGCGCCTCCCAGCGGCCCTCGCCGGGCGGCTTCGGCGCGTAGTCGCTGACGAGCGCATACAAACGCTGGCCGTCGAGTTCGTGCCTGCCTTGGGCCAGGCCGGCCAGGTCGGTCTCGGCCAGGAACTGCAGCCCGCGCGCGATTCCGGGCCCAAGCGCGGTGTAGAGACCGGCGTTCGTCAACAGATCGGCAATCATCTGCGTCCTCGTCTCACTTCTCCCATTTAGCGGCCAGGGTCGCGTAGAAGTCCTTCAGGACCGTGAACGCCTTCTTCTTCTCGCCCGTGTCGGAGACCAGGCCCTTGCGGTTGTAGTTGTCCTGGATGCCGGGCAGGACGCGGCGCGGGGAGCGGAAGTCGGCGAGAATCCACGGGCTCATGCCGCGAAGGAAGTCGATCTTCCGCAGCATGACGATCTGGTGCTGGTAGATGTTCTCCTGGTACTCCTCGGTCCAGCGCGCGTCGGGGCTGCCGTGCAGCCCCGCCTTGGCGTCGCCGCCGAACTCGCTCATCACCAGCGGCTTGTCGTAAATCGTCTTCCAGGTGATCACATCCGCGTCTTCCGGCGTCCGCTCGTACCAGCCGACGTACTCGTTGCAGCCGAGCACGTCGAGTTCGCGGCCGAGCGGGTCGTCGATCATCTTCACGTTCGGCTCGGCGTAGTGCGTTTCGAGCGCTGCGGTGACGGGCCGGTTCGGGTCGAGTTCGCGCGCCGATCGCACGAGGGCGGTCATGAACGCGAGCCTGGCCGGCGTCACCGGCGTCTCGTTGCCCACGGACCAGAGGATGACGGAGGCACGGTTCTTGTCGCGGCGGATCATCTCGGCGAGCTGCCGCTTCGCGTTGGCGAGCGTCGCCGGGTTCTCCCAGTCGATCGTCCAGTAGACCGGGATCTCGGACCAGAGGAACAGCCCGGCGCGGTCGGCGACCCGCGACACGTTCCGGCTGTGGGGATAGTGGGCCAGCCGCGCGAAGTTGCCGTTCAGCTCCTTCACCCAGCCGAGCAGCGTCGTCGCGTCGGCTTCGCTGTAAGCCCGGCCGGGCCTTCCCGGCGCCTCTTCGTGCATGCTGATGCCTCGGAGGAACACCGGCAAGCCGTTCACGAGGATGTCGCGCCCTCGCACCTCGATGGTGCGGAAGCCCATCGTGTCCCGGACGACCTCGCCGCCGGCTTCGATTTCCACCTTGTACAGCGTCGGTCGCGCAGGCGACCACGGCTTCAGGCCTGGCGCGTCGAAGCGGATCGCGGCGCGTCCGGTCCCGTCGGTCTGCACCGTCCGTTCGAGTTTCAGTTCCGGGATGCGCACGGTGACCGGGAGCGCGCCACCGCTCATCTGCACCCACCCGTCGATGACGGTCGGCGCGCCCTTCGGCGTCTGCAGGTAATAGTCCTCGAGAAAGACCCGGGGAACCTCGACCAGCGCCACGTCGCGGGTCAGGCCGCCATAGTTCCACCAGTCGGTCATGTCGGTGGGAACCGCGTCGCGCCGCCGCTGGTTGTTCACGTAGATGACGACGACGTTCTCGCCGTCCTTCAGCTGGGCGGTCACCTCGCAATTGAAGGAGGTGAACCCACCCTCGTGCTCGCAGACAGCCTGGCCGTTCACGTAGAGGCGCGACAGGTAGTTGGCCGCACCGACGTAGAGGAAGACGCGACCCGACGCCGGCTTCCGGTACGTGAACGACCGCTGATACCACACCGTGCCTTCGTAGTAGAACAGCTCCCGCTTCTGGCTGTTCCAGTCGCCCGGCACCTGGATCGTGTCCGACTTGTCGAAATCGTACTCCACCAGATCCCGCGGGGTTGCGGGCTTCGCGTTCTGGAAGAAGCCGTCCTTCCGCGGCTGGTGGCGGTAGTCCCAGTAGCCGTTGTCGTACGGGTCGACGATGTAGCGCCAGGTGCCGTTGAGGCTGACCGTGTTGCGGCGCTCGACACTGGCCAGCAGGCCTTGCGGTTGCGCCATCCCGGACGGATCGGCGCCGCGCCCCGCGGCGGTCAGTACGGGCAGCAGCGCAAGCAGGGCAAGCACTAACGCGCGTCGCATCGGCGTTCTCCTTGTTCGCGAGTTCGCACGCTCGCCAGTTCGCACGATCACACGATCGCCCCTCGACGTTGCTCGGGGCGACCCTGAGCGAGCGCCTCGGCTTCGCTTGGAGCGAGTCGAAGCGTCGCAAGATTCCGTCCGCGCCTACCTGGCCATGACGATGATCGCGTCGCTCACCCTGCGCGGCCCGGTCGCGTCCGACGGACGGTTCACCACCGCCCCCTTCACCACCATCGTCGTGGATCCGCCGCCGTCGAGATTGAGCGCGTTGACGAGGCCGACCCGCGTGGCGAGCGCCTGCAGCTCGGCGAAGCTCATGCCGAGGCTCAGCGCCTTGTTGCGGCCGTCCACCGCGATCAGCCAGATGCGGCCGTCGCCGGCCGTGCCGATCACCGTGCGCGGATGCCGTTCGGTGGTGAAGCCGTCCCGCGGCTTTTCGGGTCCCCAGTCCGTCACGACGCGCCCCGCGGTGGCGAGGAGTCCCACGCCGCCAACGATGTCGCGGGCGGCCTCCCAGTCGGCTGGCTTGGTGCCGTTCAGGGTGCGGTAGATCGTCCGGGCGCGGACGCGGGTCCCGACGGTCAGCCCGGCCAGCCGCTCGGCGGGAACTCCAGGGCCTACGGCGAGGACGCCGCCGTCGCGGGGGATGGCCGACGTGCACGCGGCTTCCCTCCGCTCGGAGAGCGCCAGCGGGTGTCCCTCGAAGACGAACTCCGACCCGCCATCGCACGGTGTCCTGGTGTCGGTCCAGAAGCGGGGCGTGAAGAGCACAAGCGCGTCCGGCGCACGGACGGTGTCGATGGCGTCGACCGGGATCTCGCGGCGCGGCGTCCCGCTACCGAGATCGATGACGACGCTCGCGCTCACCTGGTCGAACAGGAGCCGCGGCTTTCGGCCGAACCCACCTGGGACCAGCGCAACGGCGCCGCGGTTCGAGGCAATCTCGCTCACCAATTCGCCGTCAATCTTGAGAAGGCCGGCGGGTTCGCCGGTGGGCAGGAAGAAACCGGCATTGACGGCCGCGGTCGCGCCCGATCGCAGCGCCATGTCGGGAACGGTTTCGAGCCCCAGCACGGTGTCCTGGGCCAGCACCAGCCTCAGGTCGACCCGCCCCGGATCCAGCCGGAGCAGTTGCACCGAGACCGGGCCTGGCGGGGACAGCAGCGTCTGGTCGTCGAGGCGATACAACTCGATGCCGGGCGCGACAGTCTCGGCCTCGCCCAGCGCCGGCAGGACCCGTCCAGGCGCGGCGTGGACGACAGCCAGCGCGGCGGCGACCACGATGGCGAGAGAGAGGGCCCGTCCCGGGAGGGTATCGAACCCGCGGCGTTTGGGCGTTGGGCAGATCGACATGGGCGCGCGCCCATCTTACCCCAGCGCGCGCGATCCCCGGCGCACGCGATGCGCGAACGCCCTACGCCAACCCGAGTGCCGCCCGCAGCCTCTTCTCGTCGTAGCCGCGGACGACGATATCGCCGACAACCGTCACCGGAATCGTCATCAGGCCGAGCGCGACCATTTCATGAACGCGCCGGTGTCGTCGTCCACGTTCTTCACGGTGAATTCGAGCCCGTTTCGTGAAAGAAACTCCTTCACCCTGGAACAGGCGTGTCAATGGCTGGCGGAGTAGACGGTGATCACCATCCCGACGCTCCTTCGTGACGGGTACGGGCCGAATGTCGACTCGCGGGCGTCGAGGCTATCCAGGCCGCCCGATCCATTGTACGATGCTGGCCGATATGGAAACCTCCGACATCAGGCGGCGACTGCGGTACGCGCTCGAGGAAGCGAAGAAGGCGACGGCGGACAGGCGCGCCCGCGCGGACGCGGCGTCGACCGCCTACGCCTCGTTCCTTCAGGACATCGCGACGCCGGTGTTCAGGATGGTGGCGAACGTGGCGAGAGGCGAGGGGCACCTCTTCTCGGTGTTCACGCCCGCCGAGGGCGTTCGCCTCGTGTCGGACCGGCACGGCGAGGACTTCATCGAAATCTCGCTCGACACGGCGCTCGACCCGCCGCAGGTGGCGACGCGCGTCAACCGTGTCAGGGGCCGGAACGTCACGACGACCGAGGGCCTGCTGCGCGGCGACGCGCCCATCGACGCGCTGGCCGACGAGGACGTCCTCGCGTTCCTCCTGGCCAGCATCGGCCCGCTCGTGGAGCGGTAGTCCGTCTCGCTACACGAGGCGATCGGCGAACGACGTGTCCACGCCCTCGCGGCGGAGCACGGCCAGAAAGGCCGGCCGATCGAACGCCTGCCGATAGGCGTCCTTCACGTCCACGACGCCGCTCTGCACGAAACCGGCCAGCGCATCATTGAGCGGGACCATGCCCTGCTTCCGGCCGCTCTCGAGTGCAGGCGCGAGCTGACTCAGCCGGCCGTCTGCAATGACGGAGGCCACCTCGGGCGTGTTCAGCAGCACCTCGCGCGCGGCCACGCGCCCATTACCCGCCTTGCGGACGAGCACCTGCGATACCGCGGCGCGGAGCCCGTCGGCCAGCATCACCTGGATGCGCTCGCGCCGCTCCAGAGAGAACCACTTGAGCATCCGGCCGATCGCCGCCGTGGCGGTCGGGGCCGAAATCGTCGCGATGACGAGGTGCCCCCGCTCGGTCGCTTCGAGCGCCAGTTCGACCACGTCCGGCGATCGCAGGTCCTCGATGACGAGAACGTCCGGGTTCTCGCGAATCGCCGCGCGCACGACGGAGGCGACGGCGTCGCCAGTCCCTCGCACCTCGCGCTGGCTGACGAGGCACCCGCGGCTCTCGTGCACGCACGTGATCTGGCTCTCGATCGTGATGACGTGGTCGGCGCGCGTGCGGTTGACCAGGTCCACGAGCGCCGCGGCGAGTGTCGACTTGCCGCTCGACCGCGGGCCGGCGACGAGCACGAGGCCCTGGGAGTCGCCGACGAGCGCCTGGATGTCCTTCGGCAGGCCCAGGTGATCGGCCGATGCCGGACGCGTGACGATCAGCCTGAACGTGGCGCCAGGGCCCCGGTCGTCGCGGAAGCCGTGGCACCGGAAACGTCCTACTTCGGCCAGATCCAGGATCCACTCGGCGCTGTCGCCGCGCCGCAGTGCCTCACGCTCGGACCCCGGGGCCAGATCGATCAGCAGCGACTCCACGACGGCGGCCGCGAGTGCCGGCTCGCCTTCGAGCACCACGATCTGACCATCCACGCGCACGGAGGGCCGGGCGCCCGAACTCAGGTGAAGCGCGCTGGCTCCGCGTGCCGCGGCCAGCAGCAGCAATCGGTCCGCCCCGGCCGGCGTCGGCAGCTGGACCTGGCGCGGCTGGGCTTCGGCTCGAATCGGGCTGCGAGCAAGCGGCACGACCACGGGCGGGCTGGGTTCGGCGGCAGGGGGCGCGACCGGTTCGGGAGCGGGCTCAGGAGCCGCCTTCCCCTCGACGGCCGTCAATCCGTTCGCCGGGCCGGGTTCGTCCTGCGGCCAAGGGCGGTGCCGCCGGATCTCGATCCAGATGTCATCGCCGCCGCGGGCCACCACCGCTGTGAACCGTTCGTTGTCGGCGAACGCCGACGGAGGCAGGTCGTATTCGACCGCGCCCAGTTCGTTGAGAACCCGCCGGCTGTCCGCCGGCAGCAACTGCGCGAGCATCCCCTCCACCGCGTCGGCCGTGATCGGGCGCGACGACAGATGGACGGGTCCAGATGCGGACACGACGTAAGGCGGTTCCCCGACGTGCATGACCAGCGCATCACCGTCCGCCCTGACGATGGCGGTCAACAGAGAGTTGACCAAACGGGTGGCTCTCCTCGGACCACGGCCCTGGACAGCGCCGAAGGGCGCGGTCCCACACTGCCGTTCTCGGCCGAACGCCCGATCGGCTTTAATCAACCGCCACGCTGCCGTTCGAGGAGCGCGGCCGTCACATCGGCCGGATGGTCCGCGAAGACCTCGCCGCCGCGCAGCAGCGAGTGATCGAACCCCGCGAATCCGAACCCATAGCGGACGATGCACACGCGGGTCGCCGCCGCATGGGCGGTGCGGAGATCGACGGTGGAGTCGCCAATCAACCACGTCGACCGCGGATCCACACCGGCGTCGGCCGCCAGGCCGAGCAGCCCATCCGGATCGGGCTTGCGCCCGAAGGGGCCATCGCCGCCGACGACGCGGACGAAGAAATGATCGAGGCCGAGCATCGACAGGATCTTCACGGCTGCGCCCGTTGGCTTGTTCGTGAGCACGGCCATCGGTGCGGCCGGCGAGAGCGACTGCAGCATCTCCGGAACGCCGGGATACGGCCTGGTGGCGCCCGGCAGGATGCCGTCGTAGAATCTCGAGAAATCGCGGGAGTGCCTCCGCGGGGTCACCGGACACGCCGGACGCGTGGAACGCCCGGCTTACCAGCAGGCTCGCGCCCTCGCCGACCATGCTCGCCACTGCGTCGTGGCGTAGCGGATGGCCGCCCCACTCGGCGACCAGCCGGTTGACGGCCAGGACGAGGTCGGCGATCGAGTCGAGCAGCGTGCCATCGAGATCGAAGACGAACATTCCCACCTCGTCGCCGGCGCTCAGTCGCCGGCGCCTCGGCGCCGGCCGATGAGATGGCAGTCGTGGCCCGGTTCGTCGGCTCCGGGCTCCGCTCGGCAGACCTCGCAAGTCGCCCTTCGCGCCGACCCGGTCCGCGCCTGCCACTCGAATGCCGGCGCTCACTCTCCGGAGTACGTCGCGAAGGAGGAGGGCGTTTCCCACACCGTCACGCGCACGACGTCGAATCCCGCCTCCCTGGCGCGCGCGTAGATGAGCCTGGCCACGAGTTCGACCGTCGGGTTCGAGTCGACGAGGAAGACCGGCTCGCCCAGCGCCTGCAGCGGCGACACCAGCGGGTCATCCCGGCGAAGGACCATTTTGTGGTCCAGTTCGCGGTCGATCCACCCTTTGACGACTCGCTTGATGTCGCCGAAGTCGGCCACCATGTTCCGGCTGTCGAGCGCGTCGGTGCGAACCTCGACCTCGGCCACCGCGTTGTGGCCGTGCGGGTGCTTGCAAATCCCGTCGTAGTCGAGCAGGCGATGCCCGTAGCAGAATTCGATGCGCTTGGTGACGGAGTACATGCGGCGATTGTACAGTAGGTGCAGAAAGCGGGCAGCGGACCACGGATGCCCAAGCTGGCAGCGGGACACGGGCGTCCAGGCGCTCAGCGGATGACGCGCGACGCCGTCTTCCGCTGCCGGCTGCCGGCTGGAGAGATGAATGGCCGACCTTGCGGTGCTGCTCTCGGGCGGGCTCGACAGTGCGGTGCTGGTCGCGCATGCGGCGCGGACGGCGGTGGTGCAGCCGATCTACGTGAGTGCCGGCCTCGCCTGGGAGCAGGAAGAACTCGCGCTCGTCGGGCGCCTTCTGCAGTCTCCGCGCTACGGGTCTGGCGTCCTTCCGTTGGCAGCGCTCGCCGCCGACGTGACCGACATCTACCCCGCCGCCCACTGGGCGCGGCGCGGCGCGCCGCCCGCCTACGACACACCGGACGAGGACGTCTATCTGCCGGGGCGGAACCTTCTGCTGCTCTCGAAGGCCGGGATCCTCTGCGCGCTCCGCGGCATCCCGCGCATCGCGATCGGCCCGCTGGCCGGCAACCCGTTCCCGGACGCCACCCCGGAATTCCTGGCATCCATGGCACAGGCGCTCTCGAGCGGTCTGGCGCACCCCATCGCCATCGAGGCGCCGTTCGCAGCGATGCACAAGGAGGACGTGATTGCGCTCGGCGCTTCGCTGGGCGTGCCGTTCGAGCTGACGATGTCGTGCATGAAGCCGGCCGGCGGCAGGCATTGCGGGATGTGCAGCAAGTGCCGCGAGCGCCGCGACGGCTTCGCTGCGGCGGGTGTCAGGGATCCGACCGACTACATGGCTGCCGCGCCAAGGTAGGATGAGGTTCGGTATGATAAGCGCCATGGATCCACTCCTCATCGCCGGCGGCGTCGTCCTGCTGGTCGTCCTCCTGTTCGTCGCCGTCATCGTGCGGAAGGGCCGGCCGTTCGCCGCGGGTGACGTGTTCCGTGCCAGCCGCTGGACCCGGGGGAACCGCCTGTTTCCGACGCAGGTGCAGGTGTCGCCGACCGCCGTGGCGCTCTACACGCCGCAGTGGGTCGGCCGGAGGGAGGAGACCATCCACATCGCCCACGTGGCCTCTGTGCGCATCGACACGCACCTCCTCTTCTCCGATGTCTTCATCGAGACAAGCGGCGGCGTCAGCCCGATCAGCTGCTACGGGCACTACAAGAGGGACGCGGTCCGGATCAAGAAGCTGATCGACCAGTATCAGTCGGAGTACTTCAAAGCGCCGACGCCATCCGCGCCGTCCGGGATGTCTCCCGCTCGACCAGCCCGCTGACCTGGAGACCCTTGCGGCCTGTCGCTCCCAGCGAGCCCCGCCGATAGACTGGAAAGCCGGCTGGTCCGGCCTTTCTGGTCTTCAGGTGAGCAACACGCTGATAGCTGCCACACCCACGGCTGCGGACGCCCCCCGGATCCTGGCTCCGGTTCCGCCGGAGCTCCACGCGCGATTCCGCGCCCTCGTGCAGTCGCCGCTCCGCGCGGGCATCCTCCGCTACCTCTTCTCCCAGCCGGGCGAGGCGTTCGAGATCGAAGCGCTGATGCCGCTGTTCGGCCGGATGCACCTCGACATTGCCAATTGCATCGGCGAACTGGTCGGCTTCGGCGTCGCCCGGCGACTACCCGGCAAGCCGACCCGGTACACCGCGAGCCGGCCCGACGCCGAGGCGCCGGCGAGACTGCTCGACGAGTTCCTCGACCGCCGCGCGGTGGTGACGACGGAGGACCAGTCGCCGTCGGTGCAGCGGTTCCGCGAGATGATCGGCCGCGACGAGAAGATGCTCGTCGTCTTCGAGTGGATCAGGACGGCGGCCAAGTCCGACATCTCGGTGCTGGTGCTCGGGCCGACGGGATCGGGCAAGGAAGTCGTCGCCCGCATGATCCACGAACTGAGCCGGCGCGGCAGCTCCAAGTTCCAGGCGCTCAACTGCGCGGCGCTGCCCGACACGCTGTTCGAGTCCGAGATCTTCGGCCACGAGAAGGGCGCGTTCACCGGTGCCCACGACCGGAAGCCCGGCCGGTTGGAGATGGCCAACCACGGCACGCTGTTCCTGGACGAGATCGGCGACATGTCGGTCGTGGCCCAGGCCAAGCTCCTCCGGGTGCTGGAGGAGCGGCGGTTCGAACGGTTGGGCGGAAACCGGTCGATAGAGGTCGACTTTCGTCTGATCTCGGCGACCAACCGGCCGCTCGAGCAACTGGTTCGGGAAAGCCGCTTCCGCGAGGACCTCTACTACCGCGTCAACGCGTTCGCCATCCGCCTGCCCTCGCTGCGCGAGCGACCTGTCGACATCCCGGTGCTGGCGCAGCGCTTCCTGGCCCGCTACTGCGCGGCCAACGGCATGCCCGTCGACGCCAAGCTGTTCTCGAAGGAAGCCCTGGAGCGGCTGATCGCGCATCCGTGGCCCGGCAACATCCGCGAACTGGAAAGCACCGTGTCCCGGGCGGCCCTGTCGGCGCCTGGCCGGACGGTTCGCGGCGTCGACACCGACTTCCTCAACTCCTCTTCGGCGCCGGCCGAGGCCCGCGTCGAGCGGTTGCCTTCCCTCCGCGAAACCGAGCGCGCTCACATCGTCCGCGTTCTGGATTCGGTCGGCTGGAACAAGAAGGAAGCGGCCGAAGTCCTCGAGGTCAGCCGGGGAACGCTGTATCGCAAGATCAGCGAGTACCGGCTCGAGCCCGTCCGACTCAGTGTGCGCTGAAACAGAACACGCCATTGGCGCTGACGCCTGTCCGGTCGAAATCGTCAGCAAATACACACGGTACCTCGTGTTCCAATATGGAACCGTGCGCCAGCTCCCACAAGAAGCTGATAAATAGGGACTTAATTCCATTATTGGTGTTTGTGTGTTCAGAAATTGGACATCGGCGTGGAATGGTTTACTTAATATTCACTTTGGTCATTTAGGATAAAGTCAATTTTGTCAACCACATGCGCGCGACGAGACCAGAGCTGACACCTCCCGGCAACGCTCTTGCACAACGAGGGGACGGTGGACAAGACGGCCTCTGGACTCGGCGTGCTCCCCAAAGCGGTCGGCAGGCAGCCCTGGCGGCGGCGGCTGGCAGTCCTCGTGTATCCTGCGGCGCTCGTCGCGACGGTCGTCGCCACGGCGTGCCTGGCCCGCGGCCACTTCGCGCTGGGAGGCATCCTGGCGGTCGCGGCGACGGCGGCGTCGGTGGCCGGCCATCGTCGCGGGCGGTCCCGCGCGGCGGCAGCCATCCGCGACCGGCGGCTTTCGGGCCTGCACCTGGCAACTATCGAGGCGCTGGCGCTGGCGATCGACGCCAAGGACCAGACCACCAGCCGGCACATCCGGCGAGTTGAGTGGCTGGCACGGGCGCTGGCCCATGCCGTGGGCGTGCCGGACGAAGAGGTCCAGGGCATCGCGACAGCCGCCGTGCTCCACGACATCGGCAAGCTCGCCGTGCCCGAGCACATCCTTTCGAAGCCCGGCCCGCTGACCGACGAGGAGTACCCGAAAGGTGAAGATCCACCCTCAGGTGGGCTTCGAGATCATCGAGCACGTCCCGTTCCCGTACCCCGTCGCGCCGCTGGTGCTCTGCCACCACGAGCGCTGGGACGGCACCGGTACCCGCTCGGCCTCCGGGGCGAGGACATCCCGCGCGGCGCCCGCATCCTGGCCGTGGCCGACTACTTCGACTCAATCACGCGCGACCGTCCGTACAGCAGCGGATGTCGGGTGAGCTGGCGCTGTTGTTGCTCCGGCAGGAGTCAGGTCTCCGCCTGATCCGCACCTGGTGTCGGTGTTCCTCGAGCTCGTGCCCACGCTGCGGTTCGCCGACCACTCCCTGGCGGGGCCTGCCGAGCCTCCCGTTCCAGGCCAGGGCTGGCCGCGGCGGCTGCTGGAGGTTGGTTACAAGACGGCGTTCGCCAACATCGCGCGGGCCCACCCGGAGATCTACGCCCTGTCCGAGGTCGCAAAGGCCATCGGCTCGAGTCTTGGCGTGGCCGACACGATGTCGCTCATCGCCGACAAGCTCACCGCGCTGGTGCCCTTCTCGTGCTGCGCGCTGTTCGTCGCCGAAGACGACGGCATCGTCCGGTGCCGATTCGCGGCCGGCGTGGACGGAGAGGACCTGAAGCGCATCCGGCTCCAGGCCGGCAGCGGCCACCCCGGCTGGGTCATCAGCCACCGGCAGTCGCTGGTGAACGCGTCGCCCGCGGCCGACTTCGAGGCCCCGTGCCTGGCGACGGCCGCCCAGAACCTCCGCTCCGCGCTGGTGTTCCCGCTGGTCGCCAACGGCCAGGTG
>CAWARN010000019.1:0-38823 GCA_963784455.1 uncultured Acidobacteriota bacterium | reverse complement strand
AACGCCCTACGCCAACCCGAGTGCCGCCCGCAGCCTCTTCTCGTCGTAGCCGCGGACGACGATATCGCCGACAACCGTCACCGGAATCGTCATCAGGCCGAGCGCGACCATTTCAGTTGAACGCGTCGGTGTCGTCGTCCACGTTCTTCACGGTGAATTCGAGCCCGTTTCGTGAAAGAAACTCCTTCACCTTGGAACAGGCGTGTCAATGGCTGGCCGGAGTAGACGGTGATCACCATCCCGACGCTCCTTCGTGACGGGTACGGGCCGACATGTCGACTCGCGGGCGGCGAGGCTATCCAGGCCGCCCGATCCATTGTACGATGCTGGCCGATATGGAAACCTCCGACATCAGGCGGCGGCTGCGGTACGCGCTCGAGGAAGCGAAGAAGGCGACGGCGGACAGGCGCGCCCGCGCCGGACGCGGCGTCGACCGCCTACGCCTCGTTCCTTGCAGGACATCGCGACGCCGGTGTTCAGGATGGTGGCGAACGTGGCGAGAGGCCGAGGGGCACCTCTTCTCGGTGTTCACGCCCGCCGAGGGCGTTCGCCTCGTGTCGGACCGGCACGGCGAGGACTTCATCGAAGTCTGCGCTCGACACGGCGCTCGACCCGCCGCAGGTGGCGACGCGCGTCAACCGTGTCAGGGGCCGGAACGTCACGACGACCGAGGGCCTGCTGCGCGGCGACGCGCCCGATCGACGCGCTGGCCGACGAGGACGTCCTCGCGTTCCTCCTGGCCAGCATCGGCCCGCTCGTGGAGCGGTAGTCCGTCTCGCTACACGAGGCGATCGGCGAACGACGTGTCCACGCCCTCGCGGCGCAGCACCGCCAGGAAGGCCGGCCGATCGAACGCCTGCCGATAGGCGTCCTTCACGTCCACGACGCCGCTCTGCACGAAACCGGCCAGCGCATCGTTGAGCGGCGACCATGCCCTGCTTCCGGCCGCTCTCGAGTGCCAGGCGGCGAGCTGGCTCAGCCGGCCGTCTGCAATGACGGAGCGCCACCTCGGGCGTGTTCAGCAGCACCTCGCGCGCGGCCACGCGCCCGCCACCCGCCTTGCGGACGAGCACCTGCGATACCGCGGCGCGGAGCCCGTCGGCCAGCATCACCTGGATGCTGCTCGCGCCGCTCGGGCGAGAACCACTTCGAGCATCCGGCCGATCGCCGCCGTGGCGGTCGGGGCCGAGATCGTCGCGATGACGAGGTGGCCCCGCTCGGTCGCCTCGAGCGCCAGTTCGACCACGTCCGGCGATCGCAGGTCCTCGATGACGAGGACGTCCGGGTTCTCGCGGATCGCCGCGCGCACGACGGAGGCGACGGCGTCGCCAGTCCCTCGCACCTCGCGCTGGCTGACGAGGCACCCGCGGCTCTCGTGCACGCACGTGATCTGGCTCTCGATCGTGATGACGTGGTCGGCGCGCGTGCGGTTGACCAGGTCCACGAGCGCCGCGGTCGAGCGTCGACTTGCCGCTCGACCGCGGGCCGGCGACGAGCACGAGGCCCTGGGAGTCGCCGACGAGCGCCTGGATGTCCTTCGGCAGGCCCAGGTGATCGGCCGATGCCGGACGCGTGACGATCAGCCTGAACGTGGCGCCAGGGCCCCGGTCGTCGCGGAAGCCGTGGCACCGGAAACGTCCTACTTCGGCCAGATCCAGGATCCACTCGGCGCTGTCGCCGCGCCGCAGTGCCTCACGCTCGGACCCCGGGGCCAGATCGATCAGCAGCGACTCCACGACGGCGGCCGCGAGTGCCGGCTCGCCTTCGAGCACCACAATCTGACCATCCACGCGCACGGAGGGCCGGGCGCCCGAACTCAGGTGAAGCGCGCTGGCTCCGCGTGCCGCGGCCAGCAGCAGCAATCGGTCCGCCCCGGCCGGCGTCGGCAGCTGGACCTGGCGCGGCTGGGCTTCGGCTCGAATCGGGCTGCGAGCAAGCGGCACGACCACGGGCGGGCTGGGTTCGGCGGCAGGGGGCGCGACCGGTTCGGGAGCGGGCTCAGGAGCCGCCTTCCCCTCGACGGCCGTCAATCCGTTCGCCGGGCCGGGTTCGTCCTGCGGCCAAGGGCGGTGCCGCCGGATCTCGATCCAGATGTCATCGCCGCCGCGGGCCACCACCGCTGTGAACCGTTCGTTGTCGGCGAACGCCGACGGAGGCAGGTCGTATTCGACCGCGCCCAGTTCGTTGAGAACCCGCCGGCTGTCCGCCGGCAGCAACTGCGCGAGCATCCCCTCCACCGCGTCGGCCGTGATCGGGCGCGACGACAGATGGACGGGTCCAGATGCGGACACGACGTAAGGCGGTTCCCCGACGTGCATGACCAGCGCATCACCGTCCGCCCTGACGATGGCGGTCAACAGAGAGTTGACCAAACGGGTGGCTCTCCTCGGACCACGGCCCTGGACAGCGCCGAAGGGCGCGGTCCCACACTGCCGTTCTCGGCCGAACGCCCGATCGGCTTTAATCAACCGCCACGCTGCCGTTCGAGGAGCGCGGCCGTCACATCGGCCGGATGGTCCGCGAAGACCTCGCCGCCGCGCAGCAGCGAGTGATCGAACCCCGCCGAATCCGAACCCATAGCGGACGATGCACACGCGGGTCGCCGCCGCATGGGCGGTGCGGAAATCGACGGTGGAGTCGCCGATCAACCACGTCGACCGCGTATCCACACCGGCGTCGGCCGCCAGGCCGAGCAGCCCATCCGGATCGGGCTTGCGCCCGAAGGGGCCATCGCCGCCGACGACGCGGACGAAGAAATAATCGAGGCCGAGCATCGACAGGATCTTCACGGCTGCGCCCGTTGGCTTGTTCGTGAGCACGGCCATCGGTGCGGCCCGCAGGCGAGAGCGACTGCAGCATCTCCGGAACGCCGGGATACGGCCTGGTGGCGCCCGGCAGGATGCCGTCGTAGATCTCTAGAAATCGCGGGAGTGCCTCCGCGGGGTCACCGGACACGCCGGACGCGTGGAACGCCCGGCTTACCAGCAGGCTCGCGCCCTCGCCGACCATGCTCGCCACTGCGTCGTGGCGTAGCGGATGGCCGCCCCACTCGGCGACCAGCCGGTTGACGGCCAGGACGAGGTCGGCAATCGAGTCGAGCAGCGTGCCATCGAGATCGAAGACGAACATTCCCACCTCGTCGCCGGCGCTCAGTCGCCGGCGCCTCGGCGCCGGCCGATGAGATGGCAGTCGTGGCCCGGTCGTCGGCTCCGGGCTCCGCTTGGCAGACCTCGCAAGTCGCCCTTCGCGCCGACCCGGTCCGCGCCTGCCGCTCGAATGCCGGCGCTCACTCTCCGGAGTACATCGCGAAGGAGGAGGGCGTTTCCCACACCGTCACGCGCACGACGTCGAATCCCGCCTCCCTGGCGCGCGCGTAGATGAGCCTGGCCACGAGTTCGACCGTCGGGTTCGAGTAGACGAGGGAGACCGGCTCGCCCAGCGCCTGCAGCGGCGACACCAGCGGGTCATCCCGGCGAAGGACCATTTTGTGGTCCAGTTCGCGGTCAATCCACCCTTTGACGACTCGCTTGATGTCGCCGAAGTCGGCCACCATGTTCCGGCTGTCGAGCGCGTCGGTGCGAACCTCGACCTCGGCCACCGCGTTGTGGCCGTGCGGGTGCTTGCAAATCCCGTCGTAGTCGAGCAGGCGATGCCCGTAGCAGAATTCGATGCGCTTGGTGACGGAGTACATGCGGCGATTGTACAGTAGGTGCAGAAAGCGGGCAGCGGACCACGGATGCCCAAGCTGGCAGCGGGACACGGGCGTCCAGGCGCTCAGCGGATGACGCGCGACGCCGTCTTCCGCTGCCGGCTGCCGGCTGGAGAGATGAATGGCCGACCTTGCGGTGCTGCTCTCGGGCGGGCTCGACAGTGCGGTGCTGGTCGCGCATGCGGCGCGGACGGCGGTGGTGCAGCCGATCTACGTGAGTGCCGGCCTCGCCTGGGAGCAGGAAGAACTCGCGCTCGTCGGGCGCCTTCTGCAGTCTCCGCGCTACGGGTCTGGCGTCCTTCCGTTGGCAGCGCTCGCCGCCGACGTGACCGACATCTACCCCGCCGCCCACTGGGCGCGGCGCGGCGCGCCGCCCGCCTACGACACACCGGACGAGGACGTCTATCTGCCGGGGCGGAACCTTCTGCTGCTCTCGAAGGCCGGGATCCTCTGCGCGCTCCGCGGCATCCCGCGCATCGCGATCGGCCCGCTGGCCGGCAACCCGTTCCCGGACGCCACCCCGGAATTCCTGGCATCCATGGCACAGGCGCTCTCGAGCGGTCTGGCGCACCCCATCGCCATCGAGGCGCCGTTCGCAGCGATGCACAAGGAGGACGTGATTGCGCTCGGCGCTTCGCTGGGCGTGCCGTTCGAGCTGACGATGTCGTGCATGAAGCCGGCCGGCGGCAGGCATTGCGGGATGTGCAGCAAGTGCCGCGAGCGCCGCGACGGCTTCGCTGCGGCGGGTGTCAGGGATCCGACCGACTACATGGCTGCCGCGCCAAGGTAGGATGAGGTTCGGTATGATAAGCGCCATGGATCCACTCCTCATCGCCGGCGGCGTCGTCCTGCTGGTCGTCCTCCTGTTCGTCGCCGTCATCGTGCGGAAGGGCCGGCCGTTCGCCGCGGGTGACGTGTTCCGTGCCAGCCGCTGGACCCGGGGGAACCGCCTGTTTCCGACGCAGGTGCAGGTGTCGCCGACCGCCGTGGCGCTCTACACGCCGCAGTGGGTCGGCCGGAGGGAGGAGACCATCCACATCGCCCACGTGGCCTCCGTGCGCATCGACACGCACCTCCTCTTCTCCGATGTCTTCATCGAGACAAGCGGCGGCGTCAGCCCGATCAGCTGCTACGGGCACTACAAGAGGGACGCGGTCCGGATCGAGAAGCTGATCGACCAGTATCAGTCGGAGTACTTCAAAGCGCCGACGCCATCCGCGCCGTCCGGGATGTCTCCCGCTCGACCAGCCCGCTGACCTGGAGACCCTTGCGGCCTGTCGCTCCCAGCGAGCCCCGCCGATAGACTGGAAAGCCGGCTGGTCCGGCCTTTCTGGTCTTCAGGTGAGCAACACGCTGATAGCTGCCATACCCACGGCTGCGGACGCCCCCCGGATCCTGGCTCCGGTTCCGCCGGAGCTCCACGCGCGATTCCGCGCCCTCGTGCAGTCGCCGCTCCGCGCGGGCATCCTCCGCTACCTCTTCTCCCAGCCGGGCGAGGCGTTCGAGATTGAAGCGCTGATGCCGCTGTTCGGCCGGATGCACCTCGACATTGCCAATTGCATCGGCGAACTGGTCGGCTTCGGCGTCGCCCGGCGACTACCCGGCAAGCCGACCCGGTACACCGCGAGCCGGCCCGACGCCGAGGCGCCGGCGAGACTGCTCGACGAGTTCCTCGACCGCCGCGCGGTGGTGACGACGGAGGACCAGTCGCCGTCGGTGCAGCGGTTCCGCGAGATGATCGGCCGCGACGAGAAGATGCTCGTCGTCTTCGAGTGGATCAGGACGGCGGCCAAGTCCGACATCTCGGTGCTGGTGCTCGGGCCGACGGGATCGGGCAAGGAAGTCGTCGCCCGCATGATCCACGAACTGAGCCGGCGCGGCAGCTCCAAGTTCCAGGCGCTCAACTGCGCGGCGCTGCCCGACACGCTGTTCGAGTCCGAGATCTTCGGCCACGAGAAGGGCGCGTTCACCGGTGCCCACGACCGGAAGCCCGGCCGGTTGGAGATGGCCAACCACGGCACGCTGTTCCTGGACGAGATCGGCGACATGTCGGTCGTGGCCCAGGCCAAGCTCCTCCGGGTGCTGGAGGAGCGGCGGTTCGAACGGTTGGGCGGAAACCGGTCGATAGAGGTCGACTTTCGTCTGATCTCGGCGACCAACCGGCCGCTCGAGCAACTGGTTCGGGAAAGCCGCTTCCGCGAGGACCTCTACTACCGCGTCAACGCGTTCGCCATCCGCCTGCCCTCGCTGCGCGAGCGACCTGTCGACATCCCGGTGCTGGCGCAGCGCTTCCTGGCCCGCTACTGCGCGGCCAACGGCATGCCCGTCGACGCCAAGCTGTTCTCGAAGGAAGCCCTGGAGCGGCTGATCGCGCATCCGTGGCCCGGCAACATCCGCGAACTGGAAAGCACCGTGTCCCGGGCGGCCCTGTCGGCGCCTGGCCGGACGGTTCGCGGCGTCGACACCGAC
The DNA here is from genome assembly GCA_963784455.1 of uncultured Acidobacteriota bacterium. Lineage (GTDB taxonomy): Bacteria > Acidobacteriota > Vicinamibacteria > Vicinamibacterales > Fen-181 > FEN-299. The sequence goes on along the minus strand of CAWARN010000019.1, from coordinate 32,645 downwards.
TTCCTCAACTCCTCTTCGGCGCCGGCCGAGGCCCGCGTCGAGCGGTTGCCTTCCCTCCGCGAAACCGAGCGCGCTCACATCGTCCGCGTTCTGGATTCGGTCGGCTGGAACAAGAAGGAAGCGGCCGAAGTCCTCGAGGTCAGCCGGGGAACGCTGTATCGCAAGATCAGCGAGTACGGGCTCGAGCCCGTCCGACTCAGTGTGCGCTGAAACAGAACACGCCATTGGCGCTGACGCCTGTCCGGTCGAAATCGTCAGCAAATACACACGGTACCTCGTGTTCCAATATGGAACCGTGCGCCAGCTCCCACAAGAAGCTGATAAATAGGGACTTAATTCCATTATTGGTGTTTGTGTGTTCAGAAATTGGACATCGGCGTGGAATGGTTTACTTAATATTCAATTTGGTCATTTAGGATAAAGTCAATTTTGTCAACCACATGCGCGCGACGAGACCAGAGCTGACACCTCCCGGCAACGCTCTTGCACAACGAGGGGACGGTGGACAAGACGGCCTCTGGACTCGGCGTGCTCCCCAAAGCGGTCGGCAGGCAGCCCTGGCGGCGGCGGCTGGCAGTCCTCGTGTATCCTGCGGCGCTCGTCGCGACGGTCGTCGCCACGGCGTGCCTGGCCCGCGGCCACTTCGCGCTGGGAGGCATCCTGGCGGTCGCGGCGACGGCGGCGTCGGTGGCCGGCCATCGTCGCGGGCGGTCCCGCGCGGCGGCAGCCATCCGCGACCGGCGGCTTTCGGGCCTGCACCTGGCAACTATCGAGGCGCTGGCGCTGGCGATCGACGCCAAGGACCAGACCACCAGCCGGCACATCCGGCGAGTTGAGTGGCTGGCACGGGCGCTGGCCCATGCCGTGGGCGTGCCGGACGAAGAGGTCCAGGGCATCGCGACAGCCGCCGTGCTCCACGACATCGGCAAGCTCGCCGTGCCCGAGCACATCCTTTCGAAGCCCGGCCCGCTGACCGACGAGGAGTACCGAAAGGTGAAGATCCACCCTCAGGTGGGCTTCGAGATCATCGAGCACGTCCCGTTCCCGTACCCCGTCGCGCCGCTGGTGCTCTGCCACCACGAGCGCTGGGACGGCACCGGGTACCCGCTCGGCCTCCGGGGCGAGGACATCCCGCGCGGCGCCCGCATCCTGGCCGTGGCCGACTACTTCGACTCGATCACGCGCGACCGTCCGTACAACAAGCGGATGTCGGGTGAGCTGGCGCTGTTGTTGCTCCGGCAGGAGTCAGGTCTCGCGCTTGATCCGCACCTGGTGTCGGTGTTCCTCGAGCTCGTGCCCACGCTGCGGTTCGCCGACCACTCCCTGGCGGGGCCTGCCGAGCCTCCCGTTCCAGGCCAGGGCTGGCCGCGGCGGCTGCTGGAGGGGGGCGAGAAGACGGCGTTCGCCAACATCGCGCGGGCCCACCAGGAGATCTACGCCCTGTACGAGATCGCAAAGGCCATCGGCTCGAGTCTTGGCGTGGCCGACACGATGTCGCTCATCGCCGACAAGCTCACCGCGCTGGTGCCCTTCTCGTGCTGCGCGCTGTTCGTCGCCGAAGACGACGGCATCGTCCGGTGCCGATTCGCGGCCGGCGTGGACGGAGAGGACCTGAAGCGCATCCGGCTCCAGGCCGGCAGCGGCCACCCCGGCTGGGTCATCAGCCACCGGCAGTCGCTCGTGAACGCGTCGCCCGCGGCCGACTTCGAGGCCGCCTGCCTGGCGACGGCCGCCCAGAACCTCCGCTCCGCGCTCATGTGCCCGCTGGTCGCCAACGGCCAGGTGGTCGGCGCGATCGCGCTCTACCACGTCGAGCCAGGCTTCTACTCGGAAGACCACCGGCGGTTGCTCGATCGCATCTCCGAGCAGGCCGCTTCTGCCATCTCCAACTCGATCGTCTTCGAGCAGACGCGCGAAGCGTCGCTCAGCGACGCGCTGACCGGGCTTCCAAACACCCGCTACATGGTCAGCCACATGGCGCGGGAACTGGCGCGCGCCGAACGGCACGGTTCGCAGGTGGCGATCCTCGTGCTCGACCTCGACGATTTCAAGAAGATCAACGACACCCACGGGCACCACGTCGGCGACCGGGCGCTGCGCGCGGTGGCGCGCGTGCTTCGAGAGACGATTCGACCCTACGACGTCTGCGTCCGCTACGCGGGCGACGAGTTCATCATCGTTCTGGCCGGGTGCGGGCCCGAGGAGGCAGAGGCCAAGCGATTAGAGCTTCAGTGTGCGGTTGACACCATGAAGTTCGAAACCCCCGGGGGCCGGCCGGTCAAGGTCAGCCTGAGCCTCGGCGCGGCGGTCTACCCGGAGGACGGCGAAACCTACGAGGCGCTGCTGGCGACGGCGGACGGCCGGATGTACCACGACAAGAAGTCGCGCAAGCGACCCGACGTCCAGACGCGGCTGGTGTCCTTGGCGAAGCCGGCGGTAAACGAGGACTTCGCGGCGGAGCCCGCGATGCCGATGGCGGTCCTCCCGCCTGACATCCGCGTGAACTGACGTTGGCGGCCTGTCGGCTGCTCCCGGGCCGCCCAGAGCCCTGTCGAGGGGCGCCTATCTCGAGTGCTTCTTGCCGGGTCTGCGCGGCTGGCCGCCTCGATTCGGCCCGTGCGCGTCGCTGCGCCCGGAGACCCGGCCGCCGTGCGGCCCGCCCCGGTCGCCTGACGGCCGGCCGAACACCGGACCTCGCGGTTGGCCGCCGTGCGGCCCGCCGCCCCGCCCGCCGCTGTGGCGCCCGCCCATCCCCCGGCCCGCCCCGCCCCTGAACTTCCCACCGCGGTCGGTCGGCTGATGCATCGTGAACTCGGGAACCGGCCGGTCGGGCACGTGGTTTTCCGGCCGGGGCAGCGTCGCGCGGATGAGGCGGCGATGGACCCGGCCGTCCTCGGCCGCGCCCGAGCCTCTCGCCTCGCTCGCGGCGGCGACTCCCGTCTCGGGATCGCCGGCCGACGCCGGCGTCTTCTCGGCCTGCACGCCAGCCGGCGCAGGCAGGGCGACCTCCTGGATCACCCGCTCAGGCGGTGGCGCCACGGTGGTTTCTCCCGTGACCGCCGCCAGGACCTCCTTGTAAGCGGCCGAGACGGCATCCTTCTTCCGGCGGAGTGTAGGCATTTTTCCGTGTTTGAATTCGTGTTCGGTGTCGCACGTCGCGCACCGCGTCAACTTCACGTCGTCTTCCACCATCGCGACGACCGCGTGGTTGGTGAGGCGGCGCTCGCGCGGGCAGTAGTCGTCCAGGATGTCACCGAGCTTGGGCCGGCGCTGATTCATGAGAGCCCTCAGAGGTATCTGTCGTGCGCCGAGTGCCGGGCACAGCTTCGTCAGCCGCGCGTCGATCGGTCTCGCGTAGGAACCGGTCGTAGCCCAACCCGGACGCATTCAAGGTGTCGCCGGCGATCGGCGGCGGCGCGCGGGTATGAGAAGCGCTACGGAATCCAGGGGCCGGCCGTATGCCAGGACGGGCACACGGCCCTCGCCGATGCGGGTGAGATCCACGGTGAGGATGTTCGGTCCGCTCGGGGAGGCGACCGCTATTCTACCCGATTCTCGAGTCCGCGCGCCACCGCCTCCATCGCTCGGCAGCTGCGGTCTTCCGGACGACCAGGCCGGACGACCCGCTTCACGTCACCCCTCGATTGTGAACCCGACGATGAACTCGATGTCCTGACGGAAGGTGGCCCAGACCGAGCAGTACTTCTCGCGCGAGAGATCGATCGCGCGTTCGACGTGCTCGGGCTGGACGTCGCCCGACAGCGTGAAATCGAGGTGGATGCGCGTGAATCGCCGCGGGTTCTCTTCCGCCCGGTAGCCGGTCAGCTTCGTCGTCAGCGACGTCACCGGGTGGCGCCCGCGGGTCAGGATGTGGACGAGATCGATCGCCATGCACCCGGCGAGCGACAGCGCCAGCAGGTGGATGGGCGTTGGCGCGGCGGCGGCCGTCCCGTCCATGCTCACCTCGTGTTTCCCGACAATGCCCGTGAACTGCTCTCCGCTATCCCATTCGAGCGTGGCTTCGAGCGGCGGTCTCGCGTCCGTCATGGCATGCTCCCCCAGCCCCTCCGCGGGGCGCGAGACAGTATACGACGCGCGAGGCGGCTCGGGTCTCTCTCGGCTCGCCGCCAGCTCAAGGCTCAGGGCTCAAGGCCCAAGGCTCAGGCTTGGATAGATCGGCATCGGCCAGCCGACTGGGATTTGCGCCGCGGAGCCCCCCGTTGCTACTCTCATTGAATGAGTGTGCCGAAGCAGCTGGTCATGGTTCTCGCGGCGGGGCTCGCCGTCGTGCCGCTTCCCGCGCAGGACGTGCAGACGCCGACGTTTCGGGCGGGCACCAAGACGGTGTCGCTCTACGCGACCGTGACCGAGGGCGGGCGGCTGGTTCCCGGCCTGTCCCGCGAGGACTTCGAGATCCTGGATGACGGCGTTCCGCAGGCGCTCACCGTCTTCAGCGCCGAGATCCTACCGATCACCGTGATCGTGATGCTCGACACCAGCGGGAGCATGACGAGCAACATCGAGACACTGAAGGCCGGCGCCGAGCAGTTCTTCCTGCGTCTCTTCAAGGGGGACCGATCGCGGCTGGGCGCCTTCAACGACAAGATCCAGTGGGCGTCGTCGATGTCCGGCAACCGCGACGCGCTCATCGCGGCGCTTCAGCAGGTCGATTACGGCAACGGGACGCGCCTGTACGACGCGCTCGGCGCGAGCCTCGAGGACCTGGTCGGCGTCGAGGGACGCAAGGTCATTCTCGTGTTCACCGACGGAGACGACACGGCGAGCCGGATGCGGTTCGGGACGGTGCTCGACCGCGCGCAGGTCGACGAAGTGATGGTGTATGCGATAGGCCTGGCCGGAGAGATCATCGCCTACGGGCGACCGACGCGCACCAGGCCGGACTCCAGCCTCAAGAAGCTGGCCGCGGAGACCGGCGGCGGGTACTTCGAGCTGTCGCGAGCCGACCAGCTGACCTCGACGTTCACGCGCGTCGCGCTCGAGCTCCACAGCCAGTACGTGCTCGGCTTCACGCCGCAGTCACGCGACGGGAAGACGCACAAGCTCGATGTGCGCGTGAAGAAGCCGGGCATGACCGCCCGGGCGAGGAAGAGTTACGTGGCGTCGTGAGCGAACGTCGTAGGCAGTATGCAGTAGGCCGTAGGCAGTCTGTCACGCGTGATCTCCTGCCTACCGCCTACTGTCTACTGCCTACTGACATGCCTTCTACGCGAACACCAGGCAGACAATAGCGGCCAGCAGCAGCACTCCCACTCCCCAGTCCGCCTTGTCGTAGATTGCGCTGAACATCGTCGATCTCCTTTCCCCTTGTAGTAGACGGATGTCGAGCGCTGAAGGTTTGCTCGGGCGTCGCGGGAGGGGCCAGGAGACTACCTGAACAGGTCGTCGAACGCGCGTCGGGCCGAGTCGGTCGGCGCCGAGTGCGTGGCTCTCTCGATGGTCTTGCGGGGCTCCCAGAGCGTGCAGCTGTTCTTCGCGTCCTTCACGGCGATCCGCTCGGGCACCGGCTGCATGCACTGAAACCGGGCGCCCGGGTCGAAGTAGTTGCACTGGCCGCAGGTGTGCGTCTCGACGCCGCACTTCGAGCAGCGGTTGTCGTAGCCGTAGGGCGTCGCGACCTCCGCGCCGCACTTCGCGCAGCGGATGACCTCGCGGGTCGGCATGAGGTTGGGCGTGCGGGGCCCTTCCGGCCGGTCGCCGCGCGGCGGGGGTCCGCCGGGCCCTGCCGGCTTCGGCCCGGGCTTCCGGTCCCGGTCGACGTCCTGGTAACCACGCTGGCGGTATTTCCGAATCTGACATGGCTCTCCCGTTTCTCGTCGCTACAATCTCGCCGCCGGCTCCACCAACTCCATCCACGCGAACCACATCGGGTGGCGCTGCTTGTACCACCGCAGGACCTCGAGCAGCTTCCGCTGCCGCTCGGGCGAGATCACGTCGGGTGGAATCAGGTCGAAGTGGAGCCTGATCCTCCGGGAATCCACGAACTCGAGCGCCTCCGCGCAGAGCGTCTGCAACTCGTTCCTGATGCGGCCCGAGTCGGAGATCCTGACCGGCCGAGTCTCGAACGGCTCGCCGGCGAGGAAGCGGCTGAGTAGCGGGCTGAACACGAGTCGGCTCTGCTCGAACGTCTCGCCCAGGCGCAGCGTCAGCGTGATTCGCTTGTCTCCGCCGGCGGACGCCAGCCTGACGGTGGCGCGGTAGACGCCGGTCGACACCTCTTCGACGCCGGGCGCGCCCGAGTACGGGTCGGGCCCCATGTAGCCGGAGACGGCGAGCACCTCCCACCGCTTCTCGGGAAAGAAATCATCGGCGGTGAGGGTCAGGCGTCCGGGCAGCAGGCCGGCCGACGCCGCCTCGCGAATCATGCGCGCGTAGTGGTTCGCGGTGTCGGCATCGCACGCCGTTCCGGTGAGCGCGCGAAGCCCCTCGCAGAAGTCGGGGGCGTCCGGATCGAGGCGCAGCACGTCCTGCTCCTTTGCGTAGGGCAGGTCGAATCTCGAGGTGAACGGCACCATCGAGACGTCGACGCCGAGCATTGGACCCAGCGTTGCCGTCTGCACCGCCTCGGCCGACGCCGCGTAGCCGTCGATCATGAAGAGGTGCAACGCCCCGGTCGCGTCCCTCCACGTGCCCACGCGGAAGGTCGGCGCGTAGGTGCCCGACTCGGTGAAGGCCGTCATGCCGCTTGGCAGCGTCCAACCGTCCTCGATCACGTGCACGCCCTGTTCCTGCCAGGCCTTCCACAGCGAGGCGATGCGCGGGGCGCGGGTCTTGCCGCCGAGCGTCCAGACGTGGATGTGATCGCGGCGGATTCCGGGATAGGTGCGGTCGATCGCCTCGGCGATTCGCGCGCGCGGCGTGCGGAAATTAACCAGCAGCGCCTGCTCGGCCGCCGTCTCCACCACCTCCTTCGGCATTGCGACCATGCCGACGTAGCCCTCGTAGGGGCGCGAGACGTGAAGCGGCTGGTTGAACAGGTGCAGCACGGTCATCGGGCCGCTGGGACTGCCCTTCGCGAACCGCGACGTGTTCTCGAGCGTGTCGATCGCCGCGCCCCAGACCGTGATGCGGGACGACTTGAGCTCGTCGTAGAAGCCGTCCCACCCGTAGGTCGGGTCGCCGAGGAGCCGGACGACGCGTTGGTCGAGCCAGCGGGCGACTTCCGGCCTCGCGTAGACGCGGCCGAAGCCGATCTGGGGGTTCGAGCCCATCTCGGGCGTCTCGCCCGCCTTCGGCATCAGGCCTTCACCGAGGCACACCATGATCGCGTGGTTCTCGGGGAGCTGGCGCGAGAGGTACCAGAGGCTCTCGCTCATCGCGTAGGCCGAGATGGCGTCCGCGTCCTTCTTCACCTGGTTGAGGGCCGCCTTGTCGAGGTGCGCGCCGGCGCCTGGCTTGCCGAACACCTGCGTGCCGAGCGCCGTGACCGCGCCCATCATCGCGAACAGGCGCTCCATGCGACCGTCCAGGAACGACAGTTCGCGCGTGAATTCCCTCGCCGGCTCGCCGCGGACCCATTCGACCTCCACGTCGTCCAGCCAGAGGTGGAAGCGGCCGAGAATCGAGCGCGTGTCGAACGACCACTGCGCGACAATGTCCTGCTTGTCCTGGTGCTGCTCGTTCATAACGGCTCACGGCTCACGGCTCAGGGCTCAAGACACAAGGCTCACACGTGACCGCCTCGCCGCCATTCCGCCCCCCGCCCTGCCGCCTTTCCGCTGCCGGCGGCCAGCCCTTCGACGATGCTCAGGGCTGTCCCGAGCAACGTCGAGGGACAGCTATCGCGAAGCGATCCGCGCCCAGGTGTCGCGCAGCGGCACCGTCCGGTTGAACACCAGCCGGCCGGCCGCGGTGTCCGGATCCACGCAGAAGTAGCCGAGGCGCTCGAACTGGAACGTCGTGAGCGGCGCGGCGTTCTCCAGGCCCGGCTCGACCTTGCAGCCCTGGAGCACGTCCAGCGAGTGCGGGTTGAGGTACGACTTCCAGTCGCGCCCTTCCTCGGCGTCGTGGAGGTCGGGCACCGTGAACAGCCGGTCGTACAGCCGGACCTCGGCGTCGACCGCGTGCGCGGCCGACACCCAGTGGATCGTGCGCCTTCACCTTCCGGCCGTCGGGCGACGAACCGCCGCGCGTCGCCGGGTCGTAGGTGCAGCGCAGTTCGACCACCTCGCCGCGCTCGTCCTTCACCACGCGCTCGCACTTCAGGAAGTACGTGCCGCGCAGCCGCACCTCGCGGCCGGGCGAGAGCCGGAAGTACTTCGGCGGCGGCACCTCGCGGAAGTCGTCCTGCTCGATGTAGAGCACCTTCGAGAACGGCACCCAGCGGTGGCCCATCGACGGGTCCTCGGGGTTCGCCGGGACCTCGATCGTCTCGACCAGGCCTTCCCGGTAGTTCTCGATGACGACCCGGAGCGGGCGGAGCACGGCCATCGCGCGGCGCGAGCGCCGGTTGAGATCGTCGCGGACCGCGTTCTCGAGCAGCGCCACGTCCACCATGTTCTCGCGCTTGGCGACGCCGATGCGCGCGGCGAAGTCGCGGATCGACTCGGGCGTGAAGCCGCGGCGGCGCAGGCCGACGAGCGTCGGCATGCGCGGGTCGTCCCAGCCGGAGACGAGCCCTTCCTGCACGAGCTGCAGCAGCTTGCGCTTGCTCATCACCGTGTAGGTGAGGTTCAGGCGCGCGAACTCGATCTGCCGCGGCTTGCTCGGCACCGGCAGGTTGTCCACGGTCCAGTCGTAGAGCGGGCGGTGGTCCTCGAATTCGAGCGTGCACAGCGAGTGCGTGATGTGCTCGATCGCGTCCGAGATGGCGTGCGTGTAGTCGTACATCGGGTAGATGCACCACGCGTCGCCGGTGCGGTGGTGGGTGGCGTGCCGGATGCGGTAGAGGACCGGGTCGCGCAGGTTGATGTTCGGCGACGCCATGTCGATCTTCGCGCGCAGCACCTTCGCGCCGTCCTCGAACTCGCCCTTGCGCATCCGCTCGAACAGGTCGAGGCTCTCTTCGACCGGGCGGTCGCGCCACGGGCTCTCGCGACCCGGCTCGGTGAGCGTCCCGCGGTGGTCGCGGATCTCCTCGGCCGTCAGCTCGTCCACGTAGGCCTTGCCGTCGCGGATCAGGCCGAGCGTGTACTGGTAGATCTGCTCGAAGTAGTCGGAGGCGTAGTAGAGCCGGTCGGCCCAGTCGAAGCCGAGCCAGCGGACGCGTGTCGATGATCGAATCGACGTACTCGACGTCTTCCTTGGCCGGGTTCGTATCGTCGAACCGCAGGTTGCAGGTGCCGCCGAACTCGTTGGCGACGCCGAAATTCAGGCAGATCGACTTGGCGTGCCCGATGTGCAGGTAGCCGTTCGGCTCCGGGGGAAACCGCGTGGCGACCGTCGTGTGCTTGCCGCTGCGAAGGTCGTTGGCGATGATGTCGCGGATGAAGTCGAGCGGCGCCGCGGCCGGCGTGTCCGCGTGCGGCCGGGCGCCCGCCACCGCCCCCGGGGGCATCAGGGTTCGTCATACGGGGAGTATATCGCAGGGGCTCCGGCTGGCGGCTCACGGCTCAGGCCGTAGGGCGGGTCTTCAGACCCGCCTGCGCCGTCGGCCGTCGCGGCAGCGGTCTCCGGAAGGCCGGGCGCGGACCGGGTCGGCCGCAGAGGCCGACTGTGAGGTCTGCCGAACCGGAGGCCGGCGCGACGAACCGGGCCACGACTGGCGTCTGATGGCCGGTGGCGTCCGGCGCGCGGCCAGCGACTCGCAGCCGGCCGTCGATCACCGCCGTCGTCGTGACCGGCCGCGACGACGGCGTTCCCGCTGCCGCCGCGCCAGTTCCTCGCCCAGCCACTCGATCGCGCCAGGCGTCGCTCTCCACGCGCGCGCCAGCAGCGCCGCGCAGTCGAACGCCTCCTCGACCTCGTCGTCCGCGTCGTCGTCCATCCCGGCGTCGTCCGGATCGTCGTCCGGCTCCGGATAGGCGTTGAGGTCTGGCGCCGCGAGCGTGAGCAGTCGGCCCACCCGCGGATTGGCCGTCCAGCCCCAGCTGCAGCGCCTCGCGCGCGTCCTGCCGCGTCCGGTTCCGGAACGCCCAGAGCGTCCTCCCGTAGGCCCACTCCGGCCCCTCGTGGTCGAAGCGCGAGAGCAGGTCCGACGCTTCGGCGTCGCGCCCCGGTCTCGAGCAGCAGCGCCAGGAGGTATGGAGCCCGCGCCGCCGTGGTCGGCCTCGTCCAGTTCCATAAGCGTCCGGAACTCGCCGCTGGCCTCCTCCAGCCGACCGAGGTCCTTCAACGCTGTCGCCCTTCCAAATCAGGCGCGGAGCAGCCCCCGCGTCTGGGCGTGCCCCCAGTAGTCCCCCTTCTGCCTGGCGAGCACGTCCGCCGGAATCACGCGCGCGCCAGCAGCCAGGGCGGCCTCGAAGAGCGCCAGCGACCTGGCCGGCATCCCTCGAGATCTCACCGAGCTGGACGCAGGCGTCGACGCAGTCGGGAGACATCGCGAACGCCTTGCGCAGCAGTTGGGTGCGCCGTCGCCCGGTCGCGCCGCCGGAACGAAACACGAGGTCCTGCGCCCGCTCGGCCGGCGTCTGCGGCTCCGGATACTCGAACACCGACGGCCCCAGGCGTTCGACTTCCGCGAGCAGCCGGCCTCCATGTCCTCGAACACGTGCTCGGCGAGGAACCGCGAGAGCCGTCGCCACCGAGCGGTCTTCCTCCTCCCGGGCCTTCCGACCTCATCCGTTTCGGCGAGCAACGAGGGCATCGAGAGGCGATAGGTGACCGGCGCCCTCCGCGGTCTCCACTGTGTGGATCCAGTGCCCGAGTCGATTCATCTTCGGTCGTGCGCGCGAGGCGCGCAGGAGCCCTTCGACGAACGCGAGCCGACCGCCCTCCGCCCGCTCGTGCTCCCGGAACCCGACGGCCCTGATCGACGACCGGATACGCCGCGGGGCCGGCGACCGGGAGCCCCTCATCGGCCCAGAGCTCGACGTCGGACACCGGCAACTGGTCGATGCGGACGTAGTCCACGCGCCAATGGGGCCGCACATCGTCGTCTTCGCCCGCGTCGTCGTCGAAGCCGTCGTCGAACGCGTCGTCGTCGTCGGGATCGCCGCCGTCGAACGGATCGTCGTCGGGGTCGTCGCCGTCGAGGTCGCCATCCGCCCTCCTCGGCCGCCTCCCGGTCGAACTGTTCCGGGCTCCAGTAGAACTCGAGGCCCGCCAAGCCGTCGTCGTCGGTCACCACGAAGCACCCCATGCCGTCCGGCGGGGCCGGCTCTTCGACGACGATCAGGTCCTCGCGACCGACGTCGTTCCACAACGCGCGGGCGTACAGATGTCGGGCGGCATCGGCGAACGCGCGCATCCGTTCCACCGTGACGTCTCGCGCGTCGAGGGCGCCGGGAGGCGGAGGGCCGCCGTACTCGGCGCGGATGATCTCGTCGACCTCCTCGGCGACTCTGGGCAGCACCGGCAACACCACCGACCTCGAGCTCGGCATCCCCGAGCGCGTCCTTGATGAACGCGCCGAGCGATTCGTCCTGCACTTCGAGCCGCGCAGGCCTGCCCTCGCGCACCTTGCGGTTCCTGAGGCCGAGGTCGAGAAACGCTTCCAGGACATGTTCGCGGCCTCCAGCGGAAGCGGCAGGGCGTGCCGACACGCGACACGTCATCGGTCGCGAGGTTCACCCAGACGGTGGCCGACTGGCGGACTGGCTGCTTCGACTCGGCGTCCTTCGCGAAGAGCGGGAGCCGGGCGACAGCCCCCTGCCAGGTGTCGTGAGACCGGCGGGGCAGTTGCATGAAACGCGAAATGCGGCGGGACAGCTCTCTGTCGAATTCCGGCACGGGTGCTCCTTGAGTTCGTTACCTGACCCTGACGCGAATCGCCGCCGGGATGATGTGCGCTTCGACGGTCGTTCCGCCCTGGTGCGGCTCGCCGTCCACGTGGAAGGGGATCGGCTGCTCGGCCCGCACGACGACGCGAGTCGTCGGAAGGCGGGTCACGCCAGACGCCCGGTCAATGGTGCGGTTGAACGCGCTCGCCACCAGGCCGATGCGGCCCATCACGCCGCGCGCGCCCACCACCATCACGTCGAACAGCCCGTCGTCCGGCCGCGCGCCCGGCGCGATGACGGCGTTCGAGCCATACTGCGAGAGGTTCGCGATCGCGACGAGCAGCGCGTCCGTCTCGAGTCGTTGTCCGTCGGCCTCGATCGAGTAGTGCCCGGCACGGTATCCGAATAGCGCGCGGGCGACGACGCCGGCGTAGCGAAGCGGCCCGCGCCGATCGCCGCCGAGGCGGTTGAAGTCGGCGGCCATCGCGGCGTCGAAGCCGATGCCCGCGACGTTGAAGAATCGGCGGCCCTCGATTTGGCCCGCGTCGATGTCGCGATCGCGCCCAGCGAGCGCGATGTCGAGCGCGTCGTCCGGGTGCGCCGGGATTCCCAGTTCGCGCGCTAAGCCGTTCCCGGAGCCCGCGCGCACGATGCCGAGCGACGTGCCCGTGCCGACGAGTTCCGAGGCGACCTCGTTGATCGTGCCGTCTCCGCCCCAGGCGATCACCAGGTCGCATCTGCTCAGCGACGGCCTGCCGCGCCAACTCCGTGCCGTGCCCCGCAGCACGGGTCACCTCCACGCGCCCCGCGACCCGGTGCCGCGCCAGCGCCTGCTCTGCGAGCCGCACGCGCGCGTCTGGAGCCAGCGTTCGCCGGCCGCCGGCGACCGGATTGATGATGACCGCGACGGACATGGGGGGCAATGTAGCACGGGGACGGAACCATCCTGCGATCTTGCGATCTTGCGAAGTTGCGATCGTGCGAGGTTGCGATCGTGCGAACTGGCGTTCCTGCTCAGCTCCTTCTCAGGAACTCGAGGTCCTGCGCGTCGCTTGCGAGTCGGCGTTCGCGGGCCGCAATCTCCTTCATGCGGACGAGGTCTTCCTTGCTGGCGATGTGAAACACGAACGAGCGGATCTTCCTGCGCGTCGAGTGGCAGCGGACCTCGTGCGCCGCAATCGGGAAGTCGAAGAGCAGGTCGACTCTCAGAGCCAGGTCCCGGCGGTAGAAGTAGGCGGACTTGGGCCGATTGATCCGGAGCCGCGTGGAGGCCACCTCCTCGCTGTCGATCGTTCGGACGATGTTGCCGTGTTCGTCTGTCTTTGACGCCAACTCGAAGCCGTGTCGATAGAACGTCCGAATCACGGCCCTCTGCTCGCGCGCCTCTTCGTTGACGAGGAAGTCGAAGTCCTTCGTGACGCGCGGCGATCCGAGGTACCACAAGGGCCATGCCCCCGACCAGTGTGGGTTCGCAGCCCAGGCGGGTGAGGTCGTCCAGCAGTTCACCGACGGCCCCGAGCAGGTCGGCGTCCCGCGTTCCGGTCCTAGCCTTTGATCTCGGGGCCATAGATCCCGGGCAGTCTCCCGCCGCAGGTCGTTTCCGAGCGGACCGGCCTGGCCGGGTGGAGTTCGCGGATCGCGTTGACGTAGTCGAAGTTCGTGAGAATGGCGCGAGCGAGGCGGAGCGATTCTTCCCGCGCACTGGCGCCCGCCCGGGCTATCTCAGCCCGCCGCAGGCCCGACAGGCTCCGCGCGCGGCTGATCCCGCCACGCCTGCCGAGCATCCTGGCCATCTGCGAGATCTGCATGCGTCATCATAGCTTACCGCTAAGCACATGTCGATCTCCGCGGACTCTCGAGACTGGGCGGGCCGCGGATGGTCGGCCGTTCTTCCTGACCGCCGCGTGACGCTTGGCGGGCGTCCGACGCATCCACTCGGGCTGCGAAAGACCCTCGCAATGCCCGCTCGCCGCCTTCCTCCCGGGCTTCTCCAATGCTAGGATCGTCAGCGCAATCGCGTGGAATCTGTCTCTCTTCAGGAGTGTGAATGAAACGCCCCCTTCGATTCCCCTTGGCGCTGCTGGCGCTCCTCGCGCTCGCGGCCGCCGGGCCCGGCGCGCAGACCGTCGCGCCGCAGAAACCGCCAGATCCCAAGGCGGCCGACCAGGCGGCCCCGGCTGCCACACAGAAGCCGGCGGAGACGCCGCAGGAGCTTCCCGACGAAGCCAAGGCGTTCAACACCGCCATGGCGGAGAAGAACCCGCTGAAGCGAATCGAGCTTCTCGAGAAGTTCATCGCCGACAACCCGAAGGCCAGCTCGTCGCTCCTCGGAATGGCGAGGCAGAACGTGCAGACCAGCCTGATGGCCGCGCTGAAGGACGTAACGGCGCGGAACCAGAAGACCATCGAGACCGAGATTGCGGACGCGAAGAAGGCGACCGACGTGCGGCCGCTGTACGCGACCTACAACAGCATCGCCTCGCGGCTCGCCAACGGCGGCATCTACTCGGAAGAGGCCGAGGACTTCGCCCGCAAGGGGCTCGCGGGCATGGACGAGAAGACCTACTTCGAGAACCGAAAGCGGGCGTTCGACCGCTCCCTGGCGGCCTACGAGAAGCAGGCGGCCAACTGGAAGGACGGCAAGTACATCGCACCGCCAGCGGACGCCGCGCCTGTCGCGCCGGCCGGGGCGCGCGGCGGCCAGCCCGGAGCCGCTTCGGGTCCGAACTACCGCTTCGTGACGAAAGACGGCATCACTCAGGCCAGCATCGCCCCACCGAGACCGGCGCCGGCGACGCCGGCCGCACCGCCGGCTCCGCGGCCTCCGACGAAGCCGACGATGCCGACCGACGAGGAGATGCGCACCGCTCTCAGATCGGCACGCGCGTCCGCGCAGACCACCCTCGGCCAGATCCTCGTGAAGCGCGGGAAGGCCGACGAGGGCGTCAAGGTCCTGAAGGAAGCCTACGCGGCCGAGCCCGCGGCGTCCACGATGGCGACCGTGGCCAGGTCGCTCTACGAGGCCGCGAAAACGGCGGGCAACGACAACGACCAGCTCGAGTACCTGTCCGCGCTGGCCCTGTCTGGCCGCGGGACCGCGGACGAGTTCAAGGCGCTCGACGCCGTCTACAGCAAGACGCACAACGGATCGGTCGCCGGCCTCGAGGCGATGCTCGACGCGCGGTGGCGCCGCGACAACGTGCGCTTCGGCGTGACGCCGTACACGCGCCCGGCCAATACGAAGCCGACCGGTCGAACAACGCTGGCCGAAGTCTTCCCGGGCTCTGGTTGACCGCCGTGCGTGGGGGCCGGTCTGGCCTTTGATGCAGCGCACGAGCGGTACTCCCGGCAGGACTTCATCTGGCTGAACTACCACGTCCACATCCCGCAGCCCGACCCGATGGTCAATCCCTCGACCGTGGCGCGGCGGACCTTCTACGGCGTCAACAGCTCGCCGAGCTACTTCTTCGACGGTGAGAGCGACGGCGGCGGCGGCAGCGCCGAGTCGGCCAAGAACCTGTTCGATTCCAAGGTCGAGCCGAAGATCCAGGCGCACCTGGCGATGGCGCCGGAAGCGGCGGTCCAGATCCAGGCCACCCAGGCGGGCAACACGGTCAAGGCGAAGGCCACCGTGTCGAACGTCAAGAGCAAGTCGGACAAGCTCCGCGTCCAGATCGTGCTGGCCGAGGAGTCGGTCACCTTCAGCGGCGAGAACGGCGAACGCTTCCACCCGATCGTGGTGCGGGGCATGGCCGTCGACGCGAAGGCGGCCCAGGGCTTCGCGCTCGCGCCGGGCAAGGGCGGCGCCTTCGAGTACACCTTCGACCTGGCCAAGCTGATGGCCGACGCGAAGGAAGGTCTCATCAACTACGAGACGAAGGAGCGGAAGGGCGAGTACACGTTCCGGGAGAAGAAGCACGAGATCAAGAACGGTCTCGTGGCGGTGGCGTTCGTCCAGGACGAAGCGACGAAGAAGGTGCTGCAGGCGACGTACGTGAAGATCGCGCCGCCGAAGGGCGCGAGGTAGTCCAGCCGAAGAGGCGATCCGCATGTGTGACCACCACGACGACCACCACGACCACGGGAACGACAACCACGCGCCGACGCCGATGACCCGGCGCGAGATGTTGGGGACGATGGGGAAGGCGGCGGCGGCGTCGCTCGTGGCCGTGCCGATCGTCGAGAGCGCCGTCGGCGCGACCGCCGCGCAGGCCGCGCCGTTGACCGCCATCGCAGGTCCCGACCGGGTTACGGTCCTCACCGGAAAGACATACCTGAACGCGTACGCCGGCTACGGCCCGCCGCCGAGGCGAGGAGCGCCCCGGCGCCCGGCTCCCGGTGCCCCGCCCACGCCGCCGCCGGAGCCGCCAGGACCAACGCCGAGAGCGGCCTGGAGCAAGGTGTCGGGCCCCGGCACGGTCGCCTTCGCAGACCCCACGACCCCAGTCACCACGGCCGCATTCTCGGCGCCCGGCTCCTACCAGCTGAAGCTGACGCTCGACAATGGCGCCGCCCGCGTCGACTCGGCCCTGAACGTGAAAGTCGTGCCCGAGCCGAAGCTGGTCGACCTCCTGCCGATCTACCCCAGGAGCTATCGCGTCGACAGCCCGCTCTGGAACCGGACCGTCAAGACCCTGATCGTGAACTGGATCCCGCACTGTATCGATCAGATCAACCGCACCGACCTCCAGCTGGGCCCGGGCGGCATCGACAACTTCGTCGAGGCGGCGAAGGCGCTGGGAGGGCAGCCTCACGGCGCCCACAAGGGCTACGTCTTCTCGAACGCGTGGGTGCACCAGACGGTCGAAGCGATGAGCATCGCCCTCATGGTCGACCCGAAGGGCGACCCCGAGATCCTTGCCGCGCACGCGAGGTTCAGGGCGACGCTGGAGGACTGGATTCCGAAGATCCTGGCCGCGCAGGAGCCGGACGGGTATCTCCAGACCGCGTTCACCCTGCGCGACCCGGCGCGGTGGGCGGAGCGCTGGTCGGCGCAAGGGCGCGGCAACCACGAAGGCTACGTCGCGGGTTACTTCATCGAGTCGGCCATCAATCACTACATGATGACCGGCAAGGCCGACGCGCGGCTGTACAACGCCGCGAAGAAGCTGGCCGACTGCTGGTGCGACAACCTCGGGCCGGCGCCGAAGAAGGAGTGGTTCGACGGCCACCAGGAGATGGAGCAGGCGCTCGTGCGCTTCGGCCGGTTCGTCAACCAGATGGAGGGCGGGGCCCGGGGGGACCGGTACGTCCGCCTGGCGAAGTTCCTGCTCGACTCGCGGAAGGGCGGCACCGAGTACGACCAGAGCCACGTGCCGGTCACGCAGCAGTACGAGGCGGTCGGCCACGCGGTCCGCGCCGTCTACACCTACTCCGGCATGGCCGACGTCGTCGTCGAAACCCGCGACGTGGACTACCAGAGCGCCGTCCTCTCGATCTGGGACAACATCGTCAACCGGAAGTACTACGTGACGGGCGGCGTGGGCAGCGGCGAAACGTCCGAGGGGTTCGGGCCCGACTACTCGCTGCGCCAGAACGCCTACTGCGAGTCGTGCTCGAGCTGCGGCGAGATCTTCTTCCAGTGGAAGCTGAACCTCGCGTACGGCGACGCGAAGTACGCCGACCTCTACGAGGAGACCTTCTACAATGCGCTGCTCGGTTCGCTCGACCTCGAGGGCCGGAACTTCTACTACGACAACCCGCTCGATTCGAACGTGCCGCGCTACCCGTGGCACACCTGCCCGTGCTGCGTCGGCAACATCGCGCGGACGCTGCTGATGCTGCCGACCTGGATGTATGCGAGGGGTCCCGACAGCCTCTACGTCAACCTGTTCGCCGGGAGCACGGTGACGGTGGAGAACGTCGCCGGAACCGACGTCGAGATCGTGCAGGCGACCGACTATCCGTGGAACGGGAAGGTGTCGCTCACGGTGACCCCGCAGGTGTCGAAGCGATTCAGCCTGCGGATCCGCGTGCCGAATCGCGCCGTGAGCGAGCTGTACGCGCGGACGCCGGACGTGAAGGGCGTGGGCGCGATCACGGTCAACGGCGCGGTTGTGAAGCCGTTGATGGAGCAAGGCTACGCCGTGATCAATCGCGCCTGGAAGGCCGGCGACGTCGTCGGCTTCACGCTTCCGCTCGCGGTGCAGCGGGTGAAGGCGAGTGACCGGATTGCCGCCACCAAGGGTCGCGTGGCGCTGCAATACGGCCCGATGCTCTACAACGTCGAGAAGGTCGACCAGGACATCGCGCAGGCGCTGGCCACTTCGGCGCCGCTGACGGCCGAGTGGAAGCCGGAGTTGCTCGGCGGGGTGATGACCATCAAGGGGACGTTTGGCGACGGAAGCCGGCTGATGGCGGTCCCGAACTACGCGCGCTACAACCGGAACCCGCCGGTGGTGGCGCCGGCCTCCCCGCCTTCGCCTGTCGGCTTCGGCGCGGCAGGCGTGCCGGCGGGCACTGCGCCGCAGCCGACAGCACCGCCGGCTCCAGGCACGCAACCCGTGCGCCCCCCGCCGCCTCCGGCGACGTCGATCGTGTGGATGAAGGAGCAGTAGGGGAGATGTTGCTCGTCTCGGTCGTCCTTTGCGCCACGATCGGCATGACGGGCGACGAGCCCGTTCTTGCCCAGGGCGTGCGCGTCGTTGATGCCGTGAACATGACCGCAGCCCGCGAGGAAACCGCGCACGGGCTGAGTGGCGAGGAGATGACGGTCGGCGAGACCGAAGGTCGGAAGTGGCGAAGCGCGGCCGGGTGGTTCAGCTACACGCTCCGCATCTACGAGGACTCGCCGCTGACCATCGCGTGCGCGTTCACCGAGGCGGCCGCCCTCCGCGAGGCGTTCGACATCCTCGTCGATGACAGAAAGGTCGCCACCCTGATTCGCGAGACTGGAGCGTCCGCCGCCACGGACTACAGGATCACCTTGCCGTTCGCGGAAACCGCCGGCAAGTCGTATGTCGCTGTCACCTTCCGCGCCCGCCCCGGCGCGCGCACAGCCCGTCTTCTCGAAGTGCGGACGGTGCAGGAACACCTCGAACGACCGCCGGCCGGGCCTCAGAACGTCAGCACGCGGCCGGCACGGAATTCGTTATCGGGGCCGAACCGGTAGGAGACGGCCCAGGCGCCCAAGCGATCATTCAACTTCACCAGCGGGCCAACCTGCGGATTCCACGAGCCGCCGGCTCTGAAGAAGCCGGCCTGGACGCCGACCTCCCAGCGCTTGCCGATCATCCGCGTGAAGTCGAGCGTGTCCAGCACCTGGTACGACTCGACGTCCCCGGACACGGGGATGTAGTCGCCCAGGAACGACAGCAGCTTCCAGCCGCCCCTGTCCACCGAGACCAGCAGCGCCAGTTTGACGCCGCGCTGCCCGCCTTCCTTTCCGACGACGCCGTAGACGAGAGGCGTCACGACGAGGCCGCCGTGCTTGAATGCGTAGCCTCCGCCGAAGTTGAATTCGTTGCTGCCGGGCACGCCGACGTAGAAGACGTCAGCGACGGCGCCCTTCGCAAAGGAGTAGTTCCAGTCGGCGTAGCGGTATTTCGTATCCGCGCCGCGGACCTCCACCATGTGCTGGCCGGCCGCGATCGGCACGACACTCAACGCGAGGAGGAGGACGAAGGCTCCCGAGACGACCGCTCTTGGTTTCACGCTGAACTCCAATCACGCTCGCTTCCGGTTACTTCGCTCCGGCGGGAACCGGACGTCCGACGCGACCCTGCTCGCCGAGAGCGTCAGCGGCAACCTTCCGCCCGATGTCCGCCAACTCTCCCACCGTCCGCTCGAGGTCCGCTTCTGTCGTGCGCGGGTTCATCAGCGTCACCCGCAGCACCCGTCTCCCGCCCAGCATCGTCGTCGTGATCCACCCCGTTCCGGTCCGGTTGTAGCGTTCGCGGGTCTGCAGATTGACTGCATCCAGGCGGTCCGCGCTCGGGGAGGCGTCGCCGACGTATCGGAAGCACAGGATGTTCGACTCCGGCTCGTGCAGGGCAACGAAGTCCGAGCGGGACGCGATCAGGCCGTGGAGCGCCCGCGCATTGTCGCAGAGGTGGTCATAGAGCGCCGCGAAACCGCTCGCGCCATGGCGCTGCAGCGCCACCCACACTTTGAACGCGTCGATGCGGCGCGAGCAGGCGAAGCTGCGCAGGCCCTGGTCCCAACGCCGCTCGCCGTGGTTCGCGTGGAAGAGGTACGGCGCACGCTGGCTGAAGGCCGCCTCGAGATCGGTTTCGTCCCGGACGAGGACGACGCTGGCCGTCAGCGGCATCAGCATCATCTTGTGCGGGTCCCACGCAATCGAACGGGCGCGGTGGATGCCGGCCACGCGGTGGCGATGGGTGGAGGAGAAGAGCGCAGAGGCGCCGTGCGCGCCGTCAACATGCAGCCAGATGCCGTGGCGCTCGCACAGGAGGCCAATCGTCTCGAGGTCGTCGAACGAGCCGGTGGCGGTCGTGCCGGCGGTGGCGACGACGGCCATGACCGTTCGGCCCTGCCGGCGCAAGCGGTCGAGCTCGCCCTCGAGCGCGGCGACGTCCATCCGGAATCCGGCGGACGGAATCACGACCGTCCGCTCCGTTCCCAGGCCGAGCTCACCGACGGCTCGCGCCACACCGTAGTGCGCGTGTTCGCCGCACACGACGGCCGGCGGGTCTGCTCCGACGCCGCGCGTCCAGACGTCCGGCATGACCGACTGCCTGGCGGCGAGCAGTCCGGCGAACGTCGCCTCGGTCCCGCCAGAGGTGAATGTGCCACCTGCGTCGGGTCCAAGTCCGGCGAGGTCGCACATCCAGCGGATGACCTGCGCCTCGATGACGGTGCCGACCGGCGACATCTCCCACACCGCGCCCGACTGGTTGACGGCGGCGGTGAGCGCCTCGGTCCAGACGGCAACCGGAAGTGGCGCGGACACCTGGTGGCCCATCGATCGAGGGTGGGTCAGGCGGTTGCAGTCGGGCAGGACGTCGCGCTCCAGCCGGTCGAGCACCGCCTCGATGATCTTCGGCCCCGGGGGCAGCGGCTCGTCGAAACGGCGCGCGAGCTCCTCCGCCGTCAGCGGCGTGGACACAGGGCCATTGCCGTCACGCGTGGACTCGAAGAAGCGGGAGACGACGCGCGCGAATGCCTGGGCGACCTCGAGGCTCGCGTCGCGTTCGATATCGGACAGGACGGGGTGGTGTGACATGGGCCTTCGGTGTAGCTGGCAGCTGGCAGCCGACAGCGGATCTCGTGAGCCGGCGTGCCGTTGATCCGCTGCCAGCTGGAGCATCCGTGGTCCGCTGACAGCCGCCAGCTGTCTACTTCTTGATCACGTCCGTCAACTCCGTCTCCACGTTCTCGAAGAACACCCCCTGCAGCTGGCCGGGGCGGAGTCGGGGCAACTCGAGCTCGAGCACGTGCTCGCGGTCGGCGGCGATCAGCGACAGGTCCGCGTAGAAGCCGACGAACGTGCGCGGCGCCGCGCGGACGGCCGAGTAGGCCTTGCGCAACTCGACGACGCGGCCGTCGATCGTCAGCCTCGCCTCCCACGACGGATCGGGCTCGGCGATCTGCACGAAGAGCAGCAGCCGCTCCGGCGCGAGCCACGTTGTCTGGTAGTCTTCGGCCGTCCAGGGAATCGGCCAGGCCTTGCGGCGCGCCGCCAGCTGATCGAAGACACGCTGGGGCACGGTGAACCGCGCCAAGAAACGCCCGCCGGCGAAGTCCGGATCGACGCTGCCGATTTGCTGGTACTGGCTGAACGAGGCACCGGCGAACGACACCGGGATCGTGATCGCACCGGCCCCGCCCCGAGTGAATGGCAGGGGCTCGCCGTTCACCCGCACCGCGGTCACCGGGCCGCCTGACGGTGGCAGGACCAGCAGGTCACGCGTCGTTCCGGCTTCACCGCGAACGCCGTCGATCGACAACTGGCCGCCCGTAACCGCCGCCGTTCCCGGCGTGCCGAACAATATCGGCGCCGATGGCGCAGCCGGGGCGGGCTGGAGCTCCAGCACGAGCGCCGAGCCGCCGTCCATCGAGATCTTCACGCGGTCGCCTGCCGACCAGAGACCGGCACCCGGCTTGCCGACGAGCCGGTGCTCGAGCGGGTACAGTTCCTTCAGCTGGACTGGGCCGCTGCCGTTGAAGCCAATCGTCGCATCCAGGGAGAACTCGGCGTCGAGCCGCCGGCCGTTCGGATTGAACAGGAAGATGTAGCCCCGGTTGCCGACGATGGCCGAGGTGCCGTCCACCTTCCCGATCGCCGGCTGGCCCAGGATCGTCCGCGTCCGGCGCAGCAGCTCCTTGTTGGCCGCCGTCCAGTCGATCCATCGCCGGAACCACTTCCGGTCGGCGTCCGAGAAGTTCTTGTACTCCTCGACGTCGCGCGCCGGGATCATGTCGAGTACGTTGTTCCAGCCGCCACTGGCGATCGACGAGAGCAGCGAGTACCGCCAGCCGAGGTAGTCCCAGTCGCGCGCCCGGAGCGGCAGCAGCATGATGCCCCGGTCGGTCCTGCGCTGGGGCATCTGGCCGGTGTCGTCGGCACGCGACGTCTGATGGGTGATGAAGCCGGGCACCAGCTCGCTCGGCGCGAACTCGAAGTTGCGGTAGCGGTAGGCCGTCCACCGCTGGCGGTTCGCCGACACGCGATCGAAGTGCAGGTCGGGGAACGGCATGAAGCTCTCGGGCTGCTCGTCGCTGAAGGTCGGGTGCGGGTAGCTGCCGGCCAGCCACACCCACGGCCCGTAGAGGTGATAGGCCTGGCGCCCGTCGATGACGATGTCGGGGATGCGGCGGCGAAGTTCCTCCATCACGCGCCGCCACCCGGCCCACTGCGCGTAGGGGCTTCTGCCGTCGATGTTCAGGAACGCGTGGTCGAACGAGTAGCCGCCCAGTCCCAGCCGCCCGTGGAAGGCGACCAGCGTCTCGATCAGCCAGTCCTGCAGGCTGCGGAATCCGAGGTTGCCGTACATCCTCTTCGGGTTGCTCCTTCGCGCAGTCAGCCATTCCGGGTTCTGCGAGAACGCCAGGACGGGGTAGACGTAGGCGAGCAGCTTCACCTTCCTCCCGGCGGCGTAGTCGAGCATCTCCTGCACCGACGGCGGGATCGGGCCGGTCTTCGGGCTCCACTCGTTCTTCCGGATCTTCTGGCCGAACCCGGCCCACAGCAGGTTCTCCCAGCTCCAGTCGTCGGTGCTGTCCTCGCGCTTCGCGAGGTCCGAATTGGTCGGAGCGAAGATCGCGTAGTCGGCGCCGAGTTCCGCCGCCACGTCGAACACGCGCTTGTACTCGGTGCGCCCCTCGGGTGTGGCGATGTCGATCTGGTAGTCGTTCAGGCACCACGGGACGAACACGTTCACGGGCCGTGCGGGCTTCGCCAGCGTGAACGCGCGCACCATGTCCGTGAACGCCTCCACTTCGGCCTCGTCCATGCCGGGCTTCGCATCGCCGGGTCCGAGCCTCCACTCCGCGAGCATCCGGTCCGGCAGCACGCGGCCGGTCATGGAATAGAGCGCGAGCAGGCCACGGTCGGCCACGAACGAGCCGTCGGCCGGGTTCCAGTCGAGGTCGGGCCTGTAGCGGAGCGAGAAGGCCTGCGCATCGCGGCGATACTCGAGGAACGGGTTCTGCGCGACGACGAGCAACCCGCGCCCCTTGGCGAAGCGGAGACAGGCGCCGTAGTCCCCGGTCCCGAGATTGGTGCGCGCGCTCTTCGGGATGAAGTCGCCGGCGATCGGATCGGCCACGTTCGAGTCGAAGACGACGACCTCGGACACGCGGTACGGCTGGCCGCCGCCTTCGATTGAAATCTGCTTGCTGATGAACCGCCAGCCCTGCGCGAGTTCGTAGACGACCGTCAGGCGATAGGGCGCGGCGGCCCACGTGTAGGTCACGCGGTCCGTCAGCGCGACGCGCGTGGGCGGCGGCAGTTCGCGGCTGACGTACGCCCGGTCGCCGATGGCGACGGCGAAGTCGTCCCGGACGAATCGGGCGGACTGGCCGGTCTCCGGACCGGCGAGGGCGGTCAGGCCTCGGTCTCCAAACTGCGCTGTCACGCGCCCGTTCGTGAGGCTGACGGGCTGAGACGCCTCAACGGGAGCGGCTGCCAGAAGGCAGAGCGCGACGGCCCAGGCGCTGAGAAGACGCGGCACGGACATGGCGGGGATATTGTACCCGGCTGGCAGTGAGACGTCAGTCGTGGCCCGGTTCGTCGGCTCCCGCCTCCGCCCGCCCGCCAGTACGCGCGGGGCTTCGGCGAGGCTCGCCGCAGCGCTTCGCGCGAAGGCGGCCGCTCGGCAGACCTCGCAAGTCGCCCTTTGCGCCGACCCGGTCCGCGCCTGCCTCTCGAGCGCCAGCCGTTGTGGGCGTGGTCGGCGTAGCGCGGGTCTTCAGACCCGCGTCGGGCAGGCGGGCGCCCGGTCACCGCTTCGCGAGCGCCAGCCTGAACGCCGCCATCTCCTCCGCGTTGCGGACGAGCAGGATGTCGCCTAACAGCACGGGGTGGTTCCAGGTCTTGCCCTCGAGTGCCCGGAACCGGGCGAGCTCCTTGAACTGATCCGGCGTGGCCCCGACGAGCGCCAGTTCGCCGTCCTCGGAAAGGACCAGCAGCAGGTCCTGGTCCGCCAGCAGCACGAGCTGGCCGTTGCCGTAGCGGCCGCCCTTCCACGTACGCTTGCCGTCCGCGAGATCGATGCACGCGAGGATGCTGCCGTCGAAGCCGTAGGCGTGGCCCTTGTGGACGACGAGGTCGTTGAAGTACGGCTTCAGCCCGGTCGAGGTCCACACGCTCGGTGGCGGTCCACCCGCCGGGCGCGCGGGTCGACCGCGACGCGCCGTGTGCCGACGCCGGCGCCGGCGGTGCTGTTCGTGTTCAAGAGCAGGCCTTGGTCGTCCACGCGGGCCGGCTGTGTGATCGCGGCGCCGGGCCAGGCGTGCTCCCAGAGCACGGCCCCGTCGAACGGCGCGACGGCGGTGGCGCCCGCGTCGCTCAACATCACGACCTGAACCACGCCGTCGATCGTCAGCCGCTGCGGCGAGCTGTAGCCCCCGCCGCGGGCCGGCCCGACCCAGCGCCGCTTCCCATCGGCGATGCCATAGGCCACCAACCGTCCCGCGGCGCCGACGATGACCACGTCGTCGAGGACGAGCGGCGAAGCCGCGAAGCCCCAGATCGGTACGTTGGTGTCGGTGTCCGACGCGACATTGCGCGACCACGCAACCGCACCGGTGGCGGCATCGAGCGCGTTCACGATCCCGGTCGCCCCCATCGCGTAGACGCGGCCGCCAGCGAGCGTCGGCGTCCCGCGCGGGCCGGCGCCGCCGTTCGACTCCCAGAACCGGGTGGTGTCGCGGTGGCGCCACACCGGCTCGCCCGTCGTCAGCCTGTAGCAGGAGACGATCTCCTCGTCCCCCAGCTGCTCCTGCGTGTAGAAGAGGTCTCCCCGGATCGCGAACGACGACCAACCCGGGCCGATCGGCCGCCGCCAGAGCGTTTGGGGCGGCGACGCGGTCCAGTCGGTCTCGATCCGCACACCGCGGACGACGCCGTCGCGCTCTGCGCCGCGAAAGCCGGGCCACTCAGGGATCGACGGCGGTGGGACCGGTGGTGCGGGCGCGAGCGCTGGACCAGGAGTCGCCGCAACCGGCGCCTGCGCAACGGCCGGGGCCGTCGCCGCGGCCGGCGCCGGCTGAGAAGGCAGCCGTTCGTCTTTGGCCTGCAGCAGGAGCCGCTCCTCTGGAGTCGGCGTCCATCGCCAGTGCATATCCGCGGCGCCGCCGGCGGTCAGCCCGCCGGTCCGCAGTAGCGTGAATGCGCCGCACGCGATCAGGATCGCGCCGGCCATCGTGGCCCGCCGAGCCCGTGCCGACAGGCGACGGCCGGCTACAACCCCGGCTACCAGCGCCAGGCTCAGCGCCGGGATCGCGTACATGACGAGCATGAACCCCATCATCCCGCCCGCGATCGACGCGTGGACGACGCGCGAAGTCGCGAACAGCGCGGCCACCATCAGGACGATCGCGCCGACGCGATCGGACCAGGGCGCCCGGCTGAACAGGAGCCACCACAACACGACGACCAGTCCCAGCCCGACTGCGGCGAGCATCGCCGCGGTTGCGGCTTCCGGAACGAGCCGGGGGACGACGAGCCAGAGAAGCCACTGCAGCGTGACGAGCAGGACGCCTGGCCAGAGCCGGATCGGCTCCCGCGCCGACGATTCAATCGTTTGCGAAGTCGTCATTGGATTGTCCAGGTCCGTCTGCGATTTGAACCGCCACCGGACAGGCTACGCCCCGTCAGGAATCTCCGCCTCGACCAGTTGGGCGAGCAGTTGGAGCGACTCCTGCCACCCGAGGTGGCAGAACTCGACCGGAATCGCCGCCGGCAGCCCTTCCTGGACGATCTCGATTTCGGTACCACAGGTCACCGAACGCAGCGATATCGTCACCGGCATCTCACCTGGCATGCTCGGGTCGTCGAACGTGTCGATGTACCTGATGCGGCTGCCCGGCGTGAGTTCCGTGAAGTGCCCGCCAAACGAATGGTTCTTGCCGGTACCGAAGTTCGTGAAGGACATCCGGTAGCCGCCACCGACGCGCGCGTCCATCTGATGCACCCTTCCTGTGAACCCGTGCGGGGGAAGCCACTTGGCCATCGCATCGGGGTCAAGGAACGCACGGTAGACGCGGTCAGGCGATGCGCGAAGCACGCGGTGGAGTCGGACGGTGTTCGTGGCGTCGGACATGGGCAATTGCTCCAATGAGGTGGCGGACTCCCCTCGAGACGCCCGTCGCCCAATAGTCCGACAGAATCCACGGGCTCGATTGACGAGCGCGGCACGGCGTTGAATGCCCTGTGCAACAGTGTACCCTTTCGCGTCACCGGGAGTGATTCATCGCCCGGCGGCCCACGCACCAAGTGGTTGCCAGCCAGTCAGATGGTCGGCAACGCACACCCTTCCTCCGCGTGGCGATGGGCGCGGTCGGGGATTCCGGGGCTCATGGCGTTTCGGTCCCCTCGCTGAGGGCTGCCAGATACTGATCGTACACAAACAGACGGTTGCGCCGTTTACCCGTCAACTCACGCGCGATGCCCAGGCCGACGAGCAGGTCTACGGACGACGACACCGTCGGATAGGATAGCCCGGTCGCCTTGCCGAGGCCGGCCAACGACCCGATGGGGCGGGCCTTCAGGGCCTCGTGGATCCGCAGGGCCGAACCTGCCCGCCGGCCCTTCGCCTCGATTCGCCCGCGATCCGCGCGGAACATCGCCGACAGGCGCTCGGCGGTGGCGACCGCACCCTGCGCCGCCTCGTTCACGCCCTGGAGGAAGAACGCGAGCCAGGCCTCCCAGTCGCCGGTCCTGCGCACGGAGTCCAGCAGCTCGTAATACGTGCCCCGGTGCTGCTTGAAGAAGAGGCTGAGGTAGATCAGGGGTTCGCGCAGCAGGCCCGCGTGACAGAGAAGCAACGCAACGAGCAGCCTGCCGATGCGGCCGTTGCCGTCGAGGAACGGATGGATGGTCTCGAACTGCACGTGGGCCAGGCCCGCCCGCACCAGTGCCGGCACGCCGTCGTCTTCTGCCTGGAGGAATCGTTCCAGCGCCGCCATGCATGCGGGCACCTCGGTGTGCGGCGGCGGGACGAAGACCGCGTTCCCGGGCCGCGTGCCGCCAATCCAATTCTGCGACCGGCGGAACTCTCCCGGGGTCTTGTCGCCGCCCCGGCCGCGCGAAAGGAGTACGCCGTGGATTTCCCGAAGGAGCCGGTTCGAAAGCGGGAATCCTCCGCGAAGTCGCGCCAGCCCGTGATCGAGTGCCGCCACGTAGTTCGATACCTCGACGACATCGTCGAGCGGCACGCCGGGCGCTTCGTCCAGCTCGAAGAGTAGGAGGTCAGAGAGCGACGACTGCGTGCCCTCGATCTGAGAGGAGAGACCGCTTCCTTTCGGACGTAGGAGTAGAGGAGGAGCGACTTGTCCGGCAGGAGGCTCGACACGCCGTCGAGACGGCCGACGGCGAGCGCTGCGATCTCGAACAGGCTCTGCAGGACACCGTCCATCGCCGGAGGCGGTGCCGGCGGGAGCGGATCGGGCACGAAGGCGCGAACCGACTCGCCGCCGACGGCGGTGATCTCGTATCGGCCCGTGTCGCCACGCGTCATGGGGGGGCCACCTCCCTGGCAAGAGATCCTTAATAGCGAGCGGCACTATTAAAATTTAGGCATATAAATTTAAACACAAGCCGCAAGGAATGCAAGTACAGGCTTGGGACAGGCTGCGAACAGGGTTCCTTGATTATCGGTGACAGGACCACAGGGGCCGTCATTAACGATTGCCACCCAAAATATAGATAACGATCTCAGCCTGGTGATCGCAGGCGGCCTCCGTCCGCACGTCGATCTTGCCGGTCACCGCAGCGGAAATGAGGGCGGTGCGCAGGTCCTTCAGGCGGTCGGTGGTTTCACGGACCGTCCCCAGCCTTCTGACGATATCGACTTCGATCGCGAGGATGAGGTCCTCCACAGCTCACGGGAAGCTGACGATCAAGCTGAGGTTCTCTCTGGTGGTTCTCGAAGCGCGCGCTGGGCCCGACAGTTCACAGGGTCGTCGAAGATCTAGGTTCGCCTGCTTCGCTCCAGTCCGAGATCTCCCTCCAGCGGTAGTGCTTCCGATCAGCAAGGGCGAGCATCTCGCGATCTTCGCGAGTGTCCCCATAGGCGTGCACCAACGGGTACCGATCAAGCGAGGACCTGCTCCCGAATCTGTCGAACCTTCTCCGATCCTGTGCAATCGCCGTGACGGTACCGACCCGTCAGCCGGCCATCGCGTTCCTCGAGCTCGGTGCAGATGCAATGCAGGCCCTGGGATTCGCACCAGGGACGCAGGCAGACGTCGAGCGAGCTAGACACTACGACAACCTCATCACCTTGCCCCTGGTGCCACTTGATCCTCTCAAGAGCGCGTCGTCTGACGGTGCCTGGAAGAACGTCCGCCGCGTACCTCAGCCCACGTTCACGCACGGCGACCGCAGAAGCTCCGCGAAAGCCGAATCCAGAGACAACAAGCCGCGCCCTGCTCGCGGACACGAGGCCGAGACGATATCCGCGTACCAGCGGGCCGACCACCGCACGCCCTGCCATCATCCTGCGTGGTTCGACGGCGAGACGAATAGACGGCGAGAAGGTGTCGCCTGTCGTGATTGTACCGTCGAAGTCGAACAGCGCTAGATTCATCACCGATTGCCTGAGCCCTGAGCCTTGCGCACCGAGCCCCGCCGATCAGCTTCCTTCCGCCAATGCTTCGTGAATGAACGCGAGGATCTCCTTGGCCGGGCGGGCGCCGACGGTCCGCGCCTTCTCGTGCCCGCGGTGGAACACCGCGAGCATCGGGATCGACTGGATGTGGTACCGCGCCGACAGCTCCGACAGCCGCTCGGTGTCCACTTTGACCACCAGGAGATCGCCGGCGCGCTGAGCCGCGATCTTGTCCATCTCGGGCGCGACCATCCGGCACGGGCCGCACCACGCGGCCCAGTAGTCCACCACCACCGGCAGGGAGGAGCGCCCCGTCACCGCGTCGAACGCCTCGAGCGAGGGGACGTCGATGGGCGTCGCCGGCGGGTGGAGCGTCGCCTTGCATCTGCCGCACCGCACCGCCTCGGCAAGCTTCTCGTACGCGACCCGGTTCTGCTGGCCGCACTGCGCACACGCGGCCACGATGCCCCTGGTGTCGAGTGAATATGCGTGCATGAGGCGCCCTCAGTTCATCCGTCGCATCATGACCGCAGCGTCGTTTCCGCCGAAGGCCAGCGACGTCGAGATGCCGCACCGCACGGGCTGCACCCTGGCCCGGTTGGCCACCACGTCCACCTCGCACTCGGGGTCCGTCGTCGTGTGGTGGATGGTCGGCGGAATGATGCCGCGGTCGATCGTGAGCGCGAGCGCCGCCGCCTCCACGGCGCCGGCCGCCCCCAGGCAGTGGCCCACCATCGACTTGATTGACGTCACCGGGATCTGCCCGCCGCGTTCGCCGAAGACGCGGCGGATGCCTCGCGCCTCGGTCCGGTCGTTCGGCCCGGTCCCGGTCCCGTGCGCGTTGATGTGGTCCACTTCCTCTGGCGCCACGCTGGACGCGGCCAGCGTCGCCGAGAGCAACGCCGCCACCGCCGCGCCCTCGGGTTCCGGACCAGTCGCGTGGAACGCTTCGCAGTAGGCCGCGTAGCCCGCCAGCTCCGCGTAGATGTGCGCCCCCCTGGCCCGCGCGCGCGCCATGTCCTCGAGCACCAGCACGGCCCCGCCCTCGCCGAGGTTCATGCCGTTGCGGGTCACGTCGAACGGCCGGCACGGCTCGGTGTCGACGACGCGCAGCGCGTTGAAGCCGCTCAGCGCCGTGCGGCAAAGGGCGTCGCTGCCGCCGCACACCGCGGCCTCCAACTGGCCCGCGCGAATCATGTCCGCGCCGTACCCGATGGTCATCGTGCTCGAGGAGCACGCCGAGTTCATGTTCACGCGGAGCCCGGTCAGGCCGAACCGGTTCGCGACGGCGTCGGATGAGGCGCCGTTGAGGAAGTTGATGATGCCCGACGGCTTCGGCCAGCGGCCGCCTCGCACGAACGCCTCCGCGTAGTACATCTCGTTGCGCAATTGATCGTTGGCGCCGACGCCGAACAGCACGCCCACCGACGACCGCGCGATGCCGCTCTCGAGCAGGCGGGAATCCGCCAGCGCCTCCCCCGCCGCGAGAATCGCCAACTGGTCGGCCCGCCCGTAGCGCCGCCGCTCCCGCACGTTGAAGTGCGCCGCCGGGTCGTAGCGCACCTCGGCCACCATGCGGCTTCGGTAGTCTTTCGCCTCGAACAGCGTCACCTCGGCGATGCCGCAGCGGCCCTCGCACATCGCCTGCCACGCCGACTCGCGATCGACGCCGAGCGAACACGCCAGGCCGACCCCAGTCACCGCCACACGTCGTCCAGCCATGTCACCCTTCCGTCAGATCGGCTTGAACAGCATGAACTCGAAGACGAAGGAGCCCGACCCCTTGTAGATGCTGGGCAGGAACCCCTTCCCGACGCCTACCTTCAGCATCGTCGTCTTCGGTCCTGGGAAGTTCGCTTCGACGCCAATCCCCGTCGTCGGCATCCAGTTCCGGTCGTCGGGCGTCCGGCCCCACGCGTGGTCAGCGTACAGCGCCAGGCGATACCGATTCAACAGGTTGAACGAATACGACGCCCTGACCATTCCCACTTCCGAGAACCGGACGCCCGCCGACGGGATGCCGCGCATCCGCGTCGGGTCGAAAAGGCCGAACCGGTACATCGAGAACCGGTCGAGCCGCTGGCCGCCGTAGTAGTTGCCGTTCAGGCGAATCGTGTGGATCAGCTTGAAGTGGAAGTCCTTCGAAACGCCGACGTCGTACTTCGTGTATGTCCGCGTGGCCGGATCGAATTCGTTGACGTCGCCCCACGGCTGCCAGTCGGCCCGCCAGAAGTACGCCCAGCTGCCGAGCAGCGAGTATCCGCCGCGACGGCACTCGTAGTTGAAGCCGCCGTTCACCGTGGCGGTGTCCTCCGGAACCACGAACCCGGGGTCCGTGTAATCCGAGTCGGGAGAGTAGTGGTCGTACTGGGTGTGCGACCCCGCCGTGATCTTCTGGTAGTCCGTGGCCTGGTAGCCCAGGTTCACGCCCGTCGAGATGTTGCGGGTCAGCAGCCGCTCGCCCGTCCGTTCGCCGCTCTCGTCATAGACCAGGTCGTTGCTGTTCACGGCGATGCCGTAGAAATCGAGGCTCGCGTCGAACTTCGAGCCGTTGATCTTCGCCTTCTGCAGGTTGCCGGCGGCCAGCACGCCCGAGAAGATGAAACTGAGCTGCAGCCCCTTGTTCATGAGGTTGAAGTTCACGTAGTCGATGCCGACGAGCGGCAGCGGGTAGTCGTACGACGGATCGACGATCGTGCCGAGCGCCAGCGCTTTCGCGTTGGCCTTCACCGTGTCGCTGACCACGCGCTCGGTCCCTGCTTGACCAGGTGGCGCAGCCCCTTCTCGGTGTCGCGGTACATGATGTCGTCGCTCGCTCGCGCCTGTTGGCGCTCCTCGGCGAACGACGGGACGTTCACGCGGAACGCGCTGAAGTCCACGTGCCTCGTGACGAGCAGGTTTCGCCCCGCGATGGCGACATCTGCTGGCTGACCATCTTCGAGAAGAGGTAGACCGGCCGGTCGTCGACCTGGCCGACGGCGGTGAACGTCTGCACCTCCTCGTTGGAGACGACCGGCGGCGACAGCGCTGTCTGCACCGACTGTACCTTCAGCCGCACGTAACGTTCGGTGTCGATCCACACGCGGCCGCGGTAGAGCGACTGCTTCTCGTCGATCGGGTCGAACCGGACGACGTAGCACGGCCGGTCGCCGACGCGGTCGGTGCCCTCGAGGCGGTAGACGTAGTCGCGGTTCAGGCGCAGCGCCAGCGGCAGCGACAGTACCTTCTCGGGCTGCAGCAGCGGGAACGGCGGCCGGTTGCGGCCCCACTTGGCGCCGTTCAGCGAGAACGTCATCTCCTGCCACTCGGTGACCTGCCGGTCGGAGAAGAACCGGTTCTCGACGACGATGTCGTAGGCGTCGAGGGTGGTCGGCTGGAAGTGGATCTTGACGCGCGCGCTGGCGATGTAGTTCTCGACGAGCTCCGCCTGGGCGGCGTCGGCCTGCTGGAACCGGAAGATGATCTCGTCCACCGTCGGCATCGCCTTCTCGGAAGCCTCCGAACGCAGCGCGAACACCTCCTCGGCGCCGTAGTTGAAGTCAATCAGCGCCGGCCGCGGAGAGAGCGTCACGCG
>CAWARN010000018.1:0-222724 GCA_963784455.1 uncultured Acidobacteriota bacterium | reverse complement strand
GATGGACGCGAACGACGCCCACGATGTCACCCTGGCTCAGGCCGGGGACGAACGGCGTTCCGTCGCCTCGTCGAGCGACACGGCCGGGGTGTCTTCCAGCTCGCCTTCCGCCTGACCGGTAGCGAGCCGGACGCCGAGGACGTCGTCCAGGACGCGTTCCTGAAGGCCTACCGGGAGTTGAAGCGCTTCGAGGCCCGGTCGAGCTTCAGGACGTGGGTCCATCGGATCACCGTCAACTGCGCGTACGACCTGCTCCGCCGGCGGCCACGCCACAAGGCGAGTCCCTGGATGCGGCGGCGGCGAGGACGCGCCGGGTGGCGGTATCGAGCCGGAGGCCGAGCTGTCGTTGAGGCCGGACCGGCTCGCGTTCGGCGCGGAGGTCCAGAGCCGTGTCAGGGCGGCGATGGGCCTGCTGACGCCGACCGAGCGGACGGCCTTCGTGCTCCGGCACTTCGAGGGCCGGTCGCTCGACGAGATCGGCGGGACCCTCGGCCTCCGGACCGGCGCAACCAAGCACAGCATCTTCCGCGCGGTCCAGAAGATGCGCCGCGCCCTGGCACCCGTCGTCGGGCCGGCGGACGGTCGGTGCGGCGCAGGTCTTCGAGCCTCGCGGGGTGTAGCGCGGGGCTTCAGCCTCGCGGAGGGTGTGCGGGCCCCGCCGCAGCGTGAAACGCGGAGGCGGGCCGCGATCGAGGTTTCATCATCGTGAACCACCTGACCGAAGAACAGCTCGTCGCTTATCACTTCGGCGACACCGGCCGCGGAGACGAAGCGGCAGCGATCGAGCAGCACCTGCACGCGTGCGCGTCGTGCCAGGTCGAGCTTGGCGAACTGAGGCACGTCCTGGCCGCCGTCGATTCGCTGCCGGAGCCGCAACGCTCCGACCGCTACGGCGCCGAGGTGTGGGCCCGCATCCAGCCCTCTCTCGGCCGCGACGCTGAAACGTGGCGGGATCGCCTGGCGGCGTTCCTGTCGCCGCGAGCGCTCGTACTCGCCGGGAGGCGTGGCCGTGCTGGTGGTGGCGGCGTTCGTCGCTGGCGCCACGTGACGCGGCAGGCGGCCGAGTCGACGCAGCAGGACGCCGCGCAGGCGGCCGCGCCGGCAGCAGCGCCAGTGTCCGCGCAGCCGGCCATCTGATCGTGAGGTCGTGCGCGAGCGGATTCTCCTGGTGGCCGTCGGCGATCACCTCGAACGCTCGCAGGTCGCGCTCATCGAGCTTGTCAACACCCCGAGCGGCACGACAGTCGACATTTCCGGCGAACAGCAGCGCGCGCGCGACCTGGTCACCGAGAACCGGCTCTACCGCCAGACCGCGCTGACGACGGGTGATCCGGCAGTGGCGAGCGTCCTCGACGAACTGGAGCGCGTGCTGATGGAGATCGCGAACAGCCCGTCCACGATGACGGCGGCGGAGTTCAGCAAGGTGCGCAGCCGCATCGAACAGCAAGGGATCATCTTCAAGGTCAACGTGTTCGGCCAGCGTGTCCGCGAGCGGGAGACCAGCTCCGCGGTGAACGCCGGCTGACGCGGGAGGCCCGAGATTGGTGAGGATACGATCATGTGGCACAAGACGTCGCTTCCCGCACTGACATTCGTGCTTGTCGCGGCTGTGGCCGGCGCGCAGGCGCCGCCTGCCGCGCCGAGGACGCCGCTCGTCCCGGTGGCGCCGATCATCGCGCCCGAGATTCAACAGAAGCTCGAGACGCTCGGCGTGAGCCTCGATGCTCGGGCCCTCTCGCTGGCGACAGACGCCGCCGCGCTGTCAGCGCTGCAGGAACGGATCGTGGCCAAGACCCAGACACTGACGTTCCCGGGCGACTTCGACTACGACCGCGGCATCTCGTCGCTCGACTCGGGGCGGTACGACCGCGCCGTGGAAGCCTTCGACAAGGTCATCGCCGCGGGTGGGAAGAAGGTCGAGGGGGCCATGTACTGGAGGGCCTACGCGCTCAGCCGACTCGGCAAGCGCGACGAGGCGATCCGCACGCTCGAGGATCTGCAGAAGAAGTTCCCGTCGAGCCGGTGGTCCGGCGACGCCAAGGCGCTCCTCGTCGATGTGCGCCAGGCGTCAGGGCAGCCGGTGTCGGCGGACATGGCCGGCGACGAAGAGCTGAAGCTGATCGCGCTCAACGGCCTGATGATGCGCGACCCCGACAGCGCGATCCCGCTGATCGAGAAGCTCCTGACCGGGTCGGCGTCGCCGAAACTCAAGGAGCGCGGGCTCTTCGTGCTGGCGCAGAGCGCGTCGCCGCGAGCCAGGACGCTGCTCGCCGAAATCGCGAAGGGCAAGGGCAACCCTGACCTGCAGCTCAAGGCGCTCGACTACCTCGGCGCCTTCGGCAGCGGGCCGGACGTGCCGCTGCTGGTCGACGTCTACAAGACGACAGGTGACGTCGACGTGAAGAAGCGCGTGATTCGAAGCCTCGGCGAGACCGGACGCCGCGGCGTCGTGTTCGGCGGCTATGACGCCTTCGACTATACGTTGGCCGGCAACATGGCCCTCGACGAGGCGCGCGCGCGACTCGAACGCGCGGCGGCCGACATCGAACGGGCCCGCGCGCAGGCGGAGGCCGAGCGCGTTCGCGTGATGGCGGACGCCGAACGCCGGAGCGCCGCGGCGGCCGGCGGCGTCACGGCCAGGGAAGCCGCCAACATCGTGAGAGTGGCGCCGCCCGCGGCCAGCGCCGAACGCGAGAAGGCCCGCGAGGCGAAGGCCAAGGAGGCGGCCGACGCGCTCTGGCAGCTCTACGCGACCGAGCCGTCCGTCGACCTGAAGCGGGAGATCCTGACAACATGCGCCACTCATCGCAGGTCGACAGGCTGCTCCAGATCGCGAAGAAGCGACAACAACCCCGACTTGCGCAGGGCGGCCGTGCAGGGCCTTCTGTCCGACCGGATGCCGAAGGCCGCCGACCTCATGCTCGCGCTGTACAAGGCCGAGAAGGACCCGGCGGTGAAGCACCAGATTCTGGACAACCTCATGGCGACCAGCTCGGCCGCGACGCTCGTCCAGATGGCGCGGCAGGAAGCGGATCCGGCGTTGCGGAAGCGGCTCGTCGAACGCCTTTCGACGATGAAGGACAAAGAGGCGATCGATTACATGATGGAGATACTGAAGAAGTAGCTGCGGCGGCGATCACGCCGCCGCGATGGGAAGATGGGGTCGGAGCAAGAACTGCTCCGACCCCAATCGTGTGGGTGACCGCAGTCCGACTGACCACTGCCAACTAGCCACTGACAGCCGAAGACTCCGTATCTTCTTCGCGGCCTTTTCCGCTTCCCGCCAGACCCGCAGCAGATTCCCGCCCCAGATCTTGACGATCTGCTGCTCGGTGTAGCCTCGCTTCACGAGTTCGACGGTGACGTTGAATGCCTCGGAATGATCGTTGAACCCGGAGATGCCGCCGCCGCCGTCGAAGTCGGTGCCGATGCCGACGTGGTCGATGCCTGCCACCTTCACGGCGTAGTCGATGTGATCGACGAAGTCCTTCAGCGTCGCCGGCGGAACGGGTACTGTCGCGTCGATCCCCTTCATCCGCTCCTGGTAGGCCGCGCTGGCGCTTCGCGGCATCCGCCTGCTGCTCCGGCGTCAAGGCCGGCTGGTTGCCCCCCCGCCCTGCCCGCCCTGGCCGCCAGCGCCGCGACCGCCGCCGCCGCCCCCGCGCGCGCCCATGCCCAACTCGGTGCGCAGCGCCTGGATCGCCGCCGTCCGCTCGGGCGGCTCGGCCTTGAGGTACGACGCCAGCGCCACGATCTGCATCACGCCGCCGTT
The DNA here is from genome assembly GCA_963784455.1 of uncultured Acidobacteriota bacterium. GTDB lineage: Bacteria > Acidobacteriota > Vicinamibacteria > Vicinamibacterales > Fen-181 > FEN-299. Next base: position 218,952 of record CAWARN010000018.1, on the reverse strand, counting down.
CTTCGTCAGCGCCTTGAGCTGATCGTCGTCGAGGTTCGGTCGCTTGGTGACAACGCCTTGCAGCCCGAATGCGACTCGATGATTGGCGCCTTCGACACCGCAATCGCGTCCCAGAACGACTTCGCCGACGCGTGCGAGAGGTCCACCATCATGCCCAGCCGGTTCATCTCGACCACGACCTTCTTGCCCAGCTCGGACAGTCCGTTGTGCATCGGCTCCCCCGGGCGTCGACGAATCGGCCAGCTGGTTGTGCGACGTGTGCACGAGCGTCATGTACCGCGCGCCGCGGTCGTAGAACGCCTTGAGGTTCGCCAGGTCGTCTCCCATCGGATACCCGTTCTCGACGCCGGTCAGAATCGCGCGCTTGCCGGTCTTCACAATCCGCTCGACGTCGGCCGGGCTCCGCCCGAGCTCGCAGAGCTCCGGGTGCATCTTCGTCAGACGGTTGACCGCGTCGAGGCCTGAGATGGCCTGGTCGTAGGCCGGCTTGAACCCGGTGGCGGTGAGGTCGGGGCGCTGGCTGACGAATGCGGCGAGGAAGACGCCGTCGAGGCCGCCCGCCTTCATCTTCGGGAGGTCGCACTTCCGGCTGGTCGGCACGCCGGGGTCGAGCTTCTGCGTCGCGTAGTCCGCACCGCCGATGTCGACGTGTGTGTCGATGGTGATGGCCTTCTCGTGGATGGCCTTGGCCTTCGCCAGCAGCGCCGCGTCGGGCTGGCGCCTGGCGCGCCGAGAGCGCCACGCCAAGGGCCACGGGACGCGCGACAGGGTAATGTTAGCAGTTCGTATCCAGTTCCTCGATATCGATGCCACTTGCACGGGCTGCCTTCGCGCCCAGGCCGGCACGCCCGTTCACGGCAGCTCCCGGGCAGAGCGCCTCTCCGTATGATCTCCGCCCGGCTTCAGACCGGCGTCCTGAGCACGCCTATCGACCGCTTGCGAATCATCCCGCTGATCCGTAATGCGTCACCATCCGCAGGCGGCCGCCGCCGAAGTCCGACATAGAAGCCCGCATCCGCCGCCGCGGCCTGAATCGCCTCGGCCTCGGCCACACCCGGCATCCGGAAGACGACGATGTTGTTCTGGACCGTGGCGAGGTCGAGCGTCGACGCCCGGCAGCCGCGCGACGCCCTCGGCCAGGATGCGCGCGTGGCGATGATCCTCGGCGAGCCGGTCCACCATCTCGGTCAGCGCGACGATCCCGGGCGCCGCGATGACGCCGGCCTGGCGCATCCCGCCGCCGAGGATCTTGCGCATCCGGCGCGCGCGGTCGACGAACGCCGCCGAGCCGCAGATCATCGACCCGACCGGCGCAGCCAGCCCCTTCGACAGGCACAGCTGCACCGACGACACGTGCCGCGTCCAGTCGGTGACCGGCCGCCCGGCCGCGACGGCCGCGTTGAACAGCCGCGCGCCGTCGAGGTGCACGGGCAGCGAGTGCTTGCGTCGCGATGGCCGCCACCTCGCGCGAAGTACTCCGGCGAGACGATCGCCCCGCCGCAGCGGTTGTGCGTGTTCTCGAGGCAGATCACGCCGGGCGGCGCCCAGTGGTAGAAGTGGTAGTTGTGCGACGGCAGGTGGATTGCCGCCTCCAGTTCATCGAGCGGGAGCGTGCCGTCCGGCGTTCGTCCGCACCGGGTGCAGCACCATGCCGCCGAGCGCCGACGCCGACCCGTTCTCGTAGTGGTAGATGTGGGACTCGTCGCCGAGGATCACTTCCTGCCCGCGCTGCGCAGTGCGCCAGCAGCGACGCCAGGTTCCCCATCGTGCCGCTGGCGACGAAGAGGCCGGCCTCCTTGCCGGTCATGTCGCGCCGCCAGCGCCTCGAGCTCGTTGACCGTCGGGTCCTCGCCGAACACGTCGTCGCCGAGCGGCGCCGCCATCGCCTGCCGCATCGCCGGCGACGGCATGGTGACGGTGTCGCTTCGAAGATCGATTGCCATGAATAGTCTGATCGCCACTTAGTGGCAACTGCAGGCGTCAGCGCAGCGGTCGCCCTGTCCACGTGGTCCGCTGCCTGCGTATGCTCATACCATGTCCCTGTCTCCTCCGCTCTTCACCCACCTGTCCATCCACGCGATGAACTCGTGATACCACAGCGCGCTGTTGGCGGGCTTGTTGATCCAGTGCCCCTCGTCCGGGAAGTACACCATCTTCGACGGCACGCCCTGCCGCTGCAGCGCCGTGAAGAGCTGCAGGCCCTCGCCAATCGGCACCCGGAAGTCGAGTTCGCCATGCGTCACGAGCGTCGGCGTCTTGAAGCTCTTCGCGTAGGTGTGGGGCGACAGCCTCGCGTAGAGATCCGGGTTCGTCCACGGCGTTCCCTTGAAATCCCACTCCGGGAACCAGAGTTCCTCGGTCACGCCGTACATGCTCGTCAGGTTGTAGACACCGGCGTGGGTGACGATCGCCTTGAACCGCGTGGTGTGGCCGAGGAACCAGTCCATCATGTAGCCGCCGTAGGAGGCGCCGGCGGCACCCGTGCGCCCCTTGTCCACGTACGGGAGTGACTCGGCGTAGTCGGCGCCCTTCATCAGATCCTCGTAGACTTTGCCGGCCCAGTCGCCGCTGATGTCGTCGGTGAACTGCTGGCCGAATCCGGTGGACCCGCGAGGGTTCGGCATGAACACGACGTAGCCGGCGGACGCGAACACCTGCGCGTTCCATCGGAACGTCCAGCCGTCGTGCCAGGAGTTCTGCGGTCCGCCGTGCACGAGATAGAGGAGCGGGTACTTCCGGCCCTCCACGAAGTCAGGCGGCTTGACCACCCAGGCCTGGACCCTTGCGCCCGCGGCCCCCTCGTACGTCACGCTCTCGGCGGGCCGCAGCTTGAACGCCGTCAGGCTGGGATTGGTGCGGGTGAGCGGCGTCGGGCTGCCGCCGAGCGGGGCGGCACGGAAGATCTCCATCGGCGCGTTGAGCGTGTTGCGCGAGAAGACGATGGACTTTCCGTCGGGCAGCGGCCAGACATCCCCGATCGATCCGGTCAACGGCACTTGCCGGATCTGGCCCACGGCCAGCTCCAGCGTGAACAGCGCGCTGCGGCCCTCGTCTTCCGCCGTGATGAGCAGACCCGCTGAATCGGGTGTCCACACGTAGCTGTCGGCCGATCGATCCCACGCGGCCGAGCGGACCTGTGCTCCCCGCTCTTCCGATCGTAGAGCATCAGCTGCCAGCGGTCGGCCTCGAAGCCCGGACGCTGCTGGGCGCGGTACGCGATGTACCGGCCGTCTGGCGAGTACGCCGGGCCTCCGTCGGCTGCCGGATTCGTGGTGATCTTCCGAGGCTCGGCGGCCGGGTTGGCCACGTCGAGCAGGAAGAGGTCGCTGTTGGTGCTGATCGCCTCGACGGCGTCCGTCTTCTTTGCGAAGGCGATCTCCTTCGAGTCGGGCGAGAACGCGTAGTCGTTCGGGCCGCCGAGCGAGAACGGCGGGACGTCCGCGGCGCCGGGCGTCAGGTCGCGCGGCTCGGAGGAGCCGTCCGACGGGACCAGGAACAGGTGGCTGAACCGCCCGTCCTTCCAGGAAACCCAGTGGCGGAACAGAAGCTGATCGAAGACGTGCGCCTTGCTCTTGCGGTCTTCGAAGTCCTTGAGCGCCTGCTTGTTGCACGCGGCCGAAGAACACGTGGGGTAGACGTCCGAGGCCAGGGCCATCCACTTGCCGTCGGGCGACCATGCGAAGCTCGACACCTCGGTGGCCAGAGTAGTGACTTGCCGGGGCTTTCCCACCGCACGGCCCTGCGCCATGTCCACAACCCAGATCTGCGAGCCGTCATCTCGGGTTGAGAGGAACGCGAGCCTCCTCCCGTCTGGCGACCAGCGCGGGCTCGAGTCGGGCTTATCCTCCTGCACGAGCGCGATCGGCTCGCCGCCTGCGACCGGCACGGCCCAGAGATGGCCGACGCGCTTGTTCTTCTCGAGGCTCACGTCGGTGACGACATAGGCGACGAACCGGCCGTCGGGGGAGAGCTGCGGGTCGGACACCCGCCGGAGCTTCAGCATCTCCTCGACGGTGAACCGCGTCCCAACCGGCGCCTGCGCGCGGACCGGCACAGGACCTGAAACGACAAGGGCAATCAGGACCGGAACGGCCAATCTGGCTCGGCTCATGACTCCTCCACTCGATCGGTTGGCCAGTATACGCGGCTGCGACCTGTCTTGCATAACCAGAGGGCGTTCTGCGGGCCGCTGCCGGGTGGCTGCGCTGCGGCCGCGATGTTTCAGGCAGGAAAGCGGCAGACCGCCTGGCGGCGCGCCTGGGCCTGGGCCCGCCGACGTTGCAGGAATTGCGAGAGGGGCGCGTGGAGACCTCGCAGGATTCGCACACTCACGGCTGCGGTGCGCTGGTCGACGTCCGGGGCGACCGGTGGCGCGTGGTCGAGACGGTCGCGTACGACGGCTGCTCGACGTGCCGGCTGGTGGGAGCTTCCGTATCGAACATCGGCGTCCGCCGGACGCTGCTGCTGCCGTTCGACAGGCCGCGACCCGTGGTTTCGCGGACGCGCGTGCGACGCATCGGGCGACGGCGGTGGATGGCCGGCCTTCGCGCGGCGGTCGCGTCCGCCTGCCGCGACGACAGCCTCCGCGGCGCCGCCGGTGCCGCCATCGATCTCCTCGACTATCAGCTCGAGCCGGCAATCGCCTGCGCCCGGGGGGCGACGCGCCTGCTCCTCGCCGACGAGGTCGGCCTTGGCAAGACCATTCAGGCGGGGCTCATCCTCGCCGACCTTCGCGCTCGCGACGAATCGGCCCGCGCGCTCATCCTGTGCCCGGCCGGCCTCTGCGCACAGTGGCTGGAAGAACTCCACGTTCGGTTCCGGATCGCGGCAAGCGTCGTCGACCGGCCTGCGATGCGCCGCCTCCAGGGATCCGCGGCGGACGTCGGGCCGTGGGAGCAGGTGCCGGCGGCAGTGGCCTCGATCGACTTCGCGAAGCGGCCGGAAGTGCTCAGAGGCCTGGAGGCCGTGCGCTGGGATCTGCTGATCGTCGACGAGGCCCACCTCTGTGCGGTGGCGCCGGAACGCGCGGCGGCCGTCAACTGGCTGGCGAAGCGGGCGAGGCTCGTCGTGCTGATGACCGCCACGCCGCATCCGGGCGAGCCCGGAGCTTTCGAAGCGCTGTGCCGAATCGGACGCCTTCCCGGCGAAGGCCCCGCGCTCATGTTCCGGCGCACGCGGGCGGAGCTCGGCCTCGCTTCGGGCCGGCGCTGCCGGATTCTGGCCGTCACCTCGTCTGCGCTCGAGCGGCGCCTTCACGCGCTGCTCGAGCGTTACACGTCGCTTGTGTGGAACGCGGCGCCGGGCGGCCGGGCCACGGCCGATGCGCGCCTCGCGATGATCGTCCTCCGCAAACGCGCGGCCTCCTGTGCGGCCTCGCTCCTGGCTTCGCTCGCGCGCCGTCTCCGGTGGCTCGCGGACCCGGGTGAGGCAGCACATCCACAACTGCGGCTGCCCTTTGACGACGGTGACGAGCCGGACGCGTCGGACGAGGAGCCGGGACCGGCGCTGGCGGCGCCGGGCCTGGCGGACGTCGAAGCCGAGCGGCGCATGCTGCAGCGGCTCATCGACCTGGCGGGCGCAGCGGTCTCGCGCGACTCGAAGCCCCGCGCTCTCGTTCGCCTGCTCCGGCGCGTGCGCGAGCCGGCCATCGTCTTCACCGAGTATCGGGACACGTTGACCCACCTGGCGGACGCGTGCCCGGGCAGTCGAACCGTCGCGACGATCCACGGCGGAATGGACCGCGCGGCGCGCGCCGAAGCGGTCGGCGCCTTCAATCGCGGCGAGGCGAGCCTGCTCCTTGCCACCGACGCCGCCGCCCATGGCCTCAACCTCCAGTCGCGATGCCGGCTGGTCGTCAGCCTCGAGCTGCCGTGGAACCCGGTGCGGCTCGAGCAGCGCATCGGCCGTGTGGACCGCATCGGCCAGCGGCGAACCGTGCACGCGATCCACATGGTGGCCCGGCACACCGGCGAGGAGAAGGTCCTCGCGCGGCTCGCGGCTCGAATCGAACGCGCCCGAAAGGAACTCGGATCGGCCGCGGATCCGCTCGGTATGCCGTCCGAAACGGAGGTGACCGAGGCCGTGTTCGCCGGAGAGCCATTGGAGCTGCCGCCGCCGCCGGCTGCTCAGCGGGGACCGGATTCAACCGGCCTGCCGCTTGGCGGCGAGGGCCCGGGCGACTGGATCGTCCCGTGCCGCATCGAAGCGGCGGCACATGACGAAGCGGAGCGCCTGCGGCAGGTGCGCGCTCTCTACGGCCGCCGGCGCGAATCCCTCGACGTCGTGTCGGCGGACCTCGCGCGCTCGGGGCCGTGGTTCACGGTCCTCCGCCTGCGGAACGCGGTGCGCGTTGCGGGTTGTGCCGACGGTTTCATCGAGCGCGGCGCGTTGATCGCGATCTACGAAACCGAGATCGTCGACGGGCGTGGCCTCTCGCTCGAGCGCGTGCTCACGCTGGTTCGGTGGAAGGGGCCGCACCCGGCGCGAGCGGACCCCGACGCGGCGGCGGCCCTGCTCGAGCCTGGATCGCCTCTGCGGACGGCGATGGAGAGTGAGGCGCAGCAGCGGGCCGTGGGGCGGCTGGCCGAGTTGCGAGGGACCGTACGAGCCCGGCTCGAAGCCCAGAGAGCCAGGACTCTGGCGATGGCGGCAACGAGCGACGGCTCGCCCGTCGTCGGTTGTCAGCCCGGATTGTTCGACCGCAGGGCGCTGCGGCGCGCGGACGAAGACGGCAAGGCGCGGCTGCGCCGAAGCGCCGACTCGGAGGCGCAGTTGAGGGCGATCGCGCAGGCGGCCAGCGTGTCCCTCGCCGGCCCGCCTCGCCTGCTGCTGGCGGCCGTCGTCCGGTCCTGAGCCCTGGACCTTGAGCCCTGAGCCCTGAGCCTTGAGCCATCTGCATGCTGTCCGGATTCTCCGGCTCACTCGTCTCGGAGTACTTCGCCGAAACGCTCCTGCAGGAGATGTTCGCGGGCGCGCTCGGCGAACGCACTCGCGATTCTGCCCGCCGACAAGTTCTGATCTGGCGGCGCGGTCCGGCCAGCCAGATGGGTCCCGTCACCGGTGGCCGCGGCGTGCACGACCTGGCGGCCGTTCCGCTGATGCGAATCCTCGGCTTCGTCCCTTCGCTGCTGTTCACCGACGCGGCCGGCGCGTTCGTTCTCTCGTCACTCGGTGCCGCGGCCAGCGCACCTGTGCTGATCGCCGCGCCATGGGCCGAGCCGCTCGACGCCGTCTGGAGGCTGGCCGCCAGTTCCGTTCTGGCGACGGGCGCCCCGTGGTGCTTCTCCATCAACGGCCGGCGCGTCCGGCTGCTCGATGTTCGCCGCGCCGTGGCCGGCGGCTTCGTGGAGTTCGAACTCGAGTCCGCCGTTGAAGACGATGCCGCGTTCGCTGCGCTGTGGGGTTTGCTGCGGTGCGAGAGCTTCGATCCGCCGGCCCTCGTCGAACGCGTGTCGATCGCCTCCTCGCGACACGCCGTCGGGGTCTCACGGTCGCTTCGCGTCGGCGTGCTCGAAGCCATCGGCGAGTTGCTGTCAGGATTCAGGGGCGCGCTTGCGCGGAAGGTGGACCCGGATCCGGCGGGGCTGGATGGTCTCCACGAGCAGGCGCTGACCGTCGTCTACCGGATCCTCTTCCTGCTGTTCGCCGAGTCGAGAGGCCTGGTGCCGCTCTGGCACCCGGTCTACCGGAGGAGCTACTCGATTCGAAGCGCTGCGCGACCTGGCCGAACGCCCCGGCCGGGCGCGGGGTCTGTGGGAGGCGCTACAGGCCATCTCGCGCCTCGCTCACTCGGGATGCCGCGCGGGGAACCTCCGCGTCACGCCGTTCAACGGGCGCCTGTTCGCACCGGCGGCGACTCCACTGGCCGAGAGCGGCCGGCTGGACGATGAAGCGGCGAGGCGCGTAGTGCTGGCGCTGTCGACCATGCCCCGCACGGCCGGCGCCGGGAGAACGAGAATCTCCTATCGCGACCTTGGCGTCGAACAACTCGGTGCCGTCTACGAGAGCGTGCTCGACTACCGCCCGCGACTGGTCCCGGAAACCGAGAGACGGGAGGCCGGCCCCTCGGCGCGCCGTGCCGGTCGCGTGGACGTCCGACTCGACCCGGGCAGCGGCGTCAGGAAGGCCACGGGCACGTTCTACACGCCGCGCGCCCTCACGACGCACCTGGTGCGGCGGACGCTGGCTCCGCTGGTGGACGGCGCCTCCCCCGACGCGATCCTCGCGCTCCGCATCGTCGATCCCGCGATGGGCAGCGGCGCTTTCCTTGTGGCCGCCTGCCGTCACCTCGCCGCCGCGTACGAATCGGCGCTCGTCGCCGCCGGCGGCTGCCACGCGAGCGACATCTCGGATTCCGATCGCCGCCTGTTCAGGCGGCTGGTCGCGCAGCGCTGCCTCTACGGCGTCGATCGGAATCCCGTCGCGGTCCAGTTGGCGCGGTTGTCGCTGTGGCTGTGCACGCTGGCGCCGGAGCGGCCGCTGACGTTTCTCGATCATCGCCTGCTCGTGGGCGACAGTCTGATTGGTGCTGCGGTCGACGATGTCGGAGGGCCGCCGCCTGGAGCGACGCGCCGGCGCTCGACTTCCCTGAATGAGACGCCGCTTCCGCTGTTCGACGCCGACGACATCGGCCCGGCCATCCGTGACGTGCTTCCCGCGCGGCAGCGGGTCGCATCGGTGCCCGACGAGAGCCTCGATGTCGTGCGCGAGAAGGAGCGCATCCTCGCGCGCATCACCGGCTCGTCGTCTCCGCTGTCGGCCTGGAAGGCGACAGCTGACCTGTGGTGCGGGTTCGCGTTCCGCGGCGGCAGCCGCGAGTCGAACGCGCGACTCTACCCCGCGCTGGCCGACGCGCTTCTCCTGGGACGCTCATCGCTGCCCGCAGCCGTCGTCGAGCGCTGGCTGGCCGAGTCGCGCGCGGAGGCGGCGGCCCGCCGGTTCTTTCACTGGACGCTCGAGTTTCCGGAGGCGTTCTATTCGGATGCGGGCGCGCCGACGGCAGGCGCCGGGTTCGACGCGGTCATCGGCAACCCGCCGTGGGACATGGTCCGCGACGACAACGACGGCGGCGGCACCCGCGCGGCGGCCCGCGCCGACGCTGACGGCCTGCTCCGCTTCGTGCGGTCGTCCGGCGTGTACCGATCGCAGGGGGACGGGCACGCGAATCTCTACCAGCTGTTCGTGGAGCGGGCCTTCCGGCTGACGCGCGCAGGCGGACGGATGGGCCTCGTCGTTCCGTGGGGGCTCGCGTCGGATGCCGGATGCACCGGGCTGCGCCGCCTCCTGCTGGACCGCTCGCGGATCGACTCGTGGATTGGGTTCGAGAACACATCCGCCATCTTCCCGATCCACCGGAGCGTCCGGTTCCTGTTGATGACCGCATCAGTCGGCGGACGGACGGACTCGCTGCCGTGCCGGCTCGGTGAGCGGGACCCGGAGATCCTGGATTCGCCTGCCGGGTCGCTCGAACCCTGCGGCGGTCCTCGGGCCGTCGCTCTGCCGCGTCGCCTGCTGGAGCGGCTCTCGCCCGAGGATCTGGCCGTGCCCGACGTCAGAACGTCGGCGGACATCGCCCTGCTCGAGAAGATCGCGGCGACCGTGCCGTTCCTCGGGTCGCCCGCAGGCTGGGGCGCTCGGTTCGGCCGGGAGTTGAACGCCAGCGACGACCGTCGCCATTTCGACGGCGCCTCGGACGGCCTGCCGGTCCTCGAAGGGAAACACGTGGAGCCGTTCCATGTTCGAGCGCCGGCGGACGTCCGCCGGCTGCCGGTCGCGGCTGCGACGCGGCTGTTGGATCAGGCGCAGACGTGGGGCCGGCCGCGCCTGGCGTATCGGGACGTCGCCAGCGCGACGAACCGCCTCACGCTGATCGCGGCCATCGTCCCGGCCGGCTGCGTCACCGTCCACACGCTCTTCTGCCTGAAGACGCCGCTGCCTCCGCGCGACCAGGAGTTCCTCTGCGGCGTCCTCAACAGCTTCGTGGCGAACTACCTGGTCCGCCTGCGGGTGACCACGCATGTGACGACGCGCATCGTGTCGCGGCTCCACGTGCCGAGGCCCGCGGTGCAATCGCCGCTCTTCGCCAGGGTGGCGCACCTGACCGCCCGCCTGCTCTCCTCGCCCGCACCGCAGCGCGACCCAGCCTACCCCGAACTCCAAGCCGCAGTCGCCCATCTGTACGGCCTCACCGGCGACGAGCTGCAGCACCTTCTCGGCACCTTTCCCCTGATTGATGACAGAACAAAGGCAGCAGACGATGGCGAGGTTCGAATCTTGCGATCTTGCGAACTGAAGATCCTGCGAAGTGGCGGAGGGCGACGAGGCAGACGAACGAGGGAAAGAGCTGGAGGAGGTCACGCTCGAGGCGTGCATTCCTGGCGCGCCTGGGAGTCGTCGTCGAGGAATCCGACGAGTTCGTCTACTGGCTTGGGTTGCTGGCTCGAGATCAGGCGAGCGCGATGACGGCCGGCGATCTCGGGCAGGCTGGCGGATGCCATGGGTGACCCTGGCGGCGAGTATGGCGCGTCTCGATTCGCTGGTCGGTGAGACGTCAGTCGTGGCCCGGTCTGTCGCTCCGGGCTCCGGTTCGGCGGACCTCACAGTCGCCCTTTGCGCCAGCCCGGTCCGCGCCTGCCTCTCGTGCCGGCCGCAGGTCACGAGCCGCCCGTCGGGTTGTCCTGTTAGACCCTCAGCGAAACGGCCAGGCTGGCCAGGAGGATGATCAGCACCGTCGTCGTCAACATCGCGAAGAGCCAGTCGCGTTCGAGGCCGTACTCGACGACCGATGCGACGACGCGGGCGACGGGCGTCGCCATCAGGACGATGAGGCCGGCCTGCGTCAGGGCGGACGCCGCGCCAGGCTCCACCCCGAGGAGTTGAAGAAGCAGGCCCGCCGCCAGCAGGCCTGTGCTCGCCAGCACCCCGGCCGTCAGGATCTTCCCGAGCCATCGCTCCAGTCTGTCGGTGGCAGGCGGTTTCATCGTGACCTCACGAGCATCAGGAGGCCGACGCCAATCAGAATGGCGGCGAGCAGCAGCTTGAGCCACCTGGTCCGCGCGCGCTCGCCCAGGGCGAAGCCGGCGCGGGACCCCGCGAGCACGCCCAGCACGGTCGATGCCGCCATCCAGGGAATGATCTCGCCGCGGCCGTAGTAGATGACCGCCCCTGCCGTGGCTGTCACGCCAATCATGAACGCGCTGGTTGCGGCCGCTGCCCGCAGCGGAACGCCGCACCACACGTTCAGCGCCGGCACCTTCAGGATGCCTCCGCCGACGCCGAGCAGCGACGACACGCTGCCGGCGACGAACGACACCGCCAGCGCCAGCGGGACGCGCTTCACCGAGTAGCTCACCACCGAGCCGCTCTCGGCTTCGAAATACTTTCCACCAAGGCGGCCGGTGTCCGCCGTGGGGTCGAGGATGACGTTGCGCCGATCGAGGCGGCCGAGCATGGCCAGCGCCGAAAGCACGGCGACAACAGCGAACATGCGCTGGAGGGTTCCTGCCGACAACATCGCGGCGACGATGCCCCCGGTGAGGCCGCCGGCCGCGGTGGCCACCTCCAGCACCATTCCGAGTCTGAGGTTGACGAGCGACCGCCCCATGCGGCCGGACGAGACGACGCTGGACGTGGCGATGACAGTGGTCAGGCTGATGCCAACCGCGACGTGCATCGGCAAGCGCAGGACGAGCACCAGGAACGGAACCAGGAAGACGCCGCCGCCGAGGCCGAGCAGCGCGCCCATCACGCCGGCCACGGTTCCGGCGACGAAGAGGACGAAGACAAGCGACGGAGTCATGACGTCGGGGGTCATTCGGCGGCGCGGCGTTCCGCGCCAACAGCATTGTAACTCGGCGCTTGACCCTCGATCTCGCACGGGCTCATACTCGAATTACACTCACAATCAGGTGGGTCTCCAACCCCCAAGGAGGTACCCATATGGCCCAAGTCGAGGCGAAGGACTTCGGCAAGCCTGACGAAGTCCGCAGGTTCTCACACGGTAGGATCGAGTTGCTGCACATCGGCGGCGGCACCGTCGGGCGCATGACGCTCGAGCCGGGCTGGCGCTGGTCGAACGACGTCAAGCCGATCGCCGGCACCGAGTGGTGCGAGGCGCCCCACTTCCAGTACGTGGTTTCGGGCCGCCTGCACGTCATGATGCAGGATGGCCGCGAGTTCGAGGCCGGTCCCGGCTCGGTGTCGCACCTGCCCGCCGGGCACGACGCGTGGGTTGTCGGCAACGAGCCCGTCGTCGGTGTCGACTGGTTCGGCGCGACCAACTACGCCAAGGCGAAATAGCCGGCCAGGCGGCCGGTCATCGGGCGCGCGGCGGCCTCCCGGTCCCGCGCGCCCGGCATCTTCTATCCGCTGCCCTCCGCTACCCGTGGTATCTTCCCGCCGAACGGTCCCGGTCCAGACCCGTTGAATCAACCCCGAGGTGCCGCCATGCGAACGCTGCTGTCCGCGATTGTTGTCGCCACGATGCTGATGGTCCCTGGTGCAAGGGGGCAGGCCCCGGCACCGCCGAAACTGCCGGCCGAAACGGCGGGCCAGAAGGAGGCGCGCCTGGCCTGGTGGACCGACGCGCGCTTCGGGATGTTCATCCATTGGGGCCTCTACGCGCAGGCTGCCCGCCACGAGTGGGTCAAGAAGAACGAGCGGATGACCGACGCGCAATACCAGCCGTACTTCGACCGCTTCAACCCCGACCTGTACGACCCGCGCGAGTGGGCGCGGCAGGCGAAGCGCGCCGGCATGAAGTACGCGGTCATCACGTCCAAGCACCACGAGGGCTTCTGCCTGTTCGACTCGGCCTTCACGGACTACAAGGCGACCGGCACGCCCGCGAAGCGCGATCTCCTGAGGGCATGGGTGGACGCGTTCCGCGCCGAGGGGCTGCGCGTCGGCTTCTACTACTCGCTGCTGGACTGGCACCACCCGTCCTACACGATCGACCGCAACCACCCGCAGAGCGCGTCGACCGATGCCGAATACGAGAAGCTCAACGCGGGTCGCGACATGGCGGTCTACCGGAAGTACCTGAGGGACCAGGTCCGGGAGCTTCTCACCAACTACGGCAAAATCGACATCATCTGGCTCGATTACTCGTTCGCCGGTGGCAAGTACGGCAAGGGTCGCGAGGATTGGGATTCGATCAACCTGCTCAAGATGGTGCGAGAACTCCAGCCGGGGATCATCGTCAACGACCGCCTCGATCTGCTCGACGTGCCGGGCGGCTTCGACTTCCGGACACCCGAGCAGTTCAAGCCGGCCGAGTGGGTGAAGATGAACGGCGTCCGGGTGCCTTGGGAGACGTGCCAGACGTTCTCGGGATCGTGGGGCTACTACCGCGATGAGACGAGCTGGAAGGACTCGAAGCAGCTGATCGAGCTGCTGATCGAGACCGTCAGCAAGGGCGGAAACCTGCTGATGAACGTCGGGCCGACGGCGCGCGGCACGTTTGACGAGCGCGCGCAGGACCGGCTGGCGGCGTTCGGTCGCTGGATGCAGGTAAACGGCCGCGCCATCTACGGCAACACGCAGGCGCCCGACACCTTCAAGGCGCCGGCGAACAGCCTGCTCACGTACAACGCGAAGACGAACCGCCTCTACGTGCACCTGCTCGCGTGGCCGATGGGCGAGCTCGTGCTGCCCGGCTACGCCGACAAGGTGCAGTACGCGCAGTTGCTGCACGACGCGTCGGAGCTGAGGACGAGTACCCGGAAGAGCACGACCTGGATCAGCGAGGAGGCGAGCGCCGGCGACCTCGTGGTGAGGCTGCCCATTCTCAAGCCGGACGTCGAAATCCCGGTCGTGGAGCTGTTTCTGAAGTAGGGCGGGACTCCAGACCCGCCTTGATCGCCGGGGCGCTGGACGGGCAGCAGGAATCTTGCGATCTCGGGATCTTGCGATCTTGCGAAGTGAAACCCGCGCGAAGTGGCGATCCCGGCGAAGTGGGAGCCGCAGATCGCAAGATTCTTAGTTCGCAAGTTCGCAAGATCGCGCTGCCCCTGCCCTGTCACCGCTCTGCTCGAGATGTGGCCCGTTCCGCTCTTCGTGCCACCCGTAGCCGCGCGCTGTAGTAGCCTCCGACCGCTCCCGCGCCGATGACCGCAACCCTCATACTTCTGCCGCGAGGCTAGCTGACGCCGCCGACAGCCGTCGTGGCGACGAACTTGACGCTGGTGAGCGAGTTCTTCCTGTCGCCGCCCTGTTCGTTGAGGACCGGACATTCCGCGGTGCCTTCGATCGTCGTCGCCGTCAGCTTGGTCACGGTCACCGTGCACTGGCTCTTGCCCTTCTGGTAGGTGTAGAACGTCCCGCCGGCCCGGTAGTCGATGGAATTGCCCATTGGCTGATTCAGGTCCACCGGGCCGGGCTTCTGGATCATCACGCCGATGGCGAGGCGGTCGCTGGCCGGGTTGCCGTCCTTCGAGAAGAAGACGCTGACTGTGGTGTAGCCCCCCGCCTCCATGAACGATCCCGACACCTTGTCGTAGTCGAACTGGGTGCCGCCGAACTTGAAGCCGGCGCGGCCGGTCTTGACCGGGGTTCCAGGCTGGGCGAGCAGCGCAGCGGTCAACGGGAGCAGCACTACGAGGGTCGAGAGTACTCGCTTCATCTCAATGGTCCTTTCTCGAACCCGGGGGATTGTGGGCCATCGCGGCGGTCCGGGATAGAATCCGCCCATGCCGTCACGCCGCATCGCCCACAATCTACCCGCGCTGGCGGTCGCCGTCTGCTTCCTCGGCCTCGTCAGCCTGCCCGCGTGCGCGCGGCGGGATGCCGGCGGCGCCGCGCCCGATCTCATCGTCGTGAATGGCAAGGTCTACCCTGGCGGCGGCGCCGGATTCACCGAGGCCGTGGCCGTACGCGGCACCACGATTCTGCGCATGGGCAAGACCCAGGAGATCCGGGCCCTCGCCGGCCAGGCGACGATTGTCGTCGACGCTCGCGGCGGAGCGGTGGTACCGGGCCTGGACGATTCGCACCTGCATGTGATCAGCGGCGGCCTTTCGCTGCAGCAGGCGGCGCTCGGCGACGCCAGGTCGCTCGAGGAACTGCAGAAGACCATCCGCGAGTTCGCCGCGGCGCATCCGGACCGTCCGTGGGTGCTCGGACGGGGCTGGACCTACATGGCGGTGCCCGGCGGGCTCCCGACGAAGCAGCAGCTCGACGCGGTGGTGTCCGACCGCCCGGCGGTGATGGTGGCGTACGACGGTCACACGAGTTGGGCCAACTCGCGAGCTCTGAAGATGGCGGGGATTGCGGCGGGCACACGGGATCCGGACGGCGGCGCGATTGTGAAGGACCCGAAGACGGGCGAGCCGACGGGTGCTCTGAAGGAGAGCGCGCAGGGCCTGGTGCGGAAGCTCGTGCCGGCATGGACGCGCGAGGACCGGTTGGCTGCGGTGCGCGCCGCGATTGCGATGGCTCATCGCTTCGGCGTGACGAGCGTGCAGAATGCCGGCGGCAGCGCCGAAGACATGGCGTTGTTCGACAACCTGCGGAAGTCGGGCGAGCTGAAGGTCCGCCTGTACTCCGCAATGTCGGTCGAACCCGGGTTCGGCGAGGCGGACGCCGACGCCATCGACGTCGTGCGGAAGACGTACGGCGACGACCCGATTCTGAAGACGGGAGCGGCGAAGATGTACATCGACGGCGTCATCGAGTCGCACACGGCGGTGATGCTGGCGCCGTACGCGAACAAGCCCGTCAAGGGGGAGCCGCTTTGGACGGCGGAGGAGTTCCGGCGCGTCATCACGATGCTCGACCGCCGCGGCTGGCAGGTGTGGGTGCACGCCATCGGCGACGGCGGCGTGCGGATGACGCTCGACGCGTTCGAACAGGCCGCGGCTGCCAGCCCGGCGCCGGCTGCCGGCCGCCGCCACCGGATCGAGCACGTGGAGACCGTCGACGCGGCCGACGTTCCGCGTTTCGCGAAGCTCAACGTGATCGCGTCGCAGCAGCCGTTCCACGGGACGCCGGATTCACTGGGCGTCTGGATCCCGAACATCGGACACGAGCGCGCGTCGCGGGGCTGGGTCTACGGCAGCATTCTGCGGGCGGGGGGCCGTGTCGCGTTCGGCTCCGACTGGGCGGTGGTGTCCATGGACCCGCGGATTGGCATCCACACGGCGGTCAACCGGACGTCGCTCGACGGCACGCCTGCCGGCGGCTGGCTGCCGGAACAGAAGATCCCGATGGCGGCTGCCATCGACGGCTACACGTCGGGCGCGGCCTACGCGTCGTTCGACGAGCGGCGCAAGGGAACACTCGCGCCCGGCATGCTCGCCGACATCACCATCTTCTCGACCGACATCTTCGCCGCGCCGCCCGAACGCTTCCTGGACGCGAAGGTAGAGACGACGATCTTCAACGGGAAGGTGGTGTACTCACGATGAACCAGCCCTTCTTCCTTGCCGGCGAGTGGGGGTCGTCGAAACAGACGCTTCCAGTGACCTGCCCCTACGACAACTCGATTGTCGCCACCACCTGGCTGGCGGGCGATGAGGAGTTCGAACGCGCGACCCGGGCGGCGGTGGAGGCTGCGGCCGTGATGCGGCGCGTCCCCGCCTATGAGCGCGCCGCGATCCTGATGCGCGCGCACGCCGACCTGGCGGCGCGGCGCGAGGAGATTGGTCGGACGATCGCGGGCGAGGCCGGCAAGGCGCTGCGAGACGCGCTCGCCGAAGCCGACCGCGGAACGCAGACGTTCCAGGTGGCGGCCGAGGAGGCCCGGCGCATCGGCGGCGAGGTGATCCCGATGGACCTCGCTCCGCACGGCCGGGGGCGCGTGGCGTTCACGCGGCGCTACCCGATTGGCCCAATCGCCGGCATCTCGCCGTTCAACTTCCCGTTCAACCTCACGGCCCACAAGCTGGCGCCTGCCATAGCCGCGGGCAACCCGATCGTGCTGAAGCCGGCGACCAGGACGCCGCTCTCGGCGCTGATCCTCGCCGACGCCCTCGACAAGGCCGGCCTGCCGAAGGGCGCGCTCAGCGTCCTGCCGATGTCGCGGCAGACCGGCGACCGACTCGTCACCGACGAGCGCTACAGACTGCTGACGTTCACCGGGTCGTCGGCGGTCGGCTGGGGAATGAAGGCGCGCGCCGGCAAGAAGAAGGTGGTGCTGGAGTTGGGCGGCAACGCCGGCGTCATCGTCGACGAAACGGCCGATCTCGACTACGCGGCGAAGCGCGTCGCGTTCGGCGGGTTCGCGCTGGCGGGCCAGAGCTGCATCTCGGTGCAGCGGGTGTTCGTCCACGCGAGCGTGTTCGAACCGTTTGCGGCAGCGCTCTGTGCGCGCGTCGAAGCGCTCAAGGTCGGGAACCCGCTCGACCCGGCTACCGATATCGGGCCGATGATTGAGGAGGCGGAGGCGGCGCGAATCGACTCGTGGGTGAACGAGGCGGTGCGCGAGGGCGCGCGCGTGCTCACCGGCGGGCGCCGGATCGGGCAGGCGCTCTACGCGCCCACCGTGCTCGTCGACGTGCCGGAGGCCGCGAAGGTCTGCGCGCAGGAGGTGTTCGCTCCGGTCGTCGGCCTCTACCGGTTCGAGGAGTTCGGGGACGCGCTCGCCCGCGTCAATCGCTCTTCGTACGGCCTGCAGGCCGGCGTCTTCACGAGCGATCTCGGCCGTGCGCTCGATGCGATGGACGTCCTGGAGGTGGGCGGCGTCATGGTCAACGACGTGTCGGCCTGGCGCATCGACCACATGCCCTACGGCGGCGTGAAGGACTCGGGCATCGGCCGCGAAGGCCCTCGCTATGCGATTGAGGAGATGACCGAACAGAAGATCGTCGTCATCAACAGGGAACTGACGTAGCCGCCTTCGCCCTCCGGGCTTCGCCGAGCCGCGGGGCTGAGGCTCAGGGCTCACAGGCTCAAGGCTCAGGGACGCTGCGCCGCGCCGAGCAGCCGTTCGGTGCGGATGATGCGGACGACGGTGTAGGTGCCGGCTCCACCCGGGCTCAGCAGCGCGACGTCGGTGGTCGCCCCCACGGCGAGTGGCTTCTCCGACTTCCACGCCTTCCAGTCGGAGATCTGAACGGTATCCCCTTCCTTCCAGCTGCGGCTCATCACGGCGAAGAGGCCCGTTGCGTCGATCGTCTCGAGCGCCGAGTAGACGCGCATGTCGCCCAGGTCGTCCACCTTGAGCGTCTGCACCGCCTGCGGCACGCCCTTGGCGTCTGCCTTCACAACGCGGTTCGAGCCGAACGCGATGTCGCCGGCGAACGGCGCGATGCCTGTGCCAGGCACAATCGACGCGTTCCTGACGATCACCGTGAACAGCCTCTCGTCATTGATGGGGAGCGACTCGTAGAGCGCGGCGTCGGCCCCCTGCACCGCCCCCGTGGCCAGCGCGTCGAGGGCAGTCAGTATGGCGACGACGTTCAGCTTGATCAGTTCCTTGTCTGCGGACTCGCCCCGGTAGGGGCCCGTTTCGATGAGGACGACCGGCGTCCCCCACTTCGTCACGTTGTCACCGAACCCGCGCTCCTCGAACTCGTCGTCATAGCGCGCGACCTGCCCTGGTGCCAGCGCCTCCACCGTCTGCCGGATGATTGCGCAGGTGCGCTTGGCGAGCAGACGGCCGGGCGTTTCGGTTCGAGCCTCATCGAAGGCGACTGCGAGGAGCGAAATCGAGGCCGGTTTCGTCTTCCCGGCCGAGGTGCGCCAGTTCTGGTTGTGCAGGTTGAAGCCGAGCGCGGGCTGCAGGCGATCGCGCAGCGCTTTCAGCACCTGGCCTTCGGGCGCCTGCAGCATCAGCGCGTCGCGGTTGACGTCGAGCCCCTGTGCGTTGCGGCGCTGGAAACGCTGCGCGCCGTCGGGGTTGAGCATCGGCAGGAAGTGAATCGTCAACCGCTCGAGCAGTCGCTGCACGGGCGCGTCCGCCTGGTGCCCGGCGATCATGTGCATGATGTCGAGCAGTGCGCTCGTCGCGGTCGGCTCGTCGCCGTGCATCTGCGACCAGAGCAGCACGTGCATCGGCCCGCTCCCGAACCACACGTGGTTGATGGAGCGGCCTTCGACCGACTGGCCGATCGGCTCCATCTTGTAGAGCCCCGCGCCGTGCTTGATCGCCTCGTCGAGGTGGACGAGCAGGCGCCCGTGATCGAGCAGTGCCGGGGGGCCGTAGTCGACATGCTCGGCTTCCCAGATGCGGGCGACGCCGAGCGCGTCGCGCTGGGGGTCCTGCTGCGCCGCGGCGACGGCCGCCGCAGAGCAGGCGAGAACGACGATCAGAGCAAACGTGGAGCGGGGTCTCTTCATAAAGGTCGGGACCGACTGTCGATTGGGCGGCTTCAGCGTAACGGCATTGTATTCGTGGACGGCGGCAGACGTGGGGCTTTCAGTAGCGTTGCAGCGCGGCGCCGAGGGCCGGCCCGGCCTCCGGGTGCGCGAATCGATAGCCGAGCGACAGCGCGGCCGCCGGGACCATCCGGGTGCTGGCGAGTAGTAGCGGCTGCGCCATCTCGCCCAGAGCCAGACGAAGGGCGAGCGCCGGCGTCGGGAGCCAACTGGGTCGCCCGAGCGCGCGACCGAGCGCCCCGGCAAACTCCCGATTGCGGACGGGATTTGGCGACCCGAGGTTGATCGGACCCTGAACGCGCTCGTCGGTCAGCGCGAGACGCGCAATGCCCACCCAGTCGTCGAGGTGGATCCACGACATAAACTGCTGGCCCGATCCGAACGGGCCGCCTGCGAACATCTTGAACGGCAGTACCATCCGCGGCAGCGCGCCGCCTTCCGCGGCCAGCACGATGCCGGTCCGGAGCGTGACGACGCGGCACGTCTCCGACACCTTGCGCGCTTCGGCCTCCCAGCGGATGCAGACGTCGGCAAGGAAGTCGCGGCCGGGAGCGGCATCCTCGCCTAGCTCCTCGTCGCCGCGGCTGCCGTAGTAGCCCTGGGCCGACGAACTCACGAGAACCGATGGCCGGCTCTTCAGGCCGCGGATGGCGGCGACGAGGCTGCGCGTGGCGTCGACGCGGCTGCTCAGAATGTCGGCCTTTCGGGCTTTCGTCCACCGCGCATCTCCGATGGACGTGCCAGCCAGATTCACGACCGCATCCGCGCCGTCGATTGCGGTCGCCCAGTCGCCGGCCGCACCATTCGGAGTCCAGGCGGCCGTTGACCGCAGACCCTCCCAGGGCCGGCCTGGTCCGGCGCCCCGCGTGAGCACCAGCACCTGGTGGCCGTCAGCGACGAGGCGTTCGGACAACGCCCGCCCGAGAAACCCGCTCCCGCCGGCGATGACGATTTTCATGTGTGCTCCCTCGGTGATTCTACTCTCAGGGGCTGGAGGCTCACGACATGGCACGTGCGGCCGCCGGTCGAGAGACAGGCGCGGACCGGGTCGGCGTCCTTCGGCAGGCTCAGGACGTCGTGAGCGAAGTCGAACGACGCGAAGGGCGACTGTGAGGTCCGCCGAACCGGAGCCCGGGCCTGCCGCGCCGAAGCTGCGCAGCAGCGAAGGCGGGAGGGCCGAACCGGGCCACGACTGTCGCCTCATTGGACGGCCGCTGATCGCGGGGCTTCCGCCTTCGCGCTTCGCGCTACGGCGCGACTTCGAAAGCCCCGCGCTACACCGGGCCGCTGCCTGTCGCCACCTGCCCGCTGCCAGCTGCCTGCTGACCGCTGCCTACCTACCGCCTACTGCCTCCTGCCCACTTCCCACCGTCAGGCCAGCATGCTACCGTCGTCACTCGTGAAGCCGCGCGATGGAGATCGACGCCCGGGGCCCCTTGGAGAAGCTGAGCAGCCGCGCCTGCTCGACTCCCCGGCCTTGTCGTCCGACCACCTGGCCGGCACGGTCGAGCGCATCACCTTCCACAACGAGGACAACGGCTTCTCGGTGCTGCGCGTCCAGGCGCGCGGCCGCCGCGAACCGGTCACGGTGGTCGGCCACGCGGCGTCGGTCTCGGTCGGCGAGTTCATCCAGGCCGAGGGCGCGTGGGTGAACGAACGCGTCCACGGCCTGCAGTTCTCCGCCCGCCGCCTCGCGTCGGTCGCGCCGACGACGGTCGAGGGGATCGAGAAGTACCTCGGCTCCGGCCTCATCAAGGGGATCGGCCCGCACTTCGCCCGGCGCCTCGTGGATGCGTTCGGCACCTCGGTGTTCGACGTGATCGACCAGGAGCCCGGGCGGCTCCGCTCCGTGGACGGCATCGGCCGCACGCGCGCCGGGCGCATCGTTGACGCCTGGAAGGAGCAGAAGGCGGTCCGCGACATCATGGTCTTCCTGCACTCGCACGGCGTCGGCACCTCGCGCGCCGTGCGGATCTTCAAGACCTACGGCCCCGACGCCATCGCCATCATCTCGGAGAACCCGTACCGGCTCGCCGCCGACATCCGGGGGATCGGCTTCCTCACCGCCGACAAGATTGCGTCCACGCTCGGCATCGAGAAGACCGCGATGATTCGCGCGCGGGCGGGCATCGGCTACACGCTGTCGGAGGCAACCGACGACGGGCACTGCGGGCTGCCGATGTCGGAGCTGATGCCGGCGGCCTCGCGGCTGCTCGACATTTCCGAGGCGCTCGTGGCGGAGGCGCTCGACCTCGAGCTCGGGGCCGGGACTGTCGTCCGGGACACGGTGAACGGCGGCGCCTGTGTGTTCCTGGCGAGCCTGCACGCCGCCGAGCGGATCATCGCAGCGCGCATCCGGAGCCTGGGCACCGGCGGCGTGCCCTGGAAGCCGATCGACGCGGACCGGGCGATTCCCTGGGTCGAGGCGCGGCTCTCGATGTCGCTCGCGCGCATGCAGGCCGAGGCGCTGCGGATGGCCGTCCGATCGAAGGTGTTCGTGATCACCGGCGGCCCAGGCGTGGGCAAGACGACGCTGCTGAATGCGATTCTGGCCGTTGTCGGCGCGCGCGGCGTCCGGCTCGCGTTGTGCGCACCGACGGGTCGCGCGGCCAAGCGGCTGTCGGAGACGACCGGCGTCGAGGCGAAGACCATCCACCGGCTGCTCGAGGTCGATCCGAAGACGGGCGGGTTCAAGCGGCAGGAGTCGAACCCGGTCGCGTGCGACCTGCTGGTCGTCGACGAGATGTCGATGGTCGACGTGCCGCTGATGCACGCGCTGCTGCGGGCCGTCCCTGCGCAGGCCGCCGTCATCCTGGTCGGCGACGTCGATCAACTGCCGTCGGTGGGCCCGGGCCAGGTCCTCGCGGACATCATCGGCTCCGCCGCCGTTCCCGTCGTCCGCCTTACCGAGGTCTTCCGCCAGGCGCGCGAGAGCCAGATCATCGTCAACGCGCATCGGATCAACCACGGCGAGATGCCCGATGCATCGCCGCCCGGCGGCGCGACCGACTTCTTCTTCACCGAGATCGACGACCCCGAACAGGGGGCGGCGCGGCTGCTGCAGATTGTCGCGGAGCGAATTCCCGCGCGTTTCGGTCTCAACCCCGTGCGCGACGTCCAGGTGCTCTGCCCGATGAACCGCGGGGCGCTCGGCGCGCGATCGCTGAACGTAGAACTGCAGAAGCTGCTGAACCCTGGTGGCGGGCCGCGGATCGAGCGGTTCGGCTCGGCGTACGCGGTGGGCGACAAGGTGATGCAGATCGAGAACGACTACGACAAGGACGTCTACAACGGCGATCTCGGCTTCATCACGGCTCTCGACGCGGACACGGGCGAGCTGACCGTCGATTTCGACGGCCGCGCCGTCCCCTACGACTTCTCCGATCTCGACCGCCTCGTTCTCGCGTACGCGACGACGATCCACAAGGCGCAGGGCTCGGAGTACCCGGCGGTCGTCATTCCGCTCTCCACGCAGCACTACCCGATGCTGCGGCGGAACCTGGTCTACACGGGCGTGACGCGGGGCCGGAAGCTGGTGGTGCTGGTCGGCCAGCGGAAGGCGCTGGCGATCGCGGTGGCGGGCCAGCAGGTGAGGCGCAGGTGGTCCAAGCTCAGGGAGTGGCTGGTATCTTGCGATCGTGCGAACTAGGAATCGGCCGAACCAGGATTCGTGCGATCTGAACTCTGGCCGCAGGCCACACGCCGAGAGCCGGACGCACGGCGCTTGACGTCTCCAGCCGACAGGTGTTAACTAACTAGTTAGTCTAACCGACCGGTTAGTTACCATCTGTCGCCTGGCGCTCGCTGAGGAGCGCCCCGCTTCTGGAGGACGACGTGAAGAAGGTCCCCGGCGCAACGCGCGACGCCATCCTGGCGGCCGCCGCCACCGCGTTCGCCGCCCGCGGGTTCTCCGGAGCCTCCGTGGACAGCATCGCCAAGGCCTCGGGCTTCAACAAGGCGATGATCTACTACCACTTCCGGAACAAGAAGGGGCTCTACGTCGAGATCCTCCGCGACGTGTTCCGCATGATGGGCGGCCGCGCCGCCGGCATCGCCGACTCCGACCTGCCCCCTCCCGCCAAGGTCGAGGCCTTCATCGACGCGCTCGACAGCATGGCTGCCACCCGGCCGTACATGCCGCCCATGATGATGCGGGAGATGGCGGAGGGTGCCGTCCACCTCGATTCAGACACGCTCCGGCTGATGGCTGCCATCTTCGGGAATCTGGCGCGAATCCTGGAAGAGGGCGCCGCCACGGGCGTGTTCCGGCCGGCTCATCCGGTGCTCACGTACTTCACGCTCATCAGCCCGATCATCTTCTTCCGGGCGACGGCCCCGATTCGCGCCGCTCTCGGGAGGACGCACGTCCCGGACGTGCGCGCGATCGACTCCGCAGCGTTCGTCGCCAACGTGAAATCGACCGCCATTACCGCCCTTACGGCCGGCGCGCCCGGAGCCCGGCCGTCGCGGCCCCGGCGCCCGCGTTCCCGCGCGAATCGTCCTGGAGACCACGCATGAAAGCGAATGCCCTTGTCCTTGCCGTTCCGCTCGCCCTCGCGCTGGCCCTCGCGGCCGGCTGTGCGTCGAAGGCTCCGACCGATCGCGCCCGCGCGTCGGGCAGCGTCGAAGCCACCGAGGTCCAGATCTCCGCGCAGGTCGGCGGCCGCCTGATGGAGCTGAAGGTGGCCGAGGGCGACCGCGTGGCGGTTGGCCAGACCATCGCCCAGATCGACACCACGGACGTCCTTCTGGTGGTCCGCCGGGCGACGGCCGATCGGGACCTGGCGGCGGCCCAGCTCGCGCTGCTCCTCGCGGGCTCGCGGCAGGAGGACATCCGTCAGGCCGCGGCGCAGGTGAAGGGCGCCGAGGCCGACACGGCCGGCGCCCGCGACGACCTCGCCGCCGCCGAAGCCGACGTCGTCCGCTTCGAGACACTGCTCAAGTCGAACTCGGGCACGCAGAAGCAGCGCGACGACGCGGTCGCGCGGCGCGACATGGCGAAGGCGCGGCAGCAGGCCGCGCAGGAGCGCGTCCTCGCCGCCCGCGAGGCCCTGGCGCGTCTCCAACACGGCGCCCGGCCGGAGGAGATCACCGCCGCGCGCGCCCGGCTCGCCTCCTCTGAGGCCCAGGTCGCGTCGCTCGAGCAGAACGTCAAGGACGCCACCGTTACCTCCCCGGTCGCCGGCATCGTCACCCAGAAGCTGGCCGACGCCGGCGAGATCCTCGCGCCGCGCACGCCGATCGTGAACATCGTCGACCTCGACCACGCGTGGGCCAACATCTACATCGACGAGCCGCTCATCCCGCGCCTGCGCCTCGGCCAGCAGGCGACGATCTTCACCGACGCCGGCGGCGCCGGCCTCACGGGCACGGTCACGTTCATCTCGCCGAAGGCGGAGTTCACGCCGCGCAACGTGCAGACGGCCGAGGAGCGCTCGAAGCTCGTCTACCGCATCAAGGTCTCGGTCGACAACAGACAGGGGATTCTGAAGCCGGGGATGCCGGTCGAGGCCGACGTGCCGCTGACTGCGGCGCCTCAGACGGCTCCGGCCGCGAAGTGACGACCATGGCGGACCAGGCAGTCACACTCGATCGGGTCACGAAGCGTTTCGGCGCGACGACCGCCGTCGACAGCCTGTCGCTCGAGATTCGCCGCGGCGAGATGTTCGGCCTTATCGGCCCGGATGGCGCTGGCAAGACGACGACGATCCGCCTCATCTGCGGGCTCCTGCGCCCCGGCAGCGGCCGCATTGCGGTGTTCGGGTCCGACCCCGTCAAGCACCACGCGGCCATCACGCGCAGCACGGGCTACTTCTCGCAGCGCTTCAGCCTCTACGGCGACCTCAGCATCGACGAGAACATCGCGTTCTTCGCTGAGATCCACGGGCTCGCAGACTACTCCGCGCGGCGCAACCGGCTGCTCGACATGACGCAGCTCACGCCGTTCCGCGGGCGTCTGGCCGACCGGCTCTCAGGCGGCATGAAGCAGAAGCTCGCGCTCGCGTGCACGCTCATCCACGAGCCGCAACTCATTCTGCTCGACGAGCCGACGACGGGCGTCGATCCGGTATCGCGGCGCGAGTTCTGGAAGCTGCTGTCCGAGTTCCTCGCACAGGGCATCACCATCGTCATGGCGACGCCGTATCTCGACGAAGCAGAGCGGTGCTCGCGCGTCGGTCTGCTCTCGAACGGCAAGCTGCTGATCGTCGACACCCCGCAGGCGCTTCGAGACAGCCTGCCGGGCCTCATCCTCGAGGTGCTGGCGAAGCCGCAGCAGGCCGCGATCGACGCGCTCCGATCGCTCGCAGGCGTCGCCGACATCCAGAGCTTCGGCGAGCGGATCCACGTGAGGTGCGTCGAGGGGCAGGCCGGAGCGTCGGCGGAGCGGGTCGGGCGGCTGCTGGCCGGGCAGCACATCGACGTGATCAGCATCCGCGAGGTTCCAGCCTCGCTCGAGGACGTGTTCATCAACAGGGTGGCCGTATCATGAACTCCCTCAAGATCTCGCTGGCGGCCGTCTGCGCGACGGCCCTTCTCGCAGGCACCGCGGCCGCGCAAGCCCCCTTGCGGCTGACGCTCGACGACGCCATCTCGCGTGGACTGGCCGAGAGCCACCGCCTGGCCGAACTCAAGGCGCGGCAGGAGGGCGCTGCGGCCGCGGTCCAGGGCCGGCAGGCGGCGAAACTGCCGCAGGTGTCCGCGCAGGCGGGCTACACCCGGACGAACCACATCGATCCCTTCGCACTCCCGTCGCTCGTCGGGCCGACCAAGGTGATCTACCCCGACATCCCGGACAACTACCGGACCCGCCTCGATTTTCAGTGGCCGATCTACACGTTCGGGCGATTCGACGCGCTCGAGCGAGCGGCGCAGGCGGAGGCCGGAGCGTCCGGGTTCGATGTCGGCACCGCCCGGAACGACCTGAAGTTGGAGATCACGCGCGCGTTCTGGGCCATCGTGACCTCCACCGAGGCCGTTCGCGTGGTGGACGAGTCGCTGAAACGGATGGACGCCTACGTGACGGACGTGCGCAACCGCCTGAGCGTCGGCCTGGTGCCGCCGAACGACGTGCTGTCCGCCGAGGCGCAGCGCTCGCGCCAGCAGATGCTGCTCATTCAGGCGCGCAATGCGCGCGAGCAGGCGCTGACCGAGCTGCGCCGACTGATCGGCGAGGCACCGGACCGCCCGGTGGAGATCGACGCCGTCCTCGAGACGCCCGCCCAGCCCGTCGGTCCCGCCGACGCGCTCGTCGCCGCCGCGCGAGACGCGCGGCCCGAGCGCAAGGCGATGGAACTCCGCGTGCAGGGCGCCGGGGAGCGGCGCAACGCCGCGGCGGCGAATGCGCGGCCGACGCTCTTCACCGGAGGCGGCGTCGATTTCGCCAACCCCAACTCGCGCTGGTTCCCGCGCACCGATCAGTGGAAGACCTCGTGGGATCTCGGCGTGAACATCACCTGGACGTTCGCCGACTTCGGTCGCGTCAAGGCGGACGTGGCCGAGGCCGCGGCCTACCAGCGTGCGGCCCGCGAGCGGTTGGCCGAATTCGACACGATTCTCGAGGTCGAAGTGCGGCAGCGACGGCTCGACATCGAGTCGGCCCGCGCGGCTGTCTCCTCCGCGGAGGACTCGCTTCGCTCCGCCACCGAAGCGCGCCGCGTCGTCGGCGACCGCTTCGATGCCGGCGTCGCCAGCAGCACCGATGTGCTCGACGCGCAGGTCGCGCTTCTCCAGGCCGGGCTCGATCGCACCCAGGCGCTCGCCAGCATTCGATTCGCGGAGGCCCGTCTCGAGCGCGCACTCGGAAGGTGACCATGGCCGCCATCGTCGTCAAGGACCTGACCCGCCGATTCGGCAGCTTCGTCGCCGTCGACAACGTGTCGTTCTCCGTCGGGGAGGGGGAAATCTTCGGCTTCCTCGGGAGCAACGGCGCCGGCAAGTCGACGACGATCCGGATGCTCTGCGGCCTGCTGAAGCCGACGTCGGGCACCGCGACGGTCGGCGGAGTCGACGTCGGGCGGAACCCCGAGGGCGTGAAGGCGCGCATCGGGTACATGTCGCAGAAGTTCTCGCTCTACGAACTGCTGTCCGTCAATCAGAACATCCGACTCTACGCCGAGCTCTACGGAGTCGCGCCGGAGCAGTTCGCCGAGCGGCGCCGCTTCGCGATCGAGATGGCCGGCCTCGAAGGCCGGGAGAAGGCGCTGCCCCGTGACCTGCCTGGCGGCTTCCGCCAGCGCCTGGCGCTCGGCTGCGCGATCCTCCACCAGCCGTCGATCCTCTTTCTGGACGAGCCAACCGGCGGCGTGGACCCGATTTCGCGACGCCAGTTCTGGCGGCTCATCGACCAGCTCTCGCGTTCGGGCGTGACCGTCCTGGTGACGACGCACTATCTCGACGAAGCCGAGTACTGCCACCGGATCGCGCTGATTCACGCGGGGAAGCTGGCGGCGCTCGGCACGACGACCGAGTTGAAGCGGATCTTCGCGGACCGTCCCATCGTGGAGATCCGCACGCCGCGGTCCGTCGACGTCATGCGGGCGCTCGACGCGATGGACGACGTTGAGGAATGCAGCCTGTTCGGGACCGCCGTGCACGCCGTCCTGCGCTCGCGCGCGGTCTCGGCCGCCGAGATCGTGGGCCGGCTCTCCGCCGCGCGGCTGCCCGTCGACTCGGTGGAACCTGTTGAGCCGTCGCTCGAGGATGTGTTCCTCGACGTGGTGGAGAAGGCGGGGCGCGAATGAGAAAGGCGCTCGCGGTCGGCAAGAAGGAGTTCCGGCAGATCGTGCGCGACCGGCGCACGCTCATGATCCTGCTGTTCATCCCGGCGTTCTTCCTTCTTCTCTTCGGCTACGCGCTGAACTTCGACATCAAGCACGTTTCGCTGGCCGTGGAGGATCGGGACAACAGCGCCGAGAGCCGGGTGCTCGTGTCGGCGTTCCTGAACTCGGGCTACTTCGACCTGGCGACCACGTTCCGCTCGACGCAGGAGCTCCGGCGAGTGATGGACTCGGACGCAGCCAGGGCCGCGCTCATCATCCCCGAAAACACCGGGCGCGCGGTGCGCCGCGGACAGTTGGCCCCCGTGCAGGTGATCATCAACGGGGACAACGCTACCACGGCCGCGACGGTCCTCGGCTACGTCATGACGATTGTCCAGAGCGTCTCCTCGGGCTTCATCGTCGAACGGCTCGGCCTGAACCTGACGCCGCCGGTGAGAGTCGAGCCGCGAATCTGGTTCAACCCGGAGCTCAAGAGCGCCCTGTTCTTCGTGCCTGGGCTGATCGGGTTCATCGGCATGATCGTCGCCGCGATCTCGACCGCGCTGTCTGTGGTGCGCGAGAAGGAGCGCGGGACCTGGGAACAGGTGCGGATGGCGCCGATCAACACGGTGTCCTACGTGGCGGGCAAGACCCTGCCCTACCTGGGGATGTCGATCGCCACGGCGATGTCCGTCATTCTCGTGTCGATGTGGCTGTTCGATCTGCCGATGCGCGGGTCGTGGGGATCACTGCTGCTCGCAACCACGCTGTTCCTGCTCGGCGCGCTCGGCACCGGGCTGCTGGTCTCCACGGTCTCGGAGTCCCAGCTGGTGGCATTCCAGATCGCGCTGATTCTGGCGTTCCTGCCGACGTTCCTGCTGTCGGGGTTCATCTTCCCCATCCAGAACATGCCGAGGCCGATCCAAATCATCACCTACATCGTGCCCGCACGGTACTTCCTCGTGGCGCTCAGGGGAATCGTGCTGAAAGGCGTCGGGCTCGCCACGATCTGGGGCCACTTGGCAGCGCTGACGGGATACGCGGTGGTGGTGCTCGGCCTCGCGTCGGTGCGGCTGGCGCGCGAACGCGGGTAGCGCGGAGGGACAGATGCGACGCTTGCTCTTCATGGTCTGGAAGGAACTCCTCGAACTGCGGCAGGACAAGCGCATGCTGCCCATCGTGTTCGTCGCGCCCGTCCTCCAGCTCGTGGTCCTTGGCTACGCCGCGACCACCGACGTGAAGAACGTGCCGATGGTCGTCGTGGACGGCGACCGATCGACGGCAAGCCGCGATCTGATCCAGACGTTCGACGCCTCACCTTACTTCACCGTCAAGACGGTCCTCGGCAGCGAGAACGACATTGCGCCGTACCTCGAATCCGGCGGCGCCTGGATGGCGCTCGCCGTCCCGGCGGGCTACGGCCAGCAGGTGGGTGCCGGGCGCCCGGCGGTCGTCCAGATCGTGGCGGACGGCACCGACGCCAACTCGACGAACATCGCGGTCGGCTACGCGTCGAACCTGGTCGCCAGCTACGCCCAGCAATTGCTGGCAGCCAGGCTGCCAGGCGGGCGCCTGCCGGGCGGCCTCACCGCGGACGTCCGCGTCTGGTTCAACCCCCAGCTCGAGAGCAAGTTCTTCATGATCCCGGGTGTGCTCGCCATCCTGCTCATCGTGATGACGATGGTGCTCGCGTCGATGGGCATCGTGCGGGAGAAGGAGACGGGTACGCTCGAGCAGCTGAACGTCACGCCTCTCCGGCCGTGGCAGCTGATCGTCGGCAAGCTGCTGCCCTACGCCCTGATCGGCATGGTCGACGTCTTCATCGTCGTCGCGGTCGCGCGGTTCTGGTTCCGCGTGCCGTTCCTCGGGAGCTTCTGGCTGCTGTTCGGCCTGAGCATGGTGTTCCTGCTGAGCACGCTCGGCCTCGGCCTGCTGGTGTCCACGCTGTCGAACAACCAGCAACAGTCGATGATGACCGCCTCGTTCTTCTTCCTCGTGCCGCAGATCTACCTGTCCGGCTTTGTCTTCCCGATCGAGAACATGCCGAGGGCGATCCAGCCGCTGACGTACCTCATCCCGCTCCGCTACTACCTCGTCATCGTGCGCGGGATCTTCCTGAAGGGCGTCGGGATGGACGTGCTCTGGCCGCAGGCGCTGGCGCTGCTGGCATGGGGGCTGGCGATCCTCACCCTCGCCACGCTCAGGTCGTCGAAGCGGACGGCGTAGGGGGCCATACGAATTGAGAATTGAGAATTGGGAATTGGGAATTGAAGAGTGAGGCCTGAGGACGGCTGGCGGAGCCGGCCTGCCCCAGGCTCAGGGCTCAGGCGCGATCCGCCTGAGCCCAGAACCGTCCACCGAACGCTACTGTCCGATCTTCACGTTGCCCGAGAACGTCTTGAGCCGCACCAGGCGCTGCGCGTCGCCGCCGTTGAGCGCCGCCTTCAGGTGGCCCTTCCTCTGCTCGCTCAGCGTGAGCGGAAGGTCGCTGGTGAGCTGCCCGCTGAACGAGTCGAACGACAGCGCGGCCTTCGCGGCGGCTGGCATTCGAAGACCGATGGAGCCGGAGAACGTCTCGACGTCGACGTCTGGTGCGGTCGCGGACGCGCCGAGCCGCAGGTCAATCGCGCCCGAGAACGTCTTCGCCTTCAACGTCGCCCCTCCGTCTTCGACCGTCACGTCGCCGGAAAACGTCTTGATCGACTGCTCGGCGGCCACGTTCCTGACCTGAATGTCGCTGCTGAACACGTCCAGCTCGAGGTGCGTGTTCCTCGGCACCTGGACGTCGAACTCGGTCTGGACCACGTTGTCGTTCTTGATCGTCCAGCCCGCTTCCTTCCTGTTGGCCTCGATCGTAACGGTCGATCCGCTCACCTGCACATCGAGCTTGATGTGATCGAGCCGGTCGCGAGTCGCCGTGCGCACCGCGTCGATGGTCACCTCGCTGACGTCGGCGCCGACGATGCGGACGGCCCCCGAGAAATTGTGAAGGACGACGGTCCCGCCCGGCGCGAGCGGAACGACCTTGTGGAACTTCTCGGTCTCCGCGGCGAAGGCAAGTGCGGGCACCAGGCACAGCAACAGGGCGGCGGCGAATACAAGGCGAATTGGCTTCATCGGCTACGCTCCTTCCACTGGTGGGATAGACGGAAGGTTCGCCTGGAAGGTTGCCCGGGGGCGGTCCGCGCCCGCCTTCGTTGCGCTGCAACTTCGGCGCGGCAGGCCCTGCCTCTCTCGTGGCGGTCGCGTGTCACCCGGCCAGCGCGTCGATCTGCAACGCGCCCGTGTAGATCGCCATGCCGACGACGGCGTCGATGCCCTGGGCGTGGAGGCTGTCAACCTCGGCCTGCGTGCTGATGCCGCCCGCGGCCGAAAGCTTACGCGCCGTGCACGCATGGATCGACTCGACGGCGGCAAGGTCGATCCCCTGCAGCAGGCCTTCGTGGTCGATGTCCGTGTAGAGAAACTCGGAGCAGTAGGGCTCGAACGCCTTGATGGCCTCTGCCGGCGTCACGGCCAGCGTCCTCCGCCAGCCGTTGACGGCCAGCCGGCCGCCTCGGACGTCGAGGGCGGCGATCACGCGGTCGCGGCCGACGGCGTCGCAGACCTTCGCGGCAAACGACACGTCGGGGCGGCCGTCCTTGAAGAGCCCGGTGCCCAGGATCACCTTCCGCGCGCCGGCAGCGATCACCTCCTGCGCGCGTTCGACCGTTCGGATCCCGCCCCCGACCCGGCAGGCCAGCTTGCCCGACACGCGCCGCACCAGGTCGTCGTTGTTGCCGGTGCCCATCGCGGCGTCGAGGTCGATGAGCTGCACCAGTGGGAAGTTCTTGAAGCGCCGCACCCACCGGAAGATATCGGAGGTCTCGATCGCGACCTTCTCGCCCTGGACGAGCTGGACGACCTTTCCGCCTTTGAGGTCGATGCTGGGAATGAGCATGTGCCGAAGCGCCAGATAGAATGGCACCAGCCGGCCGCCGCTGCAAGCGGTCGTTTCGCGGGATAGAATCACCCGATGCACGCCTTCCGCGCCCTGCGCCACCGCGACTACGCGCTGTACTTCTCCGGGCAGCTCGTGTCGTGGGTCGGAACGTGGATGCAGAGCGTCGCCGTCGCGTGGATGGTCCACCGCATCACCGGCCAGCCGGCCTGGCTGGGCATCGTCGCATTCGCGTCGCAGGCCCCGTCGTTCGTACTGGCGCCGTTGGGCGGTGTGGTGGCCGACCGGTTCCGGCCCCGACGCGTGGCCCTGCTGACGCAGGCCCTTCTGTTGGGCCAGGCCCTGGCGATGGGGTGGCTGGCCTGGAGCGGGCACCCGGCCGTCTGGCCGGTCGTGGCGCTGTCGGTGGTCCTCGGCGCCGTCAGCGCCTTCGACCTGCCCGCCCGGAACGTGCTCGTGGCGAAGACGGTGCCGCGGGACGACCTGCCCAACGCCATCGCGCTCAACAGCGCCCTCTTCCACGGCTCGCGCATCGTCGGGCCGGCCATCGCCGGTGTGCTCCTCGCGTCGGCTGGTGAAGCCACGTGCTTCACGCTGAATGCCGTGAGCTATCTGGCCGCGCTCGCCACGCTGTTCCTGATCAGCGCGGGGTCCGAGCGGGTGACGCCCAGCGCCCAGTCGATGAAGCACCGGATGATGGAAGGCGCCCGCTTCATCTGGGACAGCCCGAGGCTGCGGCTCGTGTTCGGATTCATGGGACTCATCGTCTTCCTGGGAATGCCCTATACGACCATCATGCCGGTCTTCGCGGACACGATTCTGAAGGCTGGACCGGAGGGGATGGGCTGGCTGATGGGCGCCGGCGGCGTGGGCGCGACGCTCGCCGCGCTGCTGCTGGCGTCGTGGAAGAAGACGGAGACGCTGCCGCGGGTGATGGTGTTCTCGACCGTGGGGATGGCGGTGATGCTCTCCGCGTTCGCCTTTTCGAGGGACCTCCGGCTGTCGATGGTCTGCATCGGCCTGGCCAGCCTCGGGCTGGTGGTGACCAACACGGGGAACAACACGCTGGTCAACGTGCTCATCCCGCACGAACTGCGGGGCCGCGTGACCAGCCTGTATGCGATGGTGTTCATGGGCGCCATCGCGTGCGGCGCGCTGACGACCGGCGTGCTGGCGCAGCAGATCGGCGCACCGAGGACGCTCACGGTGGGAGCCGTCGGCTGCGTGGTCTCGGCCCTGCTCTTTGGCCGGCTCTACCGGCGCGACACCAGGTAGTCACTCCGGGAGTGATTATCGAGGCCTGTCGGTGGATAATCACTCCCGGAGTGATTTCCCTTCCCCGGCCCGCGACGTTCGTGCTGGCTGCGCTGGCCCTCTGCGGCGGCATCGCCGTCGTGCGCGGCGCGGGCCAGAGCGCGGCTGAGCCGCTGCTCCTCACCGGCGCGCGCATCCTCGACGCCCGCGCCGGACGCTATGTCGACGCGCCCGCGGTCCTGATCGTCGGGGACCGGATCGATGCGGTCCTCAAGGAGCCTCCTCCGAATCTTCCGCCTGGCACGCGGCGCATCGACCTCGCGGGCAAGACGCTTGTCCCCGGGCTCGGCGACATGTTCGCCCGGACGTCGCCGGACGGTTCGACCGACGCCGACTTCTATTACGCGATGGCGCTCGCCCACGGCGTCACCACCTATCGGGTGGTCGGCGCGCGCCTGCCCTGGGGCGCGTCTCAGCGCGAGCGAGTCAAGAGCGGCGAGGTGCTCGCGCCGCGCCTGTGGGTCGGCGGCCTGCGGCTGGACCAACTGGGCGAGCCGTCGCTGGCCGTGTGGCGGGTAGCGGATGCCGCCTCCGCCCGCCGCGAAGTGGACGCGCAGGCTTCGCTCGGCGCCGACTGGGTGTCGATTGCGGAGACGACCACGCCGGATGTCGGGCGCGCCATCGTACGCGCCGCGCGCGCGCAGAAGAAGCGCGTCAGCGCCGAGCCGGGGACCATGCCCGCGTCCGAGTTGATTCGACTCGGCGTCGACGCGATCGATCGCGTCGGCTTCGTGGGCAGGAGCCGCGAAGACATCGACCGCGAGTTGAACGTGCGGCCCGACTACCCGCGCGACGACCGCGACGCTGCCGCCGACTACCTCTGGCAGTACGCCGCCGATGCCGACCTCCGGCCCGCAATCCCCCAGCCCCTTCGGCAGCGGATCGTCGTCATTCCGATGCTCGCGTCGTTCAACGGCGCGCTGTCGGCCGATTCGCTGAAGCAGGACCCGGCGCTGCAGATCCTCCCCCCGCGCTGGCGCGAGGCGCTCCTGGAGCGGGCCCATGCGGCTGGCTGGCCGGGGGCCGCACGCGCGGCCCGCGCGGCCGACGTCAGGCGCCGGCTGGTGCGGGCGTTCACCACGGCGGGAGCAAGGCTTGTGCCTGGCGTCGATGTCGGATCGAGCGGCTACAACGTCCCGGGGGCCGGCGTTCACCGCGAATTGGCGATGCTCGTCGCGGCCGGGTTGAGTCCCGCCGTGGTGATCCGAGCGGCCACGGTGAACTGCGCGGAACTCGTGGGCGCTGGAGACACGCTCGGGCAGATCAGTGCGGGCTTCAAGGCCGATCTGTTCGCGGTGGAAGGAGACCCGCTGGCGAAGATCGAGGACCTGCAGCGCATCACGCTCATCGTGCGCGGCGGCGAGGTGCTGGAGCGACAGCAGCTGCTGGCGCAGGCGCGGCGCGCGATCAGATAGAGCCAAAGGCCAACCACAGAGACCACAAAGACCACAGAGCTCCCACGCCGAGGGCTTCGACCGGGTGCGGGCCTCCGGCCCGGAGCGCCACGCGATGCGCAGCGCACACGAACCCGGCGCGCCTCGGGGCGGGCTCGTGCGCGCTGCGCACCGCGCGGCGGCCCGCGCCCCGACGCCGTCGGGGCGCGCCCGGTCGAAGCCCGGTCAGCAATCGCAGCCGCACGCGTGATCCGGGCTCTTCTCCGTGTTCTCTGTGTGCTCTGTGGTTGTCTTCAGTTCCGCGGCAGCAGCGTTCTTGCCAGCTCCCACGCGCGGGCGACGTGGCGCTCCTCGGTTCGCAGATTCCCAACGGCGAGCCTGAGCGCAAACCGGCCGTTCAGCTTGGTGTGCGAGAGGAAGACCTCGCCGGTCGCGTTCATCGCGTCCAGCAGGCGCTGGTTGAGCGCTTCCATCTCGGCCTCCGTCCACGCCATCCCGCGCGGCTTCGCCCGGAAACAGACCACGCTGAACGGCACCGGCGCGAGCCGCTCGAAGTCCGGATCGGCATCGACCCACGCTGCGAACAGCCGTGCGAGCCGCATGTGCTCGGACAACCGCGTGCGGAGGCCTTCCGCGCCGAAGTGGCGGAGGATCATCCACAGCTTGAGGGCCCGGAACCGGCGGCCCAGCTGAACGCCGGTGTCCATCAGGTTCTTCACCGCGCCGGCTTCGACCGTCCTGAGGTACTCCGGCGTGAGCGCAAACGCCTGGCGTAGCAGGTCCATCCTGCGGCAGTAGAACGCGCTGAGGTCGAACGGCGTGAAGAGCCACTTGTGCGGGTTGACCACGAACGAGTCGGCCCGCTCGACGCCGCTCAGGATGTGGCGGTACCCCGGAACGATCGCCGCAGCGCCCGCGTACGCGCAGTCGACGTGCAGCCAGATCGACTCGCGCTCGCAGATCGCCGCGATCGCTTCAACCGGGTCGACGCTCGTCGTCGACGTCGTGCCCACGGTCGCGACGACAGCCATCGGGACGATTCCCGCCCGGCGGTCCTCGGCGACGGCCGCCTCGAGCGCGTCCGGCCGCATCCGGAACTCGGCGTCCGACGGGATCTTCCGTAGCGACTCGTGCCCGAGTCCCAGCAGGATGACCGCTTTGTCGATCGACGAATGCGCCTGGTCGGAACAGTAGACCCGGTACCGCGGCAGGTCGGATCTGCCCGGCATCCCGGCCGTGCGCACATGCGCGACGACGGCCTCGCGCGCGGTGGCCAGCGCGTGCAGACTCGAGATGGAGGCCGTGTCGTAGATGACCCCCTCGAACGTCTCGGGCAGCCCCATCAGCCGCCGCAGCCAGCCGAGTGCCACCTCCTCCAGTTCGGTAATCGAGGGCGACGTCCGCCACAGCATGCCCTGCGCGTTGAGCGCTGCCGAGAGAAACTCGGCCAGCACGCCAGGCCCGCTGCCCGTGATGGCGAAGTACGCGAAGAAGCCGGGATGATTCCAGTGCGTGACACCGGGGACAATTACTCGCTCGAAGTCCGCCAGGATGGCGTCGAACGACTCGCCCTCCTCGGGTGCGTCCGCCGGCAGCGCCCGCCGGATGTCTCCCGGCTTGACCCGCGACAGGACCGGGTAGCGCTCCGGGTGCGTGAAGTAGTCCGCAATCCAGTCCGCCACACGGTGGGCCTCCCGCCGAAACGATTCGGGATCCATGTCGCCGGTCTGGCGACCGGCGTCGGTCACGGCCTGACCTTCCCGTGTGCCTTCAGGTAATCGAGGAAGAGAGCCCGCGACGTCGGGTTGACGTTCTTCGAGAGTTCCGGCAGCTCGTTCATCGCCTTGTCGACCGACCAGCCGTCGATCATCACGCGCTTCACCGCCCAGAACATCGACACCCGGCCGCCGCTGGCGCAGTGGAGCATCATGGGCTGGTTCTCCGGCTTTACGACGAGCTTCAGGAACTCGTCCAGCATGGTCATGTCCGGCGTCGCGGGAACGAACGGCAGGTGGAAATAGGTGAGGCCGGCGGCCGCCGCCGCCTTCTTCGCCGCCTCGACGTCGTTGCCCTGCTCGGTGGCGGCCCGGAGGTTCACGACCGACTTGTACCCGGCCTGCTTCAGCGCAGCGAACGCCTCCTCGGTGACCGCCCCTCCGCATGCGATGGTCGAGTCGACCTTGGTGAAGTTGCGGACGCCTGGAACGGCGCCGGCGGCAGGCGCGGCCTGCTGCGCGGGCGCCTGCGACGCACCCGGGGCGACGCAGAGCGCGAGAACGAAGAGAAGAACGAGCAACGAACGGACACGCAACACGGTGGTTGTCATATCCGCCAATTGTAGGCCAACGCCGGGCTACTTTTCGATGGTGACGAAGAAGGTCTCCTGCGTGCGCACGCTGATGGTCGTCCCGGCCGGCACGACGGCGGCAACCCGGTCGCTGCTCATCGCCGCCGCGGCCCCGCTGGCCGCGCCGATGCCGCCGCCGATCGCCGCGCCGCGGCCTCCCCCGAGGATGGCGCCGATGATCGCGCCGCCGATCGCCGCGCCGCCGATCTTTGCCGAGCTCTTCTGCGCAGGCGATTCGCTGACGCGGTAGATCGTGTCGGTGATGATGGATACGCGCGACTGGTCAGGGAACACGAGCGTGTTGAAGCGGAAGCCGAGCCGCGCGCGCTCCTTCATGCGGCCGCCCCGCTCGACGAAGGTGACCAGCCCGATCGCCTCGGTTCCCGCGGGAATCACGACCCGGCCGCCGACGCGAACGTCGCGTGTCACGCGCGCGCCGACGGGATCCTCGACCCTGGCGTTCTCGGTGCTGATCGTCGATTCGAGCTGCAGGCCGATCACCGACTCGGCCGGGACCCCCACCTCAAGCCACGGCGTCGCCGGTTCCTCGCGAGCCATCTCGGGCTCGACCCGGCTCGGCTCACCGCCTCCCGCCTGAGCGGGGGGTTGCGGGACCGGCGGCTGCGGGACCGGCGTGCCCGGCCAGGCCCGCTGTGCCTGCGGATTCGGGTCCACGCCGCCCTGCCCCGCTCCGCCCTGACTCGTTGCCATCGGAGGCACCGACGGCGCCTCCGCCTGCCGGACGTCCGGCTGAGGGTTCGCCGGCAGTCGGGGAGTCACGGCGGCCTCGGCGCGCCTCGACGAGCCCTCGTGGTTCTTGCGGCTTTGCGCGGGGTTCGAACTGGAGTGCCGTTCGCCTGCTGCGGCCCGGCTGGACGTCGGCTTGAGCGGCGATGCGGCCGCGCTCACCGGAGCCGAAGGCGCGCCAGCGGATGTGGTTGATGGTCGAGCAGCCACAACCGGTTGGGGAGGCGTCTGGGCAGCCAGGCCCGCGGGCTGAGGCGGCGCCGAAACACCGGCGCGCGTCGGCTGATATGTCGCGATGAACGCACCCACACCCGCCGCCAACATGCAGGCAACAACGAGCAGGATGTACGCCAGCGGTTTCGAGGGCATCAGAGACTCCCGACGCCAAGTTGCACAGCAATTGCCGTGCCCTCTCGCCGGATCCGATTCTCCGTGGGTTTCAGGCCGGTCCCGAGAAGCGAGCGGGTTCCTTCGGCGCGCCAGGCGTCCCCGCAAGTGGTCAGCCCACGTCACCCAGGGGACAGGCCGCCCGCGGAACGTGCCGCCTGTCCGGCCAGCCCCAATTCGTGAGATCATCGTCCGACGTGAGGCTCCTCGAGCAAATCCCACGGTCCGGCGACTGGCTCTTCCGGTGGCGGGGGCAACTTCCGCTGCTGCTGCTGCCCCTGTTCCTGTTGGGCTTGCTGGACGCCAGGCTGCCAAACCCGGTTCCGCCCGCCGTTCGCGTCTGGCAGGTCGCGGCGTTCGCGATCGCGCTCTCAGGGCTCCTCATCCGGGTGGTTGCCATCGGCACGGCTCCGGCCGGAACCTCCGAGCGAAGCACCACGAATCCCAGGGCATCGGAGCTCCGGACCTCCGGTCTCTATTCCATCGTCCGGCACCCTCTCTATCTCGGAAACACACTCACCGCGATCGGTTTCGCATGCTTCACCGCGGTCTGGTACCTGCCCGTGATCGTCGCGCTGATCGGCATCCTCTACCACGAGCGCATCGCCGCGCGCGAGGAAGTCTTCCTCGAGGCTCGTTTCGGTGCGGCGTTCCTGCTGTGGGCCGACCGCGTGCCGGCCATGACTCCGCGCTGGTCCGGCTACGTGCGACCGACCACACCGTTCGTCTGGCGCCGCGTTGCCGGCCGCGAGTTCCACGGGTTGTTCGTCATCGGCGCGGTGCTATTCGTGCTGGACGTCGTGCGCGCCGCGCTGGCCACGGGCCGCCTCGTCTTCGATCCGCTCTGGACGGCCCTCTTCCTCGTCACCGCCGCGATCTTCGTCGTCTGCACGCTGCTGAAGAAGACCACCAGGCTGTTCGACGTGGACGGGTAGATCCTCCTCAACCACCGAGCACACAGAGAGCACGGAGGAAAGCCAGAGTCACGCATGTCAGCGTGACGGCCGACCGGGCTCCGACCGGGGTCGGCCCGGAGGGCCTGGCGAGCCGGGCGCTACGCCGCGGGAATGAACCCGGCGGCAGTTGATCGGGCTCATTTCCGCGGCGCAGCGCTCGGCCGCCGGCGCCGCCGCTTCGCGGTGGCGCCACCCGGTCGAAGCCCTCAGCGGAGGAGCCTCGTGCTCTCGGTGTCCTCCGTGGTTGTCCGTCGTGGGCGCGTTCGCAGCGGGACGGCGTTTGAGTCTCGTCCGCGCGCGGCGCCGCCTGCCCGTCAGCCCTGCTCCGCTGGCGTCGTCGGCGTTGAAGCCTGCTGCCCGGCGCGCGGCTTCCACAGGTGCACCAGCAGCCCCGCCGTGGCGAACAGCATTGCCACCCGCAGCCCCTGTGACACCGCCACGCCGGGATACGCGCCCGACCACCCCGCTTTGATCGCGCCGAGCGTGTGCATCGCGGCGACGGCCACGGGCAGCGCCTCTGGCGCCGGCCGGAAGACGATCACGTAGGCCGCGAGGCCGAACGCGCCGGTGAGCGCGCCCGATCCGGCCCACCATCCGATCGAGTCGATGCCGCCCAGCCCGGCCACCACGAATCCGAGGGCGACGATGACGGCCGCACCCAGAGCCTTCCTCTTCGTCCAACCCGCGGTCAGCCCGTCGACGAGCCCGAGGAAGTACCACCCGATCACGCCAGTCAGGACAACCCGCGTAATCGCGTCGAGGGGCGGACCGGCCCACGGCGCATACGACGCGAGCGGGGTGTAGTTCGCCCACGCCGGCTCGAACGACGGCGCGAAGCGCGAGGCCGCCGCGCCGAGGCCCGCGGCGACGCATGCCACCGACAGACCGGCCGTCCAGCGGCCTCCCGGCCCCAACTGCGGCTCCCGCTGGGCGCGTGTCACGTAGCCGCTCAGCACGGCGATCCCGAGCGCGAGAGCCGTCATCGCGATGACGAGGCCAACGATCGCGACCATGGCCTGCAACTCGTACGGCTGTGCGGTGGAAAAGGCGGCCGCCAGCAACGGCCACTGGTTGAACCGGGCCGCGAGGTTCACGACCAGCAACAGCAGCGCCAGGACGAGGAACGTCCTGAGCGAGAAGCGACGACGGACCCAGCTGACGATGCCGAAGATGATGCCGCCCACGGCCGCGAGCGCGATCAGCGCAGTGCACGCCGTGTTGATCATGGTTGGCAGCGTCTGGCGGTCGCGCTCGGCGCGCGCCCACTCCTCAGGGATGAAGACGAACCGGCCCGCGGCGTTCACTTCGTTGCCGGCGATGGAGACGGTCGCACGGGTTTCGCCTTCCTTGAGCGGCGGCTCGGTCCGCACCGTGAAGGTGAAGAGCCAGTCGGTGCGGCTCTTCAACTTCGACGGCTTTGCCTCCACCTCCTCGAGCTTCGCTGGCTCGAAGTTGAACCGCTCGCGTAGCGTCTGCAGCGCCAGGGCGCGCGCGTCGGCTTCGGCCATCGACGGCGCGGCCTTGTCCTCCGGGAGCAGATGGCGGACACCGGTGACCTCGCCGCCGGCGCCGACCATCACGTGGTATTCCTCCGCGCGCTCGGCCACGTCGCCCGTGAACCGCGCGAACCGCACGGTCCAGCGCGGCGGCGCCATGAACTGCCCGAGCAGCCGGCTGTACGCCTCACGCCCCGCGGTCCGCCAGACGAAGTTGTGCGGCTCCGCCGGCGAGCCGTCCAGGTCCGGCAGCGCGCGCCAGCCCGAATCCAGCGTGACGCCTCGCTCGGCGAGCACCCGCCGTGCGATCTGCTCGGCCGACACGCGGCCGACATCCAGCGGCGGCGCATCGTACGTGAAATGCGCGAAGAAGGCCCAGAGCGCCAAGCCGATGACGCCGGCGACTGGCAGCCCTCGAACAACCCGGGGATGGACCCCGGTGGACGCGACCGTGGCTTCCTTCACCGCGGTCTCCTTCGGCGGCGGCTGCCAGGCGGCGTTGCGGGCGCCCGCGGGCGCCTCCGTCCAGGCGCCGGCTCGCCTCCGCCCCCCGATCACGATCCACACGGGCACGAACACGAGCAGGATCACCATCATCCGGTCCGCCCACGCGCCGGGCGCCGAGGTGACGAAGACCGGTATCGCGAACATCGCGACGTCGTAGCCAAAATGAAGGACGATGCCGGGCCAAAGGCCGAAGACGAGGTAGAGGCCGCCAAACATCAACGACGGCACGATGAGTTCCACCACGCGGGCGTAGGCCGGCTGATTGGCGTAGCCCGCGTGGCCCGATCCGAAGATGACCGCCTGCAGGATCATCGTCCCCGCGATCCACCATCCGCGGCGGCCGAAGCGCTGGCCGAGGAGCGCCGCGCAGGCGAGCGGCACGGCGCGGAACATCGCCTCTTCCCAGAAGCCGGCCTGCGTCGAGATGGCGATGGCCGAGAACCACGGCTGATGGGACGCCAGTACGTCGGGCTGGACGAGCGTGTCGGACGGCATCCACCAGCCGAGGCCGCGCGACGCGAGGAAGTAGAACAGCACCTCGTAGCCGAAGAAGACCGCGACGAGGAGATACCCGGCCGCCGTCTGCCCGAGCATCGTCTTCGACGCTGAGACGTTCGGCGACCAGAGCTTCCAGAGTTGCAGGCGCTCCGGGAAGGCACGCCGCGTCAGGCTCTCTGCGGCCATGAACGAGACGGAGAAGAGGAAGGCGTACCCGACGAAGGTCAGCAGTTGCATGCCGACCTGCTGCGCGACGAATCCGCCGGACG
This sequence comes from uncultured Acidobacteriota bacterium, assembly GCA_963784455.1. Taxonomy (GTDB): domain Bacteria; phylum Acidobacteriota; class Vicinamibacteria; order Vicinamibacterales; family Fen-181; genus FEN-299. The sequence continues at coordinate 177,024 of CAWARN010000018.1, read as the reverse complement.
AGACGGCCGTGTCGTAGTCGAGCCACGTGAGCGGCCACTGGTTGATCCCCTCGAGCAGCTGGAGGAAGGCGACGAACACGCCCCAGATGACCGGCGTCCGCCAGATGATCCAGCGCTCGCGGCCGAGGACGAAGAGGCCGACGCCGCAGCCGCCGATGAGATACACCAGGACAAGGCCGACGACCGAGATGATGCTGATCCCGTTGTTGGCCGACCGCATCTCCTCGAACCGCCGCCCGAACGCCTCGGGCACCTTCACGGAGTGCTGCAGAGTGGTCAGCCGATCCCCGCCGACGACGAGGCGCAGCCGGTAGCGGCCGTCGCCGATCTTCACGTCGGGCCGCTCGTAGACGAACGTGTGGTCCACGCGGCCGCCGGGCCGCACGTCGCGCGATTTCTCGACCAGCGCGAACTCCGCGAGGTCGACCTTCCACTCGACGGCGCCGCGTTCCGCGATCGCCTGCGCCTGGCCGGCCTCCAGCGCGGCTCCCGCTTCCTTCTCCGGCAGCTTGACGACGAACCCGTACGGCTCGCCTCGCGGCGTGAAGTACCACTTCGTCTCGCGCGCCTCGCCCTCGCGAAAGTGCCGCACGTACCACTGGAACGGCTGGTAGCGGCCCGACGCGAACATCTCGTGGAACGCCGTCGTTCCGCCGGCCTCGAGCTCCACGAAGTTCTGCACCTCCTGGTCGCCGCGGAACGAGGCGGCCTGCTGGAAGCCGCCCGGGCCGAAGTGGTGCTTCGCCTCGAGGTCGCGGGCGCTCGCCAGCGCCGAGGCGCGGTCCATCGTGATGTCGAGCGAGACGATGGGAAAGGCGCGCGAGAAGTTGGCGATGCCGAGCCACGCTGACGCGGCCGCGACCAGAACGAGGACGACCCAGAAGGTCGGCTTGCGGAACATGACGCCTCCTGCGGCGATGAGGGACGGAGGAGCGGGAGATGCGGGGAGGATAGCATGGCAGAGCCACCGCACCTCGTTTCGTGCTATAACGCCGGTCTGTCCCAATACCCTCGAGACAACAGGAGGTTCGCGATGCCACGGCGCCTCACGCGCATGCTCTTTCTGACGTGCCTGCTCTGGCTCGTCCTCGCCAGCGGCCCGGCCGTGCTGTCGGGCAACGGCGCACCGCAGGGGAAAGCCGCTTCGGCCCAGAAGATCGACGCCGAATACACGGCGAAGATCAAGGAATACACGCAGGATCCGCGGATCCTGACCGAACTGGTCGACCACCTTCCCGCATCGGCCACGGTGCCCACGCCGCTCGCCTTCAAGCCGGTCGGCCGCGTCGTCGGCCAGCCGGACGAGCTGACCTACTACAGGGACATCAAGGCCTATTACGAGGCGCTCGCGAAGGCCGCGCCCGCCCGCGCGAAGCTCTGGTCGATCGGCAAGAGCGAGGAAGGCCGCGACATCATCGTCATGGCCGTGGCCGACGAGGCGACGATCAAGGCGCTCGACAGGTACAAGAAGATCCTCGCCGACCTCACCGACCCGCGGAAGCTGACCGACGCACAGGCGAAAGCGCTCATCGCCTCCGGGAAGCCGATCTACTGGGCGAGCGGCAACCTGCACTCCGGCGAAACGGGCAGCGCCGAGATGCTCATGGAGCTGGCCTACCGGCTGATCGTCGAGGAGACGCCGTTCATCCAGAACATCCGGAACAACGTCATCGTCTTCCTGACGCCGGTGGTCGAGGTGGACGGCCGCGAGAAGGTGGTGGACAGGCTCTACTACCAGAAGAAGACCGGCAAGCAGGTGCCGCTCATCTGGTGGGGCCAGTACGTCGCGCACGACAACAACCGCGACGGCCTCGGCCTCGGCCTGAATCTGACGAACGCGTTCCTGCGCACGTACCTCGAGTGGCACCCGACGGTGATGCACGACCTGCACGAGTCGGCCGACTACCTCTACGCGTCGACCGGCGCCGGCCCGTACAACGTGGCCGTCGACCCCGTGCTCACGGACGAGTGGTGGATGCTGGCGAAGTACGAAGTGTCCGAGCTGACCAAGCGGGGCGTGCCCGGAGTGTGGACCGGATCGTTCTACGACGGGTGGACGCCGAACTACCTGTTCTGGATCGCCAACCTGCACAACTCGATCGGCCGGTTCTACGAGACCGAGAGCTACGGGCCGGCGAACCGGACCGTCAGCACCAACGCGAGCAGGGAGTGGTACCGCCCGAACCCGCCGCTGCCGACGATCAAGTGGGGCCCGCGCAACAACGTGAACATCCAGCAGTCGGGCCTGCTGCTCGCCCTGCAGTACACGGCGAAGAACCGCGAGACGATGCTCGATAACTTCTACCTGAAGAACAAGCGGGCCGTCGAGATGGGCAAGGGTGACGGGCCGAACGCGTGGGTGATCCCGGCCGGCCAGCGCCGGCGGGGCGAGGCGGCGAACTTCGTCAACCTGCTCCGCAAGCAGGGCGTCGAGGTGCACACGGCCAACGCCGCGTTCACGGCCGGCAAGGTGCCGGTCGCGGCCGGCGACTACGTCGTCCGGCTCGACCAGCCCTACAGCCGGTGCGCGGTGAACTTCCTCGACATGCAGTTCTTCTCCCCGGCCAACCCCAGCCCGTACGACGACACCGGGTGGGCGATTCCGCTGGCGCGCAACGTGAAGGTCTCGAAGGTCGTCGACAAGGTCGTGCTGGATCAGCCGATGACGCTGCTCGCCGCCGACGTGAAGCTGCCCGGGGTGATCACCGGGACAGGCAGCGTCATCGTCGTCGACCACAACGGCGACACGAGCATCGCGCCGTTCCGGTTCGCGAACAAGGACGTGAAGATGCTCGCCGCCGAGGACGCGTTCGAGGCGGGCGGTCAGAAGTTCGGCGCCGGCGCGTTCATCATTCCGTCGGCCGACCGGGCGAGAATCGAGGCGTCGATCAAGGAGTTCAGCCTCACGGCGGTGGCCGTGGCATCGATGCCGACGGTGAAGACCCACGAGCTGGTGACACCGCGCATCGCGTACGTCCATTCGTGGTCGAACACCCAGAACGAGGGCTGGGTGCGGATGGCGTTCGACAAGCTGAAGATCCCCTACACCTACGTGGGCGACACGAAGCTGCGCGAGCCGAACCTGCGCCAGAAGTACGACGTGATCATCTTCCCGCACGTCGGCGGAACGGCCGAGTCTCAGGTGAACGGCGTGCAGGGCGCCGAGCCGATCCCCTACAAGAAGACCGAGCTGACGCCGAACCTGGGGGTGCAGGACTCGTCGGATGACATCCGCGGCGGCATGGGCTTCGAAGGCTTGATCAACCTGATGAAGTTCGTGCAGGATGGCGGCCTGCTGATCACCGAGGGATCGACGTCAACGATCTTCCCGGAGTACCACCTCGTCAGCGGCGTGACAATCGAGGAGCCGGCGGGGCTGTTCGCGCGCGGTGTCGTGATGAAGGCGCAGTTCGCGGACCGCAAGAGCCCGATCGCCTACGGCTACGACAGCGACAACCTTGCCGTGTACTTCAGCTCCGGGCCGGTGCTGAATGCGGGAGGTGGAGGCTTCGGAGGGGGAGGCGGCGGGCGAGGCGGCGCGGCGATTCCGGGCGTGGGGATGAACCTGACCCCGAACGCGATCCAATCGACGCTGACGACGCTGGACGGCGGTCCGCCCGCGGCGGCCGATCAGGCAGGTGGCGGCCGCGGAGGCCAGCGCGGCGCGATGCCCGCTGACGCCGCGGCGGCCGGCGGAGGTCGTGGCGGGGGCGGCGGGGGGCGCGGAGGCGCTGGGGCGGCGGCCGACACGTCAACGCGGCCGCGCGTCATCCTGCGCTTCCCGACCGACCCGAACGACATGCTGCTGAGCGGCGGGCTGGTGGGCCAGGCTGCGTTGACCGGCCGTGCCGTGGTCGTGGACTCGCCTCTCGGCAAGGGACACGTGGTGATGTTCGCCAGCCGGCCGTTCTGGCGCTACCAGACGCACGGCAACTTCAACCTGGCGTTCAACGCGATCCTGAACTGGAACCACCTGGAGGCGGGGCGGTAGGACGGCTCTGGGCTCTGGGCCATCGGCTCAAGGCTGGGCTCAAGGCTTATGGCTCATGGCTGTGTCACGCTGTCACGCGTGCTGGCCGTGAGCCGTGAGCCCTGAGCCTTGAGCCGGCAACCGGTCGTCAGTCCCCCAGGCAAATCCCCAGGTTCCGCGCGGTCAGCGACATGTCGCCGTCCGGAGGCACGGTTTTCAGCTTCCCAATTGCGTCGGCAATCGGGATGGCGCCGACGTGCGTGCCGAGGAACGCCACCATCTTGCCGAAGTCGCCAGCCGCCACCAGGTCCATCGCCTCCGTGCCGAACATCGAGCAGAGCGCGCGGTCGAAGGCCGAAGGCGTGCCGCCGCGCTGCAGGTGCCCGAGCACGCACACGCGCGATTCCTTGCCGGTCCGGCGCTCGATCTCGGCTGAGACGACCGCGCCGATTCCGCCGAGCCGCGCCTCGCGGTTCTGCGGCTGGTCGGCCGAGACGACGTAGTCGCCGCCCTTTTCCCGCGCCCCTTCCGACACGACGACCAGCGTGAAGTGCTTGAGGCGCTCTTCGCGCTCCCGGATCTTCGCCACCACCGACTCGTACGAGAACGGAACCTCCGGGATGAGGATGACATCCGCTCCGCCGGCGATTCCACCCCACAGCGCAATCCATCCTGCGTAGCGGCCCATCACCTCGACCACCATCACGCGCCCGTGGCTCTCGGCCGTCGTGTGCAGCCGGTCGATCGCCTCGGTCACGCAGTCAACCGCCGAGAGGAAGCCGAAGGTGAGGTACGTCCCGCCGACGTCGTTGTCGATCGTCTTCGGCACGCCGACCACCGGGATGCCGAACTCGTGGAGCTGCTGCGCTATGGCGAGCGAGCCGTCGCCGCCAATCGAGACGAGGGCGTCGATGCCGAGCCCGGCCATGCCTTGCCTCGTCCGCTCCAGCAATTCGCTGGGCAACCGCCGCCCCTCACCGTGGCCGGTCTTGGCGGAGAACTGCCCGCGGTTGGCCGTGCCCAAGATGGTGCCGCCGCGAACGAGCAGCCCGTCGAGCGCGTGGTAGTCGAGTGGGATCGTGCGCGACGGCTCGAGCAGGCCGTCATAGCCCCCCAGAATGCCGACCGCTTCCCACCCCCGACGGCCAGCCGCTTTCGCGACCGCCCGGATGACGGCATTGAGCCCCGCGCAATCTCCGCCGCCCGTGACGATGCCAACCTTCTTGGCCATGGATGGTCCTTTCACTGCGCCTTGGCAACGCGATTATAGCCTGCGGGCGACGGTCTGAAAAAGAGCCTTGACAGGACTCCTACTAACTACTAAGTTGTTAGTAGACATGTCACCCAAAGCACCCGCGCTCACGCCGCTCGAGCTGGAGATCATGAAGGTGGTCTGGCAGAAGGGCAAGGCCACCGTCCGCGACGTCTACGCCGTGCTCAAGGACCGCCGCCAGGTCGCCTACACCACAGTGCTGACGATGATGGGGGTGCTGGCGACCAAGGGGCACCTGAAGCGCGAGCGGGACGAGCGTGCGTACGTCTACCGGCCAACCCGGCCCGCGTCCGCCGCGATCAAGGCGATGGTCGCCGAGTTCGTCGACCGCGTCTTCGACGGCGCCGCGCAGCCGCTGCTCGTCCAGTTGATCAAGGATCGGCGTCTAACCCGGAAGGAACTCGAGGACCTGGCCCGGCAGATCGAGGAGGCCTGACATGCTCGAGTGGTCGCTTGTCAATCTCGGGGCGTGGGCGGTTCAGGCCGCCGCGCTCGTGGCCATCGGCGTCTGGCTTCCGATACGGCTGCGGCTCGGGGCGCCGCGCGCCAGACTGGCCCTGTTCCGCGCCCTGCTGATCGCGTGCATCGCGCTGCCGCTCGTGCAGCCGTGGAAGCCGGCACCCGCGCCGGTCGTGCCCGGGGCCGCGGCACTGCCCGCGATCGAGCTGGCGGCCCCGTCCCCGAGCCCCGCGGTCTCCGCATCCGGCGCGCCGGCCGCACCCGGCATGGCCTTCTCGCTCGAGCGCGTTCGAGCGGCAGTGGCCGCCCTCCCGTGGGCGGCGATCGCGCTGGTCGTCCTCGCCGCCGGCGCGGCGCTGCGCCTCGCGTGGCTGGGAGTCGGGCTGGCATCGCTGGCCCGACTGCGCCGGTCGTCGTCGCCAATCGACCCGGAGACGCCAGCCGTGCTGGAGGCCGCACGGGCCGTCGGCACCTGCGCGGCGTTCCGCCAATCTCCGCGCATGCGCCACCCGGTCACCTTCGGCCTTCGTCGCCCCGTCGTCCTGGTTCCGCCCGGTTTCACCGCGCTCGATCCCCCACAGCAGTTGGCCATTGCCTGCCACGAGTTGCTGCACGTGCGGCGACAGGACTGGCTGCGTGCGCTTGGCGACGAGGTGGTGCGCGCGCTTCTCTGGTTTCACCCGGCCATCTGGTGGCTCGTCGAGCAGATCCGTCTGAGCGCGGAGCAGTTGATCGACCGCGAGGTTGTCGGTCTCGTCGGCGACCGACGGTCGTACCTGCGGGCGCTGCTCGCGCTGGCCGAAGCCGGTGCCGGCCCGAGACTCCGGCCGGCGGCCTGCTTTCTGGACCATGGTCATTTGCAGAAGCGTGTCGCCATGCTGATGGAGGAGGTGTCTATGTCCCGCCTGCGCCTCGTCACTTCCGCCGCGCTCGTCTGTGCCGTCGTCGCCACGGGCGGCTGGGCTGTCGTCCGGGCGTTCCCGCTGCAGGCGGCTGCCGTCGTCGGCCAGCTTCCCGTACCGCCGGCTCCTCCCGCACCGCCGGTCACGCCAGTGGTGCCACCGCCGCCGCCACCACCCGCGGCAGCCAAGGCCACAACACCGATTGCGCCCGCTCCGCCGGAGCAGCCCCAGGCGGCGCCGCGGCCCGGCATGCCGACGTCTACGCCGAAAGTGGACGAAGCCACGCTCACGCAGAACATCCAGCTGAACCCGAAGGACACATCGAACTACTTCATCCTCGCGAAGCTGTACGAGGATGCCGGGGACCTGACCCGCGCTGTTGCGACACTCGAGGCTGCGGTTAAGGCGGCGCCGCAGGATCCCAACGTCTACACGCAGCTGGCAGGCTTCTACAACCGGCGCGGCGACTTCCCACAGACCATGGACGCGCTGGCGCGTTTGGCGGCAGTGGAGCCAGGAAATCCGGTCGTGCACCACACCATGGCCGCGCACTACTGGGAGAAGGCCTACCGCGACTCCCGGCTCACTGATGCCGAGAAGCGGGACTACGTCGATCGCGGGCTGCAGGCAATCGACCGGGCGATTGCGCTGAATCCGGAGTACTACGAGGCGCTGACCTACAAGAACCTGCTGCTGCGGTCGCAGGCGCTGCTCGAGAACGATCGGGCAGCGCAGACGGAACTGATCGCGGAGGCGGACGCGCTCCGCAGCCGCGCGATTGAGATTCGAAACGCACGCCAGGCGGCCGGAGTTCCGACAGAGACGTTCCCCGCTCCGAAGGTCGAGGGAACGGGCTTCTTTGCTGGCGTACCGCCTCCGCCGCCACCACCGCCACCGCCACCGCCGGCGAAGAAGGTGTCGGCGGCCGCGCCGGTCCCGCCCGACGCACCGCCGCCTCCGCCGGCGCCGGTCAAGACGGCAGGGGCCGCGTTCGGTGGTGGTGTCTACACACCTGCGGCCCCGCCGCAGCCTCCGCCGGCGAAGGTGATGACGGACGGCGCCCCGGTCTACGCGAAGGGGGAGTCCGGCATCACGATGCCGGTCGTCATCAGCGAGGTGAGGCCGAACTACACGCGCGAGGCGATGCAGGCGAAGATCGCCGGCACCGTCAGCCTGTCGTGCGTCGTCGAGACCGATGGGACGGTCGGTGAAGTGACTGTGGTCACGTCGCTGGACCAGGTGCTCGACGAACAGGCGAGCCTCGCGGCCAGGAAATGGCGCTTCCAGCCCGGCACGAAGGACGGCCGGCCCGTCCGCGTGCGCGTCCCGCTCGAGATGACGTTCGCGCTGAGATAGGGGTCGGGACGGATGACCGCGCTGACGAATCGGTACTACAGATCCGTGTGCGCGGCAATCCGCCTGGACGCCTGTGTAAGATGGAGGCATGACGTTCGAGGTCGTGCCGGCGACAGGTGAGCTGCTCGAGCGGATTCTGGACGATACGTTTCCCATCTGGGGCGAGGGGCTCGATCGTGTCGGATACCGCCGATACAATCGGGCGCAGCTCGGGACGCCGTGGGGTTCGACTCATCTCACGCGCGTCGCGCTGGTCGACAAGGGCCGGCTGCTCGCCACGGCGAAGCGCTACGAACTGAGCGGCCGCGTCGATGGCCAGCCGATGAGGATGCTCGGCCTGGGCGCGGTCTTCACGCCGGAAGCCGAGCGTGGCCGTGGCCACGCACGCACGCTGCTGCGTCGGGTCATGGACGACGCCGCGGCTGATGGATTCGGCCTGGCCGTCCTGTTCTCGGAGATCGACCCGCACTACTACGAACATCTTGGCTTTCGCCGACTCCCCGTCAGCCAGGTCGCGCTCTCCGTCCGGTCCGGCACGCGCTTGGGCACTCCCATGATTCCCTTGCGGTCCGGGGACTTCGGCGACCTGGCCGCCCTCGCCGAGATGAATGCGACGCAGGATGCGGGATGTCGATTCTCGCTGACGCGCGACGCCGAGTACATCAGGCACGCCATCGTCAAGAAGCGGCTGCTTGCTGCCTGCGGCAGGCCCGGTCACCGCTCTGTCGAGTTCCTCGTCGTCGAAGAGGGCGGACGCGCGGCCGCGTACGCGGTGCTGTTCGAGGTTGGCGAATTCGCCATGATCACGGAGTGCGGCGATCGGGATCCGTCCGGCAGCCGCGTTGGCGCCTTGCTCCAGGCCGTGCTGGCGCGCGACCCGTCAAGACGGCTCCGCCTGCGCGCCTGGTGGCCGGCCAACTTCCTGCCGCCGCAGGTAGACATCGTCGCCCACGAAGCCGCTCCCGTCACGATGATGATGCGCCCGCTCGGGCCGCACGTGTGGCCCGACCCGCCTCTGGAGGTCTCGCACATCCGGTGGTGGCATGCGGATGCGTTCTAGGGAAGAAGCCGGAAGTCAGAATCCAGAAGACAGAAGGCGGACACGTGACAGTCGAGACGGGAGCCCAGGACGCCGTGCCTGAGCCCTGAGCCTTGAGCCGTCAGCCGGAGCGAGGGTTCGGTCGGGCAGATCTCGGTCACCCCCCGCTGATCATGTGGATGACCTGCACGTCGGCGCCGTCTGGCACGACCGTCTTGTCGTAAGCTACGCGCTTCACGAGTTCGCCGTTTATCTGCACCGCGATCATCCGGAAGATGTAGTTGCGCGCCTTCAGGATGTCCGCAATCGTCATCCCTTCGCGCCACTCCATTGAGTCGCCGTTCACAGTGATCATGGGTTGACACCAAAGCCACACCCAGCGAGACGCGAGATCCGCCGCCGGGTGGTGCAGCAGCCGGCGCGCGAGAGGCAGGCGCGGACCGGGTCGGCGCAAAGGGCGACTGTGAGGTCTGCCGAACCGGAGCCCGGGCCTGCCGCGCCGAAGCTGCGACGCAGCGAAGGCGGGAGCGACGAACCGGGCCACGACTGACGTCTCACCAGCCGGCGTCCCCCTCGTCCCTCGCCCTCGCTCCTCGGCGCCTACAAGTGCGGCGTCACCACCGCAACCACCTCGGGGAAGTCGATCTTGAACTTCTTCAGCGTCTCGAGCGTCGGAATCGCGTTGTTCGTCCAGCCGCGGCGGGCGTACACCGCGTCGCACAGCTTATTGTACCGGCCCTCGCGCCACGTGCGGTGGATCGCCATCTTCTCCTCGGTCGACTTGCCCTCCGGATCGATTCCGATCAACTCCTTCATCTGCTTGTCGTACCGCTCGGCGCGCGACTCGTACTCCTCCTTCGTCAGCGGCCCCATCGAACGGTACGGCGGCCAGTCGCTCTTGCGCCCGCCCATGCCCATGCGCAGGTTGAACACGCGCTGGAAATTGTAGACACCCTCCGACATCCGGATGAAGTCGTCGATCGTCGCCTCGTTCCCGGTGATCCCCGAATACAGCTCCTGGTAGTTGTGGACGTGCTCGGGGACCTTCGACGCGTTCTTCCCGTGCCTGGCGGCGTTGTCCTCCGGCTCGATGTCGTTCCACGGCAGCTTGCAGAGCCCCATCAGGCCGAACCAGGTGCGGAACAGCGGGAAGTAGTGCAGCGCCTCGGCCTTGTCCTCGAAGGTCGGGATCTGGTTGTTCACCATGTCCATGAAGATCAGCCACGCCTCGTCGTGCTGCGGCCCTTTGTTCGTCAGCGCGTAGCCGCCCTGCTGCGCCAGCGACTCCTTCGACTGGTACTGCGAGGTACTCGAGCCCTTTCACCTGCATGCCGAAGTCGCGCATGAACTGGAGGTCGCCCCAGCCCTTCTCGGCGAACAGCTCCTGCATGTACTTCACGCCCTGACCGACGATCAGGCCGAAGCCCTCGCCGCGCGCCATCTGATGCAGCATCTCGACGTGCGATGCGCCGTTGCCCCAGCTCAGGTCGAGGCCGCCCGTCCGCTCGGCGTTCAGGATGCCCCGCTGCCAGCACTCCATCGCGAACGCGCAGCAGGTGCCGTAGGAGATCGTGTCGATGCCGTAGGTGTCGCAGTAGAAGTTCGACTCGAGGATCCAGTCGGGCTCGAAGATCCCGCAGTTCGACCCGAGGCCCGCGCACGTCTCGTACTCCGGCCCATCCACCGTGACGACGTGGCCCTTGTAGGGGCCGGTCATCACCTTGTGGCAGTCGGCGCCCTTGGCGCACGCCATGTGGCAGCCGTACCAGCAGCCGTCGAAGATCCCTTGCGTGAACCGCTTCTCCCACACGGTCGAGTGGATCTTGCCGATGTCCTTGTGCTTCCCGGTACTGGAAGTTGTGGACGGGAAGGAGGTCGTACGCGTCCATGACCTCGACCAGGTGCGCGGTGCCGATCGACCGCATCTTGCACTGCTGGTCGTCGAAGTCGTGGATCTCCTTGGCGAGCACCCGCCCGACCTTCGTCGTCCGCTGGAAGTCGGCGGCGTGGTTGTGGTCGCCCTTCATCTTCGGCCCATGCACCACCAGCGCCTTGATCTTCTTGTCGCGGAAGACCATGCCGATACCGCCGCGCCCCGCCTGCTTCAGGCGCGCCGCGCCGCGCCTGGGGTCGAACCACGAGAAGTTCAGGCAGCCGATCCGGCTGTGCTCCGCCCCCTTGCCCGCCGACACGACCGACACGTTCACGAAGTCCTTCGCGTCGTCGGCGTACTGGTGCATGAACACCTCGGCCGCGACGTGGCTGTCGGGGTTCTCCTCGGGCGCCTCTTCGATTGTGATGGTCTTCTTCGGGCCGTCGATGAGGATGACGACGTCCCGCTCCGCCTTGCCCTGGATCTCGAGCGCGTCGAAGCCGCAGAACTTGAGGAGCGGGCCGAAATAGCCGCCGACGTTGCTGTCGATCGGAATGGCGGTGAGCGGTGACAGCGTGACGACCAGCGACTTGCCGGAGCCGGCGTAGGCAGTGTTCCCGGCGAGGGGCCCCGGACTGATGATGATGTCGTTCTCGGGGTCGTTCCACTTTGTCGTCGGTGTGATCGCCTGCCAGAGATACCACAGGCCGAAGCCGCGGCCGCCGATGAAGATCTCCTTCATCTGGGGAGTGACGGCCTTCTCGCTGACCTTCAGGGTGGACAGGTCGATGTGCAGCGTGCGATTCGTGTAGCCGCGCTCGGGGAGGCTGGGTTCGAACGTGTGCGTGAGCAGGACCTTGTGGGCCGCCTTCTGGGCCGCCGCATCCTCGGTGTACGAGGTCCGCGTCTTGTAGTCGTACGCGATCGTCATGGCTGCTCCTTGAGTGACGCCTACGAGTCCTTCCGAGTCGATCCGCCCCAGGAAGCCCCCGATGGCCCCGGCGATGCCCGAACCGGTCGTGCCGAAGACGATGACCGCGGCGGTCACATCGCCCAGGTAGAACGACTCGAGAATGCCGATGAAGGCGCACGCCGCGCCCGCGACCACGCCGCTCACGGCGGCTCCGCCTCTGCCGAGCCCCGCGGACCAGCGTCCGGCCAGGAACCCGGCCACCAGCGACAGGAGCATGCCCATCGCCGCAAACAGCTTGGCGACGGTCGCGTCGTAGTGCCCCGCCACCACCATGGCGAGCTGCAGCACGGTGCCGATCAACGTCGCGCGAACCAGCCCGCGCCCCCATGCCATGACCTTCGTTGCTGCCATCGTGCGTCTCCGGATCCCTGCCTGAGCCCTGCCCGCCTTCGCGCGCAGCGCTTCGGCGGGTCCGCCATAGCCCGCCGGAGTCCCGCCGGCGGGCGGAGGCGGAAGCCCTGAGCCCTCCTTCGCTACCGCACCCGCGTCCGGCTCTGCTCGCGAAAGAACTGCTGCAGATAGTGCGGGCCGCCAGTCCCGCGGCCGGTCGAGCCGCTCGCCTTCCAGCCGCCGAACGAGTTCTGCCCGGGCCAGGCCCCGGTCGTCGCGCCGGCGCGCCGGTTGGCGTACGTCACGCCCGCCTGGATCCGGTCGAAGAACTCGCCAATCTCGACTTCGTCCTGCGAGAAGATCCCCGCCGTCAGGCCGTATTCGGTATTGTTCGCCAGGCTGATGGCCTCGTCGAGCGTCAGCACGTCAGCGATGACGACGATCGGGACGAACAGCTCCTCCCTGAAGAGCGCGTGCCCGGGCGGCAGGCCGTCGATGACCGTCGGCTCGACGAAGTGGCCGTGGTTAAGCGGCTCGTCCATGATTCGCCGGCCGCCCGTCAGGATGCGGCCGCCGTCGCGCGTCGCCCGCTCGACGGCGTTCTCATAGTTCTTCAGCGCGCGCTCGTTGATGACCGGCCCCATCCACGCGTCGCGATCGAACGGGATGCCGACCTTGATCCGCTTCGTCTTCTCGACGAGCTGCTCGACGAACCGGTCCCGCACCTCGCGCGATACGTAGACGCGCGAGCAGGCCGAACACTTCTGGCCGCTCGCGCCGAACGCGGATCGCATGACGCCGTCCGACGCCTTGTCGAGATCGGCGCTGGGCATGATCAGCGCGGGGTTCTTCCCGCCCATCTCGATAATCAGCGGCCGTGGGAACGGGCGCGACGCGTTGTCGCGGACCAGCTTCAGTCCGACCGCCACAGAGCCGGTGAAGACGAGGCCGTCCACGCCCGGGCTATTTGCGATTTCCTGACCCGCCGGCACGCCGGGGCCGTTCACCAGGTTGAAGACGCCTGGCGGCACCAGGTCCGCGAGGACTTCGCAGAATCGGATCCCCGCCAGCGCGGCGTCCTCGGCGGCCTTGCAGACGACGGTGTTGCCGGCCAGAAGCGCGGCCGCCGTCGGGCCGGCCGCCAGCGCCACCGGGAAATTGAAGGGGGCGATGACGCCGAAGACGCCGTACGGGCGGAGGACGCTCCGGCTCTCCTCGGAGGAACCCGGCATGCCCATCAGGTTCTCGAAGCCGTCGGTCTGCTCCATCCGGTCGCAGTAGTAGTCGAAGAAGTCGGCGGCCTCTTCGACCTCGCCGACGCACTCGAGGCGGCTCTTGCCGGTCTCGTAGCCGACCAGCGCCGAGAGATTGGCGCGGCGCTCGCGAATCCGGCGGCCGATGCTCCGGACGATCTGGACGCGCTCCTGCCAGGGGCGCCGGCTCCAGGCCGGAAATGCGGCGCGGGCGGCGGCGACCGCACCCTGCGTCTGCTCGATCGTGGCCGACGCGAAACGCCCGATGAGGATGCGGGTATCGATCGGGCTCCGGTCCTCAATCACCGGGCCGTGGCCCTCGACCGCGCGCCCGTTGACGAACATCGGGTGCGTCCGCCCGAAGCCGTCCGTCACACGCTCGATGGCGGCGTCCAGCTCGCGATGCAGATCGCTCATCTGGTCCGCGCGCATCGTCGCGTAGGTGACTTTCGGCTGGGCCGGATTCACGTCGATCTCCGCTGAACGAAGGGTGGCTGATCCACCGTGGCTGGCATGTCGATGATACCATGTGACCGACGTCCTCTATCCCGTCAGTGGCCCATTTCATGAGCATTTCAGGCATTTCCGTCGATCCGCGCGCCCGAACCCGACTGTTCGCAGCCGCCGCCCTGGCGATGTTCGTCTTCGGCATGACCATCGCGATGCTCGGCGCGCTGTTCGGTCTGCCGGCGATGCGCGAGCGGCTCGGCATCAACCTGGCGCAGCAGGGCGACCTGTTCAGCGTGCTGTTCATCGGCCTGTTCGTCTCGACGGCCGTCGTCGGGCCAACGCTGGACCGTTTTGGCAGCAAAGTGGTGTTCGTGTCGGCGTCCGCGATGCTGACCGCCGCCCTGCTGGCGTTCGCTCTCGCGACGGGGTTCGGCGCGGCTGCCGCGGCGGCGCTGCTGCTGGGCATCGGCGGCGGGTGGCTCAACACGGCCACCAACGTGCTCGTCTCGGACATCTATCCGGACGATTGCGGCCGCATGCTGAACTGGCTGGGCACGTTCTTTGGCTTCGGCGCCCTGTTCGTGCCGACGGTGGTGGCGGTGAGCTTTGGCGCCCTCTCCATCGCAGGAACGATGATGCTGTGCGCGAGCGTCGCCGGCGCGAGCTTCGTCATGTCGGCGGTGCTGCCGTTCCCGCCGCCGCATGAAGGTGCGGCGTTCTCGTTCGCCGGGATGCTCGGTGTCGCCAAAGCGCCGGGCGTCTGGCTGCTCGCGCTGCTGCTGCTGTTCCAGTCTGGGAACGAGGCGTCGCTGAGCGGCTGGACGTCCACCTATGTCGGGGAGATGGGGTGGTCGCCGCGGGTGGCGACGCTGGTCCTGCTGGGGTACTGGGTGGTCACGATTCTCGGCCGGGCGCTGTCGGCGCGGGCGCAGGCGCGGGTCGGCAAGGAGCGCCTGGTCGTGCTGAGCGCGACGGCCTCACTCGCCGGGTGCCTGGTGCTGCTGGCCGCGGCCGGCTGGCTGCCTGGTCTCGCCGCCGGCGCGTGGCTGACGGCGCTCGGTTTCTCAGCGATCTTCCCGACCGTGCTGGCGATGGCGGGCGATCGCTATCACCGGTTCGCAGGCACCGTCTTCGGATTCCTGTTCACGATCAGCAACCTCGGCAACGTCACGTTCCCGTGGGCGCTCGGCCACATCTCGCAGGCCTTCGGCATCCGCCTCGGCATGCTGGTGCCGCTGGCGGGTATCGTCGTCGTGCTCGCCTTCGCGCTGGTCGTCTCGCGCCGGAAATCACTCCCGGAGTGATTATCCACACCGGCGCGTGTGCGCTATGATGGCGTCGTGACTTCAGGCGCGCGGGCTATGGACGAGGCCCTCCGGGGGTTAATCGACGAGTACCCGGGACCGGTGCCTCTGGTTCCTGGCGCCGGGGTACTATCCGCGGACGCCGGCCGAGATCCTGCGCGTGTTGGATAGCATCGAAAGATACGGCGATCTTCAGGCCTTCAAGCGGGCCGGAGCTATCAGGCGATGGGTCTCAGCGTCTTCCAACGGGGCGTCTGCCAGCTCCTAGCGCAGAACCGGCTGCGCAGCGGCGAGAGCTACGTCGCCGGGGGCGCAGCGCTGAACGAGTGGCTCCGGGCGCCACGGCGCTCCCGCGACATCGACCTGTTCCACGACACCGAAGAAGCTCTGGCCGCCTCGTGGCAGGCCGATCGCGAGTCGCTCGAGGGCGCCGGATACACGCTCCGCGTGTTTCGCGAGCGGCCGGGATTCGTCGAGGCCGAGGTCCTCCGCGGCGCAGACGTGGTGCTCGTCCAGTGGGCGCGCGACAGCGCATATCGCTTCTTCCCGCTGGTGCAGCACGACGACCTGGGTCTCACGCTTCATCCCTTCGACCTCGCGACGTCCAAGGTGCTGGCGCTGGTCGGCCGGGTCGAGCCCAGGGACTTCATCGACACGTTGACCTGCGACGAGAGCGTGCAGCCGTTCGGCTATCTGGCGTGGGCCGCCTGTGCCAAGGACCCGGGGTTCAGCCCGGCGGCGATCCTCGAGGAGGCCGCGCGCGCCAACCGCTACTCCTCCACCGAACTACAAGGCCTCGATTTCGAGGACAAGCCTCCAGACCCGGGCCACTTGTCACGCAGATGGCACGCGATGCTCGCCGCCGCTCGAGGCATCGTCGGCGTCTTGCCCGCGGATGAGGTCGGGCGGGCGGTGCTTGCGGCCGGCGGCGGCTTGTTCGGCGGCGATCCGGCAGCGCTGCACGCCGCCCTCGCCAGCGGCCAGGTTGTCTTCCACCAAGGCAGCATCCGCGGCGCAATGCCACGGTTAGTCTAGAATCCTCTGATGCGAATCGCACTAATCCAGCAGCGCGCAACCCCGGACAAGCAGGCCAACGTCGAACGCGGCCTCGAGGCTTTGCGGGCGGCGGCCGCCAACGGCGCCGAACTCGTCTGCTTCGCCGAACTGGCGTTCGAGCCGTTCTACCCTCAGCGACCGGCCGGCCCCGACTTCTTGAGCCTGGCAGAACCGGTTCCGGGTCCGATCGTCGAGGCGTTCCAGGCGGAAGCCGCGGGGCTCGGGGTCGTGGTTGTGATGAATCTGTTCGAGCGCAACGGCCAGCGAGCATTCGACACCTCGCCGGTCATCGACGCCGACGGCCGCCTGCTTGGCCGCACGCGCATGGTCCACATCACTGAGTACCCGTGCTTTCACGAGCAGGGCTACTACACGCCCGGCGACACCGGCGCCCCGGCCTACGACACGAAGGTCGGCCGGCTTGGCGTGGCCATCTGCTACGACCGCCACTTCCCGGAGTACATGCGCGCGCTTGGCGTCGCTGGCGCCGACCTGGTCATCGTGCCGCAGGCAGGCTCGGTCGGCGAGTGGCCGGCTGGTCTCTACGAAGCGGAGATGCAGGTGGCCGCGTTTCAGAACGGCTACTTCACGGCGCTCTGCAACCGCGTGGGCGAGGAGGAGTGCCTGACGTTTGGCGGCGAGTCGTTCGTCTGCGCGCCGAACGGGATGGTGATCGCAAAGGCACCTGCCGGCGAGGAAACCATCCTGTATGCCGACATCGACCTCGGCAAGGTGGAGCGCTCGCACGCGCGCCGGCTCTTCCTCAGACACAGAAGACCGGAGATCTACGGGCGGTGGATCTGAACGCGCCTTGGTCGCCTCGCGGCCGCAGAGAGAGCAGGCGCGGATCGGGCCGGCGCGAAGGGCGACTGTGAGGTCCGCCGAACCGGAGCCCGGAGCGCACGGACCGGCCACGACTGCGATTCACGAGGCTGCTCCCAACGCGTCCAGCATCCTGTCGATGACGTGCGTCGGGAAGATCCCTGCCGCCTCGAACGTCCCGCGCACCTCCCTGAGCGCGTCGGCCACTTCGAAGAAGCTCCGCGGAACCGGGCGCGCCGCCGATCCCTTCTGCGTCAGGGCCGCAGCACGCTCGAGCAGGTTGTCGACGTCCCCGACCGCCTTCCCCGCCAGCATCGCCTGCGCGACGCCGGCGAGAAGAAGGTGCGGGTGGGCCGAGCCGTCGGGCAGGCGGAACTCGACGGTCTCCGGGCTCACTGACTTTCCTTCCGCGTCGGTCGCCACGATCGGCAGGCGGATCAGCGCCTTGCGGTTGTAGTACCCCCACGTCACGGCGGCGGGCGCTTCCTTGGCCTGGAGCAGTCGCACGAACGAATTGGTGGCGCGGTTGCCGAACGCCATCAGCGCGCCCGCGTGCTCGGCGAGGCCGGCGATCAGCCACCGCGCGACGCCGACGACCTGGCCGTCGGGCGTGCTGTGCTTCTGATGCACGCCGTCGATAACCGGCGACAGGTGGAAGTGCAGGCCGGAGCCGGCGTGGCCCTTGCGGAGGATCGGGTCGAAGCTGCAGCGCCAGCCGGCCTGGTTCGAGAGGTTGCGGAGCAGCCACTGCGCGATGAGCACCGAGTCGGCCGCCTGCGGCAGCGGCTGGAGCGCGAGCTCGATTTCGTGCTGCTCCCAGATGCGCGCGTCCACCTCGTCCGGCTGGATGTAGCCGACCTCGCTGTGCCCGTACTTCACCGGAATGCCGATCTCGGCGAGCAGCACCATCGCGCGGCGGCGCAGCGGCTCGCCGAAGACGAATGGCGAGCTGGCGTGATAGCCGCGCTCCGTCGCGCCGTAGATGTCCGACTCGTCCGGGCGCTTGCCCAGAAAATACTCAATCTCGCCGAGCGCCTGCAGTTCGACGCCCGTCTCGACCCGCAACCTCTCGAACGCCTTGTGCACGATGGTGTCAGGCGACTCGGGCAGGCGCTGGCCGTCGCGGCCGTAGTGGCCGCAGCAGACGACCAGCGTCGGGAACGACGCGAACGGATCGACGAAGGCGGTCGACAGGCGGGGCCGAAGCACGACGTCGGACGCGGTTACCGGGACGCCCATCGCGCCGAACAGGCTCGATCCGTCCGCGCGCTCGCCGAACGACAACACCTCGCGCAGGTGCCGCAGGTCGCGGGGCACGAAGTCGAGCGTCTTCAGCCATCCGTCGCCGCCGACGTGCATCAGGCTGACGAGCCGGATCCCCAGCCGGCCGACGACCTCCACGAGATCGTCAACGGCCCACTGATCGGATGGCTTGCCGATGAGTCGCGACAGCCGGCATGCGGGCCAGAGGTCGTATGCGCCCTCGAGCACGGGCGCGTTGTTGGCAGTGCTGGTTGCGTCGGTCATTGCGGATGATGCTCCTCGGAATGAAACCGGAAGGATGGCTCAAGGGCCGCGCGGCCATGTCCGGCCGGGAACCTCGGACGGAGCATTATAGGTCCTTCATTTGACGCTATACTCCTTTCGGGCAGTGCAATAGGGGGTTCCATGAATGCTCCTCCTGCCAGGGCCATTCGCGGGTACGAGTTGCGCGAGCGTCTGGGCGCCGGCGGCTTCGGCGTGGTCTACCGGGCGTTTCAGCCCGCCGTCGACCGCGAAGTCGCCATCAAGGTGATCCTTCCCGAGTTCGCGAACCGCCCGGACTTCATCCGGCGTTTCGAGCTCGAAGCGCAGCTGGTCGCGCGCCTCGAGCACCCGCACATCGTGCCCCTCTACGACTACTGGCGCGAGCCGGACGGCGCATACCTCGTCATGCGTCTTCTGCGCGGCGGAAGCCTGCGCCGTGCATTTCAGCACGGCCCCCTGACGCCGGAAGCCGCTGAGCGCCTGCTCGACCAGGTGGCGCAGGCACTTGCCGTGGCTCACCGCCAGCGCGTCATCCACCTGGACATCAAACCCGAGAACATTCTGCTCGACGAGGAAGCTAACCACTACCTGTCCGATTTCGGCATTGCCAAGGACCTGCTGCACGCGAGCGACACGACCGGGGTGGGGATCATCACGGGTTCGCCGGCGTACATGTCGCCGGAGCAGGCACTCGGCGGCCCGCCGGTGCCGCAGAGCGACCTCTACAGCCTCGGGGTGGTGATGTACGAGGCGCTCACCGGCAGGCATCCGTTCCACGGCACCGCGCCTGCCGAGCAGATCGCCAAGCACGTGGCCGAGCGACTGCCATCGCTGCAATCGCTGCAGCCAGGGCTGCCGGAGGCGCTCGAGGACGTTATTCAGACGGTCACGTCCAAGCGGCCCGAGGAACGGTACCCTGACGCCCGGTCCTTCGTCTCGGCATTCCGCAATGCCGTGTCGGGCCGGTCCGCCGAAGTCACGACGTTCGGGACCCGGGCCGTGGCACGCGACTTGGTGAACCCATACAAGGGGCTGCGTGCCTTCGAGAGTGCCGACGCGAGCGACTTCTTTGGCCGCGAAGCGCTGACCGAACGATTGCTGGAGCGGATGGGCGAGGGTGCGGCACGCGAGCCTCGTTCGCACGACACCGGCGCGCCGATGCGCCTCCCCGGCGAGGTGGCGCGCTTCCTGGCCGTGGTTGGACCGAGCGGTAGCGGTAAGTCCTCCGTCGTCAAGGCCGGCCTGCTGCCGGCCCTGCGCCGTGGCCGACTGCCCGGATCGGAACGGTGGTTCGTCGTCGAAATGGTGCCGGGCACGCACCCGCTGGACGAACTCGAGGTCGGGTTACTGCGCGTGTCGGCGGACAGGCCGCCCAGCCTGATGGAGCAGCTGCGGCGCGACGAACGGGGGCTCCTGCGCGCGGCGCGCCTGGCGGTACCCGCCGCCGACGGAGAACTGCTGCTCGTCATCGACCAGTTCGAAGAGCTGTTCACAGGGCACACGGACCGGGCCGAGGCGGAACACTTCCTGCGCATCCTGCACGCGGCTGCGCTCGATGCACACAGCCGGGTGCGCATCGTCGTCACCCTCCGGGCGGACTTCTACGATTGCCCGCTGATGCACCCGGACTTCGGCCGCCTGATGCAGCTCCGCACCGAGGTCGTCCTTCCTCTGAGCGAGGCGGAACTGGCGGGAGCCGTCCGCAAGCCGGCAGAACGCGCCGGCGCTGAACTCGAGGCGGGACTGGTCGAAGCCATCGTCGCGGACGTGAAGGAGCAACCGGGTGCGCTCCCCATGCTGCAGTACGCGCTGACCGAGTTGTTCGAGCGCCGCGAGGGCCGTGTTCTGACGAAGGCCGCCTACGAGGCCACGGGGCGGGTGTCGGGCGCGCTGGCGCGCCGCGCGGAAGCCGTCTTCACCGGACTGGACGAGGCTGAGCAGGCTGCCGCGCGTCAGTTGTTCCTGCGGCTGGTGATGTTGGGCGAAGGCACTGAGGACACGCGCCGCAGGACGATGCGCGGCGAGCTGAAAGCGCTCGACGTGGACCAGCAGGCGCTCGACACGGCCGTGCAGGCCTTCGGCAGGTCTCGCCTGCTGCTCTTCGACCGCGACCCGGCGACCCGCGCGCCCACCATCGAGGTGGCTCACGAGGCCCTGCTGCGCGAATGGCGGCGTCTGCGCGAGTGGCTGGACGACAGCCGGGCAGACGTGCGCATGCAGAGGCTGTTGGGAATCGCGGCGCAGGAGTGGATGCGCGCGGAACGGGACGCGAGCTTCCTGTTGCGCGGCACGAGGCTGGCCCAGTTCGAGGGGTGGGCGTCAGGGAGCAGCGTGGCGCTCGCGCAGGACGAGCGCACCTATCTGGAGGCCAGTAGCGCCGATCGCCTGGCGCGTGAGGCCGAGGAGGAGGCGCGCCACCAGCGCGAGTTGACCGCCGCGCAGCAACTCGCCGAGGCGGAGCGCCGCCGTGCCGCCGTGCAGACCGAGTCGGCGCGGCGCCTGAGGCGGGGCGCGCTCGGCCTGGCGGGCCTTGCCCTCGTGGCGGTCGTTCTGGCCGTCGTCGCGTTCCAGGCCCGGTCGACCGCGCAGCAAGAGCGGGACAATGCCCGGCGCGCTGCGGCAGTCAGCCGCAGCCTGGTACTCGCGGCCGACGCGCAGAAGGCTTTCGACAAGGGCGACACCGATCTGGCGCTCGCACTCTCTTTTGAGGCCGTCCGCCTGGACGCGCCGCCGCCCGAGGCGATGCGGACGCTGTTGGGCGTCGCGCTGGGGCCGGGTACGCGGGCCGTGTTCAAAGGGCACACGAGCGCCATACGCGCGGTGGCCTTCAGCCCGGACGGGCGCAATGCCGCGTCCGGCAGCTGCGCCCGGCCAGATGCCGCGATCGCGTGCAGCGGCGGCGAGTTGATCGTCTGGGACCTGACGGCGCGCGCGGAACAGCACCGTTTTCAGGTTCACTCGGGTTGGGTGAATGCCGTCGCGTTCAGCGCAGACAGCGAGTCCGTTCTGTCGGCCTCAAGCGATGGGACGCTGGCGCGTTCCGCCGTGGGTACGGGCCAGGTCCTGCGTCGATTCGAAGGGCATTCCGCCGGTGTGAACGCCGTCGCGCTCAGCCCTGACGGGCGAACGGCGCTGTCCGGTTCCGACGACGGGACGCTGATCCTATGGGACGTGGACACGGGAGCCGTCGTGCGCCGCTTCCGAGGACACACCGGTCCGGTGACCAGCGTGGCATTCAGCCCGAAGTGCCCCGGCCCCCCGCTAGCGTGCCGCCAGACGGTGCTGTCCGGGTCAGCCGACAAGAACCTGATGGTATGGGATGTGGCGACCGGCGCAGTTGTGCGGACCATAGCAGGACACACAGACAAGGTCACGGGGGTAGCGTATCTCCCCGACCGGCAGCGCGTGCTGTCCATCGCCGGGGACTTGAGCATGCGCTTGTGGGATCTGAAGACGGGCGCGCAGATCCGCAACCAGGTGTTCGGGACAACGCCGAACAGTCTCGTGCTGAGCCGCGACGGGCGCATCGCCGTGAAGAACGACGGATATGGGGTGCAACTCTGGGACATCGCCGACTGGCACGAGGCCCAGATGCTAGGCGGGCATTCGGCCGTGCTCCACGCGCTGGCGGTCAGCCCCGATGGGCGCTACGTGCTTTCCGGCAGCGATGACAGGACGGTGCGCTTGTGGAACGTGAAGGGTCAGGCCGAAGTCGGTCGCCTGCGTTCCCCGGTGCCAAATACCGTCGCCGTCGCTGCGAGCCGTGACGGGCGCTACATGCTCGCCGGGGGCGAAGGCGGCGGCGCGTTGTGGGACATCGAGCGAGCCGCGCTCGTGCGCCGCTTCCCGACGGCCTATCAAGTTTCTCCCGGCGCGGCCGCGTTCAGCCCGGACGGTCGCCATGCGTTGCTCGGCACGACCGGTGAGTTCATGGGAAAGCCGAACGCGACCGAACTCGCGCTGTTCGACGTCGCCACCGGCCAGGTGGCGCGCTCGCTCGTCGGACACAAGATCCCGGTCAGGAGTCTCGCCTTCGGGCCGGACGGCCGCGTGGCGCTTACTGGCTCCCAGCGAGGCGGGACGTTTGCCGGCGAGTTGATCCTCTGGAACATCGGCACCGGGCAGGAAATCCGCCGGTTCGACACGACGAAAGACATCACCGCGATCGCATTCAGCGCGGACGGCCGCCGCGCGGTGACCGGGTCGGCCAGTGGGTTCAGCCTGATCCTGTGGGATGTCGAGACGGGCAAGGAGATCCGTCATTTTGACGGCCACACCGCGCCGGTCCTCGCGGTCGCGTTTGGCCCGGGCGATCGCACCGTACTGTCGGCTTCCGCGGATACGACGGTGGTTCAATGGAACGCAGACACCGGCGGGGTCGTCCGGCGTTTCACCAGCCATCGCAGCCCGGTGTGGGCGCTGGACGTCAGCGCCGACAAGCGTCTCGTGCTTTCGGCCGGGTTCGATGGGGCGGTAGCCGAGTGGGATGTGACCACGGGTGAAGAGGTGAACCTCTTCGTGGGGCACACGACTGGGCTCCCCAGTGTCGCCTTCGGCCGCGACGGCCGCAGCGCCTTCTCCAGTTCGACCGACGGGACCATCATCCAGTGGCACGTCGCCGGGTGGTCGGTGAAGGAACTCGCCGCCTGGGCTCGAGCGAACCGCAGTCAGCATGAACTGACCTGCGAGGAACGTGCGCGGTACCGCGTCGAGCCGCTCTGCCCGGCCAGCGTCTCCGAACCTGGAAGGTGACTCGCAGACCCAGCCGAACCTGGCTCAGTGCGCGGCGGCTGCGCGAGGGCGAACGCGGGCGCTGTCAGGGTGGGCGGCCTCACCCTCCCCGTCGTCGCGCGCGGCTTGAGAACGATGACGAGGTGCTTCGAGATGTTGTCCACGAGCTTCGCCTTCTCGTAGCCTGCCGCGGCGGCAGAGCCGAGGATGCGCTCGCGCGGCCAGAAGTGGCTGTCGTGGCTGCCCTGGGCGGGGTCCATGTCGATGATGACCACGGCACCGTCGGGCCGGAGGTACTTCTTGAGGTTCACCAGCCAGTCGACCGGACGGCTGAAGTCGTGGAAGGCGTGCACGACGACGACCAGTTCGAGGTCCTTGCGGGGGAAGAGCGGGTCGTCCACGGTCCCCTCGACGGTGTGGACATTCGAGAGCTGCTCGCGCCTGGCGTTCGCCGCAAGCGAGGTGAGCGCACGCTGGCTGATGTCGTTCGCGTAGACGGCGCCTGCCGACCCGACGCGTCGGGCCATCGGCAGCGTGAAATAGCCATCGCCTGCCCCGGCTTCACCCACGACCATCCCGGGCGCGACACCGGCTGCGTCCATCGCCCGCTCGATGTCCAGGTCCCAGGAGAGCGCCCTGAGGCGGGGCGCGACCGTGGAGTACGCGCTCAGGCCGACCACCGCCGCGACGGCGAGCGCGACGACCGGCAGCAGCCCAGACCGAACCGCACGACGCATGCGCCCTCCCCCCGACACGAATCCCCTCCCGCTTAGACGGAGATGGCCGGCCATCGGTTCGGGTGCGGATCCCGGGGGTCGGCGCCGTCGAACCAGCCCCCATGTTCCTTACTTGCCACGCTCCTCCAATAGATGGATGTACCGGTCAATGAGCTCCGGCCCATGAACTGCCGACCAGTGTCCGGCGATGATGGTGCGAATGTCGAACTTCTTGAGCTTGGCCAAGGTCCTCGGGTACTCGGCGAGATTCGCAAAATCGAGATTGCCGAGCTGTTCCTTGAGGATGCACCCGCCATAGAGGACCTTCTCTTTGGGGAAGTACACGAAGATCCCGTCTGGCGTGTGTGATGGTCCGAGGTAGACCGCCTGGACGCTCCCGCCCTGGAGCTCGAAGTCGCCAGGAAACGTCCTGTCCGGCAGCGCGAGCGTCACGCTCGGATAGTCGGGTTGCGCCTTCTGGACGAATGTGACTATCGAGCCCCAGTTCGCCTTCAGAAGATCGTAGGTCAGCTTCGTTGAAGTGACCGTCGCGCCCACGCTCCTGAAATAGGAATTCCCGCCTGCGCGGTCGGGGTGATAGTTCGTGTTGATGACGTCTGTGATGGGCTTGTTGGTGACCTTCCGGATCTCTTCTGACAGCAGTCTGGCAGTCTCTGGCGTCCACGTGGCCCCTATGACGGTGACGCCCGTGTCGCCAATGTACACGGCCGAATTCTCGC
This sequence comes from uncultured Acidobacteriota bacterium, assembly GCA_963784455.1. GTDB lineage: Bacteria > Acidobacteriota > Vicinamibacteria > Vicinamibacterales > Fen-181 > FEN-299. Next base: position 152,250 of record CAWARN010000018.1, on the reverse strand, counting down.
CGCCGTAGAAACGGTCTTCGACAACATATACGCCGCCAGTCAGGTGCGAAAGCGTGAGCCCGCGATCCTGAGCTTGCAGGTCGCTAACGGCTGCGACAGCCAAGAACGCGGTGAATACAATCCTGAAGGTTGTCATGGCGCGAGACGACTCCTTCCGAGCCTCGGTCGAGCCCGCCACTCATCGGCCGTGATCTCCCAGATCTCATCGAGGGCGCGGCCGGACACGTGATCGCGCTCCTCCGTCGCGACGATCCGCATGTTCAGTTTCTCGGAGACTCGTCGCGACGCCAGGTTGGCCACGGCCTTGGGGACGCGCAGCACCGAGAATCTGAGCACGTCGAACCAGAAATCCGTGACGGCCTCCGCGGCTTCCGTCGCCAGGCCGTGCCCTTGCCACTCGAGGCCGATCCAGAAGCCACGGTTGTTGTCTTCCGTTCTCATGAGGCTGACGACGCCGACTACCTCATCGGGTTCGTCCTTCAGGCGTACCGTCCAGTGCCAGGCATCGCCACATGCCATTTGAGGGAGCGCGACATCACGACACCATGTCAGAGCTCCATCCGGAGGATAAGGCCACGGAATGGCGGCGGACATGAGGCGCACGATTTCCCAGTGCGGGAAGCGTTCTTGAATCTGGCCGGCGTCCTGAATGGTCAGTGGACGAAGCCAGAGACGTTGCGTTTCGAGCGGCGGGATCACGGGTGATTCCGAGTCTGCCGAGCCGGCGACAGATTGTGTCTCGTCGGCAGTTCCCATCCTTCCATTTCGCTGCCGGAGTCCCATCTCGTCAGCCCAACGATGGCAGGCTCAACTCCGCGGCCCGACAGGTGCGCGACGGGTGCAGTGTAGCCCCGAGACCGAACGGGTGCAATGCGGCTGGAAGCGGATGCGGCGGCAGCGGCACCCGCAAGATCGCGATCGGTGCGACAATGGGCCGGAGCTGGCCGACGCCCGGAGGACGCCCATGACTGCGAAGACCGTCTGGTACTTCTACAAGGTGAAGTGGGGCGCGCAGGACGAGTTCCTGGCGCTCTTCCGCAAGAACCACTACCCCGTGCTGACCGCTCAACTCGGCGGACGCCTTGCGGCGATCCGGCCGCTCGTGCCGGCGTACCACGGCGACGGACGCGCCGACTGGACCTTCGTGATGGAGCTGACGTTCCGGGACACCGCGGCGATGGTAGGCCCCTCCGGGGAGGACGAGATCGCCCGCCGCCTCTTCCCTGATCAGGAGGCCTTCAAGCGCGAGGAGCGCCGCCGCTTCGAACTGGTGGATGCCCATTGGGACGTGCCCGTGACGGATGTTGACCTCGGCTGAGTCCGATGGTCTCCGGCGTCTTCCGCTCGCTGACTCTCGATGATTGTCGGACAATAGCCGGTGGAGGTGACTCGTGGGAGACAAGGGCAAGAAGGACAAGGACAAGGGCCAGAAGCAGCACGCTGCGAAGAACAAGCAGGAGGAGAAGCAGAAGCTCGAGAAGCAGCCGAAGCGTCGCCCGTAGAGGCGGCGGATGGTTTAGCGGGCGGCTGACGGCTTGATCAGCACCTCCACCCGCCGGTTCAGCGCGCGGCCGGCTTCGTTGTCGTTCGACGCCACGGGGTCCGCCTTGCCGAAGCCCTTGGTCTCGAACACGATGCCCTTGGACGGGCCAGCCGCCACCAGGGCGTTCTTCACCGACAGGGCGCGGTCCTCCGACAGCTTCAGGTTGTAGGCGTCGTCTCCCACCGCGTCGGTGAAACCGAGTACGCGGACGGTCGCGTTCGGATAGCCGGCGATCAACTCGCTGACCGCCTGGATCGCTTCGCGGGCCGCCGGCTTGAGGTTGAACTTCGCCGTGTCGAAGAGGATGGCCGAATCCAGCCTCACTCGGATGCCTTCCGGCGTGGACTGTGCGCTCACCTTGCCGGCTCCGGGAGCGTAGTCGGTCATCGCGAAGATCTTCTCCTCGCCGCCGGGAGGCGTGATGAACAGCTGCAGCGCGACTTCGGTGGCGGGCCCCTGGTGGTACCAGACTTTGATGGCGTGGGACCCGCGGGTGAGCTTCGTCGTTCCGTCCATTTCCTTCGGCGGGTGGATGCCGTCGTTGTTGAGGACCTCCTCGCCGTCGATCCACACCAACGCGCCGTCGTCAGACAGCACGCGCCAGCCGTACTCACCCGGCCTCTCGATGTAGAAAGCGCCCGTATAGAGAATGCCGAACCACTCGAACCGGTCTGTCACGCCGGGGAACCCCTCCTGGAAGTCACGCGGCGGCACGTCGAGCCGGTCCGTGTAGATGACGCCCTGCGGCTTGAGCTGGGCGAGGTCCTGCGGCATGGCGGTCGTGTCGTCGGGGAGGAAGTAGATCGTCCCCTTCATGTTGAACAGGCCGGGATCCTTCGATCCGAACCCGCCCTTCTGCTGCGCCGAGAGGCTGGCGACCAGGATGGCCGAGACGGCGATTGCGAGCACGACTGGAACCCGATGGAGTCTCGACTGGCTCATCTCGAACCCTCCCCTGACGGGCTAGTGTAACCCCGACCTACAGTAACCCCAACCTTCGGTAACCCCAACCTTCGGTTGACACGCGCGCAACCGGGGCCATAATCAGCGCTGTGTCCGGGCGGCGGCGGCTGCTATCGCCAAACTGAAGGAGGACCGATGCTGAAGGGCTTCAAGGAGTTCATGCTCCGCGGGAACGTCGTCGATCTGGCCGTTGCGGTTGTGATAGGCGGCGCCTTTGGAGCGATCGTGACGGCGTTGGTCAAGGACCTCGTCACCCCGCTCATCGCCGCGGTCGTGGGCACGCCTGACTTCTCGGCGATCAGCTTCACGATCAACAGCAGCAAGTTCCTGGTGGGCGACTTCATCAACGCGCTGGTGTCGTTCCTGCTCATCGGGTCGGCCGTCTACTTCTTCGTCGTCGTGCCGGTGAACGCGCTGACGGCGCGGATGAAGCGGGGCGAGGTGGCGCCGGATCCGACGACGAAGAAGTGCCCGGAGTGCCTGAGCGAGATCCCGATTGCGGCGAAGCGCTGCTCGTTCTGCACGAGCCAGCAGAAGTAGGACCCGGCTGGCGGCTCGCGCCGGTGCCGGCGGCCTCTATCTCCACCCGCCCGACTTGCGCGTGAACCGCGCGGGGAGCGCGGGCTTGGCCTCGGGTTTCGGTTCGGGCTCCGGTTCCGGTTCCGGCTCGCCGGCCGCCTCGGCGATCTCGCGCTCGAGCGCGTCGGCGTCGGGCAGCCCCCCGAGCTGGTCGACGAACATCAGCGAGTGCTGGGACGGGATTTCGAACCGTTTCCCGCACGCCTTGCACGTCACCTCGTCGTCGACGCGGAGCAGGTAGCTTCTGAGCTTCGCGAATTTCTCGCGGTCGACCTCGTCTGCTCCGGGCGGCGGTCGGTCCTTCTTGGCTCGACGGACCCACCGGACTTGGTGGTCGCCTGTCCGCCGGCACTTGGGGCACTGGTACTGGGCCGGCCTGGTTTCCGGCTTTTCCGTGAAGAACGCGCGTTCGTCGAAGGCCATGCGACTATGTTAGCATCCGGCCCCGAAGGGAGGTGATGCCCGTGAATCGGAGGGACTTCATCGCGCGAACTGGTCTGGCCGCCGCCGGACTCGCGGTTGCCCCGACGCTCGCCGCTTCGCAGGCCGCCGCGCCTGCGCCCCGGCGGTCGGCCCGCTTCAACTCAGATACGCGCCGAGCCTCGGCCAGTTCAAGAACCTGGCCGGCCCCGACATCGCCGGCCAGATTCAGTTCATCGCCGACCAGGGCTTCACGGCACTCTTCGACAACGGGATCATGGGGCGGCCGCCGGCCGACCAGGACCTCATCGTCCGCGAGTGCAGCCGCCTGGGCCTGGCGATGGGGCCGTTCGTGCTCTACGCGGATTTCTCGATCAAGAGCTTCGTCAAGCGCGACACCGAGACGCGGACGATGGTGCTGCAGAAGATGCAGCAGGGGATCGCCACGATGGCACGGACCGGGATCACGCAGGCGCTGGTCGTGCCCGGGCGCTACGACGAGAGCCTGGCGTGGGACTTCCAGACGGCCAACGTGATCGACAACCTGCGCGCGTGCGCGGAGCTCTGTGCACCCAGGGGTCTCGTCATCGTCCTCGAACCGCTCAACCCGAAGAACCACCCCGGGCTGTTCCTGACGAAGATTCCCCAGGCGTTCGCCATCTGCCGGGCGGTCAACAGCCCGTCGTGCAAGATCGTGAACGACATCTACCACCAGCAGGTCACCGAGGGGAATCTCATCCCGAACATCGAGGCGGCGTGGAGCGAGATCGCGGCGTTCCACCTCGGCGACAACCCGGGGCGGTGGGAGCCGACGAGCGGCGAGATCAACTACCGGAACATCTTCAAGTGGATTCATGCGAAGGGGTACGACGGCGTGCTCTGCATGGAGCACGGGCAAAGCAAGCCAGGCAAGGAAGGCGAGCAGGCGGTGATCGACGCCTATCGCGCGTGCGACCAGTTCTAGGGGCAACCGAAGGAGAACGCCAATGACTGACGATCGAGCAGGCTCGTTCACGCGGCGCGACTTCTGCAAGACGGCGGCGGTGTCCGTCGCCGCGGTCATCCCGGGGGCCGGCGTCTTCGCACAGGGCTCGGATAAGTTCAGGGTCGGCGTGATCGGCTGCGGCGGGCGGGGCACTGGCGCCGCAATCGATTGTCTGACTGCCGACCCGGCGGTCGAAATCGTCGCGCTCGGCGACCTCGTCCCGGACCGCGTCGAGAGCTCCCTCAAGGCGCTCACGGGGAAGTTCCCGGGCCGGGTGAACGTGCCGGCGAACCGGCGCTTCGTCGGCTTCGACAACTACCTCGGCGTCTGCTCCTGCCCTGAGGTCAACCTCATCGTCACCGCCGCGCCGCCCGGCTTCCGCCCGATTCACTTGAAGGCGGCAATCGAGGCCGGCAAGCACGTCTTCATGGAGAAGCCCGCGGCGGTCGATCCGGTCGGGGTCCGCTCCGTCATCGCCACCTCGGAGGTGGCCGAGAAGAAGGGGCTCGCCATCGTCGCCGGCACGCAGCGCCGCCACCAGCAGCTGTACCTCGAACTCATGAAGCGGGTGCAGGACGGCCAGATTGGCGAGATCGTCGGGGCGCAGTGCTACTGGAACCAGGGCGATCTGTGGGTGAAGCAGCGCGAGCCCAACATGACGGAGATGGAGTGGCAGTGCCGCAACTGGCTCTACTTCACGTGGACGTCGGGTGACCACATCGTGGAGCAGCACGTGCACAACCTCGACGTCGTGCACTGGGCACTCGGGGCGATGCCGAAGAACGTCGTCGGCATGGGCGGGCGGCAGGTGCGCGTCGCGCCGGAGTACGGCAACATCTTCGACCACTTCGCCGTCGAGTACCAGTACCCGAACGGCGTGCGGGTGCTGAGCATGTGCCGGCAGACGAAAGGGGCCGCCGACCGCGTCGAGGAGCGGATTGTCGGCACGAAGGGGGTCGCGCTGAGCCGGGGCGAGATCCTCGGCGAGAAGCCGTGGAAATTCGAGGCAAAGGAACAGAACCCCTACGTGCTCGAGCACGTGGATTCTGATCGCGTCGATCCGCAAGGGCAAGCCGCTCAACGAAGGGAAGCAGGTGGCGCTGAGCACGATGATGGCGATCGTCGGGCGGATGAGCGCCTACACGGGCCGGATGATGTCGTGGGACTGGGCGATGAGCTCGTCGACGCTCGACCTGACGCCGGCCAAGTACCACTTCGGGCCGAATCCGGTCGAGCCGGCCGCGGTCCCCGGGACGACGCCGCTGCTGTAGCGCGGGTCTTGAGACCCGCGAGGACGGGTCTTGAGACCCGCCCTACTTCATCCGCGCGAGTTCCGCCTCGGCGGCGCGCAGGTCTTCTTCTGCTCCTTGAGCGCCGCCTCGAAGTCGGGAATGCCGGCGTTGATCCGCGTATCCAGCAATCCGTAGTGCAGCATCAGCGGACACGAGATCCTCGGCACGCCGGCCGCCGCCAGCTGCGCGCCTAGTGCGCCACGATCTCGGCCGCGACGATGCGCCAGTTGTTCCGCTCGAGGCGCCACAGCAGCGACACCGCCCCGGCCTGGCCGACAGCGCCCTTCACCGCGAAATCGGTGCGGTAGGTCTTCCCGTCGAACTTCGGCGGGCCCATCGTGGAACCGCGGCCGGGCGTCCCGGCGTTGCACTCCAGCGTTGGCGCGAGGTCGGTCGACACGAGCGTCAGCAGGAAGGCCGCGGCCTGATCGTGCGCGACCTTCTCGAGATGCGGGTGGCCGAACGGAACGGCGGTGATGAGGTCGCCGAGGGTCTGGCCCTTCGGCAGCGCGTTCCCGATCGAGGCGAGGAATGCGCGGGCGGATCCCGCGTCCTTCACGTCCGCGCAGAACGCCGACCGGGGCGCGAAGTAGACCGCGGCATCGGCGTACCGGCGTTCGACGATCCACGCCGTGAGAAACTGCGTGGCTGCCTTGATGACGGCGGAGTGCGAGGGCGACGCGGGTGCGTCCGGAGAGGCCTTGTCGACGTCAAGGAACGCGGTCACCGGAGCGTCGGCGCCGACGAACGGGTTCTCGAGGTGCCAGGACACGATCTTCCAGGAGCCTCCTTCCTTCGTCCAGAGCTGCGTCAGGATGGTCTCTGCGCTGCGCTCCTTCAACAGCCGGGTGGCCGTGGCGTAGTACTCGCCGAACTCGTCCGCGCCATACGGCAACTCTTCCGCCAGCTTCAGCCGCTGCCGCTCGCGGCAATCCATCGCCCGGGCACCCGTGTCGGTCAGATGCTGCAGGGTGAACAGCGCGCCGTAGGGCTGCGCGACAGGCCGGGAGCCTGGCGGGATGAGGACGATCCCCTGAATCACCTCGGACAGGTCCGATGGCTTTCCGTACGCCGCCTGGCCCTGCCGCATGTGCTGGAGAATGCGCAGCGCGGCCAGGCCGCTTTCAAGCGTCTCGCCGGTTCGGAATTCCGCGAGGCAGGCGTACGACCTGACGGACATGTAGGCCAGCGCCTGCTCGGGCGCGGCGTCCACGAGCCACGTCTTGTAGAAGTCGAAGGCGGCCTCGCTGACGGGCCGGTCGGCCGACACCTTCGACTTCACCGGCACGTTGATGCCGACCGCCGAATCGACGGTCTCATCGACGGTCTTCTCCGGCTGCGCCGCGAACAGGCCCAGCAGGCCCTCCCACCAGTTGCGCAGCCCGGTCCAGCGGTCCACGTGCCTGTTGAAGTTGTTCCCCGCACGGACATCGGAGTTGGCGGACGTGAGATGGCCGTTGAGCAGGGCGACCGGGCCGCTGGACGAACGGTAGTCGACGTCGATGTCCGCCCGGCGACCGGTTCTCGTGACAGACACCTGCATCGAAGGCGCGCCGCCCTGCTGCCGGAAGTTGATCGGGTAGCCGATGTGGAAGATCGTGTTGTCGCGCGTGCGCTTGAACTCCTGGCTGCGGTAGAGGCGGTCCAGGGCGTCGGGCTTGAGCAGCACGTAGATCCGGAACTGATGGTCGCCGCGGATGTCGGGAATCTGGCCGTGGACGGCCTCGACCAGCTGGATCAGGTCCAGGCCGGTTCCGAGCGATTTCCCGTTCTCCGCGGTGAGCTTCGTGGTGAGCAGGGCGTGGGTCACCGCCTCGAACGTGGTGCGCGTGGAGGGCGACATCGTGTCGTAGGCCTCGGTTGGGGCCAGCGACTTGCCGGTGACGCGGTTGTACTCGGCAACCCACCCGGCCACCAGCCGCTGCTGCTCCGGGCGCAGCGTCTCGAACTTGCCGCCGAAGCTCTCAGGGGCTCGCGCCTGGCCATACGCCAGCGCCACCGCCGCGCACACCAAAGCGACAAGGACCGCCATCCATCGACTCGTCACCGTCGTGATCTCGCAAGATGAAGGGGAGGCGCGATACTCATTTCGGGAGTGGGTATCTCACTGGTGATTATCCCACTGGTTCGGGTGGATAATCACTCCCGGAGTGATTTCCGGGGAGGGTCTCATGACCAGCGACAGCGCCGGCGAGAACCGAAGGCGATGGCTGCGCGCGGGGGTGGTGGCATGGCTCGCGCTCGCCGTGCTGGCGGTGGCCCCGGTCGGAGCGCAGGTGCCGCAGCCCGCGGCCGGCACGCCAATGGCCGAGGACGTCGGCGCCATCCCTCCCAGGGCGCCAGTCATCGTCGACGGCATCACGCTCTTCAACGTCCGCGGCGTGTCGGCCTACCCGGCCGAACAGCGGGCCGCCGACATCAGCCGCCGCATTGCGGAGGTCGCGGACGATCCGACGGTGTCTCTCGACTCGCTGACCGTCGTCCAGGCGGCGGACTGGGACGAGGTTCACGCCGGCGGGAAGCGCGTCGTGTCGGTGTTCGATTCGGACGCCCGCCTGGAGGCCGTCACGCGCCCCGTCGCGGCCAGGGCGTACGCCGCCGGCATCCGCGCGGCGATCGAACGCTACCGACGCGACCGGGAGCCTGCGCGGCTGACTGACGCGGCCCTGAAGGCGGTCGGGGCGACGCTGGCTCTGGCCGCCCTGCTGGTGGGTCTCGCGTGGCTCCACCGTCGGCTGCGCGCCCGTGTCGAAGCCCGCTACCGAGCACGCGTGAAGGGCGTTCAGGTCAGCACCTTCCAGTTCGTCCGCGCGGAACGCGTGTGGCAGGCGGTGATCGGCGTCGGGACTGTCGCGTGGGCCGCGGCCGCGCTCGTGGCGGCCTACGTCTACCTGCAGTACGTCCTGACCAGCTTCCCGTGGACTCGCGGCCTGGGCCTTGGCCTGGCGGGCATGATCGTCGTTCCGCTGCGTTTCCTTGCGAACGGCGCGATCTCGACCTTCCCGAAACTGGTGTTTCTCGCCGTCTTTATCTTCATCACGCGCTATCTGTTGAAGATCATCCATTTGTTCTTCGACGCCGTCGGGGCCGGCACCGTCACGCTCGGGACCTTCGCTCCCGAATGGGCCGCGCCCACGTACAAGCTCGTCCGGCTGCTCGTCCTCGCGCTCGCAGCGGTCGTGGCCTACCCGTACGTGCCCGGCGCGCAAACCGACGCGTTCAAGGGTGTCTCGCTCTTCATCGGCGTCGTCTTTTCGCTGGGCTCGTCGTCGTTCATCGGAAACGTGATCGCCGGCTACAGCATGACCTACCGGCAGACGTTCCGCGCCGGCGACATCGTGAGGATCGGGGGACACGTCGGCGCTGTCGAGGCCGCCGGCTTGATGGTCACGCGCCTCCGGACGCCGAAGAACGAGGAGGTCATCGTTCCCAACTCCCAGATCCTCGGAGCGGACGTTGTCAACTACAGCACGCTGGCGAAGCAGCGCGGCCTCATCCTCCACACGACGGTGGGCATCGGGTACGAGACGCCCTGGCGCCAGGTCGAAGCGATGCTGCTCGAGGCGGCGGAGCGGACCGAAGGACTCCTGAAGGAACCGGCGCCGTTCGTTCTGCAGACGGCGCTCGGCGATTTCGCCGTCACCTACGAAATCAACGTCCACAGCGACACGCCGGCGCTGATGCCCAGGCTTTACACGGCGCTGCACCGGAACATCCTCGACGTGTTCAACGAGTACGGCGTGCAGATCATGACCCCGGCCTACGAGGGCGACCCGGCGGAGCCGAAGCTCGTGCCGCGCGAGGGGTGGTACCAGGCGCCGGCGAAGAAGGAGTGCTAGCCGGGTGTAGGCCGGCGCGCACGCGGGCTCTCCGACTCAGAGGGGCGGCACCTGACCAATAGTGGACAGTCAGGCCGTTTCGCGCCAGGCTATCCTAGGTAGGCTCAACCGGGTTCTGTGACGGGAATCCGAACCTGCCGGCCGGGCGAGGCCGGATGTGCGGCGGCGCCGCGTGGGCCTATCATCAGCGGTAGGGGACGAGAGCGCCCGAAGAACGGAGGGGACGATGATTCGACGGACGGCGGCGGCGGTGGTGCTTGTCGTAACCGTGCTCTTCATCGGCGCGACCGCGGCGGCGGCGGCCGAGATCCAGGTCTGCGAGCACAGGAACTACGGCGGCCGGTGCGTCACGCTGCTGCACGGCGTGAACGACCTGCGCGACTGGGGAATGTCGAACACGATCTCGAGCTTCCGCGTTCGCAGCGGCACCTGGCGGATGTGCAGCGCGCCCAACCTCCAGGGCACCTGCGAGAACTTCACCCGGTCGGTGTCCGACCTGTCCGGCACCCGGCTGCAGGACGCGGTGTCGTCGCTGCGCCCGGTTCGCGGCGGCTCCGGCGGCGGCGGAACCGCCATCGTGGTCTATACGGCGCCGAACTTCCGCGGCCGCTCGCTGGTGTTCTCCGATGACATCTCGGACCTGAGGCGCGTCAACCTGAACGATCGGATCGCGTCGGTGCGCGTGCTGGGCGGGCGTTGGGTCATCTGCACCGACATCAACTACGTGGGCTGCCGCTCGGTCGCGGCGGACGTCCCTGACCTGGGCGCCCTCGGATGGGCCGGCCGAATCTCGTCGATTCGAGAGGGCCAGAACTGGTGGAACGCCGGCGGGGGATCCCGAGGGTACGGCGGCGGCTACGAGAGCGGGGGACGCTCCGGGATACCCGGGCGGCGGCTACGAGGGCGGGGGACGCTCGGGGGGTGGGACGGGCGGTGGCTACGAGCAGCGCGGCGATGCGAACATGGTCCCCACACTGACCCTGTTCCTGGAACCAGGTTTCCGGGGGCGCTCGTACCAGACGCAGCGGGAGGTCCGCAACCTCGTCGACGTCGGCTTCAACGACATGGCGGCGTCGATTCGCGTCTCGGGCGGTCGCTGGCAGGTGTGCACCGACAAGAACTTCCAGGGGCAGTGCCTGGTCATCACCCGTGACACGAACGAGCTGGCCACGAACTTCATGCGCCAGGTCTCGTCGATACGGCCGTACTGACGGCCGCCCGCGAAGGCCCCGGCATGAACGGCGTATTCCTGATCGCGCTCACGGTCGGATGGCTGGCGGCGGCGCCGGCGGATTCCCCGCAGGCGGCTTCGGCCGCTGCGACCCCGGCTGACAAGGCGGCGGGCGTCCCGGTCAACGTGGCGTTGTCGTGGGCGCCCGGCGCGGGAACGCGATACGACGTCTACTTCGGCACCACGAATCCGCCGCCGTTCCAGTGCCGGGTGGACCGGCCGTCCTTCCTCCTCGAGACGCTCCCGGCCGGCACGACCTACTACTGGCGCATTGACGAGGTCGCCGGCGGCGGCGTCACCACGGGCGCGGTCCGCCGATTCACGACGGCCGGCAAGGCGACCCGGGACGCGGCGTTCGCCTGGCCGATCCGAATCGCCACCTCCGTCCGCACGCTCTTCCCGGCGGCGGCCGATCTCGGCAACTGGAACTACACGGAGGGGATGATCGCAGATGCGCTCTACCGGATCGCCGAGCGAACCGGTCGAGACGAGGACATCTCCTACGTCCGCGAGTACCTGGACCGGTTCGTGTCGCCCGACGGATCGCTGGATCCCAAGGAGTACCCGTTCGAGCTGTACAGCCTCGACCGCATCCGGCCGGCCACGAGCCTGCTGTGGATGCACGAGCGCACGCGGGAAGAGAAGTACATGAAGGCGGCGCGGTACGTCGCCACGCAGCTCGACAAGCAGCCCCGCACGAGCGACGGCGGCTATTGGCACCGTTCGACGTACCCCAACCAGATGTGGCTGGACGGGATCTACATGGCCGACGTGTACGCGGTGCAGTTCGGCCGCAGGACTGGCCAGCCGAAGTACTACGACGAGGCGGTCAGGCAAATCACGCTCATCGACCAGCATACGCACGACCCGAAGACCGGCCTGTACTACCACGGGTGGGACGAGACGAAGAGCCGGCCGTGGGCGAACAAGGACACCGGCACCTCACCCGAGTTCTGGGGCCGCGCGATCGGTTGGTACGCGATGGCGATGGCCGACGTGATGGACGGGCTGCCGGCTGATCACGCCGGCCGCCGGGCTGTGCTGCCGATCTTCCAGTCGCTCTGCCGGAGCCTGCTGAAGCACCAGGATCGCGACACTGGCATGTGGTACCAGATCGTGGACAAGCCGACGGCGCCGAAGAACTACGTCGAGACGTCGAGCACGCTGATGTTCGCCTACGCGATGGCGCGGGGTGCACAGCGGGGCTGGCTGCCGGCGGAGTTTCTCGGACACGCCCTCCGCGCCACGCGCGGCGTGCTGAACCACAAGGTGGACCTGCTGCCCGGCAACCGCATGGACATTCGCGGCACGGTGCAGGTTGGCAGTCTCGGCGGCAATGGCGGGTTCTACGACTACTATGTCGGCGTGCCGCTGGTGACCAACGACCAGAAGTCGATCGGCGCGTTCATGTTCCTGAGCCTGGCGCTGAGCGAGATCGCCGACCCTGCGGCGCAGCGCGGCGGCGAGGGCCGCCGGTGACGTAGCGCCTGTTTCGCGCGCTGCTCCCATGCGCGGTGGCGGTTCGGCAGCCCGCAAGACGGCGGGACGATGTTCAGAAGCCGAAGAAGACCCCGGCGGTGACGTCGCCCTGGAACACCCCGGAGCCTGTGGACTTGAAGAAGCACCCGCCGGCACCGCAGACCGTCACACCGCCGACCGTGACCGGCGTGTAGTATCCGCGGGCCTCGAATCGGAGCCCGACGCGGGCCGACAACTGCGTCTTCACGCCGAGGCTCAGGCCGATGGTGAACCACCACTCGTCGTCGGCGCCGGCGGGCACGGACCGGGTGGCCCCGATGAGGAACGTGCCAAAGGCCCGCCGGTTGCCCCACGGCAGCTCTTCCTGGAAACCGGCCAGATAGCGCTCCTGGGCCACGTGGATATGGGTCCCGGACCGCTCTCCGGCGACACCACTCTCCTGGCGCGAGAAGAGCCCCTCGAGACGCCACGTCTTGGAGAGCGCCGTGCTGACCGCTCCGCCGTACACCGGGCCGACCTCGATCTCCGCGCTCCCGCCAGTGGCGGACGACACCAACGAGCCGCCGAAACCGAAGCCGCCGAACGCCGCGACCTCGGTCGTCTGCGCGCCGGCGTCGATTCCGAAGCCCAGAAGGGCGACCACGAACACCGCGGCCGGAGTGCGAAAGCGCGTCATCTGACGCAACGGTAGCACAAGGGTGGCTGGTAACGCTGGAGTCCCGTCCGGATGTCGACTATCCTCTTGCTCATTGAGTAGCCTCAAGGCCGCCATCGTCGATGTCTTCGAGTCGGTGCTGCTCATCCGCCCCGGCGAGGGGCGACGGACGGCGCTGCTCTTCCTGCACCTGCTGCTGGCCTCATCGGTCTTCATTCTCGGCCGCACGGTGCGCGACACGCTCTTCCTGACCTACTTCCCTGTCCCGCTGTCGAAGGCGCTGCCGTGGATGTTCATCCTCTACGGCGTGGCGTCGGCGCTGACGGTGGTCGTCTACAGCCGCTTCGCCGACAAGGTCGCCCGCCACGCACTCATCGGCATCTCGGTCGCCATCGGCATCGTGACCTACCTGGCCACGTGGGCCGTGGCACGCTCGGGCACGGTGACCTGGATCTATCCGGTCTTCTACGTCTGGTCGGAGGTCGCCGCCAACCTCTTCATCGTGCAATTCTGGACCCTCGCCAACGACCTGCACGACGCGCGCTCGGCCAAGCGCCTCTTCGGCACCATCGGCTCGGCGCGCATCCTGGGCGTGGTCATCGTCGGCCTGGTGGCCGGGTCGATCGTCAAGGCCATCGGCACGACGCAGCTTCTCCTCGTGCTCGCGGGCATGATGGCCTGCATCGCCGGCCTCGCGCTCCTGCTCGGCCAGGGAGCCGCGCGTGGAGGGCGCCGGCGCGTCGCGCCAGGCGCCACGGCCCGCCTCCCAGGATCGTCGGCGACCCGTACGTGCGGGTGCTGGCCCTGATGATCCTCATGGCCTTCACGGCGCTCACGATCGGCGACTACCAGTTCAAAGCCATCGCCAGGGCCTCGTACCAGGGAGATGAGCTGGCGCGCTTCTTCAGCCTCTTCTACGCCGCCACCGGAACCATCTCGTTCCTGTTCCAGATCTTCGTCACGCCGCGGCTGCTGGCGCGCCTGGGAGTGGGCGTGGGCATGTCGGTGATGCCGATGGTTTTCGGCGGCGCCAGCGCCCTGCTCTTCTTCGTCCCCACGCTCGGCGTCGTCACGCCGATGAAGTTCGCCGACAACGGCTTCCAATACACCATCCACGAGACCACGCTGCAGGCGCTCTACGTCCCCTTCGCGCCGGCGGTCAAGGCGCGCACGCGCGCGTTCCTCGACGCGGTCGTCAAGCCGCTCTCCTACGGCGTCGGAGGCGCGGTGCTGCTCGTGCTCGCGCCCATCCTCTCAGTGGGGCAGCTCGCCGGCGTCACCGTGCCGATCGTGGTCGTCTGGTTTCTCGTGATCCCGTTCGTGCAGCGCCGTTACCTGCGGACGCTGCAGTCCACGCTCAGCGTCCGCGGGGCGCTGGCGTTCGACAGCGAGTACATCCTCGACTCGGCCGGACGCCGCGCGCTGATCGAAATGCTCGAAAACGGGGACGAGCGCCAGGCGTTCATCGCCCTGGAGCAGCTCGGTGACGAGGAGTCCGCCGGGTTCATCCGCGCGGTCGAGACGCTCGCGGTCCGTGCCGCCCCCGCCTTGCGCGCCGCGGCTCTCGGCCGCCTCGCGACGCTGCCCGGTGCGTCGGTCGAGCCGGTTCTCGGGGCTCTCGCCGACGACGACCCCGACGTCCGCGCAGCGGCGGCGCGCGCCTACGCCGCCCTCGCCGGCGACGAAGGGGTCGAGGCGCTGGCGCCGCTGCTGATCGACCACGCGCGCGACGTGCGCGTCGAGGCCGCCGCCGGACTGCTCGCCTCGGGTGGCGTCGAGGGGGGCATCGTCGGCGGCGCCCACCTCGGCCAGCTGTTGGGCGCCGGCGAGCGCCAGGGGCGCGTCGAGGCCGCCCGCGTGCTCCGCAGCGTGGGGCGCGGCGCCTTCAGGCCGCTTCGGCGGCTGCTCGCCGACCCGGAGCCGCAGGTGCGCCGGGCCGCCCTCAAAGCCGCGGCGAGCTGTCCCGATCCGCGGCTGGTGCCGCTGCTGGTCCAGGCGCTCTCCGACCCGCCCTGCCGCCGCCAGGCGGGCAACGCGCTCGTCGCCGCCGGGGAAGCCGCGCTCCCGTCCCTGTGCCGGCTGCTCGAGAACCGGGCCACGCCGCGCAGCCTCAGACTGCTGGTGCCGCGTCTGCTGCGACGCATTCCGCTGCCAGCCACCTACGAGCGGTTGCGCGCCCTGACCGGCGTCGATGACAGCCACCTGCGTCTGCGCGTCTACGCGGCGCTCTCCCATCTGCGGCACGCGCTGCGCCGTGAAGGGGAGCGCGTGCCGTGGATCGAGGAGCTGGTCACGCGCGAGATCGGTGAGGCCTATGGCAGCCTGGCCGGGTGGCAGCGCGCGCGAGCGACCTACGGGACGCCCCTCCTGGCCGACCTCTTCCAGTTCCGCGAGGCGCGGGCGATCCGGCGCGTCCTGCGGGCCCTGGAGCTGCGCTACGACCCGGCCGCGCTGCGCCTCGTGCGCCAGCGCCTCACCGACCCCAGGCGCCGCGCCAACGCGATGGAGGTGCTCGACACGCTGCTCGACGCGCCGCTCAGGCCCATCGTCATGCCGTTCCTCGACGACCGCCCGATCGCCGAGCGCATCAGGCACAGGGGGAGCCTCGTGTCCCCGACGCCAGAGCCCTCGGAATTCATCGGGCGCCTGTGCCGAGACCGCGACCCGGTAGTCGCCTACGCCGCACTGGAGGCGCTCGCGGGCCTGCGGGATCCCGCCGGCCACGATGAGGGGCTGCGAGCGATCACCCACGAGGACCCGCTGGTGCGCGAGGGAGGCATCGCCGCCTTCGCGGCTGTGGCCGACGCGGCGGAGGTCGAGCGCGCCCTGCGTCCGTTGGTCCAGGACCCTGACGCCGTCGTCGCCAGATGCGCCCGGAATACACTCAGCCGCGCGGGGTGGACCGCCCCCGCTCCGGAGGCCGCGATGCTGTCGACCGTGGAGAAGATCCTGTTCCTCAAGAGCGCGCCGGTGTTCGCTCGCCTCTCGAGCGAGGATCTCGCGCCTCTGGCGCGCATCGCCGAGCCGCGCAGCTACTCGCCGGGCCAGAAGATCTTCGCGGAAGGAGAGCTGGGCGACGCGCTCTTCGTCATCGTGCGCGGCCAGGTTCGGATCCGGCGCGGCACGCACATCGTGGCGACCCTCGGCGCCGGCGAGGCCTTCGGCGAGATGGCGGTGCTCGACGAGGTTCCGCGCAGCGCCGACGCCGCGGCGGTGGACGAAACCGACCTCCTGCGCATCGGTTCAGAGGAGTTCTACGAATTGCTCCACGAGCAGGTCGAGATCGCCGAGGGCGTCATCAGGATGCTGACCCACCGCCTGCGCGATGCCGACGCCGCGATCCAGAAGATGAAACAGCCCGGCGCGGGCTGAGGCCTCGAGCCCCCATCCGCCAGGCTGCAGCCGCCGCCGATCGTCTGAGCCCGCTTCTCGGGTCAGCCGCGCGCCTGCTGCGCGCCGGCGAGCCGTTCGAGCACACGTTCGGTCTCGTCGATCGAGATGCACGCGTCTGTGATGCTCTGGCCGTAGGTCAGGGGCCGCCCTGCCTGGCAGTCCTGTCGGCCTTCGACCAGGTGGCTCTCGAGCATGACCCCGAACACCTGCCGCGACCCGGCCGCGATCTGGCGCCCGAGCTCCGACGCCACCTCGCTCTGCCTCCGGTAGTCACGCTGGCTGTTGCCGTGTGAACAGTCGACCATGACGCGCGGGGGCAGTCCCTGGGCGCCGAGCTTGGCGCACACCTCGGCGATCCGATCGGCCTGGTAGTTGGGGCCGGTTCGCGAGCCTCCCCGCAGAATGACGTGGCAGGTATCGTTGCCGCCAGTCTGCAGAATCGCGACGACGCCCTGCTTGGTCACGCCCGGGAACCAGTGCGGCTGGCGGGCCGTGAGCACGCCGTCGATGGCGACCTTCGTATCACCATGCGTGCTGTTCTTGAATCCGACGGGCATGGAGAGGCCCGATGCCAGCTCCCGGTGGACCTGGCTTTCGGCGGTTCGGGCGCCGATGGCCGCCCACGCGGTCAGGTCGGCGACATGCTGGGGGATCTGGGTGTCGAGGAACTCGGAGCCGGTCGGCAGGCCCAGCTCATTCACGTCGAGCAGCAGCTTGCGCGCGAGCCTCAGCCCCTTGTTGATGTGGTAGCTCCCGTCAAGGTCCGGATCGTTGATCAACCCCTTCCAGCCCACGACCGTGCGCGGCTTCTCGAAGTACGCGCGCATGACCACGACCAGGCTGTCCGCGAATCGAGCGGCGATCGCTCTCAGCCGCACGGCGTACTCCAGCGCCGCCCCGGTGTCGTGGATCGAACATGGGCCCACCACCGCCACCAGGCGCGGGTCTCTGCCGAGGACAACCTCGGTCACGGAGGCCCGCGCGTCGGCGACGGTGTTGGACACCCGCTCGCTGATGGGGAGTTCCTCCAGGAGAATCGCCGGAGGAATCAGCGGGCGAACGTCACGGATGCGAAGGTCGTCAGTCGGGCGAAACGTCACTCCAGATCCCAATCCTGCTACGCGTTCGGATCCATCTTACCCGTGAGGTACGAGTCGTACGCCGCCAGGTCGAATACCCCGTGCCCGGACAGATTGAAGACGATGACCTTCTTCTCGCCCGACTCCCTCGCCGCGAGCGCGTGCTTCACGACGCTGTGAATGGCGTGAGCCGACTCGGGAGCGGGAATCGTGCCCTCGCATCGCGCGAACGTGAGCGCGCTCTCGAAGACCTCGCCCTGGTGATACGCCTCGGCTTCGATCACGCCCGCCGCGAGCAGGTGGCTGACGAGCGGCGCGGACCCGTGGTAGCGGAGGCCCCCCGCGTGCACGGGCGCCGGCATGAAGTCGTGCCCGAGCGTGTGCATCATCATCAGCGGCGTCGTCCCCGCGGTGTCGCCGAAATCGTACTCGCGCGCCCCGGCCGTCAGGCTCGGGCACGCCGCCGGCTCCACCGCGATGGCGCGAAGGAGAGAACGCCCGCCCTTCAGCTTGTCCTTGAGGAACGGGAACACCAGGCCGGCGAAATTGCTGCCGCCGCCGTGACAGGCAATCAGGATGTCGGGATACTCGCCCGCCAGCTCCATCTGCTTCTTCGCTTCCTGGCCGATGATCGTCTGGTGCAGCAGCACGTGGTTGAGCACGCTGCCGAGCGCGTACTTGGTGTCGTCCCGCTTCGCCGCATCCTCGATCGCCTCCGAGATGGCGATGCCGAGGCTTCCGGAGGAATCGGGATGCTGCGCCAGGATGTTACGACCAGCCTGCGTCAGATTCGACGGGCTGGCGACGACGTCGGCGCCGTAGGTCTTCATCATGATGCGCCGGTACGGCTTCTGGTCGTAGCTGATGCGAACCATGTAGACCATGCACTCGAGGCCGGTCAGCCTGCACGCGCACGCCATGGCGCTGCCCCACTGACCTGCGCCCGTCTCGGTCGCGATGCGCTTCACGCCCTCCTGCTTGTTGACGTACGCCTGCATGATCGCGGTATTCAGCTTGTGGCTGCCCACCGGGCTGACGTGTTCCGACTTGTAGTAGATGTGCGCCGGGGTGTCGAGCGCCTCCTCGAAACCGCGCGCCCTGAACATCGGACTGGGCCGATAGAGGCGATAGATGTCGCGCACTTCGTCGGGGATCTCGATCATCGGCTCCTGAGACATCTCCTGCGCGATCAGTCCCATCGGGAAGATCGGGGCGAGGGCCTCCGGGCCGATCGGCTGACGCGTGCCCGGGTGCAGAGGCGGCGGCAGCGGCGTCGGCAGATCCGGCGCGATGTTGTAGAAGTGCGTCGGAATCTCGGACTCGGGCAGGGTGATCTTCGTATCGGTCACAGTGTGCCTCCGGGCATATCAATTCGGAGTTGAATCCTGGAACATTAGCACACCTGCCGCCGTCGTCGCGGTTCTTCGCTACTCCTCCTTGAAGTCAGACAGAACGTGTCGAGGCCAGTCATGAGCCTGCGCGCGCGTGAGACGCCCACTTGCCGGGCTGCGGCAGTTCGCGCATGATCGCGCCATGGCGGCGCGCGAGAACTCCCGGCTCGTCTACTCCACCGGCTCCGGCACGGTGTGTCCCGGGTGCGGCCGGCCGGCCACGGACTGTCGCTGCGCCGGCTTTGCGGCGGGGACACGAGCCGGTGCCGGTTCGCGTCGTCGCGAAGCTGCGCTCGAGAAGGCTGGGCGCGGCGGCAAGTCCGTCACCGTCGTCTACGACCTGCCGCGTAACGCCGCCTTCCTCAAGGAGCTCTGCCAGGAGCTGAAGCGGGCGTGCGGGGTGGGTGGCGCCGTGCGAGACGACGCGGTCGAACTGCAGGGCGATTTGCGCGATCGCCTTCGCAACCTGCTGGTGAAGAAGGGGTTCGGCGTGAAGGGGTGATGCCGCCGGCCAGCCCGCCGGCCTCAATCCGTGCCGAGCGTCCGCGCGACGGCCGCGACGGCGGCCACCCGGTCTCGGGTCTTCACCGGGTCGAAGCGGTAGCCCTGTTCCACCCACTGCGCGTACGCGTTCGTCGCGAAGGCCGACGACGACAGGGCCAGCAGGCCGAGTACCGCATCTCTCACGCCGGGCTTGCCGAGCGCCGCCTTCGCGGCCGCCTCGTCGGCCGTCTTGATGCGGACCGCGCGGTCGAATTCAGGGTCACCGATTTCGAGGTCCCGAAGCTCGAACAGCGCCTTGCCCAGGCGGGTGAACGCCCCCTCCGCGCCGATGCGCATCTCGAAGGGCAGCGGCTTCGGGTAGTCGGCGCGGACCACCGTATACTTGGTTTCGGTCTTTCCCGAACCAGTGGACTCCAGGAAGATGGTGACCTCGACACCATCGGCCACGCCCGCGACGCACAAGAATCCCCTCGCCGGCCGCTCGGCCAGCTTGCGGAAGAAGGGAGGGAGCTTCTCGCGGGCCTCGAGCGCGGCCTGGCGCATGGCCGGAACGATTGACCGGTCCACCGCCTCCATGTTCTCCAGGAGCGTGAACCCGAAGGAAGCCGCCAATTGCCTCATCCCGGCATCGGCTTTTCGGCGCTGTCTGCCGACGAGCCAGCCGCCAACCACCAGAATGAGCAGCATCCAACCGACGATGTACACGATGAACATGGCCTCACACCCGTCATGATCCTGCCGAAACGACGCTATTGTCCTCGCCGTCAGATCTGCCGTTCCTCGATACGACGATGATCCACGTCGAGCGGCCGGGGGCTGAGCTGCTGGCGTAGAGGCCGCAGCCGGAGCCGGCCGGATCGCGAGGCCGGCCCTCCCGCGGCCCTCGCGGCTACGTTTCGTCCGGCACGGCGAATGCCGGACAGACCGCCGCTGAGATGCCCCCGATGATCCCCCCCCACGTCGCCGCCTTGGCGACGGCGCCGGCTGCTGCTGCGCCGGCGCCGAAAACCGGGCCGGCAAGAATGGCCGCGAAGGCGACCGCCGTCCCGGCCCCGGCGCAGATGCACGTGTTCCTGTCGGCCTGTTCCTGCCTCCAGTAGGTCTTCTGCTCCTCGGGCGTCGCGGACGCCGCCAGCCCCTTGCGCCTTGACCGAATGATGCCCATGCACACCAAGGCGCCAGCGTCGAAGAACCCCATCACGAGAATCCCGTAGATGACGGCCTTCTCGGTCATCGACTGGCCCCATCCGGGTCCGCCCATGCCCAGACTCTGGCCGGTTCTGGGATTGACGCGCCACCAGACGCAGTCCCTTACCGTAGTCGCCCGGGCCGACGCCCGAGGAACGACGACCACATTCCCGGCCTCGAGATCCCGCTCCACCTGGCCTCGCACCACAGGCGGCCATGAGAGGGCGCTGAACGCGCCGTCGTCTTTCGACCGGATCACGATCGGGGAGGTGGTCCCGCCCGCCTGTTGAAACAGCAGCGCGGCGTTAGTGGTCATGACACTGTTTCCGAGTAACCCCTCCGCGTTGGTGTCTGCCACCCCTTGCGCCAGGCGGACCTCGAACGGCGTTGCCTTCGCCCCGGACCGGACGGCGACGTCGTTCGTCACGATGTCGAAAGCCATCAACCCCGCGGCAGCGCCGCTCGAGTCACGGAAGAACGACGCGTGATAGGAGAGGAGGTTCGGCTGATCCAGATACGCATCTCCGGCACCAGGATTCCCGGCGAAGCGGGTGACGGCCAGGGAATAGAGCCGGGCGAAGATGGGCTTGGCTGTGGCAACCTGACGCTGGTCGATGGCACTCCCCGATATCCGATCCACGCCGGCGCCGAGGGTCGGCCAATTGCCGAGGACCTCCCGGGCAATCTGCCGGGCGACAAACGCTTTCGACAGTGCGCACGTCACGGGCAGGATCTGAGTCGCGTGAACCAGTCCAAATGCCCGAGCCGCTCGGGCCGCTTCTCCGTCATCAGGGGCCCTGACAGGCCGTTGCTCTCTTGCCGGGCCGAGGGCGTCGAACATCGTCCGTCGCACGATTCTCGCGGCTTCACCCGGGACGCGGACCTCGTACTCGATCCACTCGGCTGACAGCGATCCGCCGCGCTCCGGTTCTGCCGCCGTTCCGCCGGACAGGCCCCCGAACAGGCCCGCCGCGCCGCCACCCACCGAAGAGCCCGGGGAGGAACCGCCGTCCCTGGCGTCCACCAGGTCGCCGGCGTCGGTGAAAGCGGTGGTTCCAATGACCTGCTCACCAACCGTCAGGCGAGGCAGCCACTTCGACTGCCCGGCGAGTCTTGCGCCCAGGTCGACGAGCGGGTCTTTGCCCGGTTCAGACTCGGCCGATTTCGCCAATGCCACAGGCACGTTCTGCAGGACCATCGGGCGGCCGACCGCGTCGGCTGCCCGGAACGAGTACTTCAGCGGCACCTTCTCCTTCACGACGCCGGACGTCCACTGTTCGATGACCACTCGAATCGTCACCTCATGACAGAACTCGGCCGGAAGGGAGGCCGTCCCTTTCAGCGGGCTCAGCGAGAATGTCCTGGACGCCGCGGCCTGCGCCGCGGCCGGCTGCGAGTCGGGAAGGAGCGGATCCATGTCCACCCACTGCTGCCCGTCCAACCGCTGCACCCACCAGTGATCGGCGATCGCTGCCAGCGACTTTCCCTGCGGATCGTCGGTAGCGGCGCCCTTGTCCACAATCGACGCGAGCGCCTGCGCCTGCGCCGGCACCCGTCGCCGCATTTCCTCGTAGAACGCATGCCCTTCCAGCGCGACCCTGTTGTAGTCGTCCTGCAGGCGGGTCGCGTTCAGCTCGTACGCCTTGGCGAGAGTGTCCGAGTTCGCCTTCACCTGATCGGCTGTCGGGCCTGGCACCGTCTGCACCCAATTCGCGGGAATCGGTCTGACCTTGCCAACCAGGGCTTCCGCCTGCGAGCCGGGAAGCGTGGCGTGGGCGAGGCGGATCTTGTGCCCGGCCGCCTCGAGCAACGCCCCGAGGAGGAGCGCGCGGTCGAGGCTGTTGCCCAGGCGGTCCATCAGGACGCCGCTGGCCCCTCGAAGAGCGCCGCGGTAGGGAATCCAGTACGTGTTGTCTCTGACCCACGAGAACAACTTCACGGGATCGGCGCCGACCGACTCCACGATCGCCCGCGGGTCGAAGGTGTCTCCGGGGATCTCCTTCTCGGCGGCTTCGAGCGCGCTCATTGATCGCGCCCATTGCGCTCGCCCGTCCGGCGAGGTGACGTCGATGGGCCGAGGGGTGACGCTTCCCGTGCGCGGGGCGTCCGCTCGTGACGTGTCGATGCCGGCTTCGGCGCTCGGGCGCCCAGGAGCCTCAATCCCGCCAATCGCCATGACGAATGCCATGACGAGCGCGGTCACCTGGTGAATCGCGGCACGCACCGGCTGCTTGCGGCGAAGGCTTCCGATGATCGATATCAGCAGCGCGAGGATGGCGAGCGGCAGCAGTGCCGCGACGCCCAGGTAGGTTCCCTGCAGCCAGTGGGGCAACCGCTGCCAGAACGCGCCGCCCTGCAAACCTGAGAACGGAAGCTCGTCGCGAAGCGCCATCCCGAGTGCGGCCAGCGCGTACACGCCGAGTCCGGCGACGACGGCTCGCGTGACGAGTCTGGGGGTCGGCGCGAGGGCGCCGGCTGCGCGAACCAGTACGATGGCGGCGAGGAGGACCGCCAGCGCCAGCACCGCGGTCAGCACTCTGGAAGTCGACTGGAGTAACAGTCGGACCCCTGCCGCCTGGCCGGCCGGCAGCCAAGCCGTGACGGCCAGGAGCGCGAGGAACCCCAAGGCGGCTGTCGAAGCGGCGGCCGAAGGGCCGAAGCGGCGCAGGAGCTTGCCCGACGGACGCCACGCCCAGACGCTGAGCGTCGTGAAGAGGACCAGCGCTGGGCAGATCCACCACCGCAGCGGTGACCCACTCCAGAAGGTCTCGACGGCGGCGTCAAGTAGAGCGGCGTGGGCGAGAAGCGCCGACAGGCCCCACAAGATCGCCGATCCACCGCCACGAGCCGATGCCCCGACACCCGACACGCCTGGCTGCTGTCCGTCGCCCATTGAGCTGCCTCCACTTGCCTGGTGACCGGAAGGCCACGACCGCAACGCTCGGCCCGCCGGTTCCCATGACGCAGCAAGACCGCCCGCCCGAGCCCGGTCGGGCGAGCGCGCGCGATCACGGGGAGCCCCCGCCGCCCGAGCGGTCCGCCTCGCCGCTCAGGCACAGGGCTGATTATCGTCGTTTCTGGCTCGGCATCAAGTCCCGCGAGCACGTGATCTGACGGAGTCTTCCCTGTTTCCGCTCCAGGCACCACTGGGCAGGAGCATTCGCCATACAATGGTGTCCCGTGGCTGACCATCGATACTCCGTGGCGGTCGTGGGCGGCGGCCCGTCGGGCCTCATGGCCGCGATCACGGCGGCGCGGGCTGGATCCTCGGTGTGCCTGCTCGAACGCCAGGACCGGGTCGGCAGGAAACTGCTGGCCACGGGCAACGGCCGGTGCAACCTGAGCCACGCAGAAGTCGCCGATACGAACTACCACGGCAGGAACCCCGGCTTCGTCTCCGCGGTGCTGCGCCAGTTCGGTGTGGCGGACACCCTCGCCTTCTTCGACAACCTCGGCATCCTCACCACGATCGAGGATGACGGGGAGATTTATCCCCTCTGCGGACAGGCATCCGCCGTGCTCGACGTCTTGCGCTTCGAGGCGCAACGGCTTGGCGTGCGGACGATGGTGGGCGCCGACGCGAGCCGCATCGTCGCCGGCAGTCTGTCGTTCACCGTGATTCACTCCAGCGAGTGCACCGAAGCGGCAGCCGTAGTGCTCGCCGCGGGGGGCAAGGCCATGCCGCATCTGGGAGGCGGCGAAAGCGGCATCCGGCTGGCGACGAGCCTTGGGCACCGCCTCGTGCCGGCCTACGCGGGGTTGGTCCCGCTCAAGACTGACTGCCCGTACAACCGGCAGCTCAAGGGGACGAAGGTCGACGCGAACGTCACGCTCGACATTGCGGGTGGCCCGACCCGGTCCCAGCGGGGCGAGGTCCTGTTCACCGAGTACGGCCTGTCCGGGCCGCCGCTCATCCAGCTGAGCCTGCCGGCGGCCAGAGCGCTGCACGACGGCCGCGCGGTCCGGCTCGCCCTCGATCTGTTCCCGGAGTGGGACCAGTCGACGTTGTCCGAGCACCTGCGGTCGCGCTTCGAACGCGCCGGCGACGCCACGCTCGAGCATGCGCTGATCGGATTCTGCAACAAGCGCCTGATCCTGCCGCTGCTGGCCACGGCCGGACTCATGAAGGCCGCGCCGGCGAGCGGCAGTGCGGCTCTCGCGCCTCGCCTGGCCGCGCTCTGCAAGACCTGGACGCTGACGGTCACCGGCTCGCTCTCCTACAACGAGGCGCACGTGATGTGCGGGGGAATCGACTGCGCCGACGTCGATCCCGAATCGCTGCAGTCCCGGAAGGTCGAAGCGCTGTACCTGGCCGGAGAACTGCTGGACGTCACCGGCGACTGCGGCGGGTACAACCTGCAGTGGGCCTGGTCCTCGGGCTACGTGGCCGGCTTGCGGGCGGCCGAATCAGCCTCGGGCAGGGGATGATCCGTGATCCGCGTTCACGACATCCACCTGCCGCTCGATCACAAGCCCGAGGCGCTCGCGGACGCCGTGGCGCGCGCGCTGGGCGTGAGGCCATCCGCGCTGCAGCACTGGGACGTGCGCCGCCAGGCGATCGACGCGCGCAAGAGGCACGCGATTCAGCTGACGTACTCGGTCGATGTGACGGTCGCCAACGAAGCGCCGCTCCTGGCCGCCGCCTCCGCCCGGAAGATCACGCCGACGCCTGACGAGACCTATCACCCGGTGGCGCCCGGGGCGCGGCCGCTGCCGCATCGGCCCGTAGTGGTGGGTACCGGCCCCGCCGGGCTCTTCGCGGCGCTCATCCTGGCGCAGGGCGGCTACCGGCCGGTCGTCCTCGAGCGAGGCACACCGATCCCGCAACGCTGCCGCGACGTGGAGGGCTTCTGGAACGGCGGTGCGCTCGCCCCCGAGTCGAACGCGCAGTTTGGCGAAGGGGGAGCGGGAACGTTCTCGGACGGCAAGCTGACCACGCTGATCAACGACCCGCGCTGCCGCAAGGTGCTGCAGGAGTTCGTCGCGGCGGGGGCCGACCGATCAATCCTCGTGTCGGCGAAGCCCCACGTGGGCACGGACCGGCTTCGCAGCGTGGTCGTCAGGCTGCGGAAGCATCTGGAGTCCCTCGGGGCGTCGGTGCGGTTCGAACACCGGGTGACCGGCCTGGTGCTGGACGGCGGCTCTCTTCGAGGCGTGCGGCTCCACACGGGCGAGACGCTGCCCGCCAGCGTCTGCGTGATGGCCATCGGGCACAGCGCGCGCGACACCGTGGCGATGCTCCACGAGGCCGGCCTGCACATGGTGCCGAAGCCCTTCTCGGTGGGCGTCCGCATCGAACACCCGCAGCGGCTCATCGACCTGGCGCAGTTCGGAAGCTGTGCCGGACACCCGCGCCTCGGACCGGCGGACTACAAGCTGGCCTGCCATGCCCCCAATGGCCGCAGCGCCTACACGTTCTGCATGTGCCCTGGCGGCGAGGTGATTGCCGCGGCTTCCGAGCCGGGAGGCGTGGTGACCAACGGCATGAGCCAGTCCGCGCGCGGCGCTGCCAATGCCAACGCGGCGGTGGTCGTCGGCGTCTCTCCCCAGGACTTTCCCTCGAACTCGCCGCTGGCCGGTTTCGAATTCCAGCGGCACTGGGAAGCGCTCGCCTTCGCGCTGGGTGGCGCGAGCCATGCCGCTCCGGTGCAACTCGTGGGTGATCTGCTGCGCGGGGTGCCGAGTGGAGCCCTGGGCAGGGTGGCTCCCAGCTACCGCCCGGGCGTGCAGCCTGCGGATCTCGGTGGCTGCCTCCCGCCGTACGTCGTCGAGACGCTCCGCATGGCGCTGCCCCACTTCGGCAGGCGCGTCGAGGGCTTCGATCTGCCCGATGCCGTGCTCACCGGAGTCGAGACCCGCACGTCCTCGCCCGTGCGCATGCCACGTTCGGCTGAATGCGAAGGGAGCATCGGCGGGATCTACCCCGCGGGCGAAGGTGCAGGCCATGCCGGGGGCATCATGTCGGCCGCTGCCGACGGCGTCCGCGTGGCCGAGGCCATCATCGGACGCCACGCGATCCCGGGCTGATGCCTGTCGTCAGGCCATCCCGCCCGATTGGCCCTACTCGTCGAGCCCCCACCGCTTGTGCTTGCCGTGCATGATCGCGCTGTGCGCCATCAGGCGGATAGCGTTGATCCTGATGAACCCGGCCGAGTCCTGCTGGTTGAAGCCGCCCTCGATGTCCATGCTCGACAGCTCCTGGTCGTAGAGCGAGCTGGGCTCTCGCGGGCCGTGGCGTAGACGTTGCCCTTGTACAGCTTGAGCCAGACCCGGCCGTCGATGACCTCCTGGCTCTTGTCGATGGCGGCCATGAGAAAGTCCATTTCGGGGCTGAACCAGAAGCCGTTGTAGATCAGCTCGGCGAACTTCGGCGGCGAGCATGTCGCGCAGGCGCATCACCTCGCGGTCCATGGCGATGCTCTCGATGTCGCGATGGGCGCGTCGCAGGATCGTGCCGCCGGGCGTCTCGTACACGCCGCGGCGACTTGATCCCGACGAATCGGTTCTCCACCATGTCCATCCGGCCGATGCCGTTCGCTGCGCCGAGCGTCGTTCAGGTACTGGAACAGCTCCAGCGGCTTCGCGTGCACGGTTCCGTCGTCGAGGTTCTCGACGCGAACCGGGATGCCGTCCTTGAACGTCATGACGATGTGCGTCGGCTTGTCTGGCGCGCGCTCCGGCGACACGGTCCGCGAGTAGACGCTCCTCGGCGGCCGGGCGGCTCGGGTCCTCGAGGATGCCCGCCTCGTGGCTGATGTGCAGCAGGTTCTCGTCCTCGCTGTACGGCTTGGCGATGGTCGCCTTGACCTCGATGCCGTGCCTGGCCGCGTACGCGATCAGGTCGGACCGCCCCTGGAACTGCGCGAGGAACTCGGGCGTCCTTCCACGGCGCGATGACTTTGATCTTCGGATCGAGCGCGTAGTAGGCCAGTTCGAATCGCACCTGGTCGTTGCCCTTGCCCGTGGCGCCGTGGCGACACGTACTGCGCCTGCTCACGCGCGGCGATCTCGACTCTGACGCTTCGCGATCAGCGGCCGCGCGAGGGCGGTGCCGAGCAGGTAGCGCCCCTCGTAGATCGCGTTGGCCTTGATCGCGGGGAAGATGTAATCGGTGACGAACTCCTCTTTGAGGTCCTCGACGTAGACCTTGCGCGCGCCGGCCTTGCAGCGCCTTCTTGCGCACCGCGTCGAAGTCGTCGCTGCTGGCCGACGTCGGCCACGAACGCCACGACATCGTAGCCGCTGTTCGATCAGCCATGTGAGGATGACCGACGTGTCGAGCCCCCCGCTGTACGCCAGAACGACCTTCTCGCTCATTCCTCTGCTCCCTGCCCGACTACGGGCGACACGCGCCGCTGCGCTCGAGCACTCGCCGAACCGCGGACAACTGCTGGAGGAGTGGCACACCCGGGACGGACCGTCCCGGTCCGCCCCAACGCCGACTCACTTGCGATCGACCTTCGCGCCATTATCCTTGATCGACCGGTCGACCTTCGCTGAGATATCATCCGCGGCCACTCTATACGCGGCAGCGAACGCGGGGCCATGACCGATAATCCTCGTCGAGTAGTCGCCGACAGTCATCTTCACCCAAAGCGTGCTGCCGCTGTCCTGAGTGGTCTTTGTCTCTCCCAGGACCGGGTCCCACGCTGTCGTCATGTTGCCCGTGGGCACAATGTCTCGGCCCAGCACTTCCAGCGTCATGTCTGCGGTGCGTTGGTCGTCGACCAGGACAAGTGTCTTCTTCTTGTTCTCGAGGAACCTGCGGAGGTCCTTGACCGAATCCGCGCGAGCTTTGGACTCGGCGTCGACGTACTTCGCCTCTGCCGTGAAGACGTACACCTTGAACAGTTGAGTCTTGTCCTTCTGAGCGAACAGTAGCGACGACGCCATCAGCACCATCGTCAGAACGACCAACGCCGCACGCTTCTCCATTGATCCCTCCAGTCGCGGTGACTCTCGAGCCATCCTCAACGACACGCAACAACGGCACAGAGTGCCAGCCGACAGGCCTTGCACCGGTCGTTGGGTTGTTCTGAAAGACGGTCGTGGCGAGACACGACCGGAGCGTTCGGAGGGAGTATGACCTGTTTCCGGTCCTGGCACTACTGTTCAGGAGGTCCGTGTTCAGGAGGTCCGGAACGGTGATAGGCCCAGAGCCATGAGCCGATCGAGAGTCGGTTCAGCGCGAGAGTTTCGCCTGTGTCCCCGGAATGGACCCGGGAAGGGTTGGCGCGCCCTGCAGGACTCGAACCTGCCCGCCTCCGCGCCTTGCGCTGCGGCGCGGTCTCGCCGCAGCTCACCCGAATCCCCGCGAGCGAAAGCGGACGACCTCCTGGTTCGTAGCACAACCTGTGTCGGAGCTCATCTACAGCCGACCCCTGAAATACGGGGTCGGCTGTCACATCGCGTGGCCGCGTGGGGCGTGCAAGGAGCGCGTGTTCTGGAAAACCCTGCATGATCTTGCACGCGGAACAGCGTGACACCTGCGCCCGGAGTTCCAGGTGTCAGGTGTTCTCAGTCACACCTGAAGTTGCGGTCCTGTTCAGCGGTCGCCTTCGTCGGTGGTTTTCGATGGCGGGCGGCGAACTCGAGTCTTGTGCGGTGTCGCGATAATGATGCAACCGCCCCAGCTCTTGACGTCCTCAACCTGAAACAGCGTCGCAATCCTCTCCAACAACGCCGTCCGCCCTGGTTCCGGAAGCCTGACCAGCAGAACGCCGAAATGTGTGCCCGGTGTGTACTTCCTGACGTCAGAGAAGTCCAGGTCCTGCGTCACGAGAAAGCGCCGGCCGGCTTGGGCGGCCTGCCACACGATGGCGTCGTCCCTCCCGGCGATGCCTTCGGATGGGACTGTGTCAACGTCGTGCCCCAATTCAGTCAGCACCGAGGCCAGTTGGCTGGGCACATTCTCGTCGAGCTTGATTCTCATCGCACGTGGGCCTCGGCGACTGGCAGGTCCTCCTGCGCCGACGCCGCAGCGAACGCTATCGCCGCACGAATGTCCCGCTCCGTAAGCGTAGGAAAGTCCTTAAGGATCTCGTCAACCGTCGCGCCCTCCGCCAGACTCGCGAGCACCGTCCGAAGCGGCACCCTCGTCCCCTTGATGACGGCTTCCCCACCGGCGAGGCGCGGATTTCGCTCGATTCTGTCGTGGTAGTTGAGAGCCATGCTCCACCTCCGCCCCATTGTACCCGCACCTGCGCGAGCCGGGCGGGCGCAGGCAGCCCGTCGAGTGGATCCTAGCCGAATCGTCACGACACCCGGAAGACCATGCAAGTTCGCTGCAAGCGAGGGCGGCGGTGCGCTCCTGGCACATTGCAGGGACGACGAGGCCTCAGACGATAAGTCGTTGATTCACTAGGGGAAGAAGTGGCGCGCCCTGCAGGACTCGAACCTGCCCGCCTCCGCGCCTTGCGCTGCGGCGCGGTCTCGCCGCAGCTCACCCGAATCCCCGCGAGCGAAAGCGGACGACCTCCTGGTTCGTAGCACAACCTGTGTCGGAGCTCATCTACAGCCGACCCTTGGAATACGGGGTCGGCTGTCACATCCCGTGGCGGCGTGGGGCGTGCAAGGAGCGCGTGTTTTGGAAAACCTTGCATGATCTTGCACGCGGAACAGCGTGAAACCTGCGACCGGAAGACCACGTGCCAGGTGGTGTCAGGCAGGCACACCGAGCGACTCGAGTCGATCCAGGGTGTCGGGGTACTTCCGAACAAGCCAGAGAAGAACGGCGGCCTGTTCGTTCGGCTTGCTCCTCCCCTGCTCCCACCGTTCGAGCGTCCGTGGGTTCACGCCGATCCTGAACGCGAATACCTGGCGCGACATGTGGAGCGCTTCGCGGGTTTCACGGACGAAGTCCGGGTCGACGGGCGGAACCGCGATGGGCTCGACGTGATGCGTTCGGAGCGTCACTTGACCCTCGCGATGCGCGCGCATCGCCTGGACGCCCGACATTAGCTCGTGGAACAGGTGGCGCGTCGCGACGCTGCGGGCTTTCTTTCTCTCAGCCATGATTCACTTCTCACGCACGCGGCGAATGTCCGCCCGCCGACGTAGTTCCTCATCGATCGCGATCTTGAGCGCCCGTCGTTCCGCCGGGCTGAGGTCGGCAGCCTCGTCCTTGCCGTAGATTGCCATGAACCGGACCTGCGTGTCCGAAACCAAGTAGTAATAGATGACTCTGAGACCGCCCCGTTTCCCCTTGCCCCGGCGCCGGTCCGGCCATCGGAGTTTCCGGAACCCACCGGTCCCGGGGATGACATCACCGGCCTCGGGATCGCGCGCAAGGTGGAGTTGCAGTTCGCGATAATCCTCAACGTCAAGATAGGCTGGAAGGACCTGCGTGAAGCACGGCGCTTCGATGAATTCCGCGGGAGTAAATATACGCTATTTGCGTATAGTCGTCAAGCAGCGGGTGAGTCGCTCAAATGAACCGAGAAACCGGGACGGTCCTGCAAGTCCGTTGCAGGCGCGCATAGTCCGGCGAGCGCCAGCCCCTCAAGGGGCCACGCTCGTGTCTCATCACACTCCGTTTTCCTAAGGAATTCGCCCGCCCTGCCGTCTGGCCCGCTCCATAGGCGTTCTCAGGAGTGCCCGAATCTTCTCGAGTTCCTCACCCAAGCACGAATGAGTCCCACCGTTACTCCCACCGGTCGCAGAGTGAGACGACCAGGAGCGCCACTACTGGTCGCGTTCCTCGGGCTCCACATCCATCGAACACTCCGGTTCAGCGGGCGGCACTCAGCGCGTTCACTGCAGCCGGATCGACGATTGTCCAGCAGGGTTCGCGAGGGCGATGGTATCATCCGCGCGACGGCCGAGAGCCTCCGTGTCAATCACGACCGCCCTTCCTCGCGTGCTGCTGGCGTTGGCAAGCCTGTCGGCCGCACTCGGCGCAGGCGGGCGGCACGAGCTCGCGTCCGCCCCTCAGGTCCAACCGCAGCAGCCCCGTCCGACGTTCCGCTCGGGCGTCGATCTCGTCCCGATCGACGTCGTCGTCCTCGACAACGACCGCCGCCCGGTGAAAGGGCTCCGCGCAGAGGACTTCACGGTAACGGAGAACGGCGACCCGCAGGCCATCCAGACGTTCGAGGAAGTCGACGTGCCGGAGCCCGAGGCCGACGCGCCGGCCTGGATGCGCGAGGTCGCGCCGGATGTCGTCTCGAACGACATCCAGACCCGGCGGCTGGTGCTGCTCGTCCTTGACGACGCCAATATCGACGTCGACCGCGGCGAGACCAAGTCGCTCAGCGAGATCGCCAACACGGTCATCGACGGGCTCGGGCCATCCGACCTCGCTGCGGTCATGTACACCTTCCTCGGCCGCGTGGAGAGCTTCACGAGCGACCGACGGAAGCTCCGGACTGCCGTCGAGGCGTTCACGCCTCATGGCTGGGGGGAAGCAGGGCAGCCGCTCGGGTGCCGGCTGCGGCCGGGCGGCTGCGCGGTCGACACGATTTCCCGGGTGGCCGACGTGTTGCGCACGGCTCCAGGCGGGCGGAAACTGCTGGTGTTCATCAGCCCGCAGCTGAGTACCGGCGCCGAAATCTCAGAACGGCCTGACGAGTTCAAGGGCCTCGACGCGATCCGGACGATGTTCGCGAACCTCCAGCTCGCCAACGTCAGCGTCTACTCGTACGACCCACGCGGGCTGACGGGCGCCCCAGCCTCGCCGAACGAGATCGGGCTCGCCGAGGCGACGGGCGGCCGTCGCGTCCGTGCCACGAACACGCCGGAGGCCCACGTCAGCCAGATGTTCCGCGAGAGCAGCGCTTACTACCTGATCGGCTACCAGACGACGCACGCGCGGGCCGACGGGCGGTTTCGCCGCATCAGCGTCAGGGTCAACCGGCCAGGCCTGGATGTCCGAACGCGCACGGGGTACTTCGCGCCCCAACCATCCAAGGGGAAGTCCCCGACTCGTACCGTCGTCCAGCAGGTGGATCAGGCCATCCAGCAGGGGTTCCCGGTGAGCGACGTGCTCCTGCGGGCGACCACGGCCGCGTTCGCCGCGCGCAGCGGCAGGACGGCCGAACTCGTCGGCGTGCTGGCGCTCCGCGATCCCGCGCCCATCGGGTCGACGCCGGGTGCTGCCGCTCCGCGAAAGCGCGTCGAGGTCGTTGCGGCCGCGTTCGACATGGAGGGACGGTCAAAGGGCCTCTACCGCCAGACACTCGAGCTGACGTTCCCTCCTGACGCACGAAGCGGCAGCGAGTTCGAGGTGATGTCACGGCTTCCGCTCGCCCCGGGCCGCTACGAGATCCGCATCGCGGCCGTGGTCGACGGCCGCGCCGGCAGCGTGTTCACGACGGTGGAGATTCCTCGTTTCGAGAAGGACCCGCTCAGCCTGTCGGGCGTCGTCCTCGAGAAGCGGCCCGCGCCTCTCGCCTCGTCCAGATCCCTGTTCGCCGACCTGCTGCCCGTGACGCCCACGGCCGCCCGCATCTTCGGGCCTGGGGACGAGGCGGTGGCGTTCCTGCGCGTCTACCAGGGTGGCACGCGGCCGCCCGAGCCCGTCGTCATGACGGTCCGCCTGACAGATGCGCACGACGTGGTCAGGAGCACGAACACCTGGCGGTTGCTGCCGGATGCGTTCGCGCGGGCGCGGACCGCCGACGTCACGTGGCCGCTGACCGGGGAAGGGCTCGTGCCAGGGGACTACCTCCTGACTTTCGAAGCGACGGCGGAAGACCGCCGTGCCGTCCAGCACTTGCGATTCCGCGTGGAGCCGGCCGTGGCGTCCCCTCATTGATCTTGGCGAGTGTCTGTCAGTGATTCGTGCCCGGGAAGGAGTGGCGCGCCCTTCCCTTCGACTTCGCTCAGGACTCGAACCTGCGACCGGTAATCCAGGTACTAGGTGTTCTCAGTCGGGGCTGGCCTTGCGGTCCTGTTCAGTGGGGGCGGTCAGCGACGTTGTCGGATGGCGGGCGTCGAATCGAGCTTGATTCTCATCGCACGTGGGCCTCGGCGACAGGCAGATCCTCTTGCGCCGACGCTGCAGCGAACGCGATGGCCGCACGAATGTCCCGCTCCGCGAGCGTCGGACAATCCCTCAGGATCTCGTCAGCGGTCGCGCCCTCCGCCAGGCTCGCGAGCGCGGTCCTGAGCGGCACCCTCGTCCCCTTGATGACGGCTCCCCACCGGCGACACGCGGATTCCTCTCGATTCTGTCGTGGTCGTTGAGAGCCATGCTCCACCTCCGCCCCATTTGTACCCGCACCTGCGAAAGCCGAGCGGGCGCAGGCGGCCCACCGAGTGGATCTCAACCAATCCGTCGCGAGTCCCGGGAGTGCTTCCGGGCAGTGTCGCCGACCTTCAGTTCTCTCACAGCCTGTGAGAGAGATTCACGCAACCGGCCGGAGTTCCAGCGTCAGGCCCAAGGTGTCACACAGCCTCGAGAGCGTCTTCAAACGCGGATTGCTCTTCCCTGGAATCTCGAACTTCCGGTACGCCTGCTGCGTGACGCCCAGGCTGCGCGCCATCTGCACCTGGGTCAGGCCCCTGCTCTTGCGTGCCCAGAGGATCAGCAGGGGCAGCGTCACGTCGAGATCGGGTTCCACAAGGTGATAGTTCCGGCCGCGGCGCACGGTCGGGACCGGGACATGCTGGTTCGCCTTGATCGCTACGAAGAGCCAGCCCGACAACGCCTCGGCCGCGTTGCCGAGAGCGTCCTCGAGTGTGTCGCCT
The DNA here is from genome assembly GCA_963784455.1 of uncultured Acidobacteriota bacterium. GTDB lineage: Bacteria > Acidobacteriota > Vicinamibacteria > Vicinamibacterales > Fen-181 > FEN-299. The sequence continues at coordinate 118,020 of CAWARN010000018.1, read as the reverse complement.
TCCGTTAGGCACCCGGGCAGGTCCGGGAACTCGACGAGGTAGCCGCCTCCGCCCTGGTTCCTAACACGCGCGGCGTACTCCACCCTCGGGAGCTCCAAGGGAACCGCAGCAGCCTGCCTCTTGCTCATTTCAGTCCAGCCCTTTTCAGCAGTTCGTGCAGGAGCCCCTTCCCGAGTTCCTTGCCGGCGTGAACCGGCACCGATAGGTGATGCCCTCCCTTGCTGAGGATGTGGTGCGATCCGCGGACGTGGGCCTCCGTCCACCCGTGCTTCTTCAGAAGCTGCACCAAGTCCTTGCCCTGCACCATCGAACCATACAACTCATAGGTTGTTATGTCAAGCTGGCCGACCAGGCAGTCAGCGGCTCCTGGGGGAGATGAGTGACTCCGGGAAGCTGGAGAGTCCTGCAAGTTCGTTGCAGGCCCGCACCGCGGCGACCGATCGACGCGGACCGGAGCAACCGCCCGAGCTTCTTGATTGGTTTGGAGATCCGGTGCTGGCGCCGTGAGCCCGTGCAGCGCGGCAGGGACAGGCGACTCACCGACACTCCTGGCACCTTCTCAGGCAGCGAGGAACGCCAGGGAGATAAGTCTCTGATTTACAATGGTTTGGAAGTGGCGCGCCCTGCAGGACTCGAACCTGCGACCTCCTGGTTCGTAGCCAGACGCTCTATCCAACTGAGCTAAGGGCGCGCGCTGGAGGTCACCGCCCCGCACGGGCGTGCGAAACGGCCAGGAACTAGGTACTTTATCACAACCTCCGCCGCCTTGCCGCAAAGCCGCCGGCGGCCGCACGGACCGGGCCCGCTCGAACCGTGGTAGACTCGCCGACCGCGGCGCCAGCGAGCCGCCCGAGATGGCGCCGTGGCCGACGGCGATCGATCTCGGCGCGGCGTCATTCGCCGGCGAGGGGGTTGTCTGTGGAGAAGCTGCGAGTACCCGCTGCTCTTGCTCGTCGGAATCTGGCTTCTCGCCGCTTACGCGCCGGGTATCGGCACGGGGTTCATCAAGGACGACTTCGGCTGGATTCAGCAGGGCGGCGTCCACTCCCTCTCGCAGTCGGTCTCGCTGTTCTCGCAGAACACCGGCTTCTACCGCCCGGTGGTGGCAGTGACGTTCGCCCTCGATCGCGCTCTGTTCGGGCTGGCGCCACTCGGCTACGGGTGGACGAACGCGCTTTTGCTGCTTCTGGCTGCCATCGCCATCGCGCGACTCGCCAGGGCACTCGGCCTTCCGGCCACCGCCGGAGTCATCGCGGCCGGGCTGTGGGCGCTGAACCCGCACGGCATCAACATGGCGTTGCTGTGGATGAGTGGCCGCACCTCATTGCTGCTGACGCTCTTCTCGGTTCTGGCTGCCACGGCCGTGGTGCGCCATCGACGTTGGCAGACGGCCGTCTTCGTCCTGCTCGCGCTGCTGTCCAAGGAAGAGGCGGTGGCGCTGCCGGTCATCCTGCTGGCATGGGTGTTCCTGCTGCCTGAAGTCGAAGGAGCCAGGAGGAATCGTCTCCGCTGGCTTTCCGCGTCCGCGCTCGCGTTGTTCGTGCCGCTGGTCGCCTATCTCGTCCTGCGCTCGCACTCCGGCGCGTTCACTCCGTCATCGGCCCCGCCGTTCTACCGCTTCTCGACCGACCCGAGTCTGCTGATCTTCAACGTCTTCTCCTATCTGGACCGGGCCGCGACGTTCAGCGTGGCGGTCGCGCTGGTCGTCACGCTCGCCCTCAGGCGGATGGCGCGATTGCAGCAGGAGCACTGTCGGCTGCTCGCCATGGGGGCGGCCTGGCTCGCCGGCGGCTATGCGCTCACGGTCTGGCTGCCGATCAGGTCCAGCCTCTACGCGTGCTTCCCTTCGGTCGGTGTGGCCCTGGCGGCGGCGATGTGGGTGTCGCTGGTTGTTGACGCGTCGAAACGAATAGCCGTTGCGCCGACAGCCGCTGTGCTCGTCGTCGTGACGATGATTGCCGTGCCGATCTACTGGTCACGCAACGAAAGATGGCTGGCTCCCGCCCGCGTGAGCGCGGCCGTGCTCCCTCAACTGCGGACCATCCTGTCGAGCCAGCCTCGTGAGAGCGCGTTGGTCATTCGCGATCGAGAGGATCCTCGTCAGAGCATCGCCGCCGCGTTTGGCACGCTATTGCCCGACGCGGTCGCGCTCGCGACGGGCAGGCGCGATGTGCACGTGTGGCTGCTGCCGCCGCCGGCGGACTGGCAGTTGGCCGGCTGGCGGCCGCCCGTCGAGGGCGAACCGACGCTCCGCCTGGTCCTGCGCGGATTGAGTCTCCAGCCAGAGGCCGCCCCCGGCAAATGACGCCGGCAGGCACTCCGGCGCGCGATCACCACGAGGCGATGGTCGGCGGGCGCTCGGCGCGGGGCGCGCGCGTCAGACCGTGGCCGAACGGATACATCTCGGGCAGGGCGATCGGCAGCTTGCCGCCGATCGCGATCTCGCCTGCCAGCGCCCGCACCGCCGCCGCCTCCATCGCGTCGGTGAACTCGTACGTCAGGATCTGCGCCGGCAGCTTCGACAGCGCCATCGCCGTGTAGGGGTTGCCGAAGATCACCGCGACGAACGGCTTCTTCTGGTCGGCGGCCACCGATTCGAGCAGCGACACCGCCTGCAGCGACAGGTCCATCCGGCCGCTGGAGGATGCAATCCGCACGAACACGCCCGCAACGACGGCGTCGGCGCGGCGCGCCAGTGCCTTCACCATGTCCAGTTCGCTCGGCGTCGTCTTGTCCGAGATCTCGACCGCCGTCACGTTCGGCCAGCGCTTCTTCAGCGCCGGCACCACCGACCGGCTCGGCACGCCCTCGCGCCAGCCGCTCGGGTAGTCGAGCACGGACAGGTATAGGATGCTCGCGCCCTTGCCTGCCGCGAGCGGCACCTGGTTCCGGTCGTCCTTGATCAGCGTGATGGCGCGCTCGCAGATCTCCGCGTTCACCGCCTCGTGCGCGCGACCGCCGATCTTCGCCTCCACCGCGTTCACGTCGACGACACGCGACTTGTGCAGGCCGAGGCGTGCCTTCACCCGAAGGATGCGCTCCACCGATCGGTCCACCTGACCGCGGTCGATCTCGCCCGATTCCACCGCCGCCTTGATCGCCTTGAACGCCGCGTCCTCGTCGGGCGAGTGGAGAACGAAATCCACGCCGGCCCTCACCGCCATCACCGCGGCCCTGTCGTCGCCGAAGTTCCTGGAGATGGCGTCCATTCCCATCGAGTCGGTGAAGATCAGGCCGTCGAACTTCATCTCGCCGCGGAGCAGCCCGGTCAGAATCGGCCGGCTAAGCGTGGCCGGGATGCCGGGCGCCGGGTCGAGCGCCGGAAGGATGATGTGGCTCGACATGAACGCGTCGATCCCGGCGTCCGCCGCCGCGCGGAACGGCGGCAGTTCCACCTTGTCGAGATGCTCGCGCGGGTGGTCGATCTTCGCCAGGCCGAGGTGGGTATCCACGGTGGTATCGCCGTGGCCCGGGAAGTGCTTGGCCGTCGCCAGCGCGCCGCCCGCCTGGATGCCGCGCATGTAGGCAACGCCCATCCGGGAGACGAGGCCGACGTCCTCGCCGAACGACCGGATGTTGATGATCGGGTTGCGCGGGTTGTTGTTGACGTCCAGGACCGGGTAGAAGTCGACCGTGATGCCGATGGCCCGCGCCTCGGTCGCCGAGACGACTCCCGCCTTGTAGGCAAGCTGCGGGTCGCGCGTCGCCGCAATCGCCATCGCGCGCGGCAGCCGCGTCGTGCCGTTCAGGATGTACCCCGCCCCGCCCTCGAAGTCGGCGGTGGTCAACAGCGGGATGGCCGAGGCCTGCTGCAGCCGGTTGAGGAACGTCGCCGCCGCGAGCGGGTCGCCCTTGCGGCTCGCGCTCCCGCCGGACGGATAGTTCGGGTTGAGCAACGCGGCCGGCATCGGCTCGGACCCGCCGAACACATGGATCGCGCCCACCTTCAGGTCGCGGACCAGATGCAGCTTCTTCTCGTAGACCTCGCTGTCGGTGCTGGTCACCATCGCGTCGATCGACGGCGCCAGCAGCTGCCCGACCTTCTCGTCGAGCGTCATCTTCTTCAGCGTGTCCTGCACCCATTTCTCGGCGGCCTTGTCGAGCGGTGGCCTGGCTTGCGCCTGTGGCGCCGCGGGCAGGAACGCCGCCAGCGGGAGGACGACGAGGCCTGACAGCAGGATGGCCAACGCAGCAGCGCGTCTTCGCATAGATATGGCGATCCTATCTCGCGGCGATGTGGGAGCCGTCCGACACGCTGTCTGGCGGGTAGATGACAACCTTCGCGCCGACCGACACCCCGGAGAGGACTTCCGCGAAGTTCCCGTTGCGGTGGCCGATCTGCACCGGGCGCTCGCGCGCCAGGCCGCCCTCTTCGACGAATACGGCCCAACCGGTACCCCGGCGGAACAGGCTGCTCACCGGCACCCTGGTCACGTCGCTGCCCTCCCAGGTCACGACGCGCGCCTCGACGCGGTATCCGTCGCCCAGGGCCCGCCCGGCCGTGGCCGGCTCTGTGAGGTCAAGGACCACCCAGACGCGCTGCTCCTCGACGCCGAGCGCCGACATCTTCAGGAACGCGGCCGGTTCCACCCGGCGGACGACCGCGGCGAGCGGCTGGACGCCGCCCCACTGCTCGATGAACGCGCGCATGCCAGGCTGAATGCGTACGGCGTCGCTCGACAGGAAGTCCGCGACGACCTCGAGCGCCGACGTGTCGGCCACGGTGACGAGCGGCTCCCCCTGCATCACGACCGTTTCGCTCTCGCGATGGCGTTCCAGGACCACGCCGTTGATCGGGGAGCGAAGCGTCAGCGTGACGCCCTTCGACGGGGTGCCGGTCGTGCCTGCCGGCGTGGACCCGGGCTCGACCAGCGTCGCGCGGACCGCCTCCACCTCGTGCGAGGACGCCCGCACGGCAGCCTCGGCGGCATCGAGCGAGCGTTCACTGGCTGTCGCCTGGGTCTCCGCCGCCTGGAGGCCTTCGGCGGTCATCAGCCCGAACTTCGCGAGGTTCTGGGCGCGGTCGCGCTCCTCCTTGGCGTGCTGGCTCTGCACGCGAGCCACCTCCCGCTGGGCCTTGGCCTGCTCGAACAGCGCTTCCGCTTCGCTGACGCGCGAGGTCGCGCCGGCCCGGCTCCGCGCGTCGAGGAGCGACGAGGCCCCGGGCGCGAACGTCGCGATCACGGTCTGGTTGGCGACGACCCGGTCGCCCGGCCTCAGCTCGATGCGAAGCACGCGCCCGGCCACGGGCGCCGACACGACGTAGCGCTCGCGCACCCGCGTCCGGCCCTCGTGGTCCAGCGTTTCGACCATCGCCCCGCGCGAGACCGCGGCGAAGTCCACCGGCACCGGCTGCGGCCTCGTCATGATCGCGAGCGCCGCCGCGAGCGCCACGCCCACCGTGCCCCAGAAGGCAATCCGCCGTTTGGTCGTTCTCGTCATATCGCGCGGTCCCCAGATCGCAAGATCGCAAGATGGTACGCGGGTCTGAAGACCCGCGCTACACCCTCACTCCCGCGTCTTCAACACCTCGACGAGATCCAGCTGATCCAGGCGCCGGCGGACGACCATCGCCGAGATGATCGTCGCAATCACGATCGTCATCGCCGCCAGCGCATAGGTGTTCGGACTGACCACGAGCGGGATCCGAAACATCTCGCTGTTCGTCAGCGGGATGATCGCCGCCGCAAAGCCATAGCCGATCAGCAGCCCGAGTGGCACCGCCGCGATCGTCACCAGCGCCAGCTCTCCCAGCAGCACGTACGACACCTCGCCGCGGGTGAAGCCGATGACCCTGAGGGTCGCCAGCTCCCGCGCGCGTTCCGAGAGCGAGATCCTCACGCTGTTGTAGACGACGCCGAACGCGATGACGCTCGCGAACGCGATGTAGATCGCCTGCACCTTGCGCATCATCTCGGCCATCGTCTTCTGCAGGCTCTCGACGGCCGCCCGCTTCAGCATGACGCCTGCCACACGCGGCGTCGCCTTGAGCCGATCGTACAGCGTGCGGGCGGATTCGCGGTCCACCTGCAGATAGGCGCCCGACAGCGTCTGGCCCTCCTGCATCAGCCCGCGGAGCGCGCCGAGCGACATGTAGGCGTTCGTGCCCAGGTAATCGTCGACGAGGTCGGCCACCACCACCTGCCGGACGGGCCTGTTCCCCTCGAGCACCTCGACGGTCACCGGCTCACCGCGCCGCACCGCCAGCACATCCGCCAGCGCCCTCGAGAGCACGATGCCGTCGCGCGGCAGGGCAATCGGGCCGCGTGACGCGTCGACCACCCGGTTGAGGCGGCTCCCGTCGAGCACCCCGAACACGCCGATGTTGCGCGAGCGCGACCCGACTCTCAGGCGCGCCGCGACGGCCCGGAACGGTTCGACGTCCATCACCCCGGGCAGGCGGGTCATTTCATCGAGGGCCCGGGCGGACGTCGGCTGGACGAACGACACCATCAAATCGTAGCGCTGCGCCACGTCGAACTGGACGCGAACCATCTCGTCGACCGCGTCCATCGAGAAGTTGCCGATCACCATCAGCGAGGCGCCGAGCGCGATGCCCGTCACCGACATCGCCACTCGCGCGGGGTGCCGCTGCAGTGTCCGCAGGATGATCCGCGCGGGCTGCGACAGCAGGCGTCTGAGGCCCAGTCGCTCGGGCCAGCTCTCGGCGAAGCTGGCCGGAGGCTCGGGGCGCATCGCCTCGGCAGGAGGCAGCTTGACCGCCCTCCTCACCGCGCCGAGGGCGCCCAGCATGGCGGCCGCCGCACCGATCAGGATGCCGAGGATGGCCACGCGCACGTTGAGCCGGTAGAGCAGCAACGGGAAGTGGAAGAACTGCGTGTACAGCTTCGTCGTCGCCCAGCCGAACCAGGCGCCCAGGCCGACGCCCGCGGCCGACCCGAGCGTCGCCACCACGAGGCTCCACTTCACGTAGTGCGCGGCGATGTCGCGGTCGCCGTACCCGAGCGCCTTGACGGCCGCTATCTGCGTCCGCTGCACCGAGACGATGCGGGAGAGCACCACGTTCACCAGGAACGCGGCGACGCCAAGGAAGATCACGGGCACGATGACGCCGGAGGACTTCAGCTGCGTCAGCTCGTTGGCCAGGAACCAGTGTGACGCCTGAAGTGCGCGGGGCGTCGCCCCGGTGCCGCCGTACCGGGAGTCGATCAGGCGGTCGAGCCGGGCGATGACGTCCGGCTCCGACGCGTCGTGCATCAGCTTCAGCACGACGTTGTTGAAGGCGCCCTCCATCTGGAACGCGGCGGCCAGCGCGCGCCGCTCCATCCAGAACACGCCGAAGCGCTTCTCGTCCGGCATCAGCTCGCCGGGCCTGATCTGGTAGATGTACTCGGGCGACAACGCGAGGCCGACAATCCGCATTTCGCGGCGGCGCCCGTTGATGATAGCGGCGACGGCGTCGCCCAGACGCAGGCCGTGGGCCTTCGCGAACGACTCGCTGACGAGCACCTCGTCGGGATGGCCGGCTTCGATCGTGCGCCCGGCGCGCAGGAACACGTCGCAGAGCGCGGGAGGCCGGCCCGCGGGGATCGAAATCAGCCGCCCGGTGGCCGGCTCGGCCAGGCCGGCCACGTCGATCGTCACGTCCATGACGACACGCGTCTCGACCTGCGCCACGCCGGGAATCGCCTCTATCTCCGCCTGGAGCGACTGCGGGGCGCGTGTCAGCGACAGGAAGACGTCGGCGAAGCGGTAACGGTCGTAGTAGGTCCGGAGCGACAGGTCGAGCGAATCGAACGTCGAGAACAGGGTGACGAAGAGCGCGATGCCTGCCGCCACGACGAGCGCGATGGCGACCACCTGCCCCTTGGCCGACCAGAGAATCGCGGGCCAGCTTCCGGTCGAGCGGCGACAGTCCGCGCAGGCGGGCGGCGCGGCGCCTCACCACCTGATGTCTCCCGCCGCGGCCCGCACCGCGTTCGCCTGGTCGCTGACGATCCGCCCGTCCGCCAGCGTCACCACCCGGTCGGCCATCGCGGAGATCGCGGCGTTGTGCGTAATCACCGCCACGGTCGTCCCGAGTTCGCTGTTCACGCGCGCCAGCGCGTCGAGGACGACGACGCCGGTGGTGATGTCGAGGGCGCCCGTCGGCTCGTCGCACAGCAGGACGTCCGGGCGCTTGGCGATGGCGCGTGCGATGGCGACGCGCTGCTGCTCGCCGCCCGACATCTGCGCGGGGAAGTGATCGGCGCGGTCGGCCAGGCCCATGAGGGCGAGGGCCGCCACTGACGGCATCGGGTCGTCGGAGATCTCGGTGACGAGGTCGACGTTCTCCCGGGCGGTCAGGCTCGGGATCAGGTTGTAGAACTGGAAGACGAAGCCGACCTTGTGGCGTCGGAACGCCGTGAGGGCGCGTTCGCTGGCCGCCGTCGAATCCTGCCCCCGGTAACTGACGCTTCCCGACGTCGGGAAGTCGAGGCCGCCGACGATGTTGAGCAGCGTCGACTTGCCGCTGCCCGAATGCCCGAGGATGACGACGAACCGGCCGTCGTCGATATCGAGGTCGATGCCGCGGAGGGCGTGCACGTCGACCTCCCCCATCGTGTAGATCTTCGTCAGGCCTCGGATCTCGAAGACTGGTGGCATGGACAGCGCAATCCTACACCGCCGGCGACCCGATGTGGCGGTCTACGATATGATTCCCCCATGGGACATCTGGAGCACAAGGCGCAGTCGCCGGCTGTCGCCAGTTGTTACATCCTGACGATCAGCGACTCGCGAACGGAGGCCACCGACCTCAGCGGGCGCGCCATCTTCGACCTTCTGTGGGCGGGCGGGCACCAGGTGGCCGGGCGGAAGATCGTGCGCGACGAGCCGGACCAGGTGGCCGCAGCGATCCGCGATCAGCTGGCCAACCCGAATGTGCAGGTCGTCATCACGACGGGCGGCACCGGGATCACCTCGCGCGACACGACGTTCGAGGCGATCGACGCGCTGCTCGAAAAGCGGCTGGACGGGTTCGGCGAGCTGTTCCGGATGCTGAGCTTCCAGGAGATTGGCTCGGCGGCGATGCTCAGCCGGGCGTGCGCGGGGCTGGCGAAGAACAGAGTGATCTTCTCGCTGCCCGGGTCGGAGAACGCCGTGCGGCTGGCGATGACCAAGCTCGTGCTGCCGGAACTGGGGCATCTGGTGCGGGAGGCGTCGAGGTAGACGCGGGCTCAGGGCTCAGGGCTCAGGGCTTTGGACGCGGGGCCGGCGATGAGACGTCAGTCGTGGCCCGGTTCGTCGGCTCCGGGCTCCGTTCGGCAGACCTCAAGTCGCCCTTCGCGCCGACCCGGTCCGCGCCTGCCTCTCGGGTGCCGGCTGGCAGCTGCCAGCTGGAAGCGGAAGCGCAGCCCTATGTCCGAGCAATCAATGCGGCCGATTCGTGAGACGATTCCGCTCGAGGAGGCGCGGGCGCTGATGCGCGGCGCGGCGCGGCCGGTGGCGCGCGTCGAGACCGTGTCGCTCGAGTCGGCCCACCAGCGCGTGCTGGCCTCCGCAATCGTGGCGGCGCAGGACGTCCCTCCCTTCACGCGCGCCGCGATGGACGGCTATGCCGTCATCGCGGCCGACACGTTCGGCGCGGGGCCGTTCAGCCCGCGGGTGTTTCACGTCGTCGAGAAGGTCTACACGGGCCAGGTGCCGACGCGCGCCATCGAGCGCGGCGGCTGCGCCGAGATCGCCACCGGCGCGCCGATGCCTGACGGCGCCGATGCGGTGGTGATGGTCGAGGAGACGGAAAAGGACGACGCCGGAACGGTGCGAGTGTTCGGCCCGGTGTACCCGGGCCAGAACGTCGGCCGGCAGGGCGCGGACATCCAGGTCGGCCAGCCTGTGCTGGCGGCCGGCGATTACCTGACATCGAGCCGCGTCGGCGCCGTCGCTGCGCTCGGGATCGATCGTGTCGAGGTCTTCGAGCGGCCGCGCGTGGCCATCCTGTCGACCGGCAACGAGATTGTCTCGCCCGGACGCGCGCTCGCCCCGGGCCAGATCTACGACATCAACAGATTCACGCTGTCCGCGATCGTTGCTGAGCACGGCGCGGTGCCGGTGCCTTACCCGACATCGGCGGACACGCTGGAAGATCTCGACCGCGCTCTCGACACGGCGCTCGCCGAGGATCTCGTGATCTTCTCGGGCGGGAGTTCGGTCGGCGAGCGCGATCTGATCCTCGACGCCATCGCCGCTCGCGGGAAGATCGTGTTCCACGGGATTGCGGTGAAGCCGGGAAAGCCGACGCTGTTCGGAATCATCGACGGCACGCCGGTCATCGGCATGCCGGGTTACCCGACCTCGTGCCTGTCGAACGGCTACATGCTGGTCGCGCCGATGCTGCGCCGGATGGCCAGGCTGCCCGAGGCGGTGGAGCGCACGGTCCGGCTGCCGCTCGGGCAGCGCGTCGTGTCCACCACCGGACGCCACCAGTTCTACACGGTGCGAGTGGTGGAGGGGACGGCGATGCCGGCGTTCAAGGCGTCGGGCGACATCACCAGCATGTCGCAGGCCGACGGGTACATCGAGATTCCGGCGCAGACGGACATTGTGGAGAAGGGACAGGTTGTCGACGTGATCCTCTTCTAGAAGTGGCTAGTGGCTTGTGATCAGTGACTAGTGGATCACGCGTGTCATACTAGCCACTGACCACTAGCCACTACGACTCTATGCTGCATCCCACACTCCTCCCCGGCATGCCCGCCCCGCCGTTCGCGCTGCCGAACCAGCGCGGCGAGGCGCACTCGCTCGCCGACTACCTCCTCCTCGGCCCGGTGCTGCTGGCGTTCCACCGGGGCACGTGGTGACCGAACTGCCGCCGCCAGTTCGGTGAACTGGCACACCACTCGATGGAGTACCTCTCGCTCGGCGTGCAGGTGGTCGCCGTCGTCGCGCAGCGGTCGGAGAAGGTGCGGCGCTTCATCGAAGAGACCGGCCTGCCCTTCAACATTCTCGTAGACGACTCGCGGGAGACGGTGAAGGCGTACGGCGTCTGGCACCCGGTCGGGTTCGGCGCGTGGAACATCGCGCGGCCCGCGCTGTTTCTCGTCGATCGCCAGGGCCTCATCCGCTACAGCTTCGTCGCCTCGTCGCAGTTCGACTTCCCGACGCACGAGGAGGTTGTCCGGGAGATCGCAAGTCTGGCGCGATAGACCGTCTTCTGTTCTATACTGTCCTCCACAACCGACGATTCGCCGGCGACCAAGCGAAGTGGGTTCGAAGCCCACACGGTCACGCCACTGTAAGCGGGGAGCGAACGCCGCAGAGGACCTCTCGAAAGGTCCCGTCACTGTGCCTGGAGGCATGGGAAGACGGCAGCGGTCGCGCGGATCCGCGAGTCAGGAAACCTGGCCGCCCGGCACGTCCATTCCGTCCTCGCGCCTGACGCGCGCGGGGGCTCGGCGCGAATGACGCCGAAGGAACGGCGATGCTCTCATTTCTCCGTGTCTTCCTCCGATCCGGAGGACCCCCCTTCATCGTCCTGGTCCTCGTCGCCGCACACGCAAGTGCCGGGATCATCACCCCGGAAACTGCGGTGGTGCGTGGGACGGTTTCGGACCCCGCCGGCGCGCGGGTGCCGCACGCGCATGTCGTGCTGGCGAGCCCCCTGTCGGTCGTCGCCTCCGCTGAAACCTCTGCGGAGGGCGAGTTCCAGTTCGACCGCGTCGCTCCGGGCCGCTACGAACTCCGGGTCGCGGCGGACGGTTTCCGCGGCGAGCCGCTCGCGATCGTCGCCGCGCCCGGCGAGGAGACGCGCGTCGCATTCGGGCTGCACGTCAGCGCCCTGACCGAATCGGTCGTGGTGTCGGCCTCGCAGGTGGAGATGCCGCTCGCACGGGCGGCGGATTCTGTCACCGTCATCTCGAGCCGCGATTTGCAGGCGGCACAGACCGAAACGGTCGCCGACGCGCTCCGCTTCGTCCCTGGCCTGACCGTCTCGCGCAACGGCGGCCGCGGCGCGGTGACGTCGCTCTTCCCGCGCGGCGGCGAATCGGACTACACGCTCGTGATGGTCGACGGGATCAAGGCCAACGCCTTCGGCGGCGGCTACGACTTCTCGACGCTGACCGCGAACCAGGTGGAACGGATCGAAGTCGTGCGCGGGCCCGAGAGCGCCCTTTTCGGTGCGGACGCCATCGGCGCGGTGGTGCATGTCGTGACGAAGCACACCGGCCGCCCGCGCGTCGAGGTGCTCGTCGAGGGCGGGAGCTTCGGCACCTCCCGCGTCAGCGCCGGGACGTGGGGTTCCCGCGGCTCCTGGAGTTGGGGCGGGTCGGCCGAGCGCACGGCGAGCGACGGGTACACGGGGATCGCGCCCGCCACGGGCGAGCAGGTCTCGAACGACGACTACCTCTCTGACAACGCAGGGATTTCAATCGGGTGGCGGGGGGCCGGCGGCGCGGACGTCCGCGGGTCGCTGCGCTACGTGTCGGGCGATCGCGGCTATCCGGGCCCGTACGGCTCGAACCCGATTGGCGCGTACACGGCGGTCGACCGGCTCGCGCGCGGCGTCACGAGTTCGATCCAGGCGGGCGGCCGGTGGACGCAGCAGTTCTCGGCCGGGGGGCACGCGCTCCATCAGACCGTCAGCGCGAACTACTTCGATCTCTCGAGCGATTTCACCAGCGCCTACGGACTGTCGGCGACCGCGTCCAGTCGGGCGACGATCCGCTCGCAGACCGACGCCGATCTGACCGCCTCGCTTGCGCTGTCGGCCGGCATCGAAGTCCTGCGCGAGCGGGCGACGAGCACGTTCATCACCGCGGACCAGACCGGGCCGCTGCCCATCCGGCGCTCGGTGGCGGGGCTCTTTGCGGAGGCGCGCTACCAGCCGCTGTCGCCGCTCAGCCTGACGGCCGGCCTGCGCGTCGAGCACCTGGTGCGCGACGCGATGCCGGCCAGCTCCGATTACTACTCGCCGCGGCCGGCGCTGCCCGAGGATGCGCGCTGGTCGGCAAACCCCCGTCTCTCGGCGGCGTTCGTGCTCGCGGGGCCGCGCGACGGCACTCGGGGCTGGACGCGGATTCACGCGGCGGCCGGCACGGGCATCCGCGCCCCGGACGCGCTCGAGATCGCGTTCACCGACAACCCCGCCCTCTTGCCCGAGAGGAGCCGGAGCGTAGAGGCGGGCGCGGACCAGGCGTTTCTTCGCGAGCGACTCGTCGTCGGCGCCACGGCCTTCTTCAACCGCTATGACGACCTCATCGTCGCCGTCGGCCCGGCGCTGGCGGATGCCAGCCGCTACCGGACCGACAACATCTCGAACGCCAGGGCGCAGGGAGTCGAGCTGTCGGCGGCGTTCCGCGCGGGATGGGGCCTGACCGCCCGGGCGTCCTACACGTTCCTCGACACCGCGATCCTCGCGGTGGACAGCCTAGACGAAGCGCCGCCGCCGTTCGTCGTCGGCGATCCGCTCCTGCGCCGACCGCGGCACCTGGCCGCTCTCGATCTGACGTTCGTGCGAGGATCGCTGACCGCGTTCGGCCGCGTCGGCGGCCGCTCGCACACGCTCGACGTCGAGCCCACCTACGGCACGTGGGGCGGCCTGTTCACGAATCCCGGGTTCTCGTCGGTCGACGTCGGCGCGTCGTGGAGGATCGTGCGGGCGGTCGAAGTGATCGGCCGGATCGGGAACTTGTTCGACCGGTCCTACGAGGAGACGTACGGGTTTCCGGCGCTCGGCCGCAACGGGATGATCGGGGTGCGGGTTGCTGCAGGCCGCTGACGTCAGCTTCGTTTACGGCCCAGGGCCGGCCGGCCTGCACGGCGTGTCGCTGGAGGTCCCGCCCGGCGACCTGGTCGGCATCCTGGGGCCGAACGGCTCGGGGAAGACCACACTGCTGCGGCTGCTCGGCGGCATGCTGACGCCGGCATCGGGCCGCGTCATGATCGACGGACGCGACCTGGCCCGTATTCCCAGGCGCGAAGTCGCGAAGCGCATTGCGGTCGTCCCGCAGGAGACCCGGCTCTCGTTTGAGTACTCGGTGCTCGAGGTCGTGCTCATGGGCCGATACCCGCACCTCGGCGCCTTCGAGCTCGAGAGCCAGCAGGACCTGGCGATTGCGCGCGAGGCGCTGGCCGCGACGGGCACGCTCGCCCTCGAGGATCGCCTGTTCCCGACGCTCAGCGGCGGCGAGAAGCAGCGGGTGATCATCGCGAGCGCGCTGGCGCAGTCGGCCGGCCTGATGCTGCTCGACGAGCCGACCACGGCGCTCGATCCAGGCTACCAGATCGAGATCGCGACGCTGCTGCGCCGGCTGAACGCCGAGCGCGGCGTGACGATGGCGGTGGCCACGCACGACCTCAACCTGGCGGCCGGCCTGTGCCGGCGCCTGGTTCTGCTTCGCGAGGGGCGCGTGCTGGCGGCCGGGCTCACCGACCAGGTGCTGACGCGCGAGTCGGTGCGCGCGCTCTACGACGTCGAGGCGGACGTCCACTTCCACTCCGGCGCCGGCCACCTGACCGTGGTGCCGCTTCGCCGGACGGGCGCGGTGGGGCGAGCCGAATGACGCTGCGACGCCGCGTCCTTCTCACCGTTCTGGTGTTCGGCATCCTGGCCGTGGCGGCATGCCTGGTCGCGCCGGTCGTCGGCTCCGTCCCGATTTCGCTGCGGCGCGTCTTCGACCGGAGCATTCCGTTCGCGGACAACACCGACGCGCAGATCTTCTTCATCTCCCGGCTGCCCCGAACGCTGGCGGCCGCCCTCGTGGGCGCGGCGCTCGCCGCGTCGGGCGTCGTGTTTCAGGCGCTGCTCCGCAACCCGCTGGCCACGCCGTTCACCCTGGGCGTGTCGGCGGGCGCGGCGCTCGGGGCGATGCTGTCGATTACGTTCCCTGTGTCGCTCGCCTTCGCCGGCGTCTCGACGGTGCCGGTCGCCAGCTTCGCTGGCGCGCTCGGCGCGGTGGCGATTGTCTACGTGCTGTCCACTATCCGCCGCCGCGGCCTCTCGACGAACGTGCTGCTGCTGGCGGGCATCACCCTCAACGCGTTCTTCTCGGCGCTCATCCTTTTCGTCCAGTACCTCGCCGATTTCTCCCAGACGATGAGGACGGTGCGGTGGCTGATGGGCGACCTGGACGTCGGCAGTTACGCGCCGATCGTGGCGGCGCTGCCGTTCACGCTGCTGGCGTTCGCCGTGTTCGCGTGGATGCCGCGGTCGTTGAACCTGCTGACGCTCGGCGCCGACGCGGCGTCGGCGCGCGGCGTGGACGTGGTGCGGACGCAGCGCCTGGCCTTCTTCAGCGCGTCGCTCGCCACCGGCGCGGCGGTGTCGCTCGGCGGGCCGATCGGCTTCATCGGCATCATCGTGCCGCACCTGGTGCGACTGCTGGTGGGGTCCGATCATCGGCTCGTGCTTCCAGCCGCAACGCTGTTCGGCGCGGCGTTCCTCGTCGTCTGCGACGTGGCCGCGCGGACGCTCATCGCGCCGATGGTGCTGCCCGTCGGCATCCTGACGGCGATGATCGGCGGCCCGTTCTTCCTGTGGCTCCTGATCCGCCGCGGCTGACGCTCGCTCACGATTTGAACCACGGAGGACACGGAGGAACACGGAGGCCGGCCGCGTCACGCGTGGCGGCGATTTCCACCGGTGCGCTTCAACCGGGGCCGGGCCGAAGGCCCGGAGCGCCGAGCGGTGCACAGCGCAGGCGAACCCGGCTGTGGGACTCGACCGGGCTCGCTTGCGCTGCGCGCCGCTCGGCCGCCTGGCGCCACCGTTCGGTGGCGCCGCCCGGTTGAAGCAGCGCAGGCAGCCGTGGAGCCTCCGAGTTCTCTGTGTGCTTTGTGGTTGTCTTCCGATCGTGGACCACTGCACCCCGTCACACGGCGTGCGTGATACCCTGACCGACGAGGGGGGCTGGCGGACGATGCCGACCGGAGCTCAGAAGCGTAGTGCGAGCATGCCGTACCTCCCCCGCCTATCTCCGGTGACGATGTGCGTGGCGTGCGCCGTGGTGTTCGCCGCCTGCGCGCCGGGCGCTGCCCCGTCCGCGCGCGAGCGGCGCTCCGCCGGACCGCCGCGGCGCATCGTGTCGATTGTCCCGGCCGTCACCGAGATGCTGTTTGCGATCGGTGCGGGACCGCACGTGGTGGCCGTCAGCAGCTTCGACACGTGGCCGCCAGAGGTGAAGGGACTCACCAGGGTGGGCGCGCTGCTCGACCCCGATATCGAGCGGATCCTCAGGCTGCAGCCCGATCTCGTGGTGGTCTACGGATCCACGCCGGAGGTCCGCGAGAAGCTCGAGCGGGCCGGCATCGCGACGTTTCCCTATGTCATGGGCGGCCTCGGCAACCTGATGGGCACCGTTCGCAGGCTCGGTCAGGCGGTCGGCCGCACGCAGGAGGCGGAGCAGGTGGCCGCGGTCCTCGAGGCGCGCTTCGACGCAATCCGCGCGCGCGTCGCCGGACGTAAGCGCCCGCGGACGCTGCTGGTGTTCGGCCGAGAGCCGGGGGCGCTCCGCGGGATCGACGCGAGCGGCGGCGTCGGGTTCCTCGCCGATATCGTGTCGCTCGCGGGCGGCGAGAACGTGCTCGCGGGCGAGAAGCGGGAGGCGGTCAGAATCGGCACCGAGGCGATCCTGGCCGCCGCCCCGGAAATCGTCATCGATCTGCACTACGGGCGCACGCTGTCCGCCGAGCAGATCGATCGCGAACGGGCGGCGTGGCAGTCGCTCACCGCCCTACCCGCCGTGCGGGAAGGGCGTGTGGCGCTGCTAGTCGGTGACGAATTCGTGGTGCCGGGACCCAGGCTCGCGGATGCAGCCGAGGCGATTGCAGACGTCCTTCACCCGCTTCCGCGCCGGTGACGGGTGTCCGGAAGCGGGCGCCCGGCCTACCCCGCTACCTCTTCTTTCCGCTCGGCAGCACGTTGATGCCGCCGGTATAGATGTGGAACGGGTACGGCGTGGCGGCGTCGAGAAGCTCCTGGTGCGTCACGCTGCCGTAGCGGACCGCTCCCCCCTCGACAGGTCGAAGTCCTTGAAGAAGTCGATGGCGGGCCGCTTGCCAAACACATCCACGAAGAAGTCGTAGCGCAGCCCGTCCCCCGGCCCTCGCTCGGTCCCGGGAGGGGCTGACGCCTGCCGTCTGATGTTCTTCAGCGATACGCCCATCGCCTCGGCCGTGGGGGGCGGAGGTTGGGGCTGCGACTGAGCCTGGGGCGCTGGCGCGGCGGCCGACTGGAGGGCCTGCTGCTGGGCTCTCACTGCCGGCGCGAAGAAGAGGAGGAGGAAGGCGAGGATACCGGCAGCCGGACGGGCGCGCGCCATGAGCAGATTCTACACCGTTCTGTCCTTCCACTCCTCATACCACGCCATCTGGATGGCCTCCAGCCGGCCCTCGCTCGAGGCCGCCGGATCGTCGCGAAATCCGGGGAGTCTCAGGACCCACTCGCGCAGGTCCGTGAAGCGCACGGTCAGCGGATCCGCGGAGGGATGCGCATCCGCAAGGGCGACGGCGATGTCGTCGAAATCGGTCCAGAGCATAGGCGCCCGATCGCGGGTCTGAAGACCCGCGGTACACCAGACCCGCGCTACCTCTTCCCCAGCCGGATGCCGCCGCCTTCCAGCACGTAGTTGCGCGAGTAGGCGGGGATCTCGCACTCCACGTCGCCCTTCACGACGGCCTGGCACGCGAGGCGCGACTGCGGCCCGACCTCCCACGCGGTGTCGAGCCGGTCCGCTTCCTCGTCGACGAGCGCGCTCAGATTCTCGGCACCGGCTTTGATGATCACGTGGCAGGTGGTGCACGCGCAGTGGCCGCCGCAGGTGTGCTCGATCGGCACGCCGACGTTCATCGCCACGTCGAGCAGCGATCCCGGCAGGCCATGATGCTCGTAGGGCATCGACGCCAGATCGACGTCGAATGCTCTCCGCTCGCCATTAGCGATGAAGACCACTCTCGGCATAGGGACCGCTCGCGTTGCGGGCCGTAGTGGCCGGTGGGCAGTGGCTAGTGGCTAGTCGATCACGCGTGATCCACTGATCACTAGTCACTGACCACTAGCCACTGATCATTTCTACACCCCGTCCACTCTCTTCCCCGCCAGCGCCGCCCGGACGCCGCGGTTCATCATCACCTCGGCCAGGTGCCGGGTCACGTCGTTGAGTACCCTGGTTCTGGCCTCGAGGACGGCACGGTCGCTCGACGTCATGGCGGCGCGCAGATCGGCCAGCGCCGACTCGATCGCGGCCAGTTCGCCGGGCGCCAGGTCGTTCTTCGCCGCCTCCAGGTCTTGATTCCGCAGCGACTTCTCGGTCGCGCGAACCACCGTCTCGGCCTCGTTGCGCGTCTCGATCAGGACGCGCGCCTCGACATCCGCCTCGGCATGCTCGAACGACTCGAGCAGCATCCGCTCGACCTCCTCGTCGGTCAGGCCGTATGACGGCTTCACCTCGATCGTCTGCTCGATCCCGGTGCGCAGTTCGTGGGCGCCGACGCTCAGAATGCCGTTCGCGTCGATCTGGAAGCGCACCTGGATCCGCGGCAGGCCGGCCGGCATCGGCGGGATGCCGCGGAGCTTGAAGCGCGCCAGCGAGCGGTTGTCGCCGACCAGCTCGCGCTCGCCCTGCAGGACGTGGATGTCGACCGCCGTCTGGTTGTCCACGAACGTCGTGAACATCTCGGTTCCGCTCGCGGGGATCGTCGAGTTGCGCAAGATGATCTTCGACATCGCCCCGCCCATCGTCTCGATGCCGAGCGAGAGCGGCGTCACGTCGAGCAGCAGCATGTCGCGACTGCCGCTGATCATGATGTGGGCCTGGATCGCCGCCCCGACGGCGACCACCTCGTCCGGGTTCAGCTCCGCGTGCGGAGGGCGGCGGAACAGCTCCTCCACCGACCGGCGGACAAGCGGGATGCGCGTCGACCCGCCGACCAGCACGGCCTCGTCGATCTGCGACGGATCCAGGCCCGCGTCTGCCAGCGCCAGCCGGCACGGCTCCAGCGTGCGCTCGACGACCGGCCGCACCATCCGCTCGAACTCGGTGCGCGAGAGCCGGCGCTCGAGGAGCGGCGCGGCCGACGCCGGAACAGCGGGGTCGGCCACGCGGATGACGGTCTCGTCGAGCTCGGAGAGATCCCATTTCGCCTGGATGACCGCGCGGCGCACGGCCTGGAGCCGCGCCGGGTCGACCGGCGACCCGAGGTCAGATTCGCCGAGCACGAGCGCCACCAGCAACTGGTCGATGTCGTCGCCGCCCAGGTGCGTGTCGCCGTTGGTCGCCAGCACCTGGAAGACGCCGTCCTCCACGCGGAGGATGGAGATGTCGAACGTCCCCCCGCCGAAGTCGTAGACCGCGATCGTGCCGGACCTGCGCTGGTCGAGGCCGTAGGCCAGCGACGCGGCGGTCGGCTCGTTGATGATGCGCAGCACCTCGAGACCCGCAATCCGGCCGGCGTCGCGCGTGGCCGTCCGTTGGGCGTCGTTGAAGTAGGCCGGGACGGTGATCACCGCTCGGTCCACCTCGGGGTCGAACTCGCCCTGCTCCAGGAAGTACTCCTCGGCTCGTCGCTTCAGCTCGCGGAGGATGAACGCGGAGATCTCGGGCGGCGTCAGCTCGCGGTCGCCCAGGCCCACGCGTACGACGCCGCCAGCTTCGCCGCTCAGGCGGAACGGGAACTGCGCCGCTTCGCCGCGGACATCGTCGGCTCCGCGTCCCATCAGCCGCTTCACGGAGTAGACCGTACGGAGCGGGTCGGTCAGCAGGCGGCGCTCGGCCTCCCGGCCGACAGAGACGGCCCCGCTGACGTCGATCGACACAATCGACGGCACGAGGGCGTCGCCGCCGCCGTCGCGAATGACGACGGGACCGTCCTTGCCGACGAACGCCACGAGGCTGTTCGTGGTGCCGAGATTGATGCCGACGACTTTGGACATGGCGCGATGACCGAACGCGGGTCTGAAGACCCGCGCTACGACGTCTAGTCTATGACTGGCCGCCCTCGCGGCTCGCGGTGGCAATCAGGTTCGCGATGTAGCTCCGCTCCTGCAGCAGGCCGCGAATCGACTCCAGCGTCGCGCGCTGCACGTCGCGCGGCGCCTGCTCGTCCACCTGCTTGTCCCACCGCAGGAACAGCGCCTCGAGCTGCGCCTCCTGCCGGGCCGCCCGCTCCTCAACCGGCCGCCGGGCCGCCTCGATCCGCGCGCCGAGCTGCTCGGGGGAGGCGCCCGCCTCGCGAGCCCCACGGATCTCGTCGAGCTCCTCGTTGAGCGCGAACATCTCCTCGAGCACACCCGCCGGCAGTTCCTGCGCGTCCTGATGCGTGCCGACGCTCGGCAGCCCCTCGAGCTTGAGAAGTACTCCGCCCGATCCAACGGCTGCCGCAGCACGCGATACGCGTCATTCAGGTACGACGCGCGCTCGAGGCTCGCGAGCCGCTCCGGGCCCGATGCCGTGTAGAAGTAGTCGGGGTGGAACTGCCGGCTCAAGCGGCGGAATCTGACGTCGAGATCCGCCAGGTCGACGACGAGCTTGCGCGGAAGGCCGAAGAAGCTGAAGTAGTCGCCGTGGCGAGTCAGCGTCAGAATCCGCTCGCACTGGGGGCAGAAGTGGACCTCGGTCGGCGCGCCCGCGCCGCAATGCCGACAGGACTGAAGCACCAGCGTCCGCATTTCGCTCGACACGCCGCCTCCGCTAGACCGTGAACGACGTGCCGCAGCCGCACGTCCCCTTGGCGTTCGGGTTCTGGAACACGAAGCCCTTGCTCATCAGGCTCGTGTCGTAGTCGAGAACCGTGTTGTTCAGGTAGATGAAGCTCTTCTTGTCTACGAAGATCCTCGTGCTGTCGGGGCCCTCGATGACTTCGTCGCCGACCCGCGCCTCGGTCTCCCACGCGAACGTGTAGCTCAGGCCCGAGCACCCGCCGCCCTTGATGCCCACGCGGAGGCCGCCCTCGGCCAGCCCCTGCTTGGCCATCAGCATCTTGATGCGCTTAGCTGCCGTCTCGGTCACTTGAATCATGAGTTCCCATTCCCCTGCTTCCGCTTGTAGTCGGCAATCGCCGCCTTGATCGCATCCTCGGCCAGCACCGAACAGTGGATCTTGACCGGCGGAAGGCTCAGCTCCTGCACGATGTCCACGTTCTTGATCTCGAGCGCCTGCTCCAGCGTCTTGCCCTTCAGCCACTCGGTCGCCAGGCTCGAGCTCGCGATCGCCGAGCCGCACCCGAACGTCTTGAACTTCGCGTCGTCGATGACGCCCGTCTCGGGGTTCACCTTGACCTGCAGCTTCATCACATCGCCGCACTCCGGCGCCCCGACCAGCCCCGTGCCAACCGTCGCATCGTCCTTGGGCAGCGCCCCGACGTTGCGCGGGTTGTTGTAGTGATCGATGACCTTCTCCGAATACGACATCGTTCCCTCCGGCGCGGCGCGAACGCAGGCGGCGCTCAGTCCGCCATCTTCAGCAGCTTCCCGCTCTCCCTCGCGAATTCGTAGAGCGGCGACATCTCCCGCAGCCGCACGACCACCGCCGACAGCTTGTCGACGACGAAATCCACTTCCTCCTCGGTATTGAACCGGCCGAGGCCGAACCGGATCGACGAGTGCGCCAGCTCGTCGCCGACGCCGAGCGCCTTCAGCACGTACGACGGCTCGAGCGTTGCCGACGTGCACGCCGACCCCGACGACACCGCCACGTCGCCGATTCCCATCAGCAGCGACTCGCCCTCGACGTAGGCGAAGCTCAGGTTCAGGTTCCCGGGCAGCCGGTGCGTCATCGACCCGTTGACGAAGATGTCCTCGAGATTCCGGCGAAGCCCGTCGTGGAGCCGATCGCGGAGCGCCGCCACGCGCGCGGATTCGGCCGGCAGCTCCTCGCGGCAGAGCGCGGCCGCCTGGCCAAACCCGACGATGCCCGGCACGTTCAGTGTGCCGGAGCGCATGCCGCGCTCGTGGCCGCCGCCGTCGATGATCGGCGTCAGCAACACCCGCGGGTTCCGGCGCCGCACGTAGAGCGCGCCGACGCCTTTCGGGCCGTACATCTTGTGCGCCGACAGCGACGCCATGTCGACGAACGCCGCGTCGACGTCGAACGGCACCTTCCCCGCCGCCTGCACCGCGTCGGTGTGGAACAGCACGCCGCGCTCGCGCGTGATTCTGCCAATCTCGGCGATCGGCTGCAGCACGCCGACCTCGTTGTTGGCCGCCATGATGCTGACGAGAATCGTGCGGCCGGTGATGGCCGCGCGGAGCTGATCCAGATCGACGAGGCCGTCTCGCCCGACCGGCAGGTACGTCACGTCGAAGCCCTCCTTCTCGAGGCGCTTGCACGTGTCGATGACCGCCTTGTGCTCGGTGACAACGGTGATGATGTGGTTGCCCTTCTCGCGATACATGTGGGCCGCGCCCTTGATCGCGAGGTTATCGGACTCGGTCGCGCCGCTCGTGAAGACGATCTCCTTCGCCGTCGCGCCAATCAGCGCCGCCACCTGCTTGCGCGCCACCTCCACCGCTTCCTCGGCCTGCCAGCCGAAGGCATGGTTGCGGCTCGCGGCGTTGCCGAAACGGTCGGTGAGATACGGCATCATCGCCTCGAGCGCCCGAGGGTCGAGCGGCGTCGTGGCGTGGTTGTCCATGTAGATCGGAAGCGTCAGCATCGTCTCAGCTATCCTGCCTGGGGTGTGGCGACCGGCTGCGGCACTGCCGCGGCGGACGCGACGACGGTGGTTTCCGAGGCCATCTCGGACACGGAGCACGTCGAGAGCGCCGTGACGATCAGCTCGCGGATCTTCCAGAGCGGGTCGCGGACGTTGCACGTCGCAAACTGCCCGCAGCGCTCGTTATGGGCGGAGCAGGCGGTGACGGTCAACGGGCCGTCAATCGCCTGGATGACATCAGCGACCGAAATAGTCTCCGAATCTCTGGTCAACTGATAGCCGCCACGGGTGCCCTGCTGGGACGAGAGCAGACCCCGCCGAGCCAACCGCTGCAGCACTTTCGCCATCAACTCGACGGGAATCGAGGACCGCTCCGCGATTTCGCGTGCGCTGGCCGAGCCCTGTCCCTCACGGAGGGCCAGGTGTTTCATGGCGATCAGCGCGTAATCGGCCTTCTTCGACAGCCTGAGCATAGGGGCAATCTTAAATACGACCTCAGTAGTCCTATTTTAGGGAACCGGCAGCCGAAATGCAAACCAGCGGACACCACTTCGCAAGATCGCCAGTTCGCAAAATCGCGAGATGCTGGGCTGTCGTCAGTACCGCACCATCGTCGGATCGACCCGGTCGGCCCAGGCCGCGATCCCGCCCGTGAGGTTTCGGGCGTGAAAGCCGGCCGCCCGCAGCAGATGCGTGGCCTGGACGCTGCGGATGCCGTGGTGGCAGTAGACGACGATGTCGCGGGTGCCGTCGATGTCGCCGAGCCTCTCGGCGAGGCTGCCGAGTGGGATGAGGAGCGCGCCCGGCAGCCGCGCGAGCTGGAATTCCATCGGTTCGCGGACGTCCAGCAGGAGCGGCGTTCGGCCCTGCGCGACGGCGCGGTAGAGATCCTCGGGAGCGACGTCGAAGTCGGCGGCCCCGGTCGTCCCGGCTGTCTCGGTTGCCTGGCCCGGAATCGTCGTCCCGCAGAACTGCTCGTAGTCCTGCAGCGCGCGGATGCTCGGGTCGTCGCCGCACACCGGGCACTCGGGGTCGCGCGCGAGGCGAATCTCGCGGAACTTCATCCCGAGGGAGTCCAGAATCAGAATCCGGCCGACGAGCGTCTCGCCGGCCTTCAGGATCAGCTTCAGCGCCTCGGCGGCCTGGATGGTGCCGATGATGCCGGGGACGACGCCGAGCACGCCCCCTTCGGCGCAGCTCGGAACGAGGCCGGGCGGCGGCGGCTCGGGGTAGAGGCACCGGTAGCAGGGGCCGCCGGGGGCGGCGAATACGGAGGCCTGGCCTTCGAAGCGGAAGATGCTGCCGTACACGTACGGCCGGCGCATGAGCACGCACGCGTCGTTCACGAGGTAGCGCGTCGGGAAGTTGTCGGAGCCGTCCACCACGATGTCGTAGCGCGAGACGAGGTCGAGGGCGTTTGCGGAGCACAGCGCGAACGCGTGGGTCTCGACGCGAACCTCCGGGTTGATCCCCGTCAGCCGCTCGCGGGCCGACTCGATCTTCGGCCGGCCGACGTCGCGGGTCATGTGCAGGATCTGCCGATGCAGGTTGCTGAAGTCGACGACGTCGTAGTCGACGAGGCCGAGGGTGCCGACGCCTGCCGCGGCGAGATACATGGAGACCGGAGAACCCAGGCCCCCGGCGCCGACGCAGAGGACCTTCGCGGCCTTGATCGCCCGCTGTCCCGCGAGGCCGACTTCTGGCAGCACCAGGTGCCGGCTGTAGCGGCGGATCTCATCCGCCGACAGCTGCGCGGCGGCCGGATCGATGGAACCCATGTTGAGGATTGTAGACCAAAGCCGGGAGCCAAGAGCCCTGGGCCGAGAGCCGCCCCTGACTACGACCGCTGGTAGTAGATGGCGATTTGGCCAATACTCCGTGAGCTTTGGCATCGAGCAGGCCGAGGCCCCCATTTCCCGAGGAGTCGGCTGATGCGTCGTCCCTTTGTGTTCTTCCTGACGGTTCTCTTCCTGGCAGCGCTCGTGGCCGGCGCGGGCGCGACCGAAGGCGGTATGACCGGCACGGTCCGCGATACGAGCGGAGGCGTGGTCGTCGGCGCCAGCGTGTCGCTGCAGACGGCTGAGCAGACGGTCGTCGGCTCGACGAAGACCAACGACCGAGGGCGGTTCGAGTTCGCGACGGTGAGGCCGGGTCGCTACGTGCTGGTGGTGCTGGCGCCGGGCTTCGCCGAAACGCGCATGGCGGTGGCGCCGGGCGAGGGCGGCGCCGACGGCGTCGCCGTGACGCTGGCGATCGAGGGAGTGGAGACGACGGTCAGCGTGACGGGAACGCGGGGCATGGTGCAGGACGTCGCCGCCACCGGGCAGGCCGTGACGATCATCGACGAGGTCGGCATCGAGATGAACGCCAAGGAGGTGGTCGGGCAGGCGGTGGCCGAGCAGACCGGCGTGCACCTACTGCGGACGAGCCCGACGATGGCCGGCATCTATGTCCGGGGCCTGACGGGCGCCAAGGTGAACGTGTTCGTGGACGGCGTCCGCTACTCCACGTCGACGGCGCGAGGGGGCGTCAACACGTTCCTGGATTTCATCGAGCCGACCAACCTCCAGGGGGTCGAGGTGTTGCGGGGCGCCAACAGCGCGCAGTACGGCAGCGACGCGCTGGGGGGCAGCGTGCAGTTCCTGACCCAGGTGCCATCGCTTGCGGGCGTCGGAAGCGCCGGCGTGCACGGGATCTTCGCGGCGAGAGGCGGGACCGCGAGCTCGAACGTCGGCGCCAACCTGGCGCTCGGCTACCAGGCCGGCACGTTCGGCATCTTCGGCAATGTGGCGGGGCGGACGGTCAACGACATGCGCCCCGGCGGCGGGATCGACTCGCACGCGGCGGTCACCAGGTTCCTCGGGGTGTCGTCGGACAGGCTGATGCCCGCGAACCTGCCCGAGACGGGCTTCAACCACTACGGCGGCTACGTCCGCATGAACTGGGCGCCGACCGCCAACCAGCAGGTGATGCTGAACTACAGCCGGACGCAGCAGCCGGACGGCAAGCGGTACGACCAACTGCTCGGCGGCGACGGCAACCTGCTGGCGGACCTGCGGGACCTCTCGCTCGACTTCTTCTATGCGAAGTACCAGCGCGTCGGCTTCGGATGGTTCGACCAAGTGACGGCCAGCTACTCGTACAACTCGCAGTACGAGGAGCGCGTGAACCAGGGCGGAAACGGCAACCCCAAGAACACGATCACGAGCGAACCCGAGCGGACGAACGCGCAAGGTTTCCAGGCGCAGGCGACCAAGCGGCTCGGCGAGCGGCACAACCTGCTGTTCGGCGGCGAGTACTACCCCGAGCGCGTCCACGCGCCGTCTACCGGCTACAACCCGGTGACTCAGGTGACGTCAGTCCGGCGCGGCCGCGTGCCCGACAACGCAACCTACCGCAGCGGCGCGGGCTACGTGCAGGATGTCTTCGACGCCATCCCCAACCGGCTGCAGGTATTGCTGAATGCCCGCTATAGCTGGGCGGCCTACAAATCGCTCGCTACCGACAGCCCGGTCGTCAACGGCCAGAGGCTATGGCCGGACGACTCTCTGAGCGTGTCGAACGCGTCGTTTCGCGCGGGCGTCTCGGTGACGCCTGACCTCAATGGCCTGAGCTTCACGGCGAACGTCAGCCGCGGCTTCCGCGCGCCGAGTATCACGGACCTTGGCACGGTGGGGCTGACCGGGTCGGGCTACCAGGTGTCGGCCAAGGAAGTGGAGGGACGGGGGGCGACGGTGGGGTCGACGGCCAACGCGAGCGCGGTGTCGACCGGCATACCGACCGAGCAGGTCTGGCCGGAAACCAGCCTGTCGTACGAGGTGGGAGTCCACTACCGCCGCGGGTCGCTCAGCACCGACTTCTTCGCGTTCGCCAACGACGTCTACGACAACATCGCCTACCAGTCGTTGATCCTGCCGCAGGGCGCCGTCGGCCAGCCGCTCGGCGACCAGGTGATCTCGTCCCAGGGGGCGAACGGCGTGGTCTACGTCCCGGCGAGCACGTCGCCGGTGCTGGTGCGGACCAACTACGGCGACGCGCGCATCTACGGGTTCGAGCACTCGCTGCGCTGGAACGTGTCGAAGGCGTGGCTGGTGCAGACCGAATTCACCTACCTGCACGCGGCCGACCGCGCGACGGGCGCGCCGCCGAACATCGAGGGGGGCACGCCGGCGCCGGACGGGTACCTGAAGGTCCGCTACATGCTGCCGTCGGCGCGCTGGTGGGTCGAGGGGTACCTGCACGCCGCCGCGCGCCAGACGCGGCTCTCGACGCTCGACCTCGAGGACCGGCGGACGGGCGCGACGCGTTCAACCAGCGCCATCAAGAGCTTCTTCTACAACGGCGCGACGGTAAGGGGATGGGTGTCGCCGGGCCCTGACGGCGTGGCGGGGAACGCCGACGACACGCTGACCCTGACTGGAGAGACGCTTGCGCAGGTGCAGGCGCGCGTGCTCGGCACGGCTTCCTCCGCGCCGCTGTACACGGACGTGGCTGGCTACACGACGGTCGGCGTCAGGGGTGCGTTCCGGTTCGGCGGCCACAGCGAGCTGTTGATCGACTTCGAGAACATGACCGACAAGAACTATCGCGGCATCGCGTGGGGCATCGACGCGCCGGGGCGGAACCTGTCGATCATGTGGAGGACGCGGTTCTAGCTTGCCGCACCTCTCGTTGTGGCGCGGCGCTTCAGCGCCGCGAGCGGCCTCCGGTCATTGCGGGCGCCCGCCCTCGCTCGCGCTCGACAGTGCCGAACCAGTCGCCTCGGCCGGTGGAATTCGCGTGAGCCAGTCGGCATGGCTCAGAGCGCCTCCGGGCGAGTCTGCGCCTGCGGCTCCTGGTTGGTGCAGCCGACCGTCGGCACTGCTCGCATGCTCGCTCGCGCGGGCATCCCACAATGCCCGTCGGCCCGTGGCGGGCGCCTCGCCCGCCGGCGCCGGAGAGGCAGGCGCGGACCGGGTCGGCGCGAAGGGCGACTTGCGAGGTCCGCCGAGCGGAGCCCGGAGCCGACGAACCGGGCCACGACTGACGTCTCATCGGCCGGCACGCCGATCAGTGGGCCGGTGCGATGATCGTCAGCAAATCCGCCGGCCGCTCCGCCAGTTCGTCGGCGCCGGCCCGCACCAGGTCCTCGCGCTCGAAGGGCCCCCAGAGCGCCGCAATCGTCCGCATCCCCGCGGCCTTCCCCGCCGCCATGTCGTGCACGCTGTCACCCACGTACACCGTCCGCGCCGCATCCAGCCCGCCCTTCGCCGCGGCGTACAGCAGCGGCTGGGGGTCGGGCTTGTGCCGTTCGGTGTCGTCGTGGAAGACGCCGATCGAGAGGAACTCGCCAAGGCCGTGGTACTCGTAGCACTCGCGCGCCGCCCACTCCACCTTGCTCGTCACAAGGCCGAGCGTCAGGCCGCGCCCGCGCAGCTGCTCGAGCGCTTCGCGCATTCCCTCGTACGGGCGGATGAGCCGGCTGAGGGTCTCCCGCTGGAACGCTCGATAGGTCGTGAGCATCTCGCGCGAGGTGGCCCCAGGATCGGCCGCGCCAGCGCCCGAGGCATAGTCG
This sequence comes from uncultured Acidobacteriota bacterium, assembly GCA_963784455.1. Lineage (GTDB taxonomy): Bacteria > Acidobacteriota > Vicinamibacteria > Vicinamibacterales > Fen-181 > FEN-299. Next base: position 89,876 of record CAWARN010000018.1, on the reverse strand, counting down.
AACAGGATGTCGTCGAGCGAGCGGCCCAGGTTGCCGATGATCGCCTTCCGGCCGGGATCGTATCCAGGCAGATGCGCGGCCAGCGTGTGCTGGTAACACGCGAGGATGAGCGGTATCGTGTCGACGAGGGTGCCGTCGAGGTCGAAGAGAACGGCGTCAACGCGGGTCAGCATCGAAGTAGCATATACCGCGCGGCGAGTGGCCGGGCATGGCCGCGAGGGAGGGCGCCTGTGAAGATCGTCCCGTTCGAAATGGAGCGGATGCAGTCCACCTGGGAAAACCAGGTCGAGATCAACCTGTCGGAGAGCGGCGTACACCCACTCACGGTCGGCGAACTGCTGGACGGCGAGGGCGACCGCCGGCGTCTGCTGGACGTGGCGCTCGGATACACGCAGACAAACGGCACGATCCCGCTGCGTTCGGCCATCGCGGCGCTCTACCCGGGCGCGACCCCAGACCACATCCACGTGACGAACGGCGGGTCCGAAGCGAACTTCTGCGCGACGTGGAGCCTGCTGGATCCTGGCGACGAAGTCGTGATGATGGCGCCGAACTACATGCAGACGTGGGGCCTGGCGCACGCGTTCGCGGGAACGGTTCGGGAGTGGCCGCTCCGCGAGTGCGACGGCCGCTGGCGGCCCGACGTGGACGAACTTCGGTCGCTGCTCACGCCGAAGACGAAGCTCGTGATCATCTGCAATCCGAACAACCCGACCGGCGCCTGCTTCGACGCGGCGACGCTTGACGCGATCTGCCGCGAGGCCGGGCGGTACGGGACATGGGTGCTGTCCGACGAGATCTACCGCGGTGCCGAGTTGTCGGGCGGCGAGACGCCGTCGGTCTGGGGCCGCTACGAGCGCGCGCTGGTCACCAGCGGCCTGTCAAAGGCATACGGCCTGCCCGGCCTCCGCATCGGCTGGATCATCGGGCCGCCGGCGTTCGTCGAGAACACGTGGGCGCACCACGACTACACGAGCATCGCGCCCGGCGCGGTCAGCGACCGGCTGGCCGCGATCGCCCTGGCGCCCGCGACTCGCGCGCGCATCCTGGCGCGGACCCGAGGCATCCTGAACGCGAACTGGCCGGCGCTGTCGGCGTGGCTGTCAGCGAGGCCCGGTCTGTTCTCCTTCATCCCGCCGGAGGCCGGGGCGATCGTCTACCTGCGCTACCGTCGGCCGATCGACTCCGTTGCGCTGACGACGAGACTGCGCGAGGAGAAGGGGGTGCTGGTGGTGCCGGGCGGCCACTTCGGAATGGACGGCTTCCTCCGCATCGGCTTCGGAGGCCCGGCGGCGGAACTGTTGGAAGGGTTGTCGCGGCTGGAGCAACTCCTTGAGCCCTGAGCCTTGAGCCCATGTTCTGTCCCGATCTCGTCCTGATCGGTTTCGGCAATGTCGGGCGGCGGTTCGTCCGCCTCCTGGACGAGCGCGCCGACGAACTGCGTGCCGTTCATCAGATCGACTGGCGTGTCATCGGGATCGCGACGGCGAGGCACGGCGTCGCCCGGGACTTGCACGGCCTCGACCTTGCGCGAGCGCTGGAACTCGTGGAGCGCGGTGAGCCGCTGGCCGCAATCGACGCGCAGGGCTCGACCGCCGCACTGCTCGCGCTGCCGCCGGCGTCCGGCGTGGCGTTGATCGAGCAACTGGCGGAAGCGACGCGCCAGGCTGGCAGCACCCGGCCGCTCGTCGTCGTCGAAACGACGGTCCTGGACATTGACGCCGGTCAGCCTGCAATTGACCACGTGCGGGCGGGTCTGCGCGCCGGCGCACACGTCATCACCGCCAACAAGGGGCCGGCGGCGTTCGCGTACGCCGAACTCGCGGCGCTCGCGAGGGCCGCGGATCGGAGCTTTCTCTTCGAGGGCGCCGTGATGGATGGCGTCCCCGTCTTCAACATGGTCCGCGACACGCTGCCGGCCGTGCGCATCTCCGGCTTCAGCGGTGTCGTCAACAGCACGACGAACTTCATCATCACCGCGATGGAGAACGGGCGCGAGTTCGGAGACGCGCTGACCGACATGCAGGCTGCGGGCATCGCCGAAGCCGATGCGTCGCTCGACGTGGACGGATGGGACGCCGCGGCCAAGGCGTCGGCGCTGGCGAACGTCCTGCTGGACGCACGGCTGACGCCGCAGCAGGTGGAGCGCACCGGCATCGGTCACCTGACGGGAGCGGCGGTGCGGGCGGCCGTCGGGCGCGGAAACAGGTTAAGGCTGGTCGCGCGGGGAGAACGGCGCGGCGCCGACGTGGCCGTACGCGTCGGCATCGAGGAGCTGCCGGCGGAGCACCTATTCTCGACACTCGGCGGCCAGCAGAACGCGCTGCAACTCGAGACCGACCTGCTCGGCGCGTTCGCAGTCGCCCAACTCGGCGGCGGCCTGACGCAGACCGCCTATGCGCTCGTCACCGACCTGGTGGCCGTGGCGCGGAGGGTGCAATGAAGGATCCCCTGCAGGCGATACCGGGCGTGGGGCCGAGCATCGCGGCCGACCTGCGCGCGCTCGGCGTCGAGGACCCGACCGGCCTGCGCGGCAGAGACCCTGAACGGCTCTACGCCCGCAGCAACGCACTGCGGGGCGTCGTCCAGGACCGCTGCCTGCTATATGTCTTTCGTTGCGCCGTCTACTTCGCGAACACCAGCCGCCATCAGCCCGAGCTGCTGAAGTGGTGGAACTGGTCGGACGATGCGCTGGAACGGCGCGGGGCTCCTCGAGTCGGCAGCTCGCACACCGCGACGTCGCCACGCCGACGGCCTTCGCGTGGTCCAATTGGGCTGCGGCACCGTTAGGCGCGTGAACCGTCCGCCAAGCTGTCTTGGAGGGTGTCCTGCGAGCCACGCTTACGCTAGCTCTACGTTTGGACACCTGGCCTTGACAGGGTACGGCACCTCGTTCAATATATAAGCATGCGCTCACTTATTAACTTTGGATACACCGGCTGGTGGATGTACGGCCACATCCTCGTCCTCGGTGTGGCCGTGCCGCTTTTGCTGCTCGCATGGCTTCGCCGCTGGCCCTGGCTGCCGAAGGTCTTGATCGGAGCAGTGGCGGTCTGGGCCCTCTCGGCATTCCTCGTGGTCCAGTTCGTCTTCCGCTTCAACGAACTCCCGACGATTCCGACGCCGGCCTACCTCGCTGACGGAGCCGGTCGCGTCCTCGATATCGGCGCCGGATTCTGGGCGCTCGTCGATCATGGTCCTGCTGGAGCGGCCGAAGACGACGCTGGTCGCGCTCGACAACTTCAGCGCGACCTACATCAGCGACCACGGTCCCGACAAGCTGAAGGCGAACCTGCGCGCGGCGGGCGTCGACGGGCGCGCCGAAGTCGTTTCCGCCGACATGCGGAGGCTGCCGTTCCCGGACGCCTCGTTCGACGCCATCGTCAGCACCTATGCCATCGACCACCTGGCGCGGAACGACATTCCGGGTGCGCTGGCCGAGGCGGCGCGCGTCGTGAGGCCCGGCGGCGAGTTCCTTCTCGAGATCATGTACCCCGATGCCTGGATGCGGTTCGCGTATGGCCCGGCGATGATGCACGGCGCCAAGGCCGGCGATATCCGGTCGGGATGGACGACGATGATGGAGAGTGCGGGCTTCCTCGTGCTGGAGCAGGGCACCGCGCCGGCGACGTTCTACATCCGAGCCTTCAGGCGCTGACCCGCAGCACTCACGAACGCCGCGCGTGCGTTCATGGCGCGCCGGCGGCCATCGCGTTTCCTGCGGGCCATAGTCCCGGGATGAACGGAGATCGATGGGACGACGGAAGACCATCTCAGACGAGGACCTGCTGACGTGCGCGCGCGATGTGTTCGTCGAGCGCGGATTCGCGGGAACGACCAGGGAGATCGCGAAGCGGTCCGGCGTGTCCGAGGCGCTGGTGTTCCAGCGATATGCGACGAAGGCGGATCTGTTCTTCGCCGCCATGGCGCTGCCGGCCGTGGATCTCCAGGCGCTCTTCGAGGCTCCGGGCCACAGCGCCCGCGGCAAGCTGGCGAGCATTACGGCGGCGATGGTGGACTACTTCCGCGACTCGATGCCGGTGCTGCTGCCGCTGCTCTCTACCCCGGGTTCGAGTTCGAGGCGTTTGCCCGGCGACATCCCGACTCGCCGCTCAACGCCTTGCGGCGAGGCCTGGTGGAGTTCTTCGCTCGAGAGAGGAACGCGCGCCGGATCGCCGCAGTGGATCCGGGAGCTGCCGCCCTCCTCGTCTTCTCCCTTGCCGAGTCGGTTGCGTTCTTTGAACGGATGGGCGCCCACGACGGGCGCATGCCCGACGCGGTGCTCGAAGGCGCCATCGACACCCTGTGGCGCGCGTTCGCGCCGTAGCCCCTACTTCTTCGCACCGTCGGTCTTCGCGCCCGTCAGCTGCGCGACGGCCGGCCAGCGTCGTCTGAGCGGCGTTGAGGCCCAGCCGGAAGTCCTTGTCGCTGAAGTTCGCGTACATGTCGAGGATCGTGTGCCAGGTCGGGTCCCAGCCCGGCGCCGACCTGCGACAGCCGCTCGGCCTCGCGCAGGCTGACGGCCGCCACGATGTCCTGGAACGGCACCGAGTCGGTGTTCGACATCCGGTTGCCCACCGTCGCCGGGTAGTCGGTCGCGTAGCGGTCGTTCGCGCTCTTGAGCGCCCACGCGAGCGCCTGCGCGTCGTTCACCATCTTCGACGTGCCGGCGAACTCCACGTTGACGTCGGCCTCGGGCCGCTGCTCGGGCGGCAGCGTGCCGTCGGCGCGCGGCATGCCGTGGTCGTACAGCATCATGTCGTGCTGGATCATGCCGAGCCACTTCGGCTCGGGGTACTTGCCGGACCCGGGCGGGTTCTCCTTGCCCTGGAGGTCACGCCGCTGTTCGACGTAGGCGCGCGCGCCGTTGAGCCCGGTCTCCTCGTTGTTCCAGAGGATGAAGCGGATCGACCGCTCGGTCTGGACGTCGGGCATGCTGAAGATGCGCGCCAGTTCCATGACGATCGCCGTGCCCGATCCGTTGTCGTTCGCCGCCTTCCGCGTAGCCGATGCCGTCCATGTGCGCCGACGACGATGTACATCTCTTCGGGATGGGTCGATCCGACCTTCGTGCAGTACACCTCTTCGCGCGGCCCGGGCGTCGTCGGCTGCATGTCCAGCTCGCGGAGCTTCGACGTCGGTCTGCTTCTTCGGATCGTTGTTGACGCCGGTCGGCCCGCGGTAGCCCTTGTGCCGGTGCGCCGCCGCGCCCGCCTGCGCCGCCGCCTCGCCCTGGCCTGCGGCCCGCGGCCCCCGCGGCCGCTGCCGCGCCGCGCGCCTCGCCGCGAGCGCCCGCGCGGCGCGCCGGCCTCGCCTCGCGCGCCCCCGGTCGCCGCGGCGCCGGCGGCGGCGCGCGGCGCCGGCTGGTAGTCGTACGTGATGCGCTCGGTCGGCGTGCAGCCGTAGCTCTTGAGCTGCGCCTCGATCCAGTCGTTGGCGGCCCGGTTGCGGTCAGTGCCCTGGCGCCGGTCGCCGAACTTCGTCAGGCCCTTGATGGTCGCCTTGTATCTCTCCAGGTCGAGCCGGCCCACGAGCGTGCGCACAGGATCGTCGGCCGGGGCCGCCTGGGCCGCGGCGCCGGACGCCGCCTTGTCCGTGGTGGGCTGGGTCTGCGCCCTCGCCGCTGAAGCCAGTCCGAGGAACAGCGCAAGACCGAACATCATCACGACAACTCGCACACGCATCACGACCCTCCAGAGAGCGACAGTCTAGCCTATCTTCGGACGCGGCGGGCCGTCGCGTCCGCCGACAGTCACATTCGCCAGGTTCGCACCCGGAGGCAACCGCGGCCGTTACCTCCGCCCGCCGACCGCGATGACCCCATCGTCGGTGCGAATGAAGATGCGGCCACCGGAGATCGCGGGCGATGCCAGGATGCGGCCGTCGATCGTGTTGCGCACCAGCACCTCGGGCGTTCGCCCCGCGCGCATCACCACGGCTTCGCCCGATTCGGCGAACAGGTAGATCTTGCCGTCGCCTGCGACGGGAGACGCCGTGTAGATGCCCCCGAGACGCTGACGCCAGACCTGCTCGCCCGTCTTCGCGTCGACGCACGTGATGATGCCCGTGTCGCCCGCCATGTAGAGCAGCCCGTCGTAGTACAGGAGCGAGGAGACATACGGGGCGCCGGTCGGAACGCGCCACACCACGTGCGTCTTGGAGATCTCGCCCCGCCCTCCCGGGCGGATGGCCATGTACGGGCCGCTGCGGTACCCGCGCGAAAGATAGATGACACCGTTGTCGTACATCGCGACGGGAATGGCCATCCGGATCGGTTCGTCGAACGTGCCAGAGTGCCGCGCCGGTCGCCGGGTCGTAGGCTTCGATGCCCGCGGTGGAGTTCACGATGAGTTCCCCGCCTTGCGGGCCCGGCACGACGATGGGAGTGCTGTACGACAGGACGCCCTTGGGGCGGTCGGTCTTCCAGAGCTGCTTGCCCGTGCGGGCGTCGAGCGCCAGCAGGTACGACGCGGTCTCGTGGTAGCACACGACGATGAGCGATCCGCGGTACAGCGTCGGCGAGCTGGCCGGGCCCCAGTTGATCGCGAAGGGCGCGAACTCTCTGGCGAGATTCCGGCTCCAGACTCGCTTGCCTGTCATGTCCACGGCGACGACCTGCCCTGAACCGAACACCGCGTACACGCGCTCCCCGTCGACGACCGGGCTCGCACTTGCGAGGTTGTGCTTTTCGTGGACCGCGGGAAGGTCGCCCTCTGCTGCGAGTTCGAACGTCCACGCGCGCTGCCCGTTGGCGCAGCCGAACGCCTCGACGAGGAACTTCACGGCCGGCCCCGCTGTCGCCCCGCTTGCCAGCGCGCGCTCCGTTGGGGAGGCATCGCTACCCTGCCCGAGCCGGGGCCCCTCCCGGCTGGCCCCGCTTCCGACCTGAGACGTGACGAACACGCGGTCGCCCCATACCACCGGCGACGACACGCCGACACCGGTCAGGCGCGCTCGCCACGCGATGTTCTCGGTGTCGCTCCACGACTGGGGCAGCCGCGTTTCGCTCGAGGCGCCGGTACCGGAAGGTCCGCGCCAGGTCGGCCAGTCGTCTGCGGACGCACTCGCCCCCAGCAGCGAGAGTGCGAGCGTGACGGGTATCCAGGGGACGCGAGTCGCCATCCTCATGAGTCACTCCTGACGGGTGTGTCCTTGAATGCCGACGACGGGCGCGTCTGGAAGAGTAGTGGCAGCGAACGCCGAGCGCAATACCCTCGGCTGCGGGAAGTCCTCGATTGCGGCAACTCGCGTCGCTCTGCGCTAGACTGGACAGGAGTCCGCGATCAGAGTCGATGGTGTCCGGCCCATGCCGCGTGGCAGGGAGAGGTGGGGAGCAGCCCTGATGTGCCACCGGAGCGTCTGTCGGATCTGCGGGAAGCCCACGTGGGTGGGCTGCGGGCGGCATGTGGACGAGGTACTGCGCGGCGTGCCGCCGGCCGAGCGCTGCCAGTGCCCGCGCCCCAAGTCGTGGCTCGCTCGCCTGCTCCGACTCTGACCTGCCCGCCGGCCTTTCAGACGTGGGATAGTCTAGGCCCCTCGGTTCCGCGCAATGCGGCAACCTCCCTGCGCCACGCGCTGGGGCGGGCCAGGAACTGGTTGCCCAAGTTGGCGGCGGGTCAGTGCGACGCGGATGTGCGGCCCAGGCGTTCGGAGATCCAGACCTTGATGATTGACTGACGGGTCACGCCTAGCCGGCCGGCCTCCTTGTCCAGGCTGTGGATCATCCAGGCCGGGAAGTCCACGTTCACTCGCCTGGGGGTCTGGTTGGCCCTCCTCGCGTTGGCAAGCTCGAGGAAGCCGGACACGTCGCCTCCGGCGTCGAACAGCTTGTCCAGTGCCCTAGCTTTCATACAACGCTCGCTCCTCACCTCGAGATCGCCTCACGGAGATGATCCGGATGCGCGCCTGCCGGTAGGTGATGACGGCCGACCAGTGCGTCTCGCCGATGCGCCCGACGACGAGCGCCCGGGGCTCGTCCTGGACCCTGAGCGGCACCTCCAACAGGTCGGGGTCATCCCAGAGCGCCTGGGCGTCGACGAAGTCGATGCCGTGTTTCGTCATGTTCAACTGGCTCTTTCGCCCGTCGAATTCGAAGTCCATGAGGGTATAGATAGTATACCGTATCTACCCCCTACGGCTGGTCCAGCAAACTCGCCTGATGACGCCGCGACAGGACGTCCAGCAGGTAGGCCAGCTCGGCATCGATGTCGGCCGGATCGTCCACGGTGTCGGCCAGCGTTTCGCGCAGGCAACGCCCGAATCGACGCCGCAGGCGATGGACGGCCGCGCGAACGGCTCCTTCGGCCTTCTCGATGACCCGGGCGAAGAAGGCCTGAGTCAGATCCTGCGCGTCGTCCGCCGACCGCCCGGACTGACGGACGAACGCGTAGACCGGCGCCCAATACGTCCTGCACAGACACTCGAGCGCCGCGCGCGCCTCTGGAGACGCGGTGCCGGCGGCCGCGCGCACGACACTCCAGCGCGTGGTCGGGAAGCGACGTGGGCGGAACGGGGCGTCGGCGGGGCGTTCGGGTTCGGTCATTGCGGAGACGCAGGGACTCCAGGCTCGCGTCACCGGTTGGACGACGAGGCCGCTATCTCCCAGCACCCGGACCATCGTCGTGTGTTCAACGGTGTGGCCGGAGCCGTTTGCAGGCAGCACGGTGAGCATCGTATGGTTCCCCTGCTCACTTTCGCGCTGGCTCCGGCGCAGACGGCTTCCCCTGCAGCAGTGCTTCTACCTCCGCGAGCCGCGCCGCCACTTCTCGATCGGCGGAGCGGTTGGCGGCTGCCTTCCGAAGTTGAGCGAGGACCGCGGCGGCCTTATCGTGCGACCCGAGTCGATAGTGCGCCATGGCCGTGAAGGCCAGATTCGAGATGCCGGGCTCGTCGGTGAGGAGCAGCTCGCGCTGCAGGACCGTCAGGCACTCGTCGGTACTGCGCCGTCCGGTACAACGCCGCGCCCAGCGTATTCACGTAGCTCCGCTGGAACGGCACCAGGCGCGTCGCGGTGCGGGCATAAGCGACCGCCCGCGTGTAGTCCTCGGGGCGCCCACCAGGCGCCTTCACAATCCGCCAGCTCTCGGTGTTGAGCCGCTTGGGGTCATCGCCACGCCGTTCAACCTGGGCAAGCGCCGCCTGACGGACGGCGTCGTCCAGCAAGCGATCCGCCCGCAGGCGGGCCCTGACGTCGGCGCTGGACGCAAGCTCGGTGAACAGATCGCTGACGATCCGCTCGACGCCAGGGTCGTACGGAGAGCGGCTGTCCAGGACGAAGGCGAACCTGCTCGATGCGGCCAGCAGCCGGATCCCGTCCGGGCCGAATCGCAGGCACTGCAGGGCGCCAGCAGTCACCGCGAACTTGAGCAGCGGCTGATTCGATATCGCGTCCCATACCTGGACCGTCCCGTCGTCGTGGCCGGACACGACACGCGTTCCGACGGGATCGAAGGCCAAGGACATCACGGGGCCCTGCTGGCCGCTGAATACGCCCACAGGCCTGCCAGACGAGGCGTCCCACAGCCTGACGGATCGCTCGGCGTCCGATAGCGAGGCCCAGGGGGTTGACGAAGCCGACGCCAGGCGTCGTCCGTTCGGACTGAACACCAGCAAGTCGATCTGCTTCTGGTGTCCTTCCGCTTTGAAGGGGACGGACCCTGTCTCGACGTCCCACACGACGACCGACGTGCCAACGCCGCCTGCGAGATGCTTTCCATCGGGGCTGAAGACCAACGCGCCGATTCGTCCCGGCTGCGCGAGGATCCGTGGCGGTCGCCCGGACTCCACGTCCCAGATTCGAACGGTGTAGTTCTCCGTGTTCTCGACCGCGCCAGACGCGACGCGCGTGCCGTCCGGACTCACCGCCAATGCGGTCACCGACCGACCATGACGGCCGAGCACCGTGGCGTTTGGCTCGCCCACGTTCCACACGCGAATCGCATCGTCGCCGGTAATCCAGACAAGCCTGCGGCCGTCTGCGCTCATCGACAGGGCGCCGTAGCTGCTGTCCACACTGCGGAAGGCGGAGCTAGCCACAGACGCGATCATGTCGGGAGCATTCGGGCTCCAGACCTGCAATCCTTCGTTCGTCAGGCTTGCGACGCGGTTCAGATCGGCGCTCACTGCAATGTGGACGCTCCGCCGAGAGTCCGGCACATCGAATCGCCGCACCTGAGGCGTCTGCCAGACGCGAACCGTGCCGTCCGCCGAACCGGAGACGATGCGCCGCCCGTCGGCACTGATGCCGACCGACCGGACCGCATCCGTGTGGCCATTCAGCACGGCCACCCCCTGGCCGGAGCTGACATCCCAGACCCGCAGCGTCTTGTCCGCGGAGGCCGAGACGACCGTTCGGCCATCGGGCGCAAACACGACGGCGTTGACGGCGGCGTCATGTCCCCTCATCGTCGCGCTCGGCCGTCCGTCGGCGGTCCACACCCGGACCGTCTTGTCGGATCCGCTCGAGACGATCTGCCGGCCATCAGGGCTCCACGCCACCGCCAGGACGGCGCCCTCGTGTCCAGAGAGGATCGCGGGTGTCGCGCCAGCCTTCGTCGGCCAGACATGGATCAGGCCGTTGTGCGATGCCGAGACAATTCGGGAGCCGTCCGGACTGAAGGCCGCCTGGCTGATGCCGTCGCGGTGTCCAGTCAGCGCGGCGATAGAGGCGCCTGTCCGGGCGTCCCAGACACGGAGTACGTTGTCCCATGTCCACGTCGCGAGAAGGCGCGAGTCGGCGCTGAACGCCGCCGACACCAGGCTGCCCGCCCGGCCGCTCATCGTGAAGTAGGCGCCCGAGGGGGCGTTATCTGGGATCACGAAGTGCTCGGAGAACGAGACATTGCGCGACTTTCCAGAGTCGAGCGGAGGCGACTCGCCGATGCTGGGGAGGACGATGCGCGTCACGACCGCGCCCGAGACCGAGTTCTTCACCGCGAGGGTGCGTCGTTGTTCAGTGTGATCTCTAGGGAGCGCTCTCAGGACTGGCTTCTCGCTGTTGAACAATCCCACTTCCTGGAGCGGCAGAGCCCAGGCAGCGGACACGTAGGTGGCCGCGTCCGCTGTCGTGGCGATGACCGCTTCGGGTCCCGAGCCGCCAGCCTGGGGATAGAGGAACGCGTCGAGCGGCGTGTTCGTCTGCGCGTCGGCGGCGTGGAGCACGCCGTGTTCCGTCTGCCAGAGGATCCTCGAACCGTCCGGGCTGAAGCCCACGGAGTTCACGGCCCCTCCGCCGCCGCCGAGGACGGCCTGGCTCGCGTCCGCCTTCGCGTACAGGTAGTTCCACTCCCAGCCACGCAGCGTCGAGGGCGACGCGGCCAGGCGCTTCTTCGCATTGGTAGTCTGGCCGGATCGGAAGAACATGTCGGCGGCAAAGAGGTTGGCCAGGTAGCTCTGCTCGTCGGCGACCGCGCGCTGCCGCTCGGTCTGGCGCCGCGACTCCTCGGCCCGCAAGTACATCCCGGTGCTGACGACGAGACCAGCCGCCAGCGCGAGCACCACCACCAGGGCGGCGGCAACAACGATGCGGTGTCGCCGGTAGGTCTTCTTCAGCCTGTAGAGCGCGCTCGGCGGGCTCGCCATCACCGCCTCGTCGGCGAGGTGGCGCTCGATGTCGGCGGCGAACTCCGACGCCGAGGCGTAGCGCCGGGTGCGGTCCTTCTCGAGCGCCCGGAGCACGATCCAGTCGAGGTCGCCCCGCAGCTGCTTGCGGAGCGACGTCACGTCCGTGTCGCGCCGCTTCGCCGTGTCGCTGGCGTCGCGCCCAACCTCGTGATCCGGAGACTCGGTCGCGCCGGTTCTTCGTCCTGGATGATCCGGACCAGTTCCGCGTAGGCGGCCTTCCGCAGCGTGTCCCCGTCGAACGGCAGCACGCCGACGAGCAGCTCGTAGAGAATCACGCCCAGGGAATAGACGTCGGTGGTCGTGTCGACGTCGAGGCGGCCCGGGTCGGCCTGTTCCGGGCTCATGTACTCGGGCGTGCCGATGAGCACGCCGTGCCGCGTGAAGACGGCCTGCTCGGTCAGCCGCTGGTGCGTGGCCTTCGCAATCCCGAAGTCGATGACCTTCGGAACCGGGCGGCCGTCCTCTATCGCGACGAGCACGTTCGACGGCTTGAGGTCGCGATGGATGATGCCTTTCTGGTGGGCGTGCTGCACGGCCTGGCAGACCGTGATGAACAGCGCGAGCCGCTCGCGGGTCGAGAGCCGGTTGCGATCGCAGTAGTCGGTGATCGGAATGCCGGGGACGTACTCCATCACGAAGTACAGGCCGGCCCTCGTCCGACGCGCCCGCGTCGAGCACGCGGGCGATGTTCGGGTGGGACATCAGCGCCAGGGCCTGCCGCTCGGTGTCGAACCGGGCCACCACCTCGCGGGTGTCCATCCCGACCTTGACGACCTTCAGGGCCACCTTGCGGTGGATCGGGTGTTCCTGCTCCGCCAGGTAGACCACGCCCATGCCGCCCTGACCGAGGACCGTCAGGATCCGGTATGGGCCGATGCGCAGCGGATGCGCGCCGCCGTCCTTCCACGGGGGAACGCCGGTCCAGGCGTCCTCGGATGACTCGCCCGCCTCGCTCGCCGGCTCGAAGGCCAGCTTGAACAGGCAGACCGGGCACGCGGCGTTGGCGGCCGCTTCCTCGGGAAGACCGGCACCGCAGTGCGGACAACGCCTCGCCGCGGTCATGTCACCCTCCCTCCAAGAACCATGAAGGATCGGCGGCGGGAAGTTACGCGTGCGCGCCGTGGTGCGTGGAGGCCTGTTCTGAAGGGCGGCCGTGTCTCAATCGTGAAGCGCGAGGAGGGCGCCCAGCATGAGCAGCAGGTCCTCCATCACGTCGTCCGGCAGGCGGGCGATTAGCGCCGCGCGCCGGCTGCGCCAGTCGAGACTCTTCACCTGGTCGGCGAGAATCACTCCGCTCACCGGCAGGCCCGTTGGCAGCGCCACCTCGAACGGATAGCCTTTCACCTGGCTGGTGATCGGGCAGCAGATCGCCAGCCCCGCCTTGTCGTTGTAGCGCTGAGGCGTCAGGACGACGGCCGGTCTTCGCCCCGCCTGTTCACGGCCCGCCTGCGGCGTGAACGCCAGCCACACGACGTCGCCCCGGTCGGGCACGTAGGCGCGCGCGGCTACCACGGCTCGCGTCCCTGCGGCTTGCCGGCGTCAACTTCCCGATGCACGTTCGCCGGAGTGATCCGGTCCAGCAACTCAGCGAGTTTCGGTTTCGGCTTGCGGACCGGCGCAACGACGAGTTGACTCCTGGCCATGGACAGTTCTACTTGCGAATCCTGTTCCAGGCCGAGGGTTCGTGCGAACGGCGCCGGAATCCGAACCGCCAGACTGTTGCCCCACTTCTGGATGCGTGTCTTCATGGTGTCTACAATGAAGATACGGCACCAGCCGGCTGAAGACAAGCCCCCATTCGGAGTTTGCAGATTCCGCAATCGGCAATCGCGCGTAGGGCTCAGTTTCGGCCAGCGTCAGGAGTCAGTACCCGGCCAGGCATCGGTCCATCACCCATGACGCCCGGGCGCCGCTACGACCCGTGGACTCGCAACTCCCGTGGCCGAGCAGTTCGTCCACGATCGTCTGGACGAGCGGCTGGTGCACGTGCGGCGGATTCAGGAAAGGCAGCACCTTGTCGCGCCCGCCGGCGCGGAGTATCAGCGGCGCGTTCGCGAACACGGGCATGTGCAACTCGCCGTCCGTCCCGCTGACGACGATGCCGTCGGCGGAGCGGTCGGCGTTGAAGTTCCAGACGCCGGTGCCCGCCATGCCCGACTCAAACCTGAAGCAGGCCGTCGTCAGGTCCTCTGCCGCGTAGGCCCGGCCTGTATTGACGGCGATGCCGACGACTGCCGCGATCGGACCGAGCAGGAAATCAAGCAGGTCGAAGCCGTGCGAGGCGAGATCGAGGAAGAGGCCGCCGCCGGCGACGGCGGGATCCACGCGCCAGGCCCGAGCCGCATCGCCCTGCAGCAGCCGGTCGTACTGGAAGATGTGCACCGAAGTGGGCTTGCCGATCGCGCCGGACTGCAGAAGGCGGCGCGCCTCGAGGAACCGCGGCAGGGCCCGCCGGTAGTAGGCGACAAACAGCGGCACACCGCGCGCCTCGAACGCCTCGACCATGCGAAGGCACTCCGCGTGGCAGAGCGCCATCGGCTTCTCGACCAGGCACGGCTTGCCGGCATCGGCTGCCAGCATGGCCAACTCGAGGTGCGACGAGGGCGGCGTGGCCACGTAGACCGCGTCAACCTCGGGATCAGCCACGAGCGCGGCGGCGCTGTCATAGTGCCTGGGCACGCCATGGCGCCGCGCGTAGTCCTCCGCCTTCGCCGCGTCTCGCCGCATCACCGCGACGAGCGACGAGCCGGCCGCCTTCTGTAGCGCGGGCCCGCTCTTCACCTCGGCCACGTCCCCGCAGCCGATCATCCCCCAGCGAATATGGTTCATCATGATCGCCGCCAGTATCCATCGAACGACGGACCGATGGAAGATCTCGGTCGTCGCCGGCTTGAGATCCATCCCGCAACCGTCCGCCACCGTGTCCGACAGCGGCCGACGGGCTCGGAGGAGACGCGTTGGCCGGCGCCCGAGAGGCAGGCGCGGACCGGGTCGGCGCGGAGGGCGACTTGCGAGGTCTGCCGAGCGGAGCCCGGAGCCGACGAACCGGGCCACGACTGCCGCCTCAGTGCCGGCCGCAGCGACCTGGGTCCGGCGAGCGCGATGCCGTTATAATGACGAGATTCACCGTCACGAACGGAGCACCTCGATCACATGGCCAAGAAGCACACGGCACCCCAGCGTCGGTATCGCGCGGACCTCTCGGAAACGCCCGAGTGGCTGAAGAAGAAGCAGTGCCCGAACCGCGACAAGTACATGTCCGGCAAGCGCGTCCTGCCGAAGAACCTCACCGGCAAGGAGAAGCTCGCCGACATCGTGGACGACGCGTTCCTGGCCTACAACTCCGGCCGGCTGCGCGAGGCGTGCCAGCTGTTCGCCGAGAAGATGCTCGAGCCCGACGTCACCATCGGCATGAGCCTCTCTGGCGCGCTCACGCCCGCCGGCCTCGGGTGCTCGTCAATCGTGCCGCTCATCAAGGCCGGCTTCGTCGACTGGATCGTCTCGACCGGCGCGATTCTCTACCACGACATGCACTTCGCCTTGAACTACCCGATCCGCATGGGCAGCTTCAAGATGGACGACACGGAGCTCCGCGACAACGACATCGTCCGCGTCTACGACGTCCTGATGGGCTACAGCGACTGTCTGATGGCGACCGACGAGACGCTCCGCAACATCCTGGTCACGCCGGCGTTCCAGAAGGAGATGGGCACCGCGGAACTCCACTACCTGCTCGGCAAGTACGCGGCGGAGTGGGAGCACAAGGCCGGCCTCAAGGACGTCTCGGTGCTGGCGGCCGCGTACCGCGCGGGCGTGCCCTGCTACACGTCGTCGCCAGGCGACTCGACGATCGGCATGAACGTGGCCGGCGTGGAACTGCGCGGCAACAAGCTGCGTGTGAACCCCTCGATCGACGTCAACGAGACGACGGCGTTCGTGCTGGCGGCGAAGCGCGGGGGCGGGAAGAGCGCCGTGGTGCTGTGGGGCGGCGGCAGCCCGAAGAACTTCATGCTGCAGACCGAGCCGCAGATCCAGGAAGTGCTCCGCATCAAGGAGTACGGCCAGGACTACTTCCTGCAGGTGACCGACGCGCGCCCCGACACGGGCGGGCTGAGCGGCGCGACGCCGAGCGAGGCGGTGAGCTGGGGCAAGGTCGATCCGGACCGGCTGCCCGACGCGGTGGTGTGCTACACGGACACGACGATCGCGATGCCGATCCTGACGCACTACGCGCTGGCGCGCCACAAGCCGCGCAAGCTGCGCCGCCTCTACGACGCGCGGCCGGCGATGGTGAAGGCGTTGACGAAGGAGTACTTCAAGCACAACGCCGTGAAGATGATCGACGGGTCGGAACCGAAGTTCTGAGTCGGCCGGTGAGACGGCGGTCGTGGCCCGGTTCGTCGGCTCCGGGCTCCGGGAAAGTCGCCCTTCGCGCCGACCCGGTCCGCGCCCGCCTCTCGCGTGCGGCCCTGAGCCCTGAGCCTTGAGCCCTGAGCCCTCTATGTCCAAGCTTTCCACCAAGCTACTCAAGTCGCTGGCCGACGAGCACGGCACGCCGCTCGTCGTCGTGGACCACGACGCGCTCCGCCGGAACTACGCCACCTTCAAGCGCCACCTGCCGCGCGTGCAGGCGTACTACGCGGTGAAGGCGAATCCGGCGCCCGAGATCGTGCAGACGCTCTACAAGGCGGGCGCGAGCTTCGACGTGGCGTCGTTCCCGGAGTTCCTGCTCGTCTACGAGCTGATCCGGCGGCGGCCGGCGAAGGAGCGCCAGGACTTCGTGTGGGACAAGATCGTCTACGCGAATCCGGTGAAGGCGAAGGAGACCCTCGAGGAGTTGAACAAATACAAGCCGCTCGTCACCTTCGACAACCGGATCGAGATCGGCAAGATCGCCGAGCACGCGCCGAGCGCCGGCCTGCTGGTGCGGCTGCGCGTGCCGAACACCGGGTCGATGGTGGAGCTGTCGTCGAAGTTCGGCTGCGAGCCGGGCGAGGCGGTGTCGCTGATGGAGGAGGCCCGCGACTCGGGTCTCGTCGTCGAGGGGCTGAGCTTCCACGTCGGCAGCCAGTGCACGAACTTCGAGAACTACGTGCAGTCGCTGAACATGTCGGCGGCGGTGATGAAGGAAGCGTCGTCGCGCGGGTTCGACCTGAAGGTGCTCGACATCGGCGGCGGATTCCCGGTCCGCTACAACCGGCACGTGCCGCCGTTCAGCGTCCTCGCGAAGAAGATCAACGCTGAAGTCGAACGGCTGTTCCCGAAGTCGATGGAGATCATCGCCGAGCCGGGGCGGTTCATGGTGGCGACCGCCGTGACGTCAATCGCGACGGTCATCGGCAAGGCGGTTCGCGACGACCGGACCTGCTACTACATCGACGACAGCGTGTACCACACCTTCTCGGGCATCATCTTCGACCACTGCCCGTATCACTTCAAGTCGTTCCGGAAGGGGACGACGGAGGTGTGCGCGGTGTTCGGCCAGACGTGCGACGGCCTGGACACGATCTCGCAGTCCGAGACGCTGCCGGATCTCCAGCTCGACGACCTGGTCTATTCCGAGGACATCGGCGCCTACAGCAACGCCTCGGCCACCTGGTTCAACGGCTTCCCGCCGGCGAAAGTGGTCCACGTCAATCAGTAGCTGGCGCTGGAGCCGGCGAGCTGTCAGCGGATCGTCGAGATCACACAGCAGGCAGTCAGGCAGCAGACGGAGGCACTCGATCGCGCGTGACAGGCGGTCCGCTGCCAGCTATCAGCTGCCAGCTACTTCGCCTCCCCCCGCCCACTTCTTCCACACCGGCGCATCGTACAGCATCCGCAGGAAGACACCGCCCACGACCGACCGCGCCTGGAAGCCCGCCTTCGTCGCGTCGTGCGTCCAGTACCAGTCGGTCATCGGCACGCGGTGAGGCGTCGCGTTGAGCATGTCGAACAGCGGGTTCACGAGCGCCTCGAAGTCCGCCCTCGACCCTGTGAGCGTGGCGGTCCACGTCACCCAGTCGAGCTTCGTGTAGAGCCGCCGGTTGTCGAGCGGCACCCCGTACCTCTCCTGGATCCGGCGGTAGTAGGCCATTTCCTTCTGCGCCACGGCCACCGGGAACAGGTTCAAGCCGAGAATTCGGTCCCAGACAAGGTTGTACTTCTGGCTCCACGTGCCCGGCCGGTCGAACGCCAGCCGGTAGTGATCGCCATCGCCCGCCTCCTTCACCCAGCGCGCGGCGAACCCTTCGGCGAGTTTCCGGTATTCCGCCGCCAGGGCCTTCTCGCCGCGCATCTCGCAGAGCCGCGCGAATGCGCCGAGCGCGACGATCGCCTTCGCGGAGAGGTTGACGTTGTGCGCGAGATGACCGGCGAAGTCGTCGGTGCAGAGCTGGTTCTCCGGGTCGAACCCCTTCTCCTTGAGGTACTGCGCCCACCTCGTCAAGACCGGCCAATACTGGCCCGAGAGGTCCGCGTTCCCTTCCATCCGCGCGATCGCCGCGACGAGGATGATCATGTTGCCGGTCTCTTCGACCGGCATCTGGTTCTCCTCCGTCTTCTCCCCGCCGCCGTAGACCTGGCCCGTCGCGTGCGGGTAGGTGCCGAGGTCGTGCGGCGCGAACGGGAACTTCCAGCGCGGCGAACTCGCGTAGTCAAGGTTCGACACGACCAGCGCGCGCGCCAGTTTCGGACCGAACAACAGGAACTGCGGCGCCATCGGGTAGATGACGTCGACCGTGCCGATGCAGCCGTTGCTGAAGTTCTCCTTGGGGAAGAGCAGCGGCTGCCCGTTCGCGTCGGCGACGAGCTTGGTCGCTGCCAGCGTCTGGCGGTACGCGAGCGTTGCGATCGCCGCGTACTTCGCGCCGCCAGCCTGGGTGAGGTCGCCGCGGAGATCGGCGTCGAACGCGGCCGACTTCGCGTCGAGCGCCTCGCGTTCGCGCGCGGCCGTGGCCAGCACCGATTCGATCGTCGCGCCACCTCGCCGCCAATAGGCCCGCAGGTCCTGCGAGAAGTACCGGATCGCGAACACGTCGTCGTAGGCGAGCATCGCGAAGCGCGAGACTGGCGCCGCGCCGACGTCGCCGAAATCCCACGCCGCGGCCATGGCCAGGCGAGAGTCGTTGACGGGCCGCGCGGGAATCGGCCCCGCCGGGCCAGTAATCGCGCCGTCCGTCATGAACGCCCGGCGCATCCGCCCGCTGTTGCCGCCGGAGACGACTGCGCTGGCGCTCGCCGGCGTCGCCAGGTATCCGTATCCCCAGTCGATTCGCACATCGTCGCCCTTCCTGGCGAGGACCGGCTGGTCTGGCGTGCCCACCCGCGCCACCAGCAGGCCCGCCGCCTGCGGGTAGTCGAGGCCTGCCGACTGGTCGGGCGTATTCACGGCGATCTCCGCGCCACAATCGAAATAGACCTGGACCTTGTGCGGCTTGCCGTCGGCCGACGCGACCGCCCATGTGAGATAGGTGACCGGCCGCGACAGCAGGTCGAGGTCCGACGGAATCGACGGCGTGAGGAAGCCGAGCGTCACCCGAACGCGCGCGTCGCCGAACTCGTACGTCGTGCGCGTTGCCGAGATCGTGACCGATCGCTGGGTGAGCGCGGCGGTGTCGGCCGGCGTCGGGCCCATCAGCCGGAACGCTTCACCGTCCACGCGGATGATCGAGGTCAGCGGCTGCGTTCGGCCGGTCCAGTGGACGGTGGCGGCATCGGTGAGCCGGTCGGCTGGCGACCAGATTGAGAAGTACGGGTCGTAGGCCACGAGCGGAACAGCGGGCGCTCGCAGCACCGGGGCGGCGGAGGCCGACACCGCAGGCGCAGCGATTCTTGGCTTCGCAACCGACCGAGCTGCCGTTTGCGCTCCGGCCAGCGGCGCCACGGCCAGCGCGAGTACGAGCGGGACGCCGGTCGACCTGAGAAGATGACCGAAGGGACGAGGTGGATGCATAGTGGCCTCGCGACAGCATACAGAAGACGCGTGTATCATGCACCCGCCCGTCGCCGCGCCGCGTCGCGTGCCCGATGTCGGGAGAAGACTGATGCTGTCACACCCGATTGCGTCCTCGACTCGAAGGCTGGCCGTCTCGCCGGCGGGTGTCGCCTTCGTTCTGGCCTGTCTCGTCACGGCGACGCTCGCCGCGCGCGGCGCACCGCTCTCCGGGCAGGCCCAGCCGAAACCGCTCACACCGACGCCGCCAGCCGAGCCGACGAGGGCCGATCTGCTCCGGGGCGGCTACGGCCCGTACCGCGCCAACAACGACCTGCTGTTCTACCACCTCGATGTCCGGGTCGATCCGGAGAAGAAGTCCATCGGCGGGAAGAACACGATTCGCTTCAGGATGCTGAAGGACGACACGCGGATCCAGCTCGACCTCACGGAGACGCTGACAATCGAGAAGATCCTCTGGGGCTCGAAGGAGCTGAAGTACGAGCGCGACTCCGGCGCGGTGTTCGTGGACTTCCCGGAGACGCTCAAGCGGGACTCGGTTCAGTCCATCGACTTCTACTACTCGGGCAACCCGAAAGAGACCGGCCGCTTCGGAGGCTTCGCGTTCCGGAAGGATCCCGCCGGCCGCCACTGGATCAACACCGCCTGCCAGGGCATCGGGGCCAGCATCTGGTGGCCCAACAAGGACCAGCTGTTCGACGAGGTCGAGAACATGCGGCTGAGCGTGTCGATCCCGAACGACCTGGTCGACGTCTCGAACGGCAGGTTCATGGGCAAGACCGACCTTGGCGACGGCTACACGCGGTGGGACTGGCTCGTCCATTACCCCATCAACAACTACAGCGTGTCGCTGAACATCGGGACATACGTGCACTTCACCGACACGGCCAACGGGATGACGCTCGACTTCTACTGCCTGCCCGAGAATCTCGAGAAGGCGAAGAAGCAGTTCGCCCAGGCCAGGTCGATGATCGAGTGCTTCGAGAAGTACTTCGGCGAGTACCCCTTCAGGAAGGACGGCTACAAGCTGATCGAGGTGCCGTACGCGGGGATGGAGCACCAGACCGCGATCACCTACGGCAACCACTTCGCCAATGGCTACCTCGAGCGAGACTGGACCGGCGTCGGCGTGAGCCTGAAGTTCGACTTCATCATCATCCACGAGAGCGCCCACGAGTGGTTCGGGAACAGCGTGACCGATGCCGATCTCGCGGACATGTGGATCCACGAAGGGTGGGGCACGTACATGGAGTGCATCTACGTCGAGTACATGTTCGGGTACGACGATGCGCTCACGTACACGAACGGCTACAAGTCGAAGGTCCGCAACCGCGAGCCGATCGTCCCGCCTCGCGGCATCAACCGCACGCCGCCGCAGGACATGTACTTCAAAGGCGCGCTGTTCATCCACACGCTGCGGAGCGTCGTGAACGACGACGCGCGGTGGTGGAAGCTGATTCGCCAGTTCTACCAGCACTTCAAGTACCAGAACATCACGACCGACGATGTCGTGGCGTTCTTCAATCAGAAGACCGGGATGAATCTGACGCCGCTCTTCGACCAGTACCTGAGGTTCACGGAGCTGCCGACGCTCGATCTGGCGTTCCGGGACGGCGGGCAGGTCGCGTACCGGTGGCGCGCCGACGTACCGGCGTTCGCCATGCCGATCAGGGTGGGGCAGAAGGGGAAGTGGCAGATCATCACGCCCACCACCGAGTGGCAGGTGATGACGACGACGCGCTCGAAGGACGAGTTCGAGGTGGCGACCGATCTGTACTTCGTCAACGTCAGCAGGCAGTAGGAGGGGCGGCTCAGGTCGTCCGCGTGACCTTCGACAGGCCGCGGGGCTGATCCGGATCGAAGCCGCGCGCGCGGCTCAGGTGAAACGCGAGCAGTTGCCCGGGGACGACCGCCGCGATCGGCGACAGCCACTCTGGAATCCCGGCCGGCAACGCCAGCGGGGCCAGCGCCAGCGCCAAAGACGACTCGACGTTTGACACGACGACCGGGCGCGCGCCGCGCTCGGTCATCGTGCGGAGAAGATCTTCGACTTCCCTGCTGACCGCGCCGTCCACGTTGACGATGATGGCCGCGAAGCCAGAGTCGATGAGCGCGATTGGCCCGTGCTGGAAGTCGGCGGCCGAGTACGGCTCGACGGCGAAATACGCGACCTCCTTCGCCTTCAGAGCGATTTCGAAGGCCGTCGCATAGTTGAATCCGCGCCCGATCACGACTCCGTGGCCGGCGTCCTTGAGCGCGGCCGCCGCAGCGGCCATCGCGTCCGGGTTGACGTCGAGCGCCTTCGCTACGTGGGCCGGAACTGATTCCAGCTCCTCTTTCCGCAGCGCGTCGTCTGCGACCGCTGCCGACAGCATCGCCAGCGCGACGAGCTGCGCCGTGTAGGTCTTCGTCGCGGCGATGCTCCTCTCGGGGCCGGCTCGGAGGAGCAATGTGTGATCGGCCACTTCGGTGAGCGGAGAGCCCGGAGCGTTCGTAATGGCCAGCGTCGGACAGCCCTGACGCCGGCCTTCCTCGACGACCGCGACGAGGTCCGGCGACCGGCCGGACTGGGAAATCCCGACGACCAGCGCGCCGTCCATGCGTGGCGCCGCGTTGTAGCGGGTGAACAGCGACGGAGTCGCCAGCGTGACCGTCAGGCGGTTGAACGCGCCGAAGACGTATTGCGCGTAGCGAGCCGCGTTGTCCGACGAGCCGCGCGCGGCGATGACCACATGGCGGATCGCCGTCGAGCGGAGCGCGCCCGCGATCGCTTCGACTTCACCGGCGCCGCCGGCGAGCAGTTGCCGCAGCCGGTCGGGCTGCTCAGCGATCTCCTGGAGCAGAAGGGACTCGGACACTGGGGCGATTCTACCGCCTGGGGTCACATCTTGCAGTGACACATTCTGCACGTGTGGCACCGAGAGGCCGCCGGGGTCAGACCGTGCGAATTGTGGGGATGCAAGATGTGACCCCAGTCTCCTCGGCCGCCCGGTCGGGACTTCCATCGCCGCGGCGGTCTCCCGGTCCGCCGGCCCGCTGTCTGAGCTGACCCACGCGCTTGACCTCGTCGTACTTGAGTTTGAGCACCTCGTCCAGATTGAACTTGAAGTCGACGCACGCGCACGTGTCGCCGCGCCGTTGCGCCAGGAAAGGGCAACCGCCCGCGCAGATCGGCAGGCAGTAACAGGCGCTGCACTCCGGATCCTGGTAGGGGTCCCAGTTCATGTAGCGACACAGGTTGCTCAACTGGTAGGTCTCGAGGTCCCCCGAGAGCACGCTGCCAACGCTGTGCCGCAGGTCAGCGCCGATCTCGCTGTAGCACTTGAACAGTGCCCCGGAAGGCGCGACGACGAACCCGGACACGCGATCGGCGGTGCAGTAACCGAAGGTATGAGCACTCGGGTAGCGCACCGGGGCCTTGAGCCCTCTCTCCCTGGCTCTCTGCTGAAGGTCGAGAATCAGCGCCGAGTACTCCTGCGTGCTCAGGCACGCACTCCCGATATCCGCGCACGCGTCCCCGTACGGCTGCACGTGGCCGAAATAGAATGGCAGCTTGCCGCCCAGCCCGCCTGCTGCGAACACTTCGAAGAGACCGTCGAGCGCCGCCACGTTGGAGCGGTCGACGTTGATGCGAACCGACACGTCCACAATACCCAGCGCCCCCCTGACGTTCTCGAGAATCGTGGAGAAGGTCCCGCCGCCGTTGGCGAGCTTCCGGCGGCTGTCGTGCACCGCGGGCGGGCCGTCGAGGGTGATCTGAACGCTCGTGATGTTCAGCCCCTTGAGGACCGCTACGACGTCGCTCGAGAGCAGGTACCCGTTCGTGATCATGCTCATCGGCGGAAAGCAGATGTCCTTCTCCTCGCACAGCTTCCCGAGCCGGCCGACCAGACGCTCGATGATGTCCAGACGAAGTGTGGGCTCGCCGCCGAACCAGCTGAGTGACAGGGACTGGATCTCGCGCGCGCGCCGTTCGACGAATGCCACAACCGCGTCCTCGACCTCCGGGGTCATGGTCTCGCTGCGGCGTTCCTCGAAGCAATACGAACACCGGAAATTGCAGGCAAGCGTGGGCGCGATGGTCAGCCCGAGGTGGGTCGTGGCGAAGCGGCTGGCTCTGTTCGTGAGACGCTGCAGGTCCAATTCGTCCAGGCCCGCGTCGATAAGAAAGCCACCCTTGCGCAGTTCTGCCTTCAGCCTGGCGGCCTGCCCGGCGTCGCCGCCAGACCCGTCTGGATCGCGCAGGATCTCTCGCACGGCATCCTGCAAAGGCGGCGGGACGCGCGCAAACGAGTTGGTCAGCGCGTTGTAGAGCAGCATCCACCCGTCGTCAGCGGGAACGAGTCGGGTGTAGCGCGACGTCTTCAGTCCCGGCGGTGTTCCACTCATCTGCGTGCCTGAGCCTGCCCGGAGGCGTAGCGGCCTGGATGAAGCAACCCCGTGTGGTTCGGAGCGAGCCCCATCTTATACCGACCCCGAGACGTGCGCATCGGAGGTTCGTGCTCGCACTGGCGGAGGATCCAGCGGAGAATCCGGTTGCACTCGTCACATCGAGGGCCTAGAATGGCGACGTTTGAGAGGTCTAAGGAGGAGCTATGGCGACAGACAAGGACGTCGCGGCCAAGAAGGATCCCGAGACCCAGAAGGACGTCGACACCAAGAAGGCCCCCGGGACAGGTGAGCCGTCGATCGAGTACCTCGTCGATGGTCTCACGGAAGACGATTTGAAGCGGGTCTCCGGCGGCGTGGTAACCAAGCTGCCCATGAGATGCACGGGGGTCTCCTGTAGCGGACTGGGCAATCCTTGTGTTGCCCACTGCACCGTAATGACCTGCCCGCAGATCGCGTGCGATTCCCACTTATGCGACAAGTTCGAGATGGATTAGGTCTTACGCTTGGGCAGCCGCCGTCCAGGTGAAGAACCGGGCGATGCTCGCAAGGACGTCGCCGGCCGGATTGAGCCGCGCGAACGGCTTGCAGTCGACGTCGTAAGGCGCTGATCAGCCGCCACGACCCTGCATGGCGCAAAGCCGGGGCCGAGCTGGAACTGGCTGCGCTGTGGGCGTGATGCGGGCACCGCCTACTGCCTACCACTTCCTCGCGGGTCTGAAGACCCGCGCTACGCTCCCCTACTTCTCGTCCACCTTCCTCCCGGCGTTCAGGCTGTCGAAGTTCATGATCGCGTTGAACACCAGCGGGTAGCTGCCGATCGTCTCGCCGCGGTAGATCGGGTTGTTGGCGAACAGCACCACGTGGCCCTTGCCGACCGGCACGTCCACGACCACCGGGCGCTGTGCGATGTCGGCACCGCCGTCGAGCAACCCCGACACGAGCAGGGTGTTCTGCGCGTCGAACCGCAGCGCCACCCTCGGCCGGAACTGCGGCGGAATCAGATTGCCCGGGTTCCGCTTCAGCTGATCCTCGGTCGGAAGTGAGTACTGCCACGGCTGTGTCTGGACGGGCGTCGGAACCGGCTTCAGGTTCGAGCCCTCGTACATCGGCCGGCCCTGCACCGTGTCCGGGTCGTCCTGCGTGCCGCGGCCGGTCGGCCTCCCGCCGCCGCCGGTCGCCCCGCGCGCCCCACCCGCTTGTCCCGCCGTAGCCGCAGGCGAAGGCGGACCACCGCCCCGGCCGCCGCCGCCGCCCGAACTGGACGAGACGGTGAAGAACGACCCGCTGTTGCTGTACATCGCCAGGTTGTCTGGCACGCCGTAGACGATCGGGCTCGTCTCGTCCACGATCTTCGTTCGCAGCAGCGAGCCGACCACGCGCGTCGCGCTCCCGGCGGTGCCGGCGCTGACGCCGGTGGTGAAGTTGTTGCTGATGGCGAAGTCGGCCGAGCTGTTCGACCCGATGAACACGCCCCCCTGCGCGATGAAGCCTCGGAGGGCGATGAGCCCCTCGAGCCCCATGCCGATGCGCGTGTCGTCGGTCTGCGCCCAGGCGCCGATGTTCGGCAGCTCCTTCTTGTTCCAGGGGGTGGGATTCCGCCACATCGGCGATCCCTCGACCGCTCCCTGGCCGCCGCCCGGCCCGAAGATGATCACGTCGTACTTCGCGCGCAGGTTGGGCGTCTTCCTCACCGTCTCGGGATCGATGTAGTCGTACGGGACGCCGTAGATGTCGAGCGCCTGCCGCCACCACCCCTCGGTCTGCGTGCTCGTCCATTGGTGCAGCAGCGCGACGCGCGCGGCCCGCGCCGGGTGGGTCTTCACCGCCGGCACCGCCGACAGCGCCACGCCCTTCAGGCCGAGCGCCGTCAGCTGGGCGTCGAGGTCGCCCTGCGCCACGCCCTTGACGAGGAACGTGCCGCGCGTGAACTTCGCGCCGCCCGCCTCGAACGGCTCCTCGGCGATCTGGATGTCGGCGTCCTTCAGCTTGTAGCGCAGCGTGATGAGCGAGTTGTCGGCGGCCTGATTGATGGCGACGACCGCCCCCTGGCCGGTGACGCCGCTCGCCGCCTTCACGTCGCCCTTGACCAGCTCCATCTGCGCGTCGAGCACCTTCACGTCCGTGATGCGGAGCGACTGGACGCCGAACCCCTCGGGGAACGTCCATCCGGTATCGTCGTACGGCCGCGTCTGCGCGTCGTTGGCCGCCCAGGTACTGGTAGTCGAGCAACGCGTCGGCTATGCGCGAATACGGCTGGTCCATCCGCACGATGTAGCTGCCGGCCGGGAATTCACGCGTGACCGGCGCGGGCTTCTCGCCGCCTGCCGCCTGCCCGCCTCCCGCCTGTCTCGCCGAAGCCTGGGGCGAAGTTGCCTGTCCCTCCGGAGCCCCAGGCGAAGGCGGACCCGCCGTCGTATCCGCCCCTCCGCCCCTCTGCCCGCCGCGCCCGCCGCGCCCTCCCCCGCCCGCCGCCGGCCGGGCCGGAATCGTGACAGTGAACGCCGCGGTCGCCTTCGAGATCTCCACGCCCTGCCGCTGCAGGACGCGCAGCAGCTCGGCCTGCGTGCCGAGGCGCGGGTCGCTCGCCGGCAGCACGTACGCCGCCGGCCCTTCCACCTTCGGCTTCATCACGGAGCGCTTGCTCTTGTCGTAGAAGTTGCGGAGGAAGTAGATGCGGTTGCTGGCGAAGTAGTTGAGCGAGACGATGATGCCCGTCTGCTCGTAGTTGTTGTTGTTCCTGAGCGACCACATCACGCGGCTGATCGGCGGGTTCTGCCGGAACCACGTCCGCGACGTCTCGCCGGCCGACAGCGTCCGATCCTCGGTGTCGGCGTTGCCGCCGTTGCCGAACGTCTCGTAGAGGCGGCTGATGCCGTTGTGCAGCGCGGCGAAGAACATCAGGTAGCCGGGCGACCAGGTGTCGAACGTGCCCCACGCGTAGACGCCGGGCATCCCCATCCGCGTCATCTCGTTCACGTTGTTCCACCCGATCAGGTGCCACTCGTTGGTGAGGATCGGGTCGAGCCACGCGTTGTAGGGGCCGTTGCCCACGGTGTTGTCGTAGAGGAACGAGCCCGATTCGTGGAGGTCGTGCAGCACCTGCGCCTTCCACCCGATGTAGGTGTTGAGCACCGCCCGCGACATCGCGAGCGTCAGGCCCATCGCGTCGCGGTTGTTGTCGTGCCCCACGTACTTCCCTGAATAGACCGCGCTCACCGGCGTGTCGTTCGGGTGCTTCTTCTTCCACTCGTACACGTCCACCATGTAGTCGCGGCCGTCCGGCTCGGCGACCGGCGTGATGAGCGTGATGATGTTCTCGCGGATGTTCCGGATGTAGGGGCTGTCGTCCACCGCCAGGCGGTAGGCCAGCTCCATCAGCGCTGTCGGCGCCCCGGCCTCGTTGGCGTGGACAGCCCCGTTGACGTAGTAGACCGGCGCAACGCGCTGCGCGATCGCATCGGCCACCGCGTCGTCCATCTTGATGGTACGCGGGTCCGCCAGCCTGGCGAGGTCCGCCTTGTTCTGATCGAGCTTCGCCATCAGCGCTTCCGACGCGACGGCGACGACGATCATCTCGCGGCCGTCCTCGGTCGTCCCGATGGTGTAGACCTTCACCCGCGGCGTGGACTTGGCGAGGAGGCGCATGTAGTCGTGCACCTCCTTCGAATAGGGCAGCTTGCCCGGCGCGCCGGCGATGTCGCCGAGGATCGCCTTCGGCGTCGGGACGGTTTTGGACGCGGGCATGTAGTCGATGACAGGCGACAGGAAGAAGGTCTCGGTTGTGTACTCCTTGATCTTCTTCGTGTACTCCTCGTCGATCGGCTGGGTGGCCAGGCGGCCCGGCTTGGCCGTGGCCAGCGCCGCGCCCCCGGCAGGAGCGGATTGCCCGGCCTTGCCCTGGGTGGCCGGGGCGGCGAACACGACTATCTGGCAGGCGGCCAGGAGGACGCATACCAGCAGTTGGCTGGTCAGGTTTCGACTCGTCACGAAAGACCTCGCTACTTCTTTGTTCTGGCCGCCGTCGAGGCCGGCACCTTCACCGGCGCCGGCGCCGCCAGCGTCACCTTGTACTTGACCAGGGTCGGGCTGAGCGCCCCGGCCCTGGCGATGACCGCGTTGGCTTCGGCGAACGCCTTCGGGGCTATGGCCTTCGCCTCTTCGTACGCCTTCGTCGTCATCGACGTCGGCCACATGCCGCCCATCATGCCGTTCTTGGCCTGCGTGATGCGCGCGGCCACGCTGACCACCGGAGGCGTTTGCACCGCCTGTCCAGCCGCCGCAGGCGCGGTGCCACCGCCCGCTTGCCCGGCCTGCCCCGCCGTAGCCGTCGGCGAAGGCTGGGCCGTAGCCGCAGGCGAAGGCTGGCCACCACCACGCCCTCCGCCGCCAGTAGCGAACTTCGGCATCACCGCAGCCAGCTCCTTCGTGAAGCCTTCCACGGCTGCCTTCACGTCGGCCGGGATGTCGCTGCGGCTGGCGACTTCCTTGCCAATCTCGCCCATCCTGGCGTTGAGCGGCGTCAGCGCGCTCGAGAAGTCGTTGGCGACGCGCTGCAGGTCGTGCATCTCCATCGCCATGTCGTAGAGCTTCTTCCGCTCGATGGCGGTCAGCGCCACGTCCGGATCCGCGGCGATCTTGAGCGGTTTGGTATCCACCGTCTTGCCGTCGACGACGAGCGAGACGTTGTAGCTTCCCGGCAGGACGAACGGGCCTGGATTGCCGCCGCCCGCGCCGCCGAAGCCACTGCCGCCGCGTCCGCCCCCACCGCCGCAGCCGGCGCCGAAGGGATTGACGGCAGGCGCGCCGCCGCGGCCACCACCGCCAGCCGGCGTAGCCGGCTGTCCCGCCGAAGCCTGCGGCGCAGCCGCGGGCAGAGGCGGACCACCTGCTGCCCCTTCACCTCTTGCCCCAGTGCCCCGGCCGCCCGCGCCGCCGGCCGGCGCCGCCAGCGGCTGGACCCGGAGGTCCCAGCACGCGGCCTGGTACCCGGCCTTGTTGCTGTTCGCCAGCACCTGGCCGGAGATCTCGCGGACCGGCTTGCCGAGCGCGTCGGTGACCGTCAGCTTCACCTCGCCGACGTTCTTCTTGAGCTGCCACGCGATCACCGCAGCCTGCGGCGGGTTCTCGCCGAAGAACGTCTGGTCGCCCCAGAACTCGTAGTTCCGGTCCGTGGCCGGCCGCCGGTACATCACCGACGACGGCGGCGTGAAGAGCTTCGCTTCGACGGCCTGCGCCGCGGCGTATTCCTGGAACGGCGCGATCTGATCGAGGATCCAGATCGAGCGGCCGTGCGTCGCCAGGATCATCGCGTTGTCCCTCGGGTGGAGCGTGATCTCGTCGATGCGCACCGTCGGCAGGTTGGCCTTGACGCGCATCCAGCTCTTCGCACGATCGATCGACACGAACAGGCCGGTCTCGGTGCCGAGGTAGAGGACGTCCGGGTTCTTCGTGTCCTCGGTCAGGGTCCGCGCGATCTGGTCGTTGAGGTTCGCGCTCACCGACCGCCACGTCTGCCCGAAGTCGTTGCTCGCGTAGATGTAGGTGGCGAAGTCGTTCTGGCGGTGGCCGTCGAACGTCGCGTAGACGGTGCCCTCATCGAAGCGGGACGGAACCACCCGCGACACATACGTGTCCTTGGGCAAGCCCGGCACTTTCCCGATCACGTCGGTCCACGTCTTTCCGTCGCGCGACACCTGCAGGTGCCCGTCGTCGGTGCCGGCGTACAGCAGGCCGGGCCGCTTCGGGGACTCGGCGAACGTCGTGATGGTCGGCCACGCCGCGATGCCGTCGTTGCGCGCGATCTGAATCTCGCGGTTCTTCACGCCCATCGTGACGATGTCGTCTCGGTTCGCCCCGCTCGTCAGATCGCCGCTGATCGCGTTGAACGTCAGCCCGCGGTCGATCGACTTGAACACCTTGTTGGCCGGGGCGTAGATGATCTTGGGATCGTTGGGGGACATCGTGAGCGGCGTGTCCCACTGCCAGCGGAGCGCCGGCTCGCCGGGCGCCGGCTGCGGCCGGATGCTCATCGACTCGCCGGTGATGCGGTCGTACCGCGTCATGTTGCCGTCCTGCGACTCGGTGTAGACGATCCGGTAGTCGGTCGGGTCCTGCAGCGCGACGAACCCGTCGCCGCCCTGGATGGTGGTCCAGTGGTGATTGGCGATGCCTGCCGTGCCGCGCACCTGACTCGGGCCGCACCAGTCGTAGTTGTCCTGCATGCCGCCACACACATTGAACGGCGTCGCCATGTCGTAGCTGACGTGGTAGAAGAGGCCGACCGGGAGGTTCGGGAAGAACACCCACGTCTTCGACATGTCGTAGGAAACGGCCAGGCCGCCGTCGTTGCCGATCAGCAGGTGGTTCGAGTTGGCCGGGTCGATCCAGATGGCGTGGACGTCATCGTGGGTCGAGGCTGCCACGTCGGTCGCTATGGTCTTGCCGCCGTCGAGTGTCTGGTGCAGGCCGACCCCGCCGAGATAGACCACCTCGGGGTCGTTCGGATCGATGCGGACCTTGCTGAAGTACATCGGCCGCGGGTTCGCGTTGTTCACCTTGCGCCACGTCGCGCCCGAGTCGTCCGATTGGTAGAGGCCGGTCGGCTGGGTATTGAGCGCACCGCCGCCGCCCCGCCCGCCTCCGGGTTGCGCGGCCTGCGTCGCCTGCGCCGCCGCAGCGCCAGGCCCTTCCTCAGCGCCCGACGGGGCGCCGCCGCGCGCGCCGCCGGCAGCCGTGGGACCCTCGATGGTGGCGTAGAGGATGTTCGGGCGCTTCCGGGACACCTCGAGAGCGATCCGTCCGAGCGGGCCGTCCGGGATGCCGTTGCCCTTCATCCGCGTCCAGGTGTCGCCGCCGTCGGTCGACTTCCAGATGCCGCTGCCCGGGCCGCCGCCGTTCATGCAGCAGGTGGTGCGGCGCCGCTGGTAGGTGGATGCGTACACGATCTTGTTGTCCGCCGGGTCCATCGCTAGATCGTTCGCGCCGGTGTCGTCGTCGACCTTCAGTACCTGCTTCCAGGTCCTGCCGCCGTCGGCGGTCTTGTAGACGCCGCGCTCGCCGCCCGGCCCCCACAGGCTGCCCGTCGCCGCGACGAGGACGACGTTGTTGTCGCGCGGGTCGATGGCGATGCGGTGGATGTGCTTGGAGGTGCGGAGGCCCATGTTGACGTAGGTCTTGCCTCCGTCCATCGACTTGTAGACCCCGTCGCCCCACGACGTGCTCTGACGGTTGTTCGATTCGCCTGTGCCCACCCACACCAGGTCCGGGTTCGACTGCGAGATGGTGACGTCGCCAATCGACATCAGACCCTGGTCCTGGAACTGCGCCGTGAAGGTGGTGCCGGCGTTCGTCGTCTTCCAAACGCCGCCGTGGGCCGTGCCCACGTAGAAGATGGCTGGATTGGCTTCGTAGACGGCGAGGTCCGAGATGCGGCCGGACATCGACGCCGGTCCGATTTGGCGGAAATGCAGCGACTCGAACGGCCCGCCGGCGACGCTTGCCGCCGGCTGCCCGGTCTGACCAATGAGTGACGGCCCGGCCACGGCCAGCGCGAGCGCCACACCGAGTCCAATCAACGCATGACGTTTCATCAGAAGCCCCCAGGAAGGCGAAGCCAGAGCTGATCCAGAATGCTGGATTATAGCGGAACCCTCCGAAATCACTCCGGGAGTTATTTCGCCTGGTGGAATCACTCCCGGAGTGATTTGGCCGCCTTGGCCGTGCTCGCGGCAGGGCAGGTCACACCACTTAGCCCCGGCGGAGGGTGGCCGGGACGGCCCCCCGAGGGGTCCGGACGTCAGCGTCCCGCTTCGGCCATCCGCTTGATCGCCGCCAGCGCGCGCTCGATGCCGTCGCGTGAGCCGTTGCTGGCTCTCGACTTGATGACACCGCCAAACAGGCCGGTCAGACCGTCGGACCGCGCCATGTTCAACACGACCAGATAGACGCCCTTAGCGGACCGCCGCGGGTCGTTCACGACGACACGGACTTCAAGCGCCGTGTGGAAGTAGTGACTGGCGTAGAGCTGCTTCACCGCCACGACGTGCAGCGGGCCGCTCGACCGACCCGTGGAGTAGACGACGACGTGGTTGATGCGGAAGACCGGCTTGAGGCCAAACTCCGCCATCGACCAGTAGAAGAAGTCGCGCGTCATGGGCGGCCGTGCCGACGTCGGATAGCCGCGAAGGTAGGTGGCGAGCGCCGGCAGCACGTCCGGCCAGAGGTCGACACGGCTGATCATCTCGTCGAATTCGCGCGCGATGAACTGCGGCCGATCCGAGTCCAGGTAGACGGCCAGCTCCTTGTTTCCGCCCTTCCGGTAGGCGACGACGTAGTCGAGCGCGCTCTGCCGGGCGAAAGCGTTGACGTGTACTGCCGCGTCGGGCGCCGACCAGTTGATCTTCGCGAGCACGTCGAACGCGCCCTGGCCGAGTTTGACATCGCAATGCCCGGGCGCACAGTCGCGCAGCGCCTCAATATCGGCGGGCGGCAACTCGAACCCGGCGAAATCGGCCAGCCGCGGCGGATTGCTCAGGCTCTTGGTGCGAATGAACCCCTTGCCCGACTCGAGCCGCTCGACGTCCTGGAGCACGGATACGAGCCGGACACCGGTCGCACGGACGAACACGGCTCCGGCGACCGCAATCTCGCGGTCCACGCTGGAGGGGAGAACGACGGCCACGCCGGTGCCGGCGTCCACATCCGCCAACTGGTCAGGGGTGAAGCCGAAGCGCTGGCCAAGGGACTGCGCGACCGGCCCCTGGGATCGCGCTCCGACGGAGGCTTGCTGCGCCGGAACCGCGGCCGCCGCTACAAGTACGGCTGCTGATGCGGCAAGTACGGCGGCGCGCACGAGGCTGAATGTCCGCCCGAGCGTGAGGGATCGGAACATGGGCTCCCCCTCTCGGAATAGTCTACCAGCCAAGCCCGGCCTGTGGCCTCGCCGGAGTAGAATCGTCGAGCACCATCTCCAAGGAGAAGACCAACCCGTGCCCATCCCCAGCCGCACGCTCGTCTTGATTGCGCT
The DNA here is from genome assembly GCA_963784455.1 of uncultured Acidobacteriota bacterium. GTDB lineage: Bacteria > Acidobacteriota > Vicinamibacteria > Vicinamibacterales > Fen-181 > FEN-299. The sequence goes on along the minus strand of CAWARN010000018.1, from coordinate 56,904 downwards.
GGTGGCGTTGGCCTCGGTGGCCGCCGCGCAGCAGCCTCCGCCGCCGGCGCCCCCGGCGTCGAACACCATCCGGATCCCGTTCGAGTCCTACTCCCTCCCGAACGGCCTGACCGTCATCCTCTCGCAGGACCGCACGACACCGACGGTCGCCGTCGGCATCCTGTACCACGTCGGCTCGAAGAACGAAGTGCCGGGCAGGACCGGGTTCGCCCACCTGTTCGAGCACATCATGTTCACCGGCTCCGGCCACGTCCCCTACGGCCTTCACGACAGGCTGACCGAGGGCGTCGGCGGCAGCAACAACGGCGGGACCGCGAACGACACCACCGTCTACTACGAGACGGTGCCGTCGAATTACCTCGAGTCCGCGCTGTGGCTGGAGGCCGACAGAATGGGCTTTCTGCTCGACACGCTCGACCTCGCCAAGCTGAACGCCCAGCGCGACATCGTCAAGAACGAGCGCCGGCAGCGTGTTGACAACCAGCCCTACGGCAAGGTCGGCGAGATTCTGGCCCGGGCGACGTACCCGGCGAACAACCCGTACTCCTGGGATGTCATCGGCAGCATGGAAGACCTGAGCGCGGCGTCGGCCGACGATGTGAAGGGCTTCTTCCGGACCTACTACGCGCCGAACAACGCGTTCCTGGCGATCGCGGGGGACTTCGATCCGGTGCAGGCAAAGGCGTGGGTCGCGAAGTACTTCGGCGACATCACGCGAGGGACGCCGACGGTACGGCCCATCGTCGCCCCCGCCACCCTGCCCGCGGAGCGCCGGTTCCACTACGAGGACCACATCCAAGTTTCGCAACTCTATCTCCAGTGGCCGACGGTCGGCGAAAGGAGCGACGACACGTTCGCGCTCGACGTGCTCGGCAGCATCCTCGCCGGGCCGCGCACCGCGCGGCTGACCAGAGCGCTGGTGTTCGACCAGCAGGCGGCGGCCGAGGTCTCCGCGGGCCAGAATTCGAACGAAGACGTCGGCGAGTTCTCGGTGGTCGTCACGCCACGGCCTGGCCACTCGCTGACCGAACTCGAGACGGCCATCGACGCGATCGTCGAGAAGCTGAAGGCAGAGGGGCCGACCGCCGAGGAGGTCCAGAAGGCGATTGCCGGCGAGGAGCTGGACTTCGTGCGGGGCCTCGAGTCGAACCTCGGCAAGTCGATGAACCTGGCCGGAGGAGCCGCGTTTCACGGCGACGCCGGGTACTACAAGACGGCCTACCAGAAGTCGACGTCGGTCACCGCGGCGGACGTCAAGCGCGTCGCCAACATGTATCTGACGAAAGGCCGCGTCGTCTTGAGCGTGGTGCCGGCAGGCAAGGCCGACGAAGCATCGAAGGTGACTCAGAGCAGGAAGGTCACCGGCGCCGAAGACACGCCGCGCCCGGAGGTGAAGTGATGAACCCCCTCAGTCGACGGCTGCCGGCTGTCCTCCTCGTTGCGGCACTGTGCGCGCTGCCCGCGTCGGCGCAGCAGGCCCTGGATCGTTCGAAGGTCCCTCCGGCCGGCAAGGCGCCGGCACTGCGCGTCCCGACCTGGACGAAGGTGACGCTCGCCAACGGGGCCGAGGTGTTCGTCTCGGAGAAGCGCGGTTTGCCGCTCGTCTCGTTCACGTTGACGTGGATGGGCGGCGCTGACCAGTTTGAGCCGGCCGACAGGCGCGGCGTGGCGAGCCTCGCGGCGTCGATGCTGAGCGAAGGCACGACCACGCGCGACGGCGAGGCGCTGTCGAACGCACTGCAGATGCTCGGCACATCGGTCCAGCTGACGGTGGACAGCGAGTCCGGGTCGATGGGTTTCGTGTCGACGACAGGTAAGTTCGCCCCGACGCTCGACATCCTGGCGGACATGCTGCTTCGCTCGACGTTCCCGGCGCCGGCGCTCGAGCGGCTCCGCGCGCAGTGGCTCGTCGCGCTGGACAGCGCGAAGGCGCAGCCCGGCGAGATCGCCAGCCGGGTGTTTCCGAAAGTGCTCTACGGGACCGGTCACCCGTTCGGGCAGTTGGTCACGGAAGCGATGCTGAAGGCCATCACCCGTGACGACGTGATGGCGTTCCACAAGAACTACTTCCAGCCGGGCCGGGCGGCCATCGTTGTCGTAGGCGACGTGACGCCGGCCTCGGCCAGAGCGATCGTGGAGAAGGCGCTGGCCGCCTGGCCGGCCGGCGGGAGCAGGCCGACGTTCACCTACCCGCCGCCTCCTGCCAAGGCGCCGACGACGATCTATCTTGTGGATAAGCCGGGTGCGGCGCAGTCGACGTTTGCCATCGGCCTCCCGGGGCCGCCGCGGAGCACGCCCGACTACTTCGCGATCCAGGTGATGAACACGCTGCTCGGCGGCATGTTCCAGTCGCGCCTCAACGCGAACATCAGGGAGGAGAAGGGGCTGAGCTACGGCGTCGCTCGAGTTCGCCTTCGGCAAGGGCCCCGGCCCGTTCCGCGCGGGCGGCGACATCATCTCGGCGAAGAGCGACGTGGCGCTCGTCGAATTCATGAAGGAGTTCCGTGGCATCCAGGGCAGCCGGCCGGTGACCGACGACGAGCTGCAGATGTCGAAGAACTCGCTGGCGCAGAGCCTGCCGAGAGATTCGCATCGGTCAGCAGCATCGGCGCCGCGATCGGCGCGCTGTGGCAGCGGGGCCTGCCGGACGACTACTACCAGCAGTACCAGAAGGCGATCAATGCGGTGACGAAGGCCGACGTGGTTCGCGTGGCGAAGCAGTACATCGACCTCGGGCACCTGTCGATTGTCATCGTGGGCGACCGCGCGACGATCGAGGGCCCGCTGAAGGCGACCGGCATCGCGCCGATCGTGGGGTTGGATATCGAAGGGAACAAGAAGTAGGCAGTAGGTGGTCTGGCAGTGCGTCACGCGTGATCCGCTGCCTACTGCCTACTGCATACCGCCTACTTCTTCCGCTTGCCCCACGTCGGCGGCGGCGGCTCCTTGAGCGCGGTTCGACGGGCTTCCCTTGAGCAGCCGCAGCGCCTCCTCGACGGCGCGTTCGAGCTGCGGGTCGTGGCCGGCGATGACGTCCTTCGGCCAGTTCTCGACGTCGATGTCCGGCGCGGTGCCTTCGTTCTCGACCGCCCACTTGCCGTCGCGCGCGAAGAACCCGCCGCGCGGCGCGATCATCGAGCCGCCGTCGACGAACGCCGGGGTGTCGGCGGTGTGCACGAGGCCGCCCCACGTCCGCTTGCCGACCAGCGTGCCCGATCCTGCGCCGCTTGAACATGTAGGGCATCAGGTCGCCGCCCGAGCCCGCCATTTCGTTGATGATCATCACCTTCGGCCCCCAGATGCCGGCCGCCGGGCTGGTGAAGGGCACGCGGTCGCCGGCGACGTTGTTGAAGTAGCCGTCGAAGTCGCCGCCGCAGCACGTCGATGATGTAGTCGGCCGCCGAGCCGCCGCCGTTGTAGCGCTCGTCGACGATCGCGCCCTGCTTGTCCTGCTGCGCGAAGTAGTAGCGGTTGAAGCTCGTGTAGCCGGGCTGGCCGGTGTTGGGCAGGTAGACGTAGGCGAGCTGCCCGTTCGACAGCTTGTCCACCAGCCGCCGGTTCGACTCGACCCACGCGCGCGTGCGCAGCCCCTGCTCGTTCGCCACCGGCACCACCGTGACCTGGCGCGCGCCCTCCATCGCCGGCCGGCTGTTCACGGTGAGCACCGTCTGGCGGTTCGCCGTGCCGTCGAGCAGGCGGTAGATGTTGTCGGGCGCGCGCAGCTCGACGCCGTTGATCGCGAGGACGTAAGTCGCCCACCGAGACGTCGACGCCGGGCGCCGCGAGCGGCGCCCGCAGGTCGGGGTTCCAGCTCTCGTTGTCGTAGATGCGCGCGATCCTGTAGCGGCCGGCGTCGATCGTGAAGTCCGCGCCGAGCAGGCCGCCCGGCGAGGCCGGCACGTCGGGCATGTCGCCGCCGCGCACGTAGGAGTGGCCGATCGCGATCTCGGCGCCCATCATGTCGAGCAGGTAGTTGAGGTCGGCGCGGTGGTTCACGTACGGCAGCAACTGCCCGTACATCGCCTTCATCTTCGGCCAGTCGGAGCCGTGCGTGTTCGGCACGTACAGGTAGTCGCGCTGGTTGCGCCAGCCCTCGTTGAAGATCTGCGCGAACTCCTCCTTCGGGTCGAGATACATGCGCAGCGTCGCGGTGAGCCTGCCCTGCTCCGGCCTGCGGCGGGGTGCGGTCGGCATCGACGAGGAAGAGGCCCGGGCCGTGCGGCCCGCCGGCGCGCCGCCGCGGCGCCGCCGCCGCCGCCCGGCGCCGCGGTGCGATACAGCAGCTTGTGGCCGTCGGCGCTGACGTGGTACTCGGCCACGCCGGTCATGAACGCGCCGGCCCTGCGCTCGCTGAGCCGGTAGCGCTGGAGCGTGCTGCCGCCCGCCGCCGCGGCCGCCGCCGCGCGGCCGCCTCCAGGTAGAACACCGTGCCGGCGACGCCCGGCCTTGAGCTGCGAGTACTGCCGCTCGGGCACGCCGGGCACCGAGAGGATGCGCTGCTGCAGGCCGTCGAAGTCGATCTGCACGGTCACCGGCGTCCGCGGCCGCGCCGGTCGCCTGCGGCTGGTCGCCGGCGGCGGCGTCCTGCCGGCCGGCGGCTGCCCGCCGGCTGGCGCCGCCACGGCGCCGCCCTCCGGGCCGGCGCGCTCGAGACGCCGGTGTCCTCGTCGCTCTCCGGCAGGAGCGGGCTCGGCTCGCCCTTCTTCAGCACCGCGAGGTACAGCCCGAAGGTCTCGTTCCGGTCGTAGGAGGTCATGTCGAGCCACTGCGAGCGCAGGCCGAAGTCGGTCGAGGCGAGGAACCAGAGGTACTTGCCGCTGGCGTCCCAGACCGGGAACATCGCGTCGGCGAGGCCGTCGGTCACCTGCTTCGTCTCGCCGGTCTCGACGTTGCTCGACGAAGATCGCGCGGTAGAGCGAGTTCGAGCCGGCCGCGTACGCGACCCACTTCGAGTCCGGGCTCCACGCCGGGTTCATCGTGCGCTGCGGCACCATCCACGGGTCGTTGCCGACCACCTTGGCCTTGCCGCTCTCGACGTCCATCACCCACACGTTGAGGTTGGTGTCGGTGTAGAGCAGCTTCTTCGAGTCGGGCGACCACGCCGGCGTGTAGTAGTGCGTCGGCTTCGGCAGCGCGATCTCGCGCGGCGGCTTGAGGCCGTCCTGTTCCTCGACGATCAGCTTGTATTCGCCGGACTTGTCGCTGAAGTACGAGACGTACTTGCCGTCGGGGGACCACGCCGGGTCGCGCTCGGCCGAGCGCGCTCGAGTGCGTCAGGTTGCGGACGTCGCCCTTCTCGGCCGGGATCGTGAACATCTCGCCGCGCGCCTCGACGACGACGCGCTTGCCGGTCGGCGAGAGCACGATGTTCGCCATGCGGGCGGTGACGTCCTCCCAGCGCGGCATCATCCATGGGAAGTCGCCGGCGGCCGTGATGTTCACCACGTGGGCCTCGCCCGGTCTTCGGGTCGAGCTCGTGGATGTACGCCGGCCTGCTCGAACACCACCACGCCCGCGCCCGCGTCCATCGCCTTGACGTCGAAGTCGGTGAACCTCGTGACCTGCGTGAGCTTCTTCGCCTGCGCCTCGAACGACCACACGTTCGCGACGCCGTCGCGGTCCGAGATGAAGTAGACGGTGTCGCCGACCCACACCGGGTCCATGTCCTTCGAGTCGGTCCACGGCGGCGAGACGAGGTCGTACGTCTTGAGATCGACGATCCAGATCGGGCCGGTTCTGGCCGCCGCGGTAGTTGCGCCGCTCCTCGTCCCACGAGCTGTTCATGCGGTAGGCGACGTGGGCGCCGTCGGGCGAGATCTTGCCCTGGTAGGCGCGCGGCAGCGGCATCGGCTCCTCGACGCCGCCCTCGGCCGGCACGGTCCAGAAGCGCGGCGCGCCGCTCGGCGCCCAGGTCGCGCGCGCCGGAGGCGAACACGATCGCCTTGCCGTCCGGCGTCCAGCCCTGCACCTGGTCGCCGCCCGGGATGCCACGTCAGGCGCTTCGGCTCGCCGCCCTCCGCCGGCACGACATAGACGTCGACGTTGCCCGCGTACTCGCCGCTGAAGGCGATCCAGCTTGCCGTCGGGTGAGAAGTGCGGGTTGGTGGTCTGCCCCTGGAAGCTGGTCAGCCGCCGCGCGTGTGCCGCCGCTGCGCTCGACCGCCCAGATGTTGTTGGCGTAGGCGAACGCGATCTGCGTGGCGCTCACCGTCGGCGTGCGCAGCAGCTTCGTGGGCTGGGCGTCGGGCGCGGCCTGGATCACGACGATGAGGAGGGGGAACGCGAGCAGCACCCGCGCAAGGCGCGTGAACATGATGGACCTCTCTGGTGAACGGACGGGGGGCGCAATTGGCGTATCGTATCTTCAGAACGGCTCGGCGGAAAGGCCAGTTGCACCGCATGGCGGGCAGCTGACTGAACCTCACGTCGTCCTGCTGCGTTACTGTCTGTAGAACGTGCCCATGGAGCTGCCCGCGCTGATCGACCGCTGCCGGCAGGGCGACAATCTCGCCTGGGAGGCGTTCGTCCGCCAGTTCGAGCGGCGCGTGTATTCGATCGCCTCCGGCTACGCGTCGAGCCCGGATGAGGCGCGCGACCTGACCCAGGACATCTTCGTCCGGCTCTTCGAGACGCGCGGGCGGTGGGCCGAGGGCGAGGTATTCGTGCCGTGGATGGTGCGGGTGGCCCGAAACGTGTGCCTCGACCAGTTGCGGCGCAAGAAGGCCCGGCCGCCGGCCGAGGACCTCCAGGCGGACGAAATGTGGGACCTGGCCAGCGCGGACGCCGACCCGGAAGCGGCGCTGGAGGCCACCGGCCGTAGACGCCTGGTCTGGCGCGCGCTCCGCTCGCTCGGGCACTTGAGCCGCGAGGTGATCCAGCTGAAGGAAATCCAGGGGCTGACGCTGGAGGAAGTGGCCGCGGTCCTGCACGTGCCGGTCGGTACGGTGAAGTCGCGCTCGAACCGGGCGCGGCTCGAGCTGGCCGAGCAGATCCTCGCCGAGCGGGGCGAATCATGAACACCGAACTGGACGCGGGCGGGCACGAGGCGCTGACGCAGGCGATCCTGGCGAGAACCAGCGGCAACGCCTGCGGGGCGGCGCGCGAGCGGCTGTGCGACTTCGTCGACGGCGCGCTCCCACCGTTCGACCGCGATCTTCACGGACGGCCACCTGGCCCACTGCCCAGCGTGTGCCGACCTTGCGGCAGCCCTGGCCGAATCGACCGCCGTGCTGCCGTCGTTTGTCAGCCTCGCGCCGCGCACGAGTGTCGTCTTCGACGTGCTTCGCGCGACGAGCTTCCGGCCGGCCGAGCCCGGTCTCGGCGAGCGCCTCTCGGCGTGGCTGGGACGCATGGCCGCGCGGCCGCGCTTCAGCCTGGAAGTCGCCTACGTCCTGACGGTCCTGCTGCTTCTCGTCCTGGGCAACCCGGTGGCCGCGTTCAGAGACGCCTCGGTCCGCGCGGAACCGCGTGTGGCTGCGGTCGCCGGCGCGGTGGGCCGCCCGATGGCGAAGGCGCGGGCCGCAGGCGAAGAGGCGCTTGCGAACGTGAGCCGCGCGATCAAGCCGAAGGCCGAAGCGGTCGGAACGCTCGCCCAGGGCCGGGCTCTTCTGTGGGAGTTCTGGCAGACATACGTGGACGCGCCGGTGCGGACGGTTGTGCTCCAGCTGCGGGAGTGGGCGGAAGTCGCCCTCCGCGAGCTGAGGACGATGACCGGCGCGAAGGGCGGCGAACCTTCGACGGGGCCGGCGCGTTAGTAGCGGTAGGACATGATGCTTGCGGCGGTCAGCTCGGCAGCTGGCAGCGGACGGGAGACGATGTATGAACAACCAGACCGACACCGTGACGAACGAGACCTACGAGGTCGCCCCGCCGCCAGTCCAGGCCGCGCAGGCGCCTCGGCCGCCGGTGGCCACCGGCCGGCGCGACTTCTACGACGACCCGCGGCGCAAGTCGCCGGTGCTGGCCCTGGTGCTTTCGCTGATGCCGGGACTCGGCCAGGTCTACATCGGCTACTACCAGCAGGGATTCACAAACGTCCTGGTCGCGGCGTCGATCATCGCCGTGCTGAATTCGAATTTTGCCGGCGGCGCGGAGCCGCTCTTCGGGATCTTCCTCGCCTTCTTCTGGCTCTACAACGTCGTGGACGCCTGGCGGCGCGCGACGTTCTACAACAACGCGCTGGCGGGAATCGGCCCGGCCGCAATGCCTGAGGACTTCACCGTTCCCGGAAGCCGCGGCTCGCTCGCGGGCGGAGTGGCGCTGGTGCTGGTCGGCGTGATTGCGCTCTCGCACACGCTCTTCGGCATGCCGCTCGACTGGATTGAGAAGTGGTGGCCGATCGCGCTTGTCGGCGTCGGCGGATGGCTCATCTACCCGTCGATGGCGGGGAAGAAGGGCACGGACACGGGGGCGGAGGGATAGGGGTCAGAACGTGAGTAGTGGCTAGTGGCTAGTGGCTAGTGGCTAGTGTGTCACGCGCATCACACTGACCACTGACCACTAGCCACTGACCACTGACCGGACTACTTTCCTCCCGCCTCCGCCTTCGCCTCCGCCTTCTGCGGGTTCTTCACGTACTTGTCCAGCCACGCCGCCCATCGCGCCCACAGGTCGAGCAGCGTTTCCCGCGCCACCGGACCGTGGTCCTCCAGCGGATACATGTAGAGCGCTGCGGTCTTGCCCAGGCCGTTCAGGGCGTGGAACAGCCGAATCGAGTTGTCCGGGTCGGTGCCGACGTTCTGGTCGTGGAGGGCGTGGTACATCAGCAGCGCGCCCGTCATGTTGTTCGCATAGAGGAACGGCGACATCCCGAGGTAGACAGTCGGCGCCTCCCACAGGTCGCGCCGCTCGCTCTGGAAGCCGAGCGGGGTCAGCGTGCGGTTGTACGCGCCGTCACCGGCGATGCCGGCCTTGAAGAACGGCGTGTGCACCATTGCGTTGACCGTGGTGAACGCGCCGTAGCTGTGGCCGCCTATGGCCAGCCGCGTGCGATTGACCAGGCCGCGCCGGTCGAGCTCGTCGATGATGGCCGACAGGCTGTTGCGCAGATCGTTCACGTAGTTATTGTTCTGCTGGTTCGCCGGCCCGACAATGGGCAGCCCGAACCGCGAGCTCCCTCCGGGCGAATCGACGATGACCGCGTAGCCCAGGCGCGTGAAGAACTGCATCGAGCGCGTGCCGAACGTCTGGTACGCGTTGCGGTTGAACGTCCGGTCCGGCCGTTCGATCGCATCCTGGTTCTCGAACTCCAGCGGATACATCCAGAACAGCGCCGGCGGCTTCGGCGAGCCGGGCTTCCAGCCGGGCGGCATCGAGACGAACACCGGGAACTTGATCCCGTCGGCCCTCTCGATCGGCACCCGCAGCTTCGGCGCGCTGGTCAGATCGGGGAACAGGTCCTTGTTCTCGGTCAGTTGCTTCCGTGTCGCACCCTCGAGCAGGAAGAACTGCGGCGTTGTTGTCGGGCTCTGCCGCTCGATGACGAAGCGGCCGGCTTCCGGATCGAGGACCGTCGACACGCTCTCATACACGTCCTTGTTGTCGCTCTCGAAGAGGCGTTTCTTCTCGCCGGTCTTGATGGCGACGCGGTCGACGAACATCTTCGGCCCGACCTGTTCGGGGTTCTTGTCGTTCAGCGTGCCCTGGTAGTAGACGCTCGTCTTGTCGGGCGAGAGTAGCACCGCCCCGCCGCCGCGCGCCGCCGCCACCGCGCGCCCCGCCACCGCCGCCTCTCGCCGCGGCGCCATCTCCCGCGCGCACACCCACGAGGCTGCCCGGGTTCGCCGCCGGATCATCGGTGCGGAACCGCGCCAGCGTGTAGCGTTGCGCCGGCTCGGTCAGGTTCACGGCGACTTCGAGGGTGCTGGCCGCCGTACCGGATCCCGCCGTCTCGCGGAAGAAGATCATCTGCATGTCGGGCGAGTAGCGGAGGCCGTTCATGCGGGTGTTGTTTTCGAAGAGCACCTTGGCCGCCTTCTCCTCGAACGGCGGCAGCCACTGGTACAGCCGGTCCTTTCGCTGAGGCGCCTGGCCGCGAGCCCCGCCCGCGGTCTGGTCGGCCCCGCCGCCGCGCCCGCCACCGCCCGCGCCTGCCCGCGCGCCGCGCCCGCCCGCCGCGCCTTCGGCCGGTGCCGGCGGCTGCTCCTGCTCGAGGTAGCTCAACCCCTGTCCGTCGTCGCGCCAGGCGAGCTCGCGCTTGCCTTGCTGGCTGGCGCCGCTCGCCGCGGGAGGCTCGGCCGGATTGGGTGCCGTCGCGTCCTGGGTGCCGAGGTTGAGCGGCCTGTCCGAGATCTTCGCGAGGGCCTTGCCTGTCAGGTCCCACACCTCGTCGACCGACCCGAAGCTGCTCACCGGCACGATGTAGGAGAAGGGCCGGGTCATGCGCGTGATCCGCAGGTACTTCCCGTCGGGAGAGACGCTGAGCGAGCGGAGCATCGCGGGCTGTCCGATCTTCCGCAGCCCGGTGCCGGCCGGCCGCTTCGCAGGCTTCGCCTTCGGATTCTCAGGAGAAGCCGGCGGGACGTCGATCAGCGCGAGCTGACCCGTCGCGTGCCACTCCAGCAGGTTGAGTTCGTACTCGTTTGACATCAGGCTCGGGAAGGTCCGCAGCCGGTTCTTGTCCTTCGCGTCGTGCACCTTCACCTCGGGCCCCACGGGAGCGGCCGGCGCGACGGGCACGGTCGGTCTGGCGTCGGGGATCAGCACCGCGGCAACCTGCTTCCCGTCCTTCGTGAAGGCGAACGTCGTCACGAAGGTGGCCAGCAGCGGCCTGGGCGAGACCTGGCGCGGCTTGTTTGTCGCGAGATCGGTCATCCAGATGTGCGTCGCGTCTTCGGTGTGCACGAGATACGCGACGGCGCTGCCGTCGGGCGACCAGGTGGCGTTCGATACGCGGGCGTTGGGCGGGATCGCCACCGGCTTCTTCGTCCCGTCCGCCGCCGACACCACCTGGATGCCGACGCTGTTGTTGCCATCGGTGGTGCTGACGGTGAGCGAGCGGACGCGATTGGCTCTGAAGTCGATGAACACGCCGCCGAGTTCGTGGAACGGTTTCGCGAAGGTGGACATGACGACGGGACCGTCGCCGATCATGTTCAGGAACCACTTCTTGTCAGGGCTGAGGTTCGACAGGGTGAGGTTCTGGTACCGCGGCGCGGTCACCGCTTCGGCCAGCTCCGGCGGCGGCGTCGCGTATCGCTCCTGCTGGAGGACCTTGTCGGCCCAGCTGAGCGTGGCCTCCGGCTGTGCGGCCGGGGTCTGTGGGGCCAGTTTGGCGGCCGGAGATGGCGCCGGTTTGGCCTGCGGGGCCTGGCCGACGAGGGTTAGCGGCGCGACGGCGATGATCAGTGCGCACGCGAGCCAAAGGAAGCGCCTCGGCACGCCGTGCCGGGCGAGAGACTGCCAGACGTTCATGTCGCCTCCGGATAGGATCCTGAGCGCGCGCGGCTGAACCGCGGGGCGAGCTGCCGGACCACGTGAAGTGGGGGCAACATACACGACGACACGGCTGAGTGTCGAGGGGTGGCCGTCGGCCGCACGCGATCGTCCGCGCGGCGGCCGGCGGTAGGATGCCTCGTCAGCGAACGCGGCTCACGGCCGGCGCGAGAAAGGCAGGCGCGGACCGGGTCGGCGCGGAGGGCGACTTGCGAGGTCTGCCGAGCGGCCGCCTCCGCGCTTCGCGCTACGGCGTGCCACGCCGTAGCCCACGCAGGAAACGGGCGGGCGGAGGCGGGAGCCCGGAGCCGACGAACCGGGCCACGACTGCCGCCTCATGGCCGGTTGTCGCCGGCGGGCGAGGCGCCCGCCGCCGCCTTCGCCTCCGGCCGGAGCGAGATACAATAGTGGCGTATGGCCTTGTCGGGCGTTCGAACGGCGTGCGCGGCTGCGATCGTGGCGGCCTCGGTCGCGCTGTCGACGCCGATCGCCCGGTCACAGCAGCCGCCGCCGACGCCGCAACCCCCGCAGCAGCAGACGCCTCCGCCACAGCAGCAGGCACAGCCACCGGTCTTCCGCGCTGGCGTCAAGGTGGTCAGCGTGGACGTCTCGGTCCTTGGCAGCGGCGACAAGCCGGTCACCGGACTCACGACGGCCGATTTCGAGGTGGAGGAGGACGGCGTCCGCCAGAAGGTCGACACCGCGCAGTTCATCCGGCTGGACGGTCAGCCGAAGGCGGACGGCGAGACCTCCCTCGAGATCCGGTCGCGGGAGCACTCGCGAGCCCAGGCCGCGCGAGAGGACGTCAGGCTGTTCGTCATCTTCCTCGACGACTACCACATCGACCGAGGCCCGACCATCACCATTCCGCTGCGCCGGGCGCTGCTGACCTTCATCTCCAAACTCCAGCCGACCGACATCGCGGCCATCGTCGATCCGATCACGCCCAACAACACGATCACGTTCACGCGGTCGCAGGCGGACCTCAGCGACATCATTCGGAACTTCGAGGGCCGCCAGGGCGAGATCTTCCCGATCAAGAACAAGGCCGAAGAGGCGCAGCTCAAGAGCGGCGACACCTCGCGCCTGCGGGCGCAGGTCACGCTCTCGGCGCTCACCTCGCTCTGCTATTACCTCGGCGGCCTCCGAGAGGGGCGCAAGACGATCATCTTCGTGAGCCAGGGACCGCCCCTCATCTTCGGCAGCGGCACGGCCGAGTACGAACTGCGCGATGCCATCGCCGCGGCGAACCGCGGCAACGTGACGATCAGCGTCGTGGATCCGCGCGGCCTGGGTTTCGGGACCCGCGGCACCGACTCGATGTATCGCCTGGCCGCCGAGACAGGCGGCCGCGCGATCCTCAACACGAACGATTTCGAAGTCGGCCTCCGGGACGTCGTGTCCGACGCGAGCGCGTACTATCTGCTTGGCTATACGCCGACGCGCGCCGAGGACGACGGGAAGTACCACAAGATCTCGGTGAGAGTGAAGCGGTCGGGAACTCATGTGGTCGCGCGGGAAGGCTACTGGGCGCCGAGCCGCAAGCAGGTCGAGGCGGCGGTGGAAGCGGCGAACAAGCCGCAGGTGGCCGGCGTTGCGAGCGCGATGCGCGCGATGGTGCGCCTCGAGCCGAGGGGCGGGGCGCAGGCCTGGGTGGGGCTGTCGCGAAACGCCGAGGGCAAGACGCAGGCCGAGGCGACCTGGGAGCCGATGGCTGGCACCGACGCCGTCGGGGCGGCTCGCCTGGAGCTCGAGGTGGTGCCGGCGGGCAGCAGGACGCCGGTCGGCCCGCCGCTCTCGCTGCCATCGGCGTCGCCCGGCAAGCCGGCGCGGTCGCCCCAGCCGCGGATCGTCTCGCCCGGCGACTTTCTGCTCCGCTTCACGGCGCGGTCGGCGGACGGGGAACCGGTCGATCGGTGGGAGGAACCGGTGTCGGTCCCCGATCTCTCGTCCGTCGCGGTCGCGCTCGCCACGCCGAAGTTCTTCATCGCCTCGTCGGTTCAGGAACTGCGCGAGCTACAGGCCGCCGCGGACCCGACGCCGCGCGCGTTGCGCACGTTCCGCCAGACTGACCGGGTGTTCGTGCAGCTCGAGTGCTATGCGGCGCCTGGCGCCGGTGACCTGTCGGTGACCGCCGAACTGCTGAGCGCCGACGGCAAGGGGCTCATCTCGCTACCCAGCCTCGAGATCAAGGATGGGAAGACACGGTTCGAGCTGCCGGTCCGAGGACTTGGCAAGGGCACCTACCTGTTCCGCGCCCGCGCGAAGGTCGGCGACCAGCAGGTCGAGCACGTCGTCGGGTTCAGGGTCATCCCGTAGAAGGCTCAGGGCTCAGGACTACGCCGTCGCCTGTTTCGTCTCGGAGCGTCGCTCCATCGCCTGCCTGGCGCGGAAGATGGAGCACCAGTCCTTGTGATCCGCCACGGCCATGCCGCACTCCGGGCAGATCCGGACGCGGCTGACCGGCTCCGTGGTGTTGAATCCGAGCATCTTCTTGAGGAACGTCATAACCCCCTCCGCCGAAACTACCGGTAGAGACGGTTCCAGGTGCAAAATGGTTCCCACGCCATGCAGCCCATCATCAAGATCGATGGCCTGACGAAGGACTACGGCCGGGTTCGCGGCCTCGACAGCCTGACCCTGCACGCGCAGGAGGGCGAGGTTCTGGGCTTCCTCGGGCCGAATGGCTCCGGCAAGACCACGACCATCCGGCTCCTGCTCGACCTGATTCGGCCGACGCGCGGCTCGGCGTCGGTCGGCGGCTTCGACTGCCAGAAGCAGAGCCTCCGCGCGAGGCGGCTCATCGGCTACCTGCCGGGCGAGATGCCCGTCTACCCGGAGCTGACCGGGGAGGCCTATCTCTCCTATCTGGGCCGGCTCGGCGCGGACCCGCCCGACCCCGATACCGTCCTGCGCCTGTTGAGTCGCTTCCAGATTGATGCCTCCGGTCGAAAGCGCCGGATGCGCGAGTTGTCGCACGGGATGAAGCGGAAGTTCGGCATCGTGTCGGCGCTGATGGCGCGCCCGCGCGTGGCGATCCTCGACGAGCCGACGAGCGGCCTCGACCCGCTGATGATCGAGGCGTTCGCCGAGACCCTCGCCGAACTGAAGCGGGAGGGCCGCACCACGGTCTTTCTCTCGTCGCACGTGCTCTCGGAGGTCGAGCGCACGTGCGACCGCGTCGCCGTCATCCGCGACGGCCGGTTGGCGGCGGTCGAGACGATTGCGGGCATCAGACACGCGCTGCCGCGCCGGGTGACCGTGCGCCTCGCACGAGCCGATGCCGGCGCGCCGCCCGTCGTGCCAGACGCGCCAGGCGTCCGCGTGGTATCGCAAGACGCCGCGCGCTGGGTGCTGGAGGTGTCAGGCCAGATGGGGCCGCTGCTGGAGCGACTGCACGGCTTGCCGGTTGAGGACATCGACGTGCAGCCGGCCTCGCTCGAGGACTACGTCCTCCGCCTCTACTCGGACAGACGATGACCTCCGCACCTCTTTGCCCGCTCGTCGCCAGGTCGCTCGCCCGCGGGGCCCGCGTGTTCGGGGCCGTGGCGGTGGTTCTCACGGGCTTCCAGGTGCTCCTCGTCCTCGTCGCCACGACCTTCCAGGAGACACGGTCGTTCGAACTGCTGACGGGGCTCATGCCGATGTCGGTGCAGCAGTCGATCGGTCCCGGGGCGCTGATGCTGGCGTCGTTCGCTGGAATGGTGACGTTCGGCTACTTCCACCCGATCGTCGTGCTGGCGGTGATTCAGGTCGGCGTCTACGCGGCCACCGAGCCTGCCGGGGAGGTGGAGTGGGGGCTGTTCGACCTCGAGCTGGCGCGGCCCGTCAGGCGGAGCGCGATCGTCGCGCGAAGCCTGCTGGTTGCGCTTGGCGTCACCACGATCACCGTCTCGGCGATGGCGGCTGGAACCTGGGGCGGACTGTGGCTGTTCGCGCCGGCGGGGGCGAAGTGGCCCGACCCGTACCGCGTGCTGAGCCTGGCGGCGCACCTGTTGATGCTGTCGTGGGTGTTTGCCGCGGGTGGCCTGGCAGCCGGTGCGTTCGCGCGTCGCCGCGGTGCGGCGTTCGGCGCGGCACTGGTGGCGACGGTCTTCCTTTACCTCATGAACTTCGTCGCCGACGCGTGGAAGCCGGCTGCCGCGCTCCGCCCCTACACGCCGTTCCACTACTACCCTGGACTCGCTGTCGCGAACGGCGCGGCGCCCGTCGCCTACGACCTCGGCGTCCTCGCCGCGCTCACGGCGGCGCTGATCCTGATCGCGTTCTGGGGATTCGAACGGCGGGACGTGTAGATCGACCAGCGTCCCTCAGAGCTGTGTGTCTTCGTAGCGCGGGGCTTCAGCCCCGCAATCCTACTTCGTCAGCCGCAGGTCTCCAGCCGTAAGTCGGACCTCCAGCGTGTAGGTCCCGGGCCCCTTCCACGAGAACGACCTGAAGAGTCCGCCCTTCTTCACGTCGAACGCCGACGCGTTCAGGTCGCCGGCCGTGACGCTGGCCGAAACGCTCCTGTATTCCTCCGGGCGGCGCACCTCGACGACCACGTTGCCCGCCCAGGAGCTGAGGTCCTTGTTGCCGGAGACTCCCTCGATGCGGAAGTCGCCAGCGCTCAGCCTCGATGTGACGTCGGTCCGCGGGGGCACCTCCACGATGACGCGGAAGTGCTCGCTGCCGCCCGAGGTCACGATCGCCGCGTCGTTCCCGCGGGCGTCGAGGCTGACCTTGATGTTGTTGCTGTCGGGGTCGTTCGTGTCCCACCGGACCACGACCTTGTCGTCGCCACCGGCCTGGACGATGTAGGTGCCGGACGACAGGTCCATCCAGACGTGGCGTCCCGGCGCGAACGGACGCTCGAGCTTGCCCGAGCTCTGGCCGGCTGCGGTCGGCGCGGCCAGCCCAGTCAGAATCAGTCCGACGCATGCCACCCGGCGAAAGCCGATCATGGAGTCCCTCTCTTCCCAGAGACTACGGCCGCCTCGCCGGAAAGGTTCAGTGCGCCGGCAGGGGCGGCGGCGCCAGCGCCTTGTCCTTCAGGTCGCGGAACTTGCTGTTCACGCTGGAGAGCCGCTCGTCCCACTCCATGTTGATCGGCTGGCCGCGCACCACCACGTGGAACTTCGTCATCACCATCGTCAGGAAGATCGGCTTCAGAAACGCCTGCCGGATGTTCGACGCGAAGAGCGCGGCAATGACGAACCCGAACAGCATGCCGCCCGGTTTCAGCGACGACGGCAGGACCCACAGCAGAAGTCCGGCCGGGATCAGCATGACCGCCCAGACGACGACCGTCAGCACCTTGTCCAGCACCACCACCCACGCCGCGGTCTTCAGGATCTCCATACTGTTCTGGCAGTAGTAGATCAGCGCGTCCTTCGAGCTGCGCCAGGGGTTCTCGTCGCCGCGCGCGAGGTTGTAGGAGAAGATCGTCTCGTCGATGTACGTCGTCGCTGCCCGCACGACGGCGTTGACGATGCCCACCACCGACGAGAGGCCGGGGATCGGCACCAGGTGCGAGAGCCAGTCGAGGGTGCGGTTGAAGGCGTGGACCACGCCGCGCACGAGCAACTGCATCGCAAACAGCAGGTTCACCTGGCCGAAGCGTTCCGTCACCACCCGGCGGCCGTAGTCGAACATCCCGACCGATCCGTTCTCGACCTGCCCCTTCGTCACGAGTTCCGTCAGGACAGCGATGTGCCCGGCCTGGACGAGATAGAGGCCGTACCGCACGACGAACCACCACAGATAGCCGTAGGTGCCAAGCAGGCCGACGATTCCACCCCAGGCCGACGAACGGATGCACCTTGGCGCCCAGCCAGGCGCCCACGCCGAAGGTGGCCACCAGCCAGACGATGGTGACGATCGAGAACGTCAACAGGATGACGAACCGGGCCAACGCGTACGGGAGTGTGCGCATGACCAGCGACCACGCCGTGCCGAAGCCGGCGTGCTCGACAGCGAGCGGATAGGAGTGGCGGACGGGCGATTCGGGGTGGCTCCAGGCGGATCCGTTCATCGGCGCATCTCCCTTGACAGTTCTTCCCAGTCTTGCCACTTCGGGCTCGCGCCCCGCCGGGTCCATTCGGAGGCATCATACGGGCTCAAGGCTCAAGGCTCAAGGCTCAGGGCTCAGGGCTCAGGGCAGGAACGGGACGGCTCCGGCTGTGCTAAGGTTCGCGCAACGGAGGGCTGCCATGCGTCGATGGAAGGATCGCAAGCTGCGGGTGCGTGGAGCGCGCGTGCTGCTGCTGGCGTCCGTGCTCGTGTGCACGGCGGCGCTGATGCGGCAGCCGACTGCCCGGGCTTCCGCCCTGACGCTCTGGTACGACAGGGCCGACGGCAGCATTCGAGGAAGCGTTGCCGCTCGGGAACGGCCGGCTCGGCGCGATGGTGTTCGGCGACGCCGCCAGCGAGCGGATCATGCTGAACGACTCGACGCTGTGGGCCGGCGGCCCGATCAACCCGGAGGTCAACCCCGAGGCCGTCACGTTCCTGCCGAAGGTTCGGGACGCGCTGTTCAAGGGCGACTACACGCTCGCCGACCAGCTGACGAAGAAGCTCCAGGGGAAGTTCTCGCAGTCCTACGCGCCGCTCGGCGACCTCTACATCGACGCGTCTCCGGCGGCCGGGACCACCGCGGAGGCGTTCCGGAGGCAACTCGACATCGCGACGGCGACGGCGCGGACGTCGTTCACGGCCGGCCCGGTGTCCTACGCGCGCGACTACTTCGTTTCGTATCCCGACCGCGTGCTGGTGGTCCGTCTCACCGCATCCGCGCCCGGCGCGCTGGCGTTCACCATCAGGGCCGACAGCCAGCTCCATCGCACCGTCGAGGTGGACGGCCGGGGCGACCTCGTCCTGGCCGGGCGCGCCCCGAAGCACGCCGAGCCGAACTACCGCACGGACATCAAGGACCCGCTGGTCTACGACGACGCGCCCGGACGGGAAGGGAACGAGGTTCGCGGCGCGGGTTCGGGTGCTGAAGACCGACGGCCGCATCGAGCGCGGCGCGTCCGACGGTTTCGGTGCAGCGGCGCGCGCGAGGCGCTGCTGGCCGTGGCGGTCGAGACCAGCTTCACGGCGTTCGACAAGGAGCCGAGCCTCGGACCCGACCCGGTTCGCACGACGGCTGCGCGTCTCGACGGCCTGTCGCAGGCGCACGTTCGAGAGCCTGCGCGATGCGCACGTCGCCGACTACCGCGCCCTGTTCGGCCGCGTGGAGCTCGACCTCGGCAGCGGGCCGCAGGAGGCGCTCGCGACCGACCGGCGGCTGCGCGACTACGCCGCCGGCGCCGTCGATCCCGGCCTCGAGGCGCTCTACTACCAGTACGGCCGCTACCTGCTCATCAGCGCGTCGCGTCCCGGCGGGCCGCCGGCCAACCTGCAGGGCATCTGGAATCCCCACCTGCGTCCGCCGTGGAGCAGCAACTACACCGTCAACATCAACACCGAGATGAACTACTGGCCGGCCGAGACCACGAACCTCGCCGAGTGCCACAGCCGCTGCTGCGCTTCATCGGCGACCTCGCGCAAGACCGGCGCCGTGACGGCCCGGCACTTCTACGACTGCGGCGGGCTGGTGCGCGCACCACAACAGCGACATCTGGGCGCTCAGCAATCCGGTGGGCGACCTCGGCCAGGGAAGCCCGGCGTGGGCCAACTGGCCCATGTCCGGGCCTCTGGTTCAGCCTGCACCTGTGGGAGCACTACGCATTCGGCGGCGACAAGGCGTGGCTGCAGGCGACGGCGTACCCGCTGATGAAGGGCGCCGCCGAGTTCGCCCTCGACTGGCTGGTGCGAGGGCCCGGACGGCTTCCTCGTCACGGCGCCGTCGACGTCGCCCGAGAACCAGTACAAGACGCCGGACGGGTACGTCGGCTCAGTCTCGGTGATGACGACGGCGGACCTGGCGCTCGTGCGCGGCGCCCTGCTCAACGTGGTGCAGGCGTCGGAGTTGCTGGGCATCGACGCCGCGTTCCGCGACAAGGTGAAGGCCGCGCTCGCGAAGCTGCCGCCGTACAAGATCGGGAAGCGCGGCAACCTGCAGGAGTGGTACCTCGACTGGGACGACCAGGATCCGCAGCACCGGCACGTGTCGCACCTGATCGGGCTGTATCCCGGACGACCAGATCAACACGTTCGACACGCCGGCACTCGCGGCGGCGGCGAAGCGCTCGCTCGAACTGCGCGGCGACGGCGGGACGGGCTGGAGCAAGGCCTGGAAGATCGGGCTGTGGGCGCGGCTGCTCGACGGCGACCACGCGTATCGCATGCTGCGCACGCACCTGCAGTATGTCGGGCCTGCCGGCGACACGCAGTACAAGGGCGGCGGCACGTATCCGAACCTGTTCGACGCGCATCCGCCGTTCCAGATTGACGGCAACTTCGGCGGCACGGCCGGCATCACCGAGATGCTGCTGCAGAGCCAGCGCGGCGAGATCCACCTGCTGCCGGCGCTGCCGTCGGCGTGGAAGACGGGGAGCGTCCGCGGCCTGCGCGCGCGCGGCGGTTTCACCGTGGACGAGACGTGGAAGGACGGCCGGCTCGTCGAGGCGATCATCCGCGCCGGACCGCGACGGCAAGGTGCGCGTCCGGTACGGCGCGGTCGTGCGCCAGTTCGACGTCAACGCCGGCGCCGCCACCCGCTGCGCGGCGAGCATCTTCTGAATGAGCGCCCACGACGACCGGTGGCTTCACCGCGCGTGCCTGAGACGTGTTACTTCGCGTTCGGCAGTGCGCTCGTGATCTCGGCCAGGCTGACGCCCAGCGTCGCCCTGGCGATGGCGTCGAGCGATTCCTTCGAGCCGGTCAGGTGCAGCGTGCGGTGGACGTGCTCGAGCGACGCGGCCGGCGCCAGCGCCGCCGCCGGCGACGAGGACTCGATTTCGTAGAACGGGCCGAGCGGCTTCGCGCCCGGAGACGGCGGGCCGTCGTTGTAGCTGTTCACGACGTCGCCGGCGTACGGGTCCTTCTGGATCTCCCACATCGAATTCACGTACGGCGCCGGTTGCGCCGGCAGGGTGAACTGCGCGAGCGTCAGCACGTTGCCCGCGGCGTCGTAGCTGCCCACGATTGGCAGGGCGCGCTTCGGGCCGACGCCGATCTTGCTCCGATACCTCCCGTCGCCGCTGAAGAAGGCCGCGCGGTCCTTCACGACAAGACGCTCGGGCGGAACCGCGCCGAAGTAGGCCGAATTCACCGGCCGGCCGAGCTCCGCGTCCGGTCCAGGCCTGAAGGGCACGACGATGGTGGTTGCCGGCGAGGGGGTGAACATGCAGAGGATCCAGATGGAGAGCAGGCCGGTGTCCTTCACCCACGCCTTCTGGCCGGTGTTGGTGATGCGGTTCACCGACTCGTAGGCCACCATCGTCACGCCCGGGAGCGGATCGAGACCCAGGTGCTTCCACGCCGAGGTCGGCGCGAGCAGGCGCACCTCGCGGTCGGCCTGCACGCTGAAGGCGGTGCCGGAGTAGTTCGCGAGCCGGAACGCGTGGCGGAACTGCGCTGAATCACGCGTCTGGCGAACGACCTGGTATGCATCGGTGTCGATCGGCGGCGGCGTGAACCAGTGCTCGAGGTCGAATGCCACGCCCTTGGAGAAGAAGATCGAGAACTGCCCCCCCTCGGGCCCGAGCCACAGGCGGTCCTCGCCGCCGAAGGCGTTCATGTGCGGCTGGAGCTTGCCCGAGGCGATCAGCTCGCGGTTGACCCAGCCGAAACTCGAGCCGTCGCTGCCGCCCGCGGTGCTGGTCATGACGCGGCCCTGCCAGGCGGGCGCGACGACCACCTGCGCCCGGCCGGTCTCGTCGGCGAGCGTGATGACCCTGGTGTACTGCTTCAGGAACGCGAGGTCGGCGCCGAACGACGCGGCGGGGGGATTGGGAGCGGCCATAGAACTGAATACCGTGAAGGCTGCGATGCCAAGCGCCAGCAGTGCAGATGGCAGGAATCGAAGTGTGTGACTCATGTCTGCGAGCGCCCTTTCGGCGACACTCTATGAGGTCGTCGAGCGCGTCAGCTCCGACTTCCGTTCTGCACCGCGTCGCGCACCGTCTCGGTCAGCGCGCGGTAGTCCACCTTGCCGCTGGGCATCTTCGGGAGGAACGGCAGCACGACGAACTGCTTCGGCAGCGCGATGCGCGGCAGACTTTCGGCCAGCCTCGCAATCGCCGCCTTCTCGTCGATGGCCGCCGTGACGGCCGCGACGATCCGGGCGCCGCGAACGGCGTCCGGCACCTCGACGACACCGCACTCCACGGCTTCCGGCAAAGCGCGCTGCAGGGTGTCTTCCACCTGCACGAGCGACACCATCTCACCGCCGATCTTGAGGAACCGCCCCAGCCGCCCGACGTGCCAGAGGTAGCCGTCCTCGTCGCGGTAGCCCATGTCGCCGGTGTCGTACCAACCGTGGCGGAGGTGCTGCGCCGTCGCCTCGAAGTCGTCGAAGTAGGCCGACATCACGCTGTCGCCCCTGACCAGGATCTTGCCGATCTCGTTCACACGGCACACCTCGCCCGTCTCGTAGTGCTCCATCCGGACTTCGACGTTTGGCAGGGCCTTGCCGACGCTGCCCGGACGGTTGTCGACGGGGGTGTTGACCGAGATGACCGGGCTGGTTTCGGTGGTGCCGTAGCCCTCGAGCAGCACCTTGCCGTGGCGCTCGAGGTAGCCGGCCCGCTGTGACTCAGGGCACTTGTCCGCGCCGGTGATCAGCAGTCCGAACCGTGGCGAAGTCGCCCGGCTCCGACTTCTGCAGGTAGCCGGCGAGGAACGTCGGCGTGCCCACCATCATCGTCACGCCCTCCTCGCGCACGGCCGTGGTGATGGTGCGGAACTCGAGGGGGTTGGGGCAGGTCACCACGGTCATCCCGTTGGTCAACGGCAGCCACGCGGTGACCGTGAGGCCGAACACGTGGAAGAGCGGGAGGTTGCCGAGGATGATGTCGACCGGGCCGAACTCGAGGACCTGGTGCATGCCGTCGATGTTCGCCTTGATGTTCCGGTGCGACAGCGGCACGGCCTTCGGGTCCCGCTCGCTTCCGCTGGTGAACAGAATCACCGCCCGGTCGTCCTCTTTCCCGAGGTGGACGTGCCGGCAGATGCGATCGGCCGACATCTTCGACCGGAGCAGCCCGCCGATCTTGTTGACCGTCGTCACGCCCGCGGCGAGGTCCTCGATGCAGACCATGCCGTCCAGCAGCGGGCACTTGATCTTCTCGAGCAGCGCCCGCGACGTGATGATCGTCCGGAACGCCAGGCGCCGCTGTGCCATCTCGCAGTTCTGCGCAGCGCCGGTCGAGTAGTTGATCATCACCGGCGTGCGGCCGCTCATCAGCGCGGCAATCATCGCGTAGATGGCGCCGCCCGAGGTCGGGATCATCACGCCGATCATGCCCGGCGCGTAACGTCCGAGCTTGCGCGAGAGAATCAGGGTGCGGAGCAGGGCGTCGCGGTAGGTGACACGCTGGCCTGTCGCGCGATCGACGATGGCCAGCTTGCTCTCGTGCTGCTTGGCGGTGCGGACGAACTGTTCGACGAGGGACACTCTTCCTCCGGGCCGAGGGCAGGCCGGGGCGATTCTACCACCTTGGCGTCAGAGACACCTGCATCTTGCGATCGTGCGAAGTGGCGATCCTGCGAGGTGGCGATCTTGCGAAGTGACGGTCGCGCGAAGTTGCGATGGTGCGAACCGGGTGCCTGCGCGAAGAGATGGTGTACTCGCCCCTCCCTCTCGCACTCGCAGCCGTTCTTCGGTATGCTGCCGGATCATGCGCGTTGACCTCTGCTACGGCGCCGGCCGCCTGCCCGTCGACATCCCCTCGCGTCGGGTGACGGTCCTCGAACCGATCCTCGTCGATGGTCTGCCGGACGAGGCAGCGGCGTTCACGCGGGCGGTCCGTGACCCGATTGCCGCACACCCACTCCGGGAGATTGTCGGCCCGAACGACCGCGTCGCGGTCGCCATTCCCGACATCACGCGGCCGCTGCCGTCGGACCGGCTCCTCGGCTGGCTCCTGGAGGAGATGGCGCACGTTCCCGACGGCCGGTGGACTATCGTCAGCGGCACCGGCTCGCACCGGATCAACACCGAGCGCGAGCTGCTGGCGATGGTGGGGCCGGAGGTGATGCGGCGCGTCCGGGTGGTGAATCACTCGGCGCACGAGCCGGCGGGCCTCGAGCGCGCCGGCATGACGCCGGACGGCCGGCCCGTGTTCCTCACCCGCGAGTGGGTGCAGGCCGACCGGCGCATCGTGCTCGGCTTCATCGAACCCCACTTCATGGCGGGCTTCTCGGGAGGCTACAAAGGGATGTTTCCGGCGATGGCGGACATCGACGCCATCATGCGATACCACAACGCCGAGGTCATTGGCGACCCGCGCAGCACCTGGGGGCGGCTGGAGGACAACCCGACGCAGGCCATCATCCGCGCCAACGGGTCGCTCGCTGCCGGTGGACTTCTGCGTCAACGTGACGCTGAACCGGCGGCGGGAGATCACCGGCTTCTTCTGCGGCGACGTGCTGGAGGCGCATCGCGAGGGGTGCCGCGCCGCTCGAGAGACGGCCATGGCGCCGTGCGAGCGGCCGTTCCCGATCGTCGTGACCACCAACAGCGGCTACCCGCTGGATCAGAACCTCTACCAGGCGGTGAAAGGGATGTCGGCGGCGGCGCAGATCGTCGAGGCGGGCGGCCTGATTCTCGCGGCCGCGCGCTGCAACGACGGCTTCCCGGCTCACGGCAACTTCCGCGGGCTGATGACCGGCCATGCGAGCCCGCAGGCGGTGCTGGACACGATCATGGCGCCGGGCTTCTCGATGTACGACCAGTGGGAGGCGCAGCTGCTGGCGCTGATCCTGCTGAAAGCGCGCGTTGGGCTGTTCAGCGAGATCCCGGCGGCCGAAGTGCGCGCGGCACACCTTGAGCCGGTAGCGGACCTCGGCCGGCGCCTGGCCGACGAGCTGACCCGCCGCGGGGCCGACGTCACCGGTTGCGGTCCTTCCCGAAGGCCCGATGACGATTCCGTATTTGGCGGCAACGCGGGTCTGAGGACCCGCGCTACAATTCCTGCTTCTGGCTTCTTCTTCTGAGAGGTTCTCGATGATAAGACGCACTGCCCTGTTCCTGCTCCTGATGCTCGCGACCATCGTGCCCACCGGAGCCCAGGCCCCGGCCACTGCGACGGTCGACAACCCGCTGCTCAAGGAATGGACGACGCCGTTCCAGGTGCCGCCGTTCAGCGAGATCAAGCCCGAGCACTTCCTGCCGGCCGTCAAGGAGGCGATCGCCCAGAACCGGACGGAAATCGGCGTAATCGTCAACAACCCGCAGCCGGCGACGTTTGCCAACACCATCGAGGCGCTCGAGAACGCCGGCGACCTGCTGTCGAAGGTGCAGGGCGTGTTCGGCGCCTTGACTGGCGCCGAGACCAACCCGCAGCTGCAGGCGGTCAACCGCGAGGTCACGCCGCTGGTGTCGGCACTCCGCGACGAGGTCCGGCTGAACGACAAGCTGTTCGCGCGGGTGAAGGCGGTCTACGACACGCGGGCGACGCTGAGACTGACGCCCCTCCAGAACACGCTGGTCGAAGAGGTCTACAAGGGTTACGTCCGCGCCGGCGCGGCCCTGGACACGGCGAAGAAGGAGCAGCTGAAGAAGATCAACGCCGAGCTGTCGATGCTGACGCTGAAGTTCGGCGACAACCAGCTGCACGACACCAACGCGTACAAGCTCGTCATCGAGAAGCAGGACGACCTGAAGGGGCTGCCCCCGTCGGTGGTGGCCGCGGGTGCGGACGCCGCGAAGGCCGCCGGCATGGCGGGCAGGTGGGTGTACACGCTCCAGGCGCCGAGCATCTGGCCGTTCCTGCAGTACGACGACAACCGGGAGCTGCGCCGGCAGATCCTCGACGCCTACACGACGCGCGGCAACCACGGCGACGAGTGGGACAACAAGAAGGTGCTGTCGCGCATCGCGGCGCTCCGCGTCGAGCGCGCCCAGCTGATGGGCTACAAGACGTTCGCCGACTACGTGCTCGAAGAGAACATGGCGAAGACGCCGGCCGGCGTCTACAACCTGCTGAACCAGCTCTGGACGCCGGCGCGGAAGGTCGCGCTGAAGGAAGCCGCGGACATGCAGGCGATGATCGACAAGGAGGGCGGCACCTTCAAGCTCGAGGCCGGCGACTGGCGCTACTACACGGAGAAGGTGAAGAAGGTGCGGTTCGACCTCGATGAGCAGATGTTGCGTCCCTACTTCAAGCTCGACAACGTCGTGCAGGGCGCGTTCACGGTGGCGAACAAGTTGTACGGCATCACCTTCACGAAGATCCCGAACCTGCCGGCGTACAACCCGGAGGTCACGGCCTACGAAGTGAAGGACGCGAACGGCGAGCACCTCGCCGTGTTCCTGGCCGACTATCATCCCCGTCCCGGCAAGCGGACCGGCGCGTGGAGCGGGCGTGTGCGCGGCAGTTCCATGCGTAACGGCAAGGTCGTGCGGCCGATCGTGACGAATGTGTGCAACTTCTCGCGGCCCTCCGGCGACGAGCCGGCGCTGCTGACGGCGGAGGAGGTCAGCACGCTGTTTCACGAGTTCGGTCACGCGCTCGCCGGCTTCCTCGGCAAGGTCCCGTATCCGACGGTGTCCGGCTTCCCGCGCGACTTCGTCGAGGTGCCGTCGCAGATCATGGAGAACTGGGCGTTCGAGCCCGAGGTGCTGAAGCTCTACGCGAAGCACTACAAGACCGGCGAGGTGATCCCGGCCGCGCTCGTGGAGAAGCTCGACAAGTCGGCCACGTTCAACCAGGGCTTCATTACCGTGGAGTACCTCGCGGCGGCTTTCCTCGACATGGACTGGCACACGCTGACGACGACGGCCGAGCAGGAGGCGAACGCCTTCGAGAAGGCGTCGATGGACAAGATCCAGCTGCTGCCCGAGATCCCGCCGCGCTACCGCAGCCCGTACTACACGCACGTGTTCTCGGGCGGCTACTCGGCGGGCTACTACGCGTACATCTGGAGCGAGGTCTACGACAAGGACGCGTTCCAGGCGTTCGTGGAGAAGAAGAACCTGTTCGACCAGCCGACGGCGAAGGCCTTCCGCAGGCTGCTCGAGCAGGGCGGCACGGTCGACGCGATGACGGCCTACAAGACGTTCCGCGGCAAGGACGCCTCGGTTGAGCCCCTGCTAAGAGCTCGCGGGCTGAAGTAGGGCGGGTCTTCAGACCCGCCGATTGTCAATACACCGCCACGGTCGCCAGCGTGGGGCACGCCCGGGCGCGGGTGATGTTCACCCGCACGCGGGCGGCCGTCGTCGGCTCGCATTGGACGATGCGCTTGTAGCCGATCGTCGTGCCCTCGGCGACGGCCTTCCAGGCGCCATCCACCTCGGCTTCGACCGTGAATGCCTCGACCCGCTGACCGAGGCGGATGAACTCCTGCAGCACCACGCGCGCGAATCGCGTGGGCTTGGCGAACGTCAGCGTCACGCTCCCGCTCGTCACCCCATCGTCGGTCGCCCAGTAGGTGCCGGCCTTGCCGTCGTTGACGAGCGCGGCCGCGAAGGTCGGGTGACCCGCCGCGCACGCTCGAGGCCGACGCCTTGGCGCCGGCTGCCAGGTCGGTGCGGTACATCGCGTCCAGCGCCTGGCGGAACGACCGCAGCCGCTCGGCGTCGATGTCCGGAATCAGGCCGCGCTGATCCGGCGGGATGTTGAGCAGGAGGTTGGCGCCGCGCCCGACCGACTGGTGGTAGATGGCCATAACCGATCGACGGTCTTCACTTTGGCGTCCTCGGCTGCGTGGTAGAACCAGCCTGGACGAATCGAGACGTCCACCTCCGGCGGAACCCAGTCGCTCGCGTCGGCACGCCCTGGCGCGAGCGTCTTCGAGTAGTTCGAATCCCCGGGATAGGTCGCCGCCCGGTCCAGTCCGTACCACGACGTCTCGAACGCCACACCCGATTCGTTGCCCACCCAGCGGACGTCGGGTCCCGCATCGCTGAACATGACGGCGCCCGGCTGCAGCTGCCGGACGATGTCTCCAGGTATTCGGCCAGTCGTAGTACGTCCGGTTGTCGATCCGTCGCTGTTCGCGGGCGCCGCCGTAGTAGCCGTCGCCGCCGTTGGCGCCGTCGAACCACACCTCGAACAGCGTGCCGTAGCCGGTCAGCAGCTCGCGAAGCTGCGAGCGGTAGTAGGTGATGTACTCGGGGCGGGCGTAGTCGGCGCGGTTGCGGTCCCACGGCGAGAGGTAGACGCCCATCTTCAGGCCGTACTCCCTGCACGCATCGGCCAGCTCGCGCAACACGTCGCCTTTGCCGTCGCGCCACGGGCTGCGGGCCACTGAATGCGCGGTGAGCCGGCTGGGCCAGAGGCAGAAGCCGTCGTGATGCTTCGCGGTGATGATGAGGCCCTTCATCCCCGCGTCGCGCGCGACCCTCGCCCACTGGCGCGCGTCGAGCGCCGACGGCGCGAACAGCGCCTCGCTCTCGTCGCCGTAGCCCCACTCCTTGTCGGTGAACGTGTTGATGCCGAAGTGGAGGAAGCCGTAGAACTCGAGTTCGTGCCAGGCGAGCTGCCGCTCGGTGGGCAGCGGGCCGATCGGAGACGGAGGCGCGGTCGCGCCGCGCTGGACCGCGTGCGGACCGGCAGCCAGCAGGAGGATGCCAAGGGCGAGTGCCAAGTGTCGTGTCATGGGCGTGCCGCCAATGATACCGATTTCTGGTAATCTTCCGGTGTTTCTCATCGGCGCGCGGCCGCCGTTCGGCAGCCGGGCCCCTGCCTTCGCGGAGCGCCCGATGCCACTCAACCTGCGTCTTCGAATCCTCGCGGGCGCCTGCGCCTGCCTGCTCCTCCCGTACGTCGCGCTCGCCGCTCCGCCGGCCAAGCCGGCCACGCAGGCGAAGCCAGCCGCACAAGCCAAGCCGGTTTCGCCGGCGAAGCCGGCCACGCCTGCCAAACAGCCGTCGCAGGGCAGCCTCGGGCTCGAAGGATCCCGGGCTGTTCAACCTGACCGGCACCATCTACTTCCTGACCGAGAAGGAAACCCGGATGCCGAGCGATCTCGCCACCCGGAAGCCGGAAGGCACGATCTACACGGACACGATCAACGTTCCGTCCAGGAACTTCACGTCAGGGTTCCCAGGCGTGACCGATCGGTTCTCGTGGTTTGGCATCGTGTACACGGGCCGGTTCTTCATCGACGTGCCCGGCGAGTACGGGTGGCAGCTGCAGTCGGACGATGGAAGCCGGCTGTGGATCGATGGGAAGCAGGTGATCGACTACGACGGCGTGCACGGATTCGGCGCGGAACAAGGAACGCATCCAGTTGGCGGCGGGGCCGCACGACATGAGGTTGTGGTACTTCCAGGGGCCCCCGACCGAGATCGGCCTCGTGCTCAAGGTGAAGCCGCCGAACGCCGCCCCGAAGGTGTTCAACCTGGCGGAGTTCGCCGGGCCGATGGCCGAGGCGATGAAGACGCTGAAAGCCGAGGCGACGCCCGACGGGATCCGGATCCGGCTCGACGCGGCGCTCCTCTTCGACACGGCGAAATGGGATCTGAAGCCGGCGGCGCAGCAGGCGATCAAGAACCTCAGCCAGGTGGTCGCCGCGTACCCCGGCGCCCTCATCCGCGTGGTTGGCTTCACCGACTCGGTCGGAGGAGACGACTACAACATCGACCTGTCGCGGTCGAGAGCGACATCGGTGAAGGACGCGCTCATGGCGCTGGATCCGCCGGCCGGAGTGACATTCGAAACCGAGGGGCTCGGCAAGGCCAAGCCTGTTGCGTCGAATGACACGCCCGCCGGCCGCGCATTGAACCGGCGCGTCGAAGTGTTCATCAAGCCGCAGGCGGCCGCGGCCATCGACGCGACGGCCCTGCCGGGCGTTCAGACGCTGCCGAAGGCGCCCGCTGCAGCGGCGCCACCGCCGCCCGAGGCAGCCACTCCCGCGGCCAGGCGCCGCCCGCCGCGCCGCCGGCGCAGGTCGGCACCGCCAGTCGGCAGCGCAGGCGGCGCCACCGGTCCAGGCGGCTCCTCCGGCAAAGGCCCCGCCGCCGCCCGCGTCGGCCCGAGTGGCCACGCCGCCGCCGCCGAGGCCGAACTCGCCCGAGATGGTCGCGGCGACCAACCGCGTGAAGTACGTCATCGAGCAATACGCGGCAGCGCTGAACGCCCGCAACGAGCAGGCGCTCGGCGACGTGCGCGACCGGTGTGACGGACGCGGAGCGCGCGCTGCTGAAGGCGCGCGAGGTGAAGATGTCCATCGAGGTGTCCAGCGTGGACGTCAGCGGAACGACGGCGACCGCCACCTGCCAGCAGAACATCGACGCCACCGCCGCTGACGGGAAGCCCGTCAAGACCAGCGGCACCGTCGTCTTCCAGCTCGTACGCCAGCCGACAGGCTGGATGATCACCGAGATCAAGTAGCGCAGCGGACAACCATGAAGAAGAATCATCGCGACGCTCATCGTCCTTCTCGTGCTCGCGAGCCTCGGCGCCGTCGCCTACCGATTGGGGTGGCTGACGAAGCTGGGCATCGACACCTCGCGTATCATGCCGGCGAGTGCGCCGGCGGCGGGCGGCTCGAACGCCACGGCTCCCTCCGGCAGCACGGCCGCGCCAGACGCAACACCTGCTCCAGCGCCAAGCGCACCGCCCGCTGCAGCCGGGACCACGGAGGCGGCCGCGCCTCTCCCAGGTGCCGAGCCCGCCGCTCCGGCCGCCTCGACCGCCTTGCCTCCGCCCCCGACTTTTGACGGCAACCTCGCGAACCTCGTCTGGGGCGGGCGGCTGGAGTCGATCACGGGCGAGAAGAAGCTGGCCGATGCCCGACGTCATCCTCTTCGATCCGTTCGGGGGAAGCGGCGACTACGGCGCACCGGCCGTCCCGGGGCCGACCGAAATCGTGATCTCGTTCTTCAAGCGCGACACGGCGCGAATCGGCTCGGTCACCATCACGACGCTGCCCCAGATGTACGGAATGAAGGACGTCGAGGTCTGGGCCTCGTCGGCCAGCGTCACCGACGGTTTCACGAAGCTCGCCGAAAGCTCCGTCGCCTTCGAGCCGAGCGCGTTCAAGCGGTCCGAGGTGACACTGACGTTCCCGCCCGTCGACGCCAAGTTCGTGAAGGTGCGCTTCACCACCCACCCCCCGAAGGGACAGAACTTCCGCATCGTCCAGATCAAGGTGGCGGAGGCCGCGGGCTCGGGCTACGTGCCGCTGCTCAAGCGGCACCCGGAGATCCTCGAACCGACATTCGTCGCGGAAGGCACCGCCGCAGCCGCCGCGCAGGCTCCGCCGACGGCCGGTTGCGCACCAGCAACGGCGCCCCCGATGCAGCCGGGCAATGGCGAGAGCAAGAACGTCCTGCTGGTTATGAGGGACAACGTGCAGGGGTCCGAAGCCGTATTCGTCCCGCTCGGCCTCAAGATCGGGAACCTACCCCAGGACGCTCACGTCTGCGTCCCCGGAGCTGAAGGTCTTCGACCGGGTCATGGCAGAGCCGATCGCCAAGCGCCACGCGCAGCCCTGGATGCTGGCCGACTACGACACGGTGGTGTTCGAGCAGATCTGCGACTTCAAGAACGTGTCGCCGCGCTTCCTGCCGGCGCTGGTCGCGTGGGTCGCCGCCGGCCACAAGCTGATCATTCACGACGCCGACAAGTGCGGCGGCAATACAATCGACTACAGCTGGCTGCCCTACAAGATCAAGACCGACATCCCCGGCGCGCTGGGTGCTCCCGGTTCCGTCCTGAAGGTCGTCGAGAACAACTGGATGGGGCACACGCTGCGATCGCGCCCGGGGTTCGTCGACACGGCCGCGTGGGTCGCCCAGGGGCAGCCGGCCAACGAGCTGGGCGACTCGAACGCCGTGACCGAGTGGCAGCCCGGCTGGTGCGGCCACATGGTCGTCCGCAACGCGAACGGCATCTTCGGCTTCGTGCAGGCCTACGCGCACTACGGCCGCGGCCTGATCCTCTGGGACGGCTTCGACATCGACAGCAACGGGACGAAGTGGCACGACATCGTCCGGGCGCAGCAGCTGGCGCAGGGGTTCAACACCGACAACCTCCCGTGCTCGATCAAGATCGGCAGCTTCGCCGTAACGACCGAGCCCAGGCTCGTGACGCGCGGTGTGCAGCCAGGGCAGACCTACACCTACCCGCTCGCGCTGCTGTCGAACCTCGGCTACAAGGGGACGGTGTCACTCGCGGCGGCGCCGACGCCGGCCATGCCGGGCCTGCAAACGCGCTTCGAGCCGGCCACAGTGGAGGTGACCAGCCTTCAGGAGTCGGCCTTCGCGGTGACGCTGCCGGCGGGCGGTGCGGTGACGCCGTTCGCGATCGAGGTCAAGGGGACGGCCGCCGACGGCAAGACCAACTCGCTCTGCCTGCAGCTCGGGCCGACGAAGGCGGGCGAACTGGCTGTCATCAGCACGCTCGCGCCGCCGACGAAGACGCGGAAGAACCTCGAGATCATCCTCGACGCGTCGGGCTCGATGAAGACGCTGATGGGCGCGAAGCAGACCCGGTGGGACGTGGCGCTGGAAACGCTCGGCCAGGTGCTCAACACCCTGCCGGACGACTTCAACGTCGGCCTGCGCATCTACGGGCACCGCGAGCTGTCTACGTCACCGAAGACGTGCACCGACAGCGAGCTGGTCATCCCGGTCAGGAAGCTCGACCGGAAGGCGATCCTCGCACGTGCCAGCCTGTTCAAGCCCAAGGGCGAGACGCCGCTCGTCTACTCCGCCTTGCAGGCGCCAGGCGATCTGAAGGCGCTCGGCGGCGGCACGGTCATCCTGATCACCGACGGCGAGGAGAGCTGCAAGGGCGACCCGGTGAAGGCGGCAGCGGAACTCAAGGCGTCGGGCCTCGACATCCGGCTGAACATCGTCGGCTTCGCGATCAAGAACCCGCAGACGCAGAAGGACCTCGCGGGCTTCTCGCAGGCGACCGGCGGGCTGTTCTACGCCGCGGAGAGCGGCGCCGGCCTCGCGGACGCGGTGATGCTCGCTGCGATCGAACGGTTCCCGTACACCGTCTACGACGCGGCGGGCAAGGCGGTCCTCTCGAGCGAGGCGGGAAGCGGGAGCGACGAGCTGCCCCCGGGCGACTACAAGGTGGTGGTGAAGGCGGGCGCACGCGAACTGGTGGCCCCGCGCGTCAGGATCGCGGTCGGGACCAGCGCCACGCTGAAGATCGCGATCAGGAACGGCCAGGTGGTGCTGGAGTAGGCGTCAGAGGGCGTCAGGGCCGGCGGGATGGTCGCGCCGGTCGCGCATGAAGAACTTGTTGCCGCCGAGAATCTTGAGGCGCGTCAGCCGTCGCTGGTACAGGTTGACCGGGAGGTAGCCGAGCAGGCCGACCGTCGACGTCGTCAGCACGCGCGGCGCGCGCTTCAGGATGCTCGAGCCGCTGTAGAAGATCTTCCACGCCGACTGCCAGCCCTCGAAGAGCTGCTCGGGCGTCATGTGCTTCGGGCGGAACACCGGGAAGCCGTCCCGCTGGTCCTTCAGCCACCAGCGCTCGTCCAGCAGCCGGCCCTCCTCCTTCAGGCGCAAGTAGAGCGGAGTCCCCGGATAGGGCGTCATGACCGAGTACGACGCCATCAGCAGGCTCGCGTCGATGCCGAACTGCGCGGTGTCGGCGAACGTCTCCGCCGTGTCCTCGTCGAACCCGAAGACGAACGCGCCCCACACGCTAATCCCGGCGTCGCGCAGCCGCCGCGTCGTCTCGAGGTACTGATCCGGCGAGTTCTGCTTCTTCCCGCACGCCACCAGCGCGTTGCGGTTCACGCTCTCGAAGCCGACGAACAGCCCCCCGCAACCGGAGTCCGCCATCAGTTTCAGCGTGGCCGGGTCCTGCATGCCCTGCATCGACGCCTGCCCGAACCACTTGATCTTCAGCGGCTTCAGCTCGCGGAACAGCTCGCGCGAGTGCTCGCCGAACCCGACGATGTTGTCGTCGGAGAACATGATGGTGTGGCGGCCGATCGCCGCGATCTCGGCGGCCACGTGCTTCGGATCGCGCAGCCGCGTCTTCCGTCCGAAGAACGGCGTCACCGAGCAGAACTCGCACGAGAACGGGCATCCGCGCGACGCCTGGACCGGGTGAAACGGGATGTATCCCTTCTTCGGGAAGATCGACCGGTCCGGGACGACCGGCGTGCGGAAGTCGGGCGGCGTCTGGTGGCGGTACATCGGCTGGAGCCTTCCCGATCGCGCGTCCGCGACCACCTGTTCCCAGAGGCCTTCGGCTTCGCCGCACACCACGACGTCGCAGTGCTCGAGCGCCTCCTCGGGCATCGCGGTCGGGTGGATGCCGCCCATGACGACCTTCACGCCGCGCTGCCGGTAGGCCGCGGCCAGCTCGTACGCGCGGACAGCGGTTCTCGTGGACACGGTGATCGCGGCCAGGTCGGCCGTGTAATCGAGGTCGGTGGCCGCGTCGAGCCGCTTGAGCGTGTCGTCGCGCAGCGAGAGCGTCACGTCGGCGGGCGTCAGCGCCGCCAGCGTGGCGAGCGCCAGGTTCCTGACGTTCGCCGAGTCCTCGGCTGCCGGACACACCAAGTCAATCCGCATCGATCCTCCAGTGGGCGCGCTAATTCTAACATTCGCGCAGCCGGCCGGCGAATCGGCGCCGGCCGCCGCGCGCGGTGGGGCTTCTGCGGCGTGCTAGAATCGGCGTTCGTATGACGATCACCCGCGCGTGGAAGCTCGTGGCCCGACCGGAGGGCTCCTTCAAACCGCAGGACTTCCAGTGGTCCGAGGACCCGCTGCCGGAGCCCGACGATGGCCAGGTGCTGGTGCGCCAGATCTACCTGTCGCTCGATCCCACGAGCCGCGGGTGGGCCGGCTCCTCCGCCACCTACCTGCCGCCCGTCGCCCTCGGATCGGTGATGCGCGGGTTCGGGCTGGGCGTCGTCGAGGAGTCGCGGTATCCCGGACTGGCCGCGGGCGACTACGTGCAGGGGCTGATCGGATGGCAGACGCACGCCGTCATGAACGGCGCGGAGCTCGGCAGGATGGAGCGTGACCCGGGCGTCCCGCTCGACGCCTACGTGGCCGTGCTCGGCCACATCGGTGCGACCGCGTACTTCGGCCTGCTCGAGATCGGTCAGCCGAAGCCGGGTGAGACGCTCGTCGTGTCGGGCGCGGCTGGCGCCGTCGGGTCGCTCGTCGGGCAGATCGGCAAGATCGTGGGGTGCCGCGTCGTCGGCGTCGCCGGCAGCGACGAGAAGTGCCGCTGGCTGACCGAGGAGCTTGGCTTCGACGCCGCGGTGAACTACAAGGCGGGGCCCGTGCGGTCGCGCCTGCGGCGCGAGTGCCCCGACGGCATCGACGTGCACTTCGAGAACGTCGGCGGCGACGTGCTCGACGCCGCGCTGGCGTACATCAACACGCGGGCCCGCATCGTGCTGTGCGGGATGATTCCGCAGTACAACGAATTCGTTCCGCCCCCCGGGCCGCGCTTCCTGGGCAACGTGCTCATCCGCCGCGCGCGCATCGAGGGGTTCATCGTGATGGACTACTACCAGCGGTACCACGAAGCGTTCGGACCGCTGAAGCAGTGGATGGCCGAGGGCCGGCTGAAATACAGGACCGACCTCGTCGAAGGGCTGGAGCAGGCTCCGGTGGCCGTCAACCGGCTCTTCAGCGGCGCGAACATCGGCAAGCTGCTTGTGAAGGTGTCCGACGACCCGGGGGCGGGGCGATGAGCGCCGGCGAGTCGAAGCCTGCCGACCTGTCGCGAGCGCTCGAGGCGCTGCCGCACCAGCCGCCGATGCGCCTCGTGGACGCGCTGGTCGAGCTGGTGCCCGGCGAGAGCGCCCGGGCGACGCGAATCACTCGCGCGGACGACTTCTTCTTCCAGGGTCACTTCCCGGGGATGCCCATCGTGCCCGCCGTCATTCTTGTCGAGATGGTTGCTCAGACCGGCGGCCTGGCGGCGTGTTCGGGCGGCATTCCCGTGCCGGCCGGCGGACTCCGGCTTGCGGCAATCGGCGCGTTCAAGTTCCCCGGGGCGGCCGGGCCGGGCCAGCTGCTCGCGGCGTCGGCGCGCGTGGCTGGCCGCGTGTTCGGTCTGATCAAGATCGAGGGCGAGGTGACGGCCGACGGTGTGTGCGTCGCCGCCGGAAGCCTGACGCTGGCGCCGGGGCCGGAACGGGCGTAGGCGAATGCCCGGGCATCGACCTGCACGACGGAGACGACCGTGAGAGTCCTCCTGATTTCGATGCCCGACAGGGGCCCCGCCTTCGGCCAGCGGGATGTACGAAATCCCGTCGCTGGGCCTGTCCTCCATCGTCGGCAACCTGGACCGTCGCCATCCGGTGTGGCAGGCCGACCTGTCGGTTCGGAAGTGGAGCGTCCGCTCGTCCGTGATTCGCGCGGTCCGGCGGCACAAGCCCGAGATCGTCGGGCTTTCCTCGATGATCTTCCAGTACCACACCGCGCGCCGCATCGCTCGCCTGATCAAGCAGGAGAGCCCCGGCACGCTCATCGTGCTCGGCGGCTACCATGCCACGACGATGTACCGCGAGCTGGCGGCCAGCCCCGAGGCGGACGTGCTCGACTTCATCTTCCGCGGCGAGGCGGACCACGGCTTCGGCGAGCTGCTCGACGCGCTGGAGGGGCGGCGGCCGATGGAGTCGGTGGCGGGACTGTCGTGGAAGCGCGACGGCGCCTTCCACCACAACCCGCGCCGGCCGCTCGAGGACCTGTCGACGATTGCCCTGCCCGACCGCAACCATCGGCTGTACCGGCTCTTCCACTATTTCTTCCGGCGGGCCGACGTCATGGAGACCTCGCGCGGCTGCCTCCACCGCTGCAGCTTCTGCTCGATGAGCCAGATGTACGGGCCGACGTTCCGCCGGTACTCGGTCGATCGGGTCCTCGACGACCTGCGCAGCATCTCCAAGGCCCCGGGGATCGCTCGCGTGGGCCACGTCCTGATTGCCGACGACAACATCACGCTCGACGTCCCGCGCTTCATGGACATCTGCGACGGCATCGCCGCGCTCAAGCTGCCGATCCAGTTCCTGGTCCAGGCGAGCAGCGCCGGCATCGCGAAGGATCCCGCGCTCCCGAAGAAGATGGCTGCCGCCGGCATCACGATGGTCTTCCTCGGCATCGAAAACGCCGACGAGGCCAACCTCCAGCAGATGAAGAAAGGGAAGATCCTCGGCGTCACCCGGACGGCGGTGAGCCGCCTCAGCGACGCCGGCATCCTGGTCGTCGCCGGCCTCATCAACGGCTTCCCGGAGGATGACGTCGCTGCGATTCGTCGCAGTTTCGAGTACGTCAGAGACCTGGGCATCGGCACGATCGGCGACCAGATGATCACCCCCTATCCGGGCACCGGGATGCGGCGCGAACTGATCGACGCCGGCATGGTCACGAACCTGTACGACTACCGGTGGTACAACGGCAGCTGGCCGCAGGGCCGCACGAGGCACTTGACCTCGAAGCAGTTGCTGTTCGAGAAGTGGAAGGCCCGCCGCGAGATCATCGAGGACTGGAGGGCCGGCGACCCGATCAAGGCCCACTCCCCCTATTTCGCCGCGTTCTACAACTATGTCGTCAGGCCGATCATCCGCTTCAACGAGAACCGGATGGACCTGATGTACGGCGTGGTCGGGCGCTATCAGCGCCAGATGATGCAGTGGGCCCGCCAGAACGACTACTTCGGCGACATGGTGATCGACGAGCGGTTCTTCGACCCGGGGACGGAGGGTCCGGAGAGCATCGGAAACCCGGCCGCAGCGCTTGACTGCGGAGGCGCGCCGCTCGGCGACACGGACGACGACCCGGTGTTCGCTGGGACCGCCAAACAATGAATTGAGAATTCTACATTCCGCATTCTCAATTGACAGGGCTCTTCATCACCCGGTGGCCGCGTCCGGGTCGTCGGCCGAGGTCCAATACGGAAAGAAGTTGTACCAGAGGTGCGGGTACTGCCGGACGACGCCCTCGAGGGCGGTGGCGAACGCCTGCATCGCCGCCCGCACGGCGGTCTCGCGATCCCCTGTGCGATCGACGTGGATCGGATCGAGCGCGAGCCCCGCGTAGCTGCCGTCCGGCTGGCGCAGGATGAACGACGGGATCATCGGCGCGCCCGACAGATAGCCCATGATGGCGGGCGACCGCAGGAAGAAGGTGCGCCGCCCGAAGAAGGTGACCTCCACGCGGTCGCGCCCGAGCGGCCGGTCGGCCACCATCGCGACCGTCCCGCCGCCTGACAGGTACCGACGGATGCGCAGGGCGGTCTCCGCGTCCTGGCGCACCTCGATCGTGTCGATCCCCATCTTGCGCCGCAACTCGAGACGGTGCTGGTGGACGCGCGGGTCGTGTTCGGGCAGCAGCACGACTGCGAGGCGATACTCGTAGAGCGCGCACAGGACCACCGCGCCCAGCTCGATGTTGCCGATGTGCGCGGTCACGAACAGGAAGCCGTTGTCGCCCGGCCGGCCCACCCGGTCGAAGTTGTTGAGCGGCGACATCCACGTCCAGAGCGCTTCCGGAGTCTTCGAGGTGCTCCGGATGAAGTCGATGACTTCGCGGGCGTAGGTGCGATAGGCATGCAGCGCCAGCGCCCGCAGCTCGCGTTCGCCGCGGTCGGGCAGGATCACGCGATAGTTGTCGATCAGGGCCGCGGTCTCCGCCTTCATCAGGTGGAAGGCGAACCAGGCGCCGACGTGGCCGATGGCGTAACTGGCCGCCTTGGGCAGATGGGTGACCCCCCGCCGCGTCAGGCCGAAGATCAATCCCGTGCTCAGGCCGTGCTGGTGCCAGCGCCCCTCGTCCGGCCGCGCGTCGTCGCTCATAGGGTCTCTGGGTGGCGCGTCAGGTAGCGGTACCGCACGGCCAGCATGCACGTGCGGAACGTGTCGCGGAACGAGCGGAGCTTGCTCTTCGCCCCGTGGTAGCGCGCGGGGATACTGATCCGCTCGAGCGACGCCCCGGCGCGCGTCAGCTTGATCAGCATCTCGGTCTCGATCTCGTACCCGGTGGCCGTGAGCTCCAGGCGCCGGAGTCGGTCCGCGCGAATGAGCCTGAACCCCGACTGCGAGTCGGCCACCTCGGTGCCGATGAACGACGACAGGATGCGGCTGCCGATCCGGTTGCTGTAGAACCGCGCCGCGGGCATCTGCCCCTTCGTGAACGCCCGCTCCGCGATCACCAGGTCGGCCCCCGTTCGCTCGGCCGCCTCCACCAGCCGCGGCACGTCGGCCGGGTCGTGCTGCAGGTCGCCGTCGACGAACAGCACGTGCGTGGCGTCGCCGGCCAGCACGCGGGCGAGGCCGGTCCGGATCGCGCACCCCTTTCCCCGGTTCCGGTCGTGGCGCAGGACGATGGCGCCGGCGGCGGCCGCGCGCGCGGCCGTCGTGTCGGCGGAGCCGTCGTCCACGACCACCGTCTCTGACACGTGGGGTTTCACCCCAGACACAACCGCCGCGACCGTGTCTTCCTCGTTGAACGCGGCAACCAGGGCGCAAATCGTCACGGGCGGTCCGTCTCCTGGAGCAATGCGGGCAGCACCAGCAGTGCCGCAACCAGGCATATCGCAATCGTCGTGACCGACGTGATCCCGAACGACCGCAGCGGCCCATAGGTGGAGCTGATGAGCGATCCGAACCC
This sequence comes from uncultured Acidobacteriota bacterium, assembly GCA_963784455.1. Taxonomy (GTDB): domain Bacteria; phylum Acidobacteriota; class Vicinamibacteria; order Vicinamibacterales; family Fen-181; genus FEN-299. Next base: position 17,834 of record CAWARN010000018.1, on the reverse strand, counting down.
AATCAGCGTCGTGCCGCACGCCACCAGGACTCCTCCACCGGTTGCGGTCAGCACGGCCCGCATCGGCCGCGTCCCCTCGATGCTGAAGCGGTGGATGACGTGAATCGCATAGTCCGTCGCGATGCCGATGAACGTCATGGCCGCGAACAGCGAAAACATGTCCAGTTCCACGCCCAAAAGGCCGAGAATGCCGGCGCTCCAGACGAACCCGATGGCGGTCGGCAGGAACGCCAGCAGGGTGAGACGCACGCTGCGGAACACCAGGTACATGAAGAACGCGACGACGAGCGTGCCGAACGTCATCCCCTTGAGGAACTGGGGGAGGAAGCCCCTGGCCAGTTCGCCGTTGACGAGCGCCATGCCGGTCAGCTGGAATGCGGGGGCCGTCCTCGCGCAGAGCGCCGACAGACGGTCGAGGTCGGCGGCATTCCTGGGATAGAGATAGACGACGACCAGGTAACCGCCCGGCACGCGGGCGACGTAGCGCGACAGCAGCGACGCCAGCCCGTGCTGGACCAGGCCCTCGTAGGTGATCCGCGTCTCGGGGCTGAGCGTCCGCGGCAATTGCTCGATGAACGGCTCGAACGCCCCGGGCCTGAACCCGGCGGCCTGCGCCTGCCGCGCCAGGTCGGCGGCCACTCGCCCGGCGTCCAGATTCGCCCGCTTCAGGGTCTCGCCGACGGCGTCCTGTTCGGAGGCCGGTGGCAGCACGATGTCGGGCCCGCTGACCACCACCGCCGGCAGTCCGCTTTCAACCGCTGACGACAACCGGTCGGCCTCCTCCAGCAGCGGGTGCAGCGTTGGTCCGGCGCCGAGCGCGAGCACGACGTCGCGCGGCAGCGAGAAGCGATCGGCGACCTGCTGTTCGAGCAGCGTTCCAGCGGTGCGCGCCTGCAGCTTCTCGATGCTCGTGTTCACCCGAATGCGAGAGGCTGCTGCGCCGAATCCCACCGTCAGGATCGCGGCGCACACGAGGATGGCGCGGCCCCGGCGCTCCACGAAACGGCCGAGCCAGGCGGTGGTCACCGGGCGCACCCGTTTCGGCGACGTGGTGCCGACCAGCGCCGGCACCAGGGCGATCAGCAGCACGTAGCAGGCGAGAATGCCGATCCCGACGATGAAGCCGAGTTCGCGAAGGCTGGGGAAGTCAACTACCGCGAGTCCGAAGAACGTCGCCGCGGTGGTGCCGTAGGCGAGCATCACGCTCCGGGCGGTTCCGGCGCTCCTCCCGAAGGCCTCGAGCGGGCCGTGTCCGCCGTTGCGCTCCTCGACGTAGCGAATGTACAGCAGCGCGACGCCGTCGATGCCAAGGCCGAAGAGCATCGCGGCCGAGCCGCTCGCGACCGGCGACAGCGGGCCTGCCAGACCATTCACGCCGAAGGTGAACAAGCCGGCCAGCACCAGCGGAACGCTGCCGTAGATCAGGACCCGGAACGTGCGGAAGACGGCGAACACGAGCAGCAGCAGGCCGACCAGCGAGCCGACCGTGTTGAACACCATCTCGCGGCGAATCACGCGTTCGGCCTCGAGCGCGATGCGGTAGCCGCCGGCCACCTCTACGGTGACCGGCGTCGGCTTTGGCTCGTCTCCGTTCTCCTCTGCCGCCGCGGCGCGGGCGGCCGCTTCGACACCGTTCAGCCGCGCGAAGAGCTGCTTGCAGAACCTCGTATCGAACGGCGGCTTGACGGGCTTTGCCATCACGAGGCGGGCGCGGCCGTCCCGGGAGACGTAGCCCTTCTGGGTCGGATCGAAATCGACCAGCGCCCGGCCGCGTCCCAGCCGGTCGCGCAGGAGCGGCAGCAGGCTGAGCGGGTCGCGCTGCACGTACGCCTTCACGTCCGGCGACGAGACGGCCAGCAGGGCCCGTGATTTCGCCAACTCCTCGGCCATGCGGTCTGGCTCGAACCGCGAAAGGGCCGCCCGGACGTGGTCCGGTCCGAGCAGCAGAAGCTGCCTGTCGAACAGGTAGTTCCAGTCCTTGACGTCGTCGAACAGCTCGGCGTCCACCGATTCGATCTCGGGCGCTTTCCGCAGTTGCTCGACGTAGCGGTCGACGAGGTCCTCGACCTGGGAGATGCGGTAGCCCTCCGGCACCTCGAACAGCACGTAGATGCGGTCGAACGTGCCGAAGTTCCTCAGGTAGAGGTCGAAGCCGTTGACAACCGGCCCTTTGCGGGGGAGCAGGCGGACGATGTTCGTGTCGAACGAGACGCGGAGGGTCAAGGCAACCGAGACGACCAGCAGGCAGACTGCCGCGACCAGGACCACTCGCCGCCGGACGAACGCGAGACGCAGCAGCCGTTCGAGGATTGCGTTCTGCATGATGAGGTGTGGCGCAGAAGCCGCCGGCACGTGGCCATGTCGGCGCCGACGGGGGCACGAATGCGGTCAGAACGGCCTGCGGTGCCCGGGCCAACGGGTCGCCGCAGCCAGTCTACCGCATCTCGACGGTCGCGGCGGCCCAAAACAGGGGGGATCCGCGGCAGCGCTCTCCTTGATCGCCTCCGAGCTTCGATGGTACGCTGCCGGTCATCCATGGACGTCCTGCTGCTGCGACCCTCGCCGCGCAATGAACGCTTCGGGTTGGGACCGTTCTTCCGCACCGAGCCGCTGGGCCTCGAATACATCGCGGCCGCGCTCGAGACGCGCGGCCACCACACGACGATCGTCGACTTGCGGTTTGGCGGGTCCGTCGAACGCGCCATCACGCGCTACCGGCCGGCGATGGTCGGCGTCGCGTGCCTGCATTCGCTGGAAATCGACGATAGCCTCGAGGTGGCGCGCCAGGTGCGCCGCGCGTCGCCGGACGTGTTCCTGATGCTCGGCGGACACTCGGCGGCGGCGTTCCCGGAGCCGCTCACGTGCCCCGACGTCAACGCCTTGGCAGTAGGCGATGGCGAGCGGCTCGTGCCGGAGGTGGTCCAGGCGCTCGAGCGCGGACGGCCGTTGCGGGAGGTTCCGGGGCTGCTCGTCAACACGGGCGACGGCTTCGTCGCCACGCCCGAGGCCGAGCCGGTGAGCCTCGACGAGGTGCCGCTGCCGGCGCGCCATGCGGTCGCGTCCGGGTTTCGCAACTACGCGTGCCTGCAGTACCGGCCGACATGGCTGGTCGAGACGGCCCGCGGCTGCCCGTTCCGCTGCTCGTTCTGCTCGGTGTGGCCGCTCTACCAGCGCTCGTACCGCCTGCGCTCGATCGACGCGGTCTGCCGCGACTTCGCGGCGGTCGGTCCGCACGTGTTCGTGGCCGACGATCTGTTCTGGCACCAGCGGGTGCGCAGCGAGGAGCTTGCGACGGAGCTGATCCGCCGCGGCGTGCGCAAGGAGTGGGTGCTCGTCCAGACGCGCACCGACCTGGTCGCCAGCCAGCCGGAGCTGCTCGAGGCGTGGCGGCCGTTCTCGAAGCGGATCGATATCTTCTTCGGCCTCGAGGCGGCCAGCGACAGCAACCTGAAGGGGCTGACCAAGGACACCACCCTCTCGACCACGGTCGAGGCGATCAAGGTGGCGCGGCACTACGACTACGGGGTCACCGGCAACTTCGTCGTCGATCCGGAGTGGGACGAGAGCGACTTCGAACGGCTGTGGGCCTTCGTGGCCGAGCACCGGCTGGGGCGCGCCGGCTACACCATCCTCACGCCGCTGCCCGGCACGCCCTACTACGACTCGGTACGCGACCGCATTCGCGCGGCGGACTGGTCGCAGTTCGACATGAGCCACCTGCTCTGGGAGCCGAAGCTCGGCGTCCAGCGCTTCTTCGAGCTGTACTGCGAAACGTGGAGGCGCTCGGTGCTGAACCTCAGCGGGTCGAAGAAGTGGTGGCAGTGGATCGGCCAGGTCCAGCCGCGCAACGCGCTCGTCCTGGCGCGCGCGCTGCTCCGCACCCAGCGCATGATGGATCCGCAGGTACTACCTGAAGGAGCACCACCTGGCGCCTGTTGGCTCGTCGGTCTCGAGGCGCGAAGGTCTCCCGACCAGCTGACGAGCGTCCCGCTGCGATCTCGTCCACGACGGACAACCACTGAGGACACAGAGAACACGGAGACCGCCGCGCCGAGGGCTTCGACCGGGTCCGGGCCTGCGGCCCCGAGGCTGCGCGATGCGCGGCGCGCGCGAACCCGCGCAGTGTCGCCTCGGGCTCGCGCACGCCGCGCACCGCACAGCCGCCCGCGCCCCGACACGGTCGGGGCGCGCCCGGTCGAAGCCCGGATCAGCCGTCACGCCGGCATGCATGATGTCGGCGAACCTCCGTGCTCTCTGTGTTCTCGGTGGTTCAGAGACCGACCCGTCTAGCGCTTCTTCGCAGCGGGCGAGGCGGGCGGGACGGGCGGATCGAACGTGCCGGGCGGGACCGCGACGTTCAGCTCGACGTCTTCCAGCTTGAACACCGTGGTGTCGCCGCCGGCGAACGTCATCGTCAACTGCGTGAGCATGTAGTCGCGCGAGACCCAGAACTGCAGCCGATCCAACCCCTGCTTGATCTGCTTCCGCTTGGGAAGCAGGTCCACCTGGTAGCCTCCCGGCGTGGCCGGATCCGCGATCGCATGAATCGTGAAGGCCCGGCGCAGTTGCCCCGGATCGGCGTTGGTGAAGTACTTGTTCACCGTCTTCATGATCTCGGTGACGTCCACCTGCTCCACGTCCGTCTGGCCGGCGCGCGTGATGAACAGCCGCTTGCCGTCCATGAGGATCGTCTTGCGCTCGGGCGACAGGTAGGTGATCACCATCCGGGCCGGCTTCTCGCCGGCGAGGGTGCCCTGGGACACCATCGGCTTGACCAGCAGCGACGAGGTGGTGGACTCGACGAACCGCGCGCGGATGCTGGTCCGCTTCGCCTCGGCTGCGGCGATGCGCGCGTGCAGCGTGTCGAACAGATCCTGCTCGCCCGGCGCGGGTGCCGGCGTCAGGGTCAGCACGGCGACGAGCGCGCAGGCCACCCGGAGGACGGCGGCGCCGCGTCGCGCTCCGACCGGCGGTCTGGGGGGAGAGGCAGAGAGCCGCGGGGATCGGCTCACTTGAACGGCTTGCACGGCTGATGATACCGTACGGCGCGATGCGCTCCAACGTCGTGGTCACCGGGATGGGCTGCGTGTCGAGCCTCGGTCTCGGCGTGGACACCTTCGTGGACCGGCTCCTCGCCGGCGAGTCCGGCATCCGGCCGATCACCGCGTTCAGCGTCGAGGGGCGCCGCTCGCGCACCGCGGCGCTGCTCCGCGACTTCGATCCCGGCCGCTACTACGACCCGATGAAGCTGCGTCGCGTGGACGAGGGCGGGCGCCTCGGCCTCGTCTCCACCCGCCTGGCGATCGACGATGCCGGCCTGCCGACGAACACCGACGAGGTCGGCGTCGTGCTGGGTACCGCCACGAGCGGCACCCACAGCACCGTGCAGCACCTGCAGAAGCTCGCCACGGGCGGCCCGGCGGCGGTGCCGGCGATGGGCTTCGCGAGCACGATTGCCAACGCCGCGGCCAGCCTCTGTTCGATCGAGTTCGGCCTGCGCGGCCCCAACGTGACGATCGGGCAGAAGCAGGCATCGGCGCTGTCGGCCATCGCCTTCGCGATGGCTGGGCTGCGGCAGGGGCGCGCCACGGCCTTCGTGTGCGGCGGCATCGACGATTTCGAGGAGCGCTTCTTCACCGTCCACGACCGGCTGCGCGTGCTCTCGCCCGCCGGCGGCGGAGAGGAAGCCAGCCGCCCGTTCGACCGGCGCCGGAACGGGTTCGTGCTGGGCGCCGGCGGTCACATGATGGTGCTCGAAACCGCCGAGTTCGCGGCGCGCCGCGGTGTGAGACCGTACGGCGAGGTGCTCGGCGTCGGATCGGGCGCGTCCACGTGCGCGCTCGGCGCCTGGCCGACCGAGCCCTCGGGGATCGTGGCCACGATGCGGGCGGCGCTGGCCGATGCGGGTGTCGGGCCCGCCGACATCGACGTCGTCTTTGCCTCGGCCAACTCCACGTCCATCCTCGATCGCGTCGAGGCGCAGGCACTTGCGGAGCTGTTCGGCCCGCGCGGCGTGCCGGTCGTGTCGATCAAGGGTGCGGTGGGAGAATTCGGCGCGTCCGGAGGCGCCGCGCTCATGGCTGCCCTGGTCGGCCTCGCCGCCGGCATGATACCGCCGACGCTCGGCTGCGAGCAGCCCGATCCGGCGTGTCCGGTGGACGTCAGCCCGGTGGCGAGACCCGCCCGCGGACGCCTGGCCCTCATCAACGCGACCGCAGACGGCGGCGCGCAGTATTGCGTCGTCGCCCGAGCCGCGGGCGAGCCGCGCCTTGAGCCACGAGGCTGATCTGCGTTAGTATGCGCGTTGGTCAGGCTTGCCTTCGTCTTCCATCAGCGCGGCCGGGAAACGGGGGGAGGCTACGCGTTTCCCCGTGATTGGCGGCAGCATTCAGATGGATCAACAACTTGCCACCCAGGTTAAGGAGGCGATCGCCCGAAGCCTCAAGCTCCCCATGGCTCCGGCGGACATCGCCGACGATATTCCCCTGTTCGGCGAGGGACTCGGCCTCGATTCGATTGACGTGCTCGAACTCGTCCTCGAGCTCGAGCGGACTTTCGGCGTGAAGATCACCGACGAGCAGCTCGGCCGCCGGGCCCTTCGCAGCGTCAGGACGATTGTCGAGCTCATCGAGCAGACGAGAGGGCAGTCACTGGCCGAAGCGAAGTGAGGCCCCGTGGCCGGACAGGTACGGAACTTCCTGACGGTCGACGTGGAAGAGTGGTTCCACATCTGCGGGGTGGGCGGTGCCGTTGCGCCCGAGCGGTGGCCGCTCCTGCCGAGCCGCGTTGAGTTCACGACGGACCTCACCCTCGAGCTGCTCGCGCGGCGCGGCGTGACAGCCACGTTCTTCGTGCTCGGCTCCATCGCCGGGCGCCACCCCGATCTGGTCGCTCGCATCGTGTCGGCGGGTCACGAGGTCGCGTCCCACGGCTACTCCCATCGGCGCGTCTTCGAGCTGGACGACGCCTCGTTTGCCGAGGAACTGGACCGCGCCAACGCGGCGATCGAGGGGGCCGGGGCGCCGCGCCCGATCGGTTTCCGCGCGCCCGAGTGGTCGATCAACGACCGCGCGCTCTGGGGTCTCGGGGTGCTCGCGCGCGCCGGCTTCCGGTACGATTCGAGCATGTCCCCGCTGCGTCTCGTGGGAAACCCGAGCTATCCGCAGGTGCCGCACCGCCGCGCCACCCCGCACGGCACGCTCGTCGAGGTCCCGCCGCTCGTCGGCCGCCGGTTCGGCCAGCACTACCCGCTCGGCGGCGGTTGGGGCCTTCGAATGAGCCGGCCATCGACGGTCATCAGGGAGATCGAGGCTCGCAACCACCTCGGCGTTCCCGCCACCCTCTTCGTACACCCCTGGGAGCTGGACCCCGACCCGCCGCGCGTGGATCTCCCGCCCGCGCTTCGATTCAGCCATTACTTCAGGCTCGCCGGATTCGCCGCGCGGCTCGACGAGATCCTGTCGCGGGCGCCCTTCGGCCCCGTCGGACCGTGGGTCCTCGCTGGAGGCGTCGCATGAAGCGCGTCCTCGCCCTGACGGCCCTGGCGTGGCTCGCGGCGACGCTCGCGGCAGCCGCGCCTCCGGCCTTCAAGGGCATCGGTGTCGACGAGTCGCTGGACCGCGACGGCGTCCTCGCGGCGGCGCTCGACCGCGCCCGCCTGACCGTGTCGGATGTGCCGGTCTTCGTCCGCCTGCTCGTGCGGCGGGCCGACCTGCTCTCATCCGCCACGCCGGCCGCAGCCGACTACAGCCGCCTCGACGCGCGGCTCGATCTCTACGCGCGGAAACAGATCCCGGTCGTGCTCGCGTTCGTCGATCCGCCGACGGATGCGGTCGGCATCGACGCCTGGCGCGCGCCGCTACGCGCCCTCGTCGCGCACGCCAAGGGCAAGGTGCGCGCCTACCAGGTCGGCGACCGCATGGAGGGTCTGACGCGCCCGTTGCCTCGCGACTATGGCTACCTGCTGCGGTTCGTCGCCGTGCAGGTGCGTTCGATCGACGCGGAGGCCATGATCGTGCAGGGAGGCATCGCCTCGGTCGACGAGTGGGCCGAGTGGCAGGCGCAGGTGTACGGCGAAGACGTTGCGGCCCACGTGGACTTCCTGGCGCTGCCCGCCGGGCCGCCCGAGGGCCGCGCGCGCGCCGACGCCGCGATCGGCGCCCTCGAGGCCGTCGCCGCCAAGGACGACCCGTCCGTGCTCGTCGGCGTCACCGGGATGGCGCTTTCCGCCGACGCAAGGCAGGCCTCCGAGCAGTTGCTCGGCTGGTACCTCGCACACCTCGGCGGGCGCGTGACGTTTGCGACGTGCGTCGCCGGCGCTGACACGATGCAGGCCGTGCTGAAAGCCGCGGCGGCCCTGAAGGACATCCTGGCCGGCGAGGTCGTCGCGCTCGACGAGCGCGCTTCCTCTTTCACGCTGACCGTCGGCGGGCAGGACGCCGCCGCCACGGTTTCCCATCGTCTCCTCTACAACAACACGACGTTCGCCACCTACCTCGCCTTCTGGGCGCCCGAACGCGCCGGCGAGCGGCTCGAGGTGAAGCTGCGACTGGCATCCGCGGCCACGCCCGTCGTCCGCGATGCCGTGTCGGCCACCACGCTCAAGGGGCCGGACGCGACGCGCGACGAGACGGCGAAGACCTCCGCAGCTCGCGTGACGCTCTCTCCGCGGCCGGCGCTGATTGACTTCAACTACGGCGCCGAGGAGGTGTTCGCGCTGCGTTCGGAGGCTTCCGAGAAGGCGATGCCGACGGTGGACGAGATCATCTTCCGGTTCCAGCAGGCCGACGCCGCCCAGGCGGAGCTCGTCGAGAACTACATCGCCAGCGCGCGCGTCGAGATTCACTTCCAGCCGACCACCCTCGACGCCTACGACATCGTCGTCGAGAACCGGTTCTTCTCCGACCGGCAGGTCACCGAGTGGCAGGAGATGACGTTCTCGCTGAACGGCGCCAAGTGGGGCCGCAACCGGCCGCCGTTCCCGCTGCTGCAGCCCGAGAAGGTGCTGTCGCTGCCGCTGGCGCTGCGCCTGAACCGCGACTACGTCTACCGCCTCGAGGGCACCGACCGCGTCGGCGACCGGCCGTGCTACGTCGTCCGGTTCGACCCGATCGACGAGAAGCAGTCGCTCTACCGCGGCCGCGTGTGGATCGACACCGAACGTTACGTGCGGCTGAAGGTACAGTCCGTGCAGACAGCGCTGTCGCCGCCGGTCGTCTCCAACGAGGAGGTGCAGACGTTCACGGCCGTCGGCCAGGTCGACGACCGGCCGGTCTACCTCTTTTCGAAGATGGTCAGCCAGCAGATCGTCGCCATCGCGGGGCGAAACCTGCTCGTCACGAGGCACGTGGACTTCAGCGCGTTCCGCGTGAACGTCCCGTCGTTCGCCGAGGAGCGCCAACAGGCGCGAGCGAGCGACGACATCATGTACCGCGACACCGAGAAGGGGCTGCGCCACCTGGTCAAGCAGGGGACCGAGCGCGTGGTCAGCGACACGGTGAAGGCCAACGCGAAAGCGCTGGCGCTCGGCACGATCGTCGATCCGTTGTACGACTACCCGCTGCCGCTCGTCGGCATCGACTACGTGAACTTCAACCTCATGAACAAGGGGCTGCAGCTCAGTTTCATCTTCTCGGGCGTGCTGGCCGCCGGCAACCTGCAGAAGGCGAAGATCAACGGCTCGAAGTTCGACGCGAGCCTCGATTTCTACGGCATCGCCGTGAACAGCAACGACCTGGTCTATGACGAGAGCGGCGAACGGACGGGCGAGCGGCTGCTGACCCGCAACATCTCGACGGGCGTGAACCTGGGCTACCAGGCCACGGACTACCAGAAGATCACGGCGGGGTCGCACACCCAGTACGACCACTACTCTCCCGACTCGGACTACACGGACCCCGGGTTCGTGGTTCCGGAGGACACCGCCACGGTGAACGGCGGCTTCAACTACGAGTACCGTCGCGGCGGATACTCGCTGCTCGGCAGCTGGGCGTACTTCTGGCGGGCCGACTGGCAGCCGTGGGGCGACGTCAACGAATTCGATCCGGCCACGCGGACATACACGAAGTACGACGTCGGCCTTTCGAAGGACTTCCACTTCAAGCTGATCCACACGATTCGCCTGAACGGCAACTACTACGGCGGCCAGCGGCTCGACCGGTTCTCGATGTACCGGTTCGGCCTTTTCGACCCGACGCGGATGCGCGGCATCCCGTCCGCGGGCGTCCGGTTCTCGGAAGTGGGAATGGTCAGGGCGTCGTATTCGTTCAACCTGTTGAATCGGTATCGCCTGGCGCTGTACGCTGACCACGCGTGGGGCCGGACGCCCGACGACCGGAACTGGATGCCGACGACGGGGGTTGGCGTCGAAGCGAACTTCCCAGGACCGAAGACGACGATGCTGAAGGTAGGCGTCGGGAAGGGGTTCCTGCCCAGCATCTACAAGGGGTCGGGCTCCTTCGTCTTCGAGTTCATGCTGTTCAAGCCGATCTGACGGAAGGGTGACATGGCTGGACGACGTGTGGCGGTCACTGGGGTCGGCCTGGCGTGTTCGCTCGGCGCCGATCGCGAGTCGGCGTGGCAGGCGATGTGCGAGGGCCGCTGCGGCATCGCCGAGGTGACGCTGTTCGAGGCGAAAGACTACCGAAGCCGCATGGTGGCGGAGGTGCGTTACGACCCGGCGGCGCACTTCAACGTGCGGGAGCGTCGGCGCTATGGGCGGGCCGACCAGTTGGCGATTCTCGCTGCGGGGGAGGCGCTGGTAGATTCCCGCCTGCTCGAGAGCGGCATCGCGCGGTCGTCGGTGGGCGTGCTGTTCGGCGTCGGCGCCAACGATCAATTGCGCAACGAGGTGTACTACGCGGAGGCGTTCGTGCGAGGCGGCCGCTGGCCGAAGCCGTCGGGCATCATCAACTTCCTCAACGGCGCCTCATCCGACGCCGTCGCGAACCGGTTCGGCCTGACCGGGCTCCGCGTGAACCTGAACTCGGCGTGCTCCTCGAGCACGATGACCATCGGGTACGGCGCGGACATGATTCGCGCGGGCCAGTTGGAGGCCGCGGTGTGCGGCGGCAGCGACGCCCTTTGCCGCACGGCGCTGAGCGGCTTCAACGCGCTGCGCGTCGTCGACACCGAGCCGTGCCGGCCGTTCGACGTGACCCGCAACGGCATGAACCTCGGCGAGGGCGGGGCCGTGCTGGTGCTCGAGGACATGGCCCGCGCGCAGGCGAGGGGGGCGCACATCTACGCGGAGCTGGCGGGCTACGCGGCCTACTGCGAAGCGTTCCACGCGACTGGTCCGGAACCCGAGGGCGCGGCGGTGGCGGCGTTGCTCTCGGCGACGCTGGCCGCGTCCAGCGTGGCGCCAGAGGAAGTGGACCACATCAACGCGCACGGGACCGGGACCGGGCCGAACGACCGGACCGAGGCGCGAGGCATCCGCCGCGTCTTCGGCGAACGCGGCGGGCAATCCCGGTGACGTCGATCAAGTCGATGGTGGGCCACTGCCTGGGAGCGGCCGGCGCCGTGGAGGCGGCGGCGCTCGCGCTCACGATCGACCGCGGCATCATTCCGCCGACGATCCACCACACGAAGACCGACCCCGAGTGCGAGGTGGACGTGGTGGCCAACCAGGCCAGGGTGCAGCCCGTGCGGTGCGGCATCTCGACGTCGCTGGCGTTCGGCGGAAACGACGCTGCGGTCATGATGCGCAAGGTGAACTGACGGGGTCCGAGGATCGAACTGAGGGCGTCCTCATGCACGCATATTCACTCGACACCAAGGGCATCGTGGCCGCGTGTTCGCAGTGCGGGCAGCAGAACCGGGTCGCCTACGAGAGGCTTGCCGAGGCGATGCGGTGCGGGAAATGCAAGGCGACGCTCCGCCCGCCGGCGACGCCCATCGACGTGCCGTCGCTCGAGGCGTTCGACGCGGTGACGGCGCACTCCTCCCTGCCGGTGGTGGTGGACTACTGGGCCGCGTGGTGCGGCCCGTGCCGGATGGTCGCGCCCGAGATGGAGAAGATCGCGGCGCAGCACGCCGGCGATTTCCTGGTGGTCAAGGTCGACACCGAGCGGCTGTCGGACTGTCGGCGCGCTACCACATCCAGTCGATCCCGATGCTCGCGGTGTTCCACCGCGGCCACGAGAAGGCGCGGACCGTCGGCGCCCGCCCGGCGAAGGACATCCTCGCGTTCATCCACCAGCGTTGGCGGAAGGAGACTGATTGGCGGGGCTCAGTGCGCAACGCTCAGGGCTCAGGCAATCGGTGATGAATCTAGCGCTGTTCGACTTCGACGGTACGATCACGACAGGCGACACCTTCTCGCCGTCTATTCGTCTCGCCGTCGAACCACGCAGGATGATGGCAGGGCGTGCGGTGGTCGGCCCGCTGGTACGCGGATATCGTCTCGGCCTCGTGTCCGCGAGCAGGGCGCGGCTTGTTGTCTCTGGATTCGGCTTTCGCGGAGCTTCTGCGGTCGCCGTGCGTGAACGGGGGCTGAGGTACGCGGCGGACGTTCTTCCAGGCACCGTCAGACGACGCGCTCTTGAGAGGATCAAGTGGCACCAGGGGCAAGGTGATGAGGTTGTCGTAGTGTCTAGCTCGCTCGACGTCTGCCTGCGTCCCTGGTGCGAATCCCAGGGCCTGCATTGCATCTGCACCGAGCTCGAGGAACGCGATGGCCGGCTGACGGGTCGGTACCGTCACGGCGATTGCACAGGATCGGAGAAGGTTCGACAGATTCGGGAGCAGGACCTCGCTGATCGGTACCCGTTGGTGCACGCCTATGGGGACACTCGCGAAGATCGCGAGATGCTCGCCCTTGCTGATCGGAAGCACTACCGCTGGAGGGAGATCTCGGATGGAGCGAAGCAGGCGAACCTAGATCTTCGACGACCCTGTGAACTGTCGGGCCCAGCGCGCGCTTCGAGAACCACCAGAGAGAACCTCAGCTTGATTGTCAGCTTCCCGTGAGCTGTGGAGGACCTCATCCTCGCGATCGAAGTCGATATCGTCAGAAGGCTGGGGACGGTCCGCTAAACCACCGACCGCCTGAAGGACCTGCGCACCGCCCTCATTTCCGCTGCGGTGACCGGCAAGATTGACGTGCGGACGGAGGCCGCCTGCGATCACCAGGCTGAGATCGTTATCTATATTTTGGGTGGCAATCGTTAATGACGGCCCCTGTGAGGACCGTCACCGATAATCAAGGAACCCTGTTCGCAGCCTGTCCCAAGCCTGTACTTGCATTCCTTGCGGCTTGTGTTTAAATTTATATGCCTAAATTTTAATAGTGCCGCTCGCCATCAAGGATCGTCTCGCCAGGAAGGTGGCCCCCCCATGACGCGTGGCGACACGGGCCGATACGAGATCACCGCCGTCGGCGGCGAGTCGGTTCGCGCCTTCGTGCCCGATCCGCTCCCGCCGGCACCGCCTCCGGCGATGGACGGTGTCCTGCAGAGCCTGTTCGAGATCGCAGCGCTCGCCGTCGGTCGCCTGGACGGCGTGTCGACGCTCCTGCCCGACAAGTCGCTCTTCCTCTACGCCTACGTCCGCAAGGAGGCCGTGCTCTCCTCGCAGATCGAGGGCACGCAGTCGTCCCTGTCGGACCTGCTGCTCTTCGAGCTCGACGAAGCGCCCGGCGTGCCGCTCGACGATGTCGTGGAGGTGTCGAACTACGTGGCGGCGCTCGACCACGGCCTGGCGCGGCTTCGCGGCGGGTTTCCGCTCTCCAACCGGCTGATTCGCGAGATCCACGGTGTGCTGCTATCCCGCGGCCGGGGCAGCGGCAAGGACCCCGGCGAGTTCCGGCGGTCGCAGAACTGGATCGGCGGCACCCGGCCCGGCAACGCTGTCTTCGTGCCCGCCGCCGCACACCGACGTGCCCGCCTGCATGGCCGCGCTGGAACGCTTCCTCCACGCCGAGGACGACGGGCTGCCGGTGCTCGTGCGGGCCGGACTGGCCCACGTGCAGTTCGAGACCATCCATCCGTTCCTCGACGGCAACGGCCGCGTCGGCCGGCTGCTGATCACGTTCCTTCTCTGCCACGCGGGCCTGCTGCGGGAACCCCTGCTCTACCTCAGCCTCTTCTTCAAGCAGCACCGGCGGCACGTACTACGAGCTGCTGGACTCAGTGCGCCGCGACGGCGACTGGGAGGCCTGGCTGGCGTTCTTCCTCGAGGGCGTGAACGAGGCGGCGAGGGCGCGGTCGCACCGCCGAGCGCCTGTCGGCGATGTTCAGCGCGGATCGCGGGCGAATCGAGGCGACGGGCCGGCGGGCCGGTTCGGCACTGCGGGTGCACGAGGCCCTGAAGGCCCGGCCGATCCTGTCGTTGGCCGGCCTGGCAAGGCGACCGGGCTGTCATTTCCGACGGTGTCGTCGGCCATGGACCTGCTCGTCGACCTGGGCATCGCTCGCGAGCTGACCGGTAAGCGGCGCAACCGACTGTTCGTGTACGACCGGTACCTGGCAGTCCTCAACGAGGGGACCGAAACGCCATGAGCCCCGGAATCCCCGACCGCGCCCATCGCCACGCGGAGGAAGGGTGTGCGTTGCCGACCATCTGACTGGCTGGCAACCACTTGGTGCGTGGGCCGCCGGGCGATGAATCACTCCCGGTGACGCGAAAAGGTACACTGTTCACAGGGCATTCAACGCCGTGCCGCGCTCGTCAATCGAGCCCGTGGATTCTGTCGGACTATTGGGCGACGGGCGTCTCGAGGGGAGTCCGCCACCTCATTGGAGGAATTGCCCATGTCCAACGCCACGAACACCGTCCGACTCCACCGCGTGCTTCGCGCATCGCCTGACCGCGTCTACCGTGCGTTCCTTGACCCCGATGCGATGGCCAAGTGGCTTCCCCGCACGGGTTCACAGGAAGGGTGCATCAGATGGACGCGCGCGTCGGTGGCGGCTACCGGATGTCCTTCACGAACTTCGGTACCGGCAAGAACCATTCGTTTGGCGGGCACTTCACGGAACTCACGCCGGGCAGCCGCATCGGGTACATCGACACGTTCGACGACCCGAGCATGCCAGGTGAGATGCCGGTGACGATATCGCTGCGTTCGGTGACCTGTGTACCGAATCGAGATTGTCCAGGAAGGGCTGCCGGCGGCGATTCCGGTCGAGTTCTGCCACCTCGGCTGACAGGCCTCCAACTGCTCGCCCAACTGGTCGAGGCGGAGATTCCTGACGGGGCGTAGCCTGTCCGGTGGCGGTTCAAATCGCAGACGGACCTGGACAATCCAATGACGACTTCAAACGATTGAATCGTCGGCGCGGAAGCCGATCCGGCTCTGGCCAGGCGTCCTGCTCGTCACGCTGCAGTGGCTTCTCTGGCTCGTCGTCCCCCGGCTCGTTCCGGAAGCCGCAACCGCGGCGATGCTCGCCGCAGTCGGGCTGGGACTGGTCGTCGTGTTGTGGTGGCTCCTGTTCAGCCGGGCGCCCTGGTCCGATCGCGTCGGCGCGATCGTCCTGATGGTGGCCGCGCTGTTCGCGACTTCGCGCGTCGTCCACGCGTCGATCGCGGGCGGGATGATGGGGTTCATGCTCGTCATGTACGCGATCCCGGCGCTGAGCCTGGCGCTGGTAGCCGGGGTTGTAGCCGGCCGTCGCCTGTCGGCACGGGCTCGGCGGGCCACGATGGCCGGCGCGATCCTGATTGCGTGCGGCGCATTCACGCTACTGCGGACCGGCGGGCTGACCGCCGGCGGCGCCGCGGATATGCACTGGCGATGGACGCCGACTCCGAGGAGCGGCTCCTGCTGCAGGCCAAAGACGAACGGCTGCCTTCTCAGCCGGCGCCGGCCGCGGCGACGGCCCCGGCCGTTGCGCAGGCGCCGGTTGCGGCGACTCCTGGTCCAGCGCTCGCGCCCGCACCACCGGTCCCACCGCCGTCGATCCCTTAGTGGCCCGGCTTTCGCGGCGCAGAGCGCGACGGCGTCGTCCGCGGTGTGCGGATTGGACCGACTGGTCCGCGTCGCCGCCCGGAACGCTCTGGCGGCGGCCGATTGGCCCGGTTGTTCGTCGTTCGCGATCCGGGGAGACCTCTTCTACACGCAGGAGCAGCTGGGGGACGCGGAGATGTCTCCTGCTACAGGCTGACGACGGGCGAGCCGGTGTGGCGCCACCGCGACACCACCCGGTTCTGGGAGTCGAATGGCGGCGCCGGCCCGCGCGGGACGCCGACGCTCGCTGGCGGCCGCGTCTACGCGATGGGGGCGACCGGGATCGTGAACGCGCTCGATGCCGCCACCGGTGCGGTTGCGTGGTCGCGCATGTCGCGTCGGACACCGACACCGAACGTACCATCTGGGGCTTCGCGGCTTCGCCGCTCGTCCTCGACGACTGGTCATCGTCGGCGCCGCGGGACGGTTGGTGGCCTATGGCATCGCCGATGGGAAGCGGCGCTGGGTCGGGCCGGCCCGCGGCGGGGGCTACAGCTCGCCGCAGCGGCTGACGATCGACGGCGTGGTTCAGGTCGTGCTGTTGAGCGACGCGGGCGCCACCGGCGTCGCGCCGTTCGACGGGGCCGTGCTCTGGGAGCACGCCTGGAAGGGCGACGCGATCGTCAGCCGGCCCGCGTGGACGACAAGGCCTGCTCTTGAACACGACAGCACCGCCGGCGCCGGCGTCGGCATACGCCGCCTGGCGGTCGCCCGCGCGCCCGGCGGCTGGACCGCCGCGGAGCGTTGGACCTCGACCGGCCTGAAGCCGTACTTCAACGATTTCGTCGTCCACAAGGGCCATGCCTACGGCTTCGACGGCAGCATCCTCTCCTGCATCGATCTCGAGGATGGCCAGCGCAAATGGAAGGGCGGCCGCTACGGCAACGGCCAGCTCATCCTGCTGGCGGATCAGGACCTGCTGCGGTCCTTTCGGAAGACGGCGAACTGGCGCTGGTCCGGGCCTCGCCGGACCAGTTCACGGAACTCGCCCGGTTCCCGGCTCTCGAAGGCAAGACCTGGAACCACCCCGTGCTGCAGGCGACATCCTGCTCGTCCGCAACGCGGAGGAGATGGCGGCGTTCCGGCTGTCGCGCGCGAACCGCTGACCGGGCGCCCGCCTGCCCGACGCGGGTCTGAAGACCCGCGCTACGCCGACCACGCCCACAACGGCTGGCGCTCGAGAGGCAGGCGCGGACCGGGTCGGCGCGAAGGGCGACTTGCGAGGTCTGCCGAGCGGCCGCCTTCGCGCGAAGCGCTGCGGCGAGCCTCGCCGAAGCCCCGCGCGGTACTGGCGGGCGGGCGGAGGCGGGAGCCTGCCGACGAACCGGGCCACGACTGACGTCTCACTGCCAGCCGGGTACAATATCCCCGCCATGTCCGTGCCGCGTCTTCTCAGCGCCTGGGCCGTCGCGCTCTGCCTTCTGGCAGCCGCTCCCGTTGAGGCGTCTCAGCCCGTCAGCCTCACGAACGGGCGCGTGACAGCGCAGTTTGGAGACCGAGGCCTGACCGCCCTCGCCGGTCCGGAGACCGGCCAGTCCGCCCGATTCGTCCGGGACGACTTCGCCGTCGCCATCGGCGACCGGGCGGACGTCAGCCGCGAACTGCCGCCGCCCACGCGCGTCGCGCTGACGGACCGCGTGACCTACATGTGGGCCGCCGCGCCCTATCGCCTGACGGTCGTCTACGAGCTCGCGCAGGGCTGGCGGTTCATCAGCAAGCGGATTTCAATCGAAGGCGGCGGCCAGCCGTACCGCGTGTCCGAGGTCGTCGTCTTCGACTCGAACGTGCCGATCGGATTGCCGCGACTTCATCCCGAAGAGCGCGCGCACCAATCTCGGGACCGGGTACGATGGCGCCTGTCTCCGCTTTGCCAAGGGGCGCGGGT
>CAWARN010000017.1:0-78613 GCA_963784455.1 uncultured Acidobacteriota bacterium | reverse complement strand
CTCGTCGTCGGCGCACGCGACGATCGCGCCGTAGAACGGCACCTTGTTGGCGAACGCGACGAACGCCTGCTGCAGGTCCTCGAAGTCGCGGTAGCTCTCCAGGTGCTCCTGGTCGATGTTGGTGATGACGGCCACCGACGGCGTCAGCGTCAGGAACGAGCGGTCGCTCTCGTCGGCCTCGACCACCATGAGATCGCCGAGCCCCAGGCGCGCGCTGCTGCCGAAGGCGCTGAGCCTCCCACCGATGACGGCCGTCGGATCCAGGCCGCCGCGCTCGAGCACGAGCGCAATCATCGAGGTGGTCGTCGTCTTGCCGTGGGCGCCCGCCACCGCGATGCTGTACTTCAGGCGCATCAGCTCGGCGAGCATCTCAGCGCGCGGGATTACGGGGATGCGGCGCCGGGTGGCTTCCATGATCTCGGGATTCGATGGGCGGACGGCCGAGGAGTAGACGACGACATCGGCGTTGCCGACGTGGCCGGCGGCGTGCCCTTCCTCGATGCGGACACCGAGCGACGCGAGGCGCCCCGTGACCGCGGACAGCTTCGCATCCGAGCCGCTCACGGCGTACCCGAGGTTGGCGAGCAGTTCGGCGATGCCGCTCATGCCGCTGCCGCCGACGCCGATGAAATGCACCCTGCGGGTCCGTCCCAGCACGCGCTACTCCACGTCCGCTGCCGAAGCCTGCTGCGAGATGTTCAGCAGGACGCCTATGGCGACGAGACTGACGATCAGCGACGATCCGCCGGCGCTCACCAGGGGCAGGGCGATGCCCTTGGCCGGCAGCATGCCCGTCACCACGCCCATGTTCACCAGCGCCGGGATGCCGAGCATGGCCGTGATCCCGACCGCGAGGAGCGACCCGAAGGCGTCCGGCGCACGGCGCGCGACGAGCAGGCCGCGCCAGATGATCACCACGAAACACACGAGCACCACGGTGGCGCCGATCAACCCCTGCTCTTCGGCGATCACGGCGAAGATGTAGTCGTTCTTCGCCTCGGGCAGGTAGAACATCTTCTGAATGCTCGCCATGAATCCCTTGCCCCAGACGCCGCCGGTGCCGAGGGCGATGTACGACTGGATTGTCTGGAACCCCTTGCCCAGCGGATCGGCGGAGGGATTCAGCCAGGTCTCCAGCCGATCGCGGCTGTGCGGCACGAGCAGCAGCACGCCCACCAGCGCCGGCAACCCCGCGGAGACGGCAATCGTCACCCATCGATAGGCCAGGCCCGAGACGAAGACGATCGCGGAGCCGGCAGCCAGCAGCACGATCCCGCCGCCCATGTCCTTCTCGAGGAAGATCAATATGGCGAAGAGGGCCACGACGACGCCCGCCTGGAACCACCCGGGCTCGAGCGGTTCACCCTCCTCCAACCGACGGCCGAGCACGGTCGCTGAGAATGCGATGGCGACGAGTTTCGCCAACTCGGACGGCTGGAACCGGAGGCCGAGCACCGTAATCCACCGGCGCGCACCCTTCACCTCATGTCCGAACACGAGGACGGCGACGAGCAGCACCACCATCACGCCGATCGCCCAGAGCAGCGCAGGGCGGTTGCAGAGGTGCCGGTAGTCGATCTTCGACGCGACGAACAACCCGGCGAGCCCGAGGACCAGGAACCTGCCCTGCTGGATCGCGACGCCCGCGTCCCCTTTGACAGTGGACGCGCTGTAGACACACGCCATGCCGATGACAAGCAGCAGCAGCGTGGTGCTGAACAGCACGGCGTCGGACTTGAGCGTGCGCGCCATCGTGTCCCGTTCCTCCGGCGGCCCAGCCGGGCCTGTTCGGTGTCCCGTCTCGATCCGAAGAATCCGATGCGGGCCGGGCTCCCGTGAGCCGCCAGCAGTCATCAGTCAGCCGGGGTCGAGACACCGACCTCGCAGGCTGGGGCGGCCTGCGTTCCCAGCGGTCAGCTCTCAATCGCGCGTGCCGACTGACGACTGCTCACGGCTCACGGGTCCCTTCGAGTTCCCGCGCCAGCGTCCCCACTTCCTGCTTGAATACCCGCCCCCGCTCCGCGTAGTCGCGGAACATGTCGAAGCTGGCGCACGCGGGGGCGAGCACCACGGTTCCTCCCGGCGGCGCCGCGCCCAGCGCGGCGCGGACAGCTTCAGCCATCGACGCCGCGTCGATGACGGCGACGACGTCGCCGAGCGCCTGGCGAACCGCCGCGCGCGCTTCGCCGATGGCAACCACCGCGGTTGACCGTCCCCGGAGGGCGGGGCGCAGGTCGCGCAGGTCGCCACCCTTGAACCGGCCCCCGATGATCGGCACCAGCCGGCCCTCGAAGCTCTCGATGGCCCGCCGCGCCGACTCGACGTTGGTCGCCTTCGAGTCGTTCACGAACTGGATGCCCGCGACCACCGCGACCCGCTCGAGCGCGTGCTCGAGGCCGCCGAACCCGGACACCGCTCGACGGATGGCGTCGGGCGGCGCGCCAGCCAGGAGGGCCGCGGTCGCCGCCGCCGCGACGTCGGACAGCAGGTGTCGCCCGATCAGCCGCACGTCGCTCACCGGCAGGAGCGGCACGTCGGGCTGTCCCTCGGCACGCGACACGATCCACCCGTCCGACAGCACGGTGCCTTCCGCCAGCGGCTGGTCGAGCGCGAAGAGCCGCTTCACGGCGTGCGCGCGGCGCGACGCCAGGCGCATCGCGGGCTGGTCGTCTGCATTGACGACCGCCCAGTCGCCGTCGCCCTGGTTCGCGAAGACGCGCGCCTTGGCGGCGGCGTATTCGCGCATGTTCGCGTGCCGGTCGAGGTGGTCGGCCGAAAGGTTCAGCAGCACGGCGATCCACGGGCGGAACGTCACCGTGGTCTCGAGCTGGAAGCTGCTGACCTCCACGACGTGAATCGTCTGGTCGGTGGACGCATCGACCTTCGCGGCGAGCGGGTTGCCGATGTTCCCGGCCACCGACGCGTGCAGCCCGGCCTCGGCGAGCATCCTCCCGACGAGCGTCGTCGTGGTCGACTTGCCCTTTGTCCCGGTGATGGCCACGACGCGGCCGCGCATCATGCGCGATGCGAGCTCCACTTCGCCGATGACGGGCACGCGTGCGCGCCGCGCCCGAGCCAGTGCCGGCTGCCGGAGCGGCACTCCGGGGCTCAGCACAATCAGGTCGGCGGCCGCAAACACCGCGGGGTCGTGCGGCCCCAGCCGCACGTCGACTCCCGCGTCGGCGAGGCCGGCCGAGTCCGGCACCTCCGGTTTCACGTCGGCCAGCGTCACGCGGGCCCCGCGCCGGGCGAGCAGCAGCGCAGCGGCGATCCCGCTGCGGGCGGCGCCGACGACGAGGACGCGCTGGCCGGACACCTGGAAGTCCATCATGCGATTCACGATCGCGGGGCTTCCGCCTTCGCCCTCCCGGGCTTCGGCGAGACTACGAAGGCCCCGCGCCATACCGATTTGACCCGCGCTACCTGTGAAACACCGACACGAGGCGCTCGACGACGCGCTCGGTCGCGACACCACGCGACCCTTTCACCAGCACGAGATCCCCGGCCCGCACCTCGCGCGCGGCGATGTCGGCGGCTTCGACGCTCCCGTCGGCGTGCCGCACCTGCGCGACGGGCATCCCCGCCTCGACGGCGGCGTGCGCCATCGCGCGCGCCGGAACCCCGCCAACAGTCACGAGCAACGAGAGCCCCGAGGCCGCCGCGACCCGGCCGCACGCCTCGTGCAACGCGACGGACGGCTCGCCGAGTTCGCGCATCTCGCCGAGCACCGCCGCGCGGCGCGTGAACCGCCGCTCGCCCGCGACGACCGCCAGCGCCCCCTCGAGCGCACGCGGATTCGAGTTGTACGAGTCGTCCACGACCGTCACGCCGCCCGTCAGACGGAGCACCTCGCCACGGTGCCCGGCCGGCGTGAGCGAGGCCGCTCTCTCGGCAACCGCGTCGAGCGGGACGTTGAACAGACGGGCGACGGCGATGCCGGCCAGGACGTTCTGCAGGTTGGCGCGCCCGAGGAACGGCACGCGAATCCGTACCGTCTCGCCCCCGGCGTCAACGCGCGCCGCCATGCCGTCGATCCCCAGGCTCTCGATCTCGGTTGCCCTGACCGTGGCGCCCTCCACGGTGCCGAAGGTGACGAGCGTCCCTGCAAACCCCGCCGCGCGCGTCATCACCCGCGGGTCGTCGGCATTGGCCACAAGCGCCGTCTTCCCGGTCGCGCCCTGGAGGATCTCGGCCTTCGCATCGGCGATCGCCTCGACCGACGCGAAGAACTCGAGGTGCACCTCGGCGACGTTGGTCCAGACCCGCACGTCCGGCTCGGCGATCGCGACCAGGCGGCTGATCTCGCCGGCGTGATTCATCCCGAGCTCGACCACCGCCACGTCAGCTCCGTGCCGCAGTTCGAGCAACGACAAGGGAAGGCCGATGTGGTTGTTCAGATTGCCCGAGGACCGCATCACCCGATGCCGCAGACCGAGGAACGCCGCCGTCACCTCCTTCGTGGTCGTCTTGCCCGCACTGCCGGTGACGGCAACGACCCGCGCCCCGGATCGCCGCCGCACCCACCGGGCCAGCCGCTGCAGGGCACCCGTCGTGTCCGGCACGACGATGAGCGCGCGACCGGAGACGGCGTCCGACGGCAGGTGGCCCATCGGCCGGCTGATGACCGCTCCGGCGGCTCGGGCGGCCAGCGCCGCTTCGACGTAGTCGTGACCGTCCAGACGTTCGCCTCGAATGGCGACGTACAGGTCACCCGGCGCGATCGTCCGCGTGTCGATCGAAATCCCGGACACCGCTGCAGCGCCGTCCCCGCTCAGGAGGCGTCCGCCAATCGCGCCGGCGATGTCCGCAATCGTCAGGGTCATCGATACCCGCTACCCCCGGCCGCCCCGCCGCCGTTCGAGCGCGCGACGGGCGACCTCCACGTCGTCGAACGGGACTTCGCGGTCCCCGATCACCTGGTACTTCTCGTGCCCCTTCCCCGCAATCAGGACGACGTCGTCGGGCCGCGCGAGCGCGATCGCGCGCTCGACGGCCAGCGCACGGTCGGTGATCGCCAGGTACGCCGTCGCCGTCGGCGGGGTGTACTTCGCCTGGCCTTCACGTGCGTCCGCGGGCCGCGTCCGCTCCGCGGGCACGGCCACGCCGCGCCTGATCTCTTCGATGATGGCCGCCGGGTCCTCGTTGCGCGGGTTGTCGGACGTGAGGATCACGAGGTCGCTCAGCCTGGCGGCGACGTGCCCCATCAGGGGCCGCTTGGTCCGATCGCGGTCGCCACCGGCGCCGAACACCGTGATGAGCCGCGCCGTCGCGAGCGGGCGCGCCGTCTCGAGCAGGTTCTTCAGCGCGTCGTCGGTGTGCGCGTAGTCGACGACGACGGTGATGTCGTCTTCCTCGCCCGACACGATCTGGAAGCGCCCGGGAACGCCCTCGAGGGCTGCGATGCCGCGGACGATCGCGTCGCCCGGAAGGCCGCAGGCGGCGGCGGCGCCGATCGCCGCCAGCGCGTTGTAGATGTTGGGACGTCCGACGAGCCTGGAGCGGACCTCGATCGGTCCAGCCGGCGTGATCGCTTCGAACGCGAGGCCTCGGATGGTCTGCGTCAGTTTCGTCGGGTGGATGTCGGCCGGCCGGTCCACGGCGTAGGTGAGCGTGCGCCCGCCGAGTCCGGCCAGCGACGCGCCGCGCGGGTCGTCGATGTTGATCACGGCCACGGCGTCCGGCCCGAGCATCTCGAACAGGCGCCGCTTCGCGGCGAAGTACGACTCCAGGTCGCCGTGGAAGTCGAGGTGGTCGCGCGTCAGGTTGGTGAAGACGGCGGCGGCGAATCGCGTCTGGTCCACCCGGCGCTGCGACAGCGCGTGCGAAGACACTTCCATGGCGCACGCGCCGCACTGGTGGCTCACCATTTCGCGGAGCATCTGCTGGATGTCCACCGATTCCGGTGTCGTCCGCACGGCGTCCCGTTCCTCCGCGCCGGTCCGATAGACGATGGTCCCGAGCATGCCGCAGCGCACGGCGGCCGCCTCGAACAGCGCGCTCACCAGATACGCGGTCGTCGTCTTGCCGTTCGTGCCGGTGATGCCGACCACCTGCAACTCGCGCGAGGGGTCGCCGTAGAATGCTGCGGCCAGGCGGGCCATGGCGAGCCGCGAGTCGCGAACGACGATCCAGGGTGCGCTGACGTCCGACGGCGGTCCCGTTTCGGCGACGACCGCGGTCGCTCCTCTGCCCAGCGCCTGCGCGGCGAACGCTCGGCCGTCGGCCCGTCGTCCCGTCAGCGCAACGAAGACGGACCCGGGGATCGTCTTGCGCGAATCGTAGGCCACCGCCTTCACAGGCCGGTCGGCTGCCGCCGCGTCGAGCGACGGTTCCGGGCCGGAGATCAGGTCGCCGAGCGCGGCGAGGAGCGCGGCCAGCGTCATGGGCGTACCCCGGGCGCCAGACGGCCGAGCGCGAGCCGGCATGCGCCGCCGGGCTCGACGGGGCTTCCCGGCAGGGGGTCCTGCTCGATCACGACTCCCTCGCCGGCCACGCGCGGCGTGACACCAAGCCGCATCAGGATGCGCAACGCCTCACGTCCGCTCAGCCCTCGAAGCTCGGGCAGGACGATCTGCCCGGCAGCCGCGGACGCGAGGGTCGGCACGATCGTGACTGGGGCCGCGAATCCGCTCGTTGGCACCGTGGCCGTCAGCACCGCTTCTGGCCAGCAGCACCGGTGGCGTAGGGTTGATCGTCGGCGCGACGCCGAGGTAACGGAGCGCGGCGGCCGCGATCCGATTGAAGATCGGCGCCGCAACCGTGCCGCCAAACGGCGGGTTCGGACCGTGCGGCGTGTCGATGACGACCAGGATCGTCAGCGCCGGCTGACGGGACGGCACGAAGCCGACGAACGACGTGTTGAATCGCTCTTGAGATAGTGGCCGTTCTCGCTCTTGTTCGCCGTGCCGGTCTTGCCGGCGACGGTGAAGTCGGGGAGCTTCGCGAGCCTCGCCGTTCCACGTTCGACGACACCTTCCATGATCGACGTCATCTCGGCGGCGGTCTCCGGCGACGTCGCACGCCCGATCACCTTCCGGGGAACGGGCCGGCGCCGATCGCCGTCAATGACCGCGCGCACGACGCGCGGCTGCACGAGTTCGCCGCCGGTGGCCACCGCCGACGCTGCAGCCGCCATCTGCAGCGGCGTCACGTTGACCTCGTAGCCCATCGCCACGGAGGCCAGCGTGCTGTCCGACCAGTTCGACGAGCGCGGCACCCAGCCGCGGCTCTCGCCGTTCCTGAAGTCCGGCGACAGCTTCGTGCCGAACCCGAAGCGCTCGACGTACCGGCCCAGGCGTTCGCCGCCGAGGCGGAGGCCAATCTTCACCGCGCCGACGTTGCTCGACTTGATGATGACGTCCTCGAACGAGAGGGTGCCGTAGCGGTGACCCTGAGCCTCCGTAATCGGGCGGCGCGAACCGATCGTGATCGTCCCGTTCCCGGTGTCGATCAAATCGGTCGGGCCCATGACCTTCTCTTCGAGCGCCGCCGACCCGGTCACGATCTTGAACGTCGATCCGGGCTCGTAGACGCCCTGCACGGCGCGGTTGAGCCGGCGCTCCTCGGGCACGAGCTGGTAGGCGTTCGGGTCGAAGGTCGGCTCGCTCGCCATGGCGAGGATCTCGCCAGTCGCCGGCACCATCACGATGGCGGCGCCGCCCAGGGCTCGGTTTTCCTCGACGCCCGCCCGCAGCTCGCGTTCGACGATGGCCTGGAGAACGGCGTCAATCGTCAACTCGATCGTCGCGCCGGGCACGGGCGGAGCGCCGACTCGGCTATACCGCTCCTGGTTGCCGTCCCTCTGCACCAGGATCCGGCCGGGCTGCCCGCTGAGCAGGTCGTCATACCGCAGTTCGAGCCCGGCACGCGCCTTGTTCTGGTCGCCGACGAACCCGAGCACGCTGGCCGCCAGCTCCTTGTTCGGGTAGTACCGGCGTGGCTTCTTCCTGAGGAGGACGCCGGGCATCGGCTCCATGCGGGCGCCGGGCTTCTTTGCCACGCGGCCGCTGGGCATCTTCTCGAGCGCGGCCACGCGGCGCGCCTGCTCTTCCGTCACCCAGGGGCGCACCTCCTGGTACCTCGTCGGATGTGCGGCTGAGACGCGTCTCGAGATGGCGCGCTCGGCGACCGTGCAGTCCTGGAGCGCGCCACAGAGGCGCGCGACCGCCTGCCGCGGGTTCTCGAGCTTGCTGGGATCCACGCTGAGTGTGTCTTCCTCCACTGTGGAGGCCAGGGGCTTGCCGTGACGATCGACGATGTCGCCACGCTGCGCCGGCACTTCGACTGCGAGGGTCTGCTGGCGTTTCCCTCGTGCCTCGAGAGCCTTGTGCTGGAGGATCTGCAGATCGACGAGGCGGGCGAACACGGCGACGGCCCAGACGCTGAGCAGCACGCCGACGATGAGCAGGCGAGGTCCGGCCGTCTGCCGCCAGCTGCGAGGTTCCGCGTGCTCCGCCATGGCTCCTCCTACCGTGACGCAACGACGGACGACGGCGGCGGCTGCGGCGGCACCACCAGCTGGAGCACGATCTGGTCGTCGGGGCCGGGAAGCACCATGCGGAGTTGCTCGCGGGCGAGACGGTCGATGAGGGCGGGCGACTTGAGCGCGGCGATTTCGTTTCGCAGGCGGCGCCCGATCGCCTCCTCGTCGGCCCGGGCGCGCTGCAGTCTCTCGATCTCGTAGCCGTGCGAGAGCGGCGCCGATCGCTGCGAGCCGTTGAATAGCGCGGCGCCGAGCAGCACGAAGCCGAGGAGCACCCAGCGGCGGTAGTCGACCTGCCGCGACGCATCCACCTGGAGGACGACCTTCTGCGGAGGCAGCGCGTGACTCACCGCAAATGCCGTCGGTCGGTTGACCCTGCCGTCCATCGTGTGTTCCCCTTCCGCCGCGCCGGCTTCACGCCACGCGCTCGACCGCCCGGAGCCTGGCGCTCCGGGCCCGGGGGTTCGTCTCCACCTCCGGTTCGCTCGGCCGCGCGGCCTTCCGCGCGAGCAGCCGCAGCGACCGAGAACCGTCGGCCACCAGCTCGCGGAGCGTGTGTTTGATCACGCGATCCTCGAGCGAGTGAAACGCAATGACGACCAGGCGCCCGTGCAGGGCGAGCCGCCCGCACGCCTGATCCACGAACTGATCGAGCCCGTCGAGCTCCCCGTTCACCGCAATCCGCAGCGCCTGGAACGTGCGCGTCGCCGGGTGAATCGGGCTGTACCCCTTCCGCGGAACCGCCCGCCGCACGAGCGCGGCGAGCTGGCCCGTCGTGGCGACCGGGCCGCCGCGCCTGGCCTCGACCACGACCCGCGCGATGCGCCGCGACAGTCGCTCCTCGCCGTAGCGGTAGATCACGTTCGCCAGCTCCTCCTCCGGCAGATCCGCGATCAGATCGGCTGCCGTCGGACCCGTCGATCGATCCATCCGCATGTCGAGCGGCTCGTCCCTCTGGAAGCTGAACCCGCGCCCCGCGCCGTCGAACTGCAGCGAGGACACGCCGAGGTCGGCCAGGATGCCGTCGACGCGCGGCACACCGCGCGAGTCCAAGACATCGCCGATCCCCCGAAAATCCGCGTGCACGAATTCGACCTGCCCCGGCCAGCGCGCCAGGCGCTCCCGCGCGATCGCCAGGGCCTCTTCGTCCCGATCGATCCCGATCACGCGCGTCGCGCCGGCCGCGAGCACGGCCGCCGCGTGGCCGCCGAGGCCGAGCGTGCAATCCACGAAGGTCCCGCCGCGCTCCGGCGCCAGCGCCGTCACGACCTCGGCGCTCATGACCGGTCGGTGCTCGGGAGCGCTCACCGCAAGCCTCGCCGCCCGCTACGGCGTGCGGGCCTTCTGCGCCTGGCGCAGCAGGCCCGCAACGACGCGTCGATCGTTGTCCGTGAACGGCGCGGCCGAGAGATCCGCGGTCAGCCGCTCCAGGTTCCACACCTCGAGATGATCGAAACTGCCGACGACGCTGACCTCGCCAGCCATCGCGGCCTTCTCGCGAAGCCGCGGGTGGATCAGCAGCCGTCCCTGGTTGTCGATCTCCGCCACTTGGCCGTAGAAGCTGGTATGTTTGAAGAAGCGATCCACTTCGGGATCGCGCACCAGCCCCTGGGCACCCAGTTGCCGCTCGATTTCGACCCAGACGGGCATCGGGTAGAGGTGGGCGCACACGCCGTCGACGCTGGTCACGAAGAGTTCGCGGCCGTAGTCCTGCTCAATCGTGGCGAGGAAGTCTCGAGGGATCTTGAGGCGGCTCTTGTCGTCGATTTTTGCCGTGAAACTGCCGCGCAACATGACCGCTCTCCCACTTCACTCCACTTCGGACCACTGGATGGTAAGGGACGCTATACGGGATGTCAATCCCTAAGAAATGGAATGAGTTGCCCCTGCGCGCGCTCGTATCAGATATTCGCTTTTGTTTCGCTCTTCACGTCGCCAGGAAGACGATCGCCGGGCGGCGACGCGTCCGGGAGGAAGGACCGGCATTCCTCGGGTTGCGCGGGCGTGATAGCATGTCGAGTTTGGCATGCTGCGCACCGCACTGATTGGTTTTCCCTCTTCCGGCAAGACGACGCTGTTTCAGCTGATGACGAGCCAGCACGAGGCTCCGAAGGCCGGCCACGGCAAGCTCGAAGCGGTCGTCGGGGTTGCCCGTGTGCCCGACGCGCGGGTGGATCAGCTGGCGGAGCTCTACACGCCGAAGAAGAAGACGCCGGCCACCGTGGAGTTCGCCGACCTGGCGGGCCCGGGCCGGAGCGGCGCGCAGGCGCTGCTCGACGTGGCGCCGTATCGCAACGCGGACGCGCTGGTCCACGTCGTCCGGGCCTTCCGCGACCCGACTGTGACGCACCACGCCGAGTCGATCAACCCGGCCGCTGATGCTCAGGCGATGGAAGACGAGCTGCTGCTCGCCGACCTGGCGGTGGCGGAGAAGCGACTCGATCGGATCGATCGCGATATGAAGAAGGGGCGCACCGCGGAGCTCGAGCGCGAGCGCGCGCTGATCGTACGGTGCAAGGAGTCGCTCGAGAACGGCGTCCCGATCCGCGGTCTCTCGATGACCGACGACGAGCGGAAGATGCTGCGCGGGTTCCAGTTCCTCTCGGGCAAGCCGCTGCTGCTCGTGGTGAACCTGGACGAAGCGGACACGGCGCTGCTTGCCGACGGCGCGCGTGCGGCCGAAGCCGCCGGCCTGGCGCCGTTCCTCTCGCGCGCCGGCACGGGGGTGGTCGCCGTGTGCGCGAAGATTGAGCTTGAGATCGGCCAACTAGACGCCGCCGACGCTGCGGCGTTCCTCTCCGACCTGGGCCTCAGCGAGCCCGGTGTGGACCGGGTGATCCGCACGACGTACGACCTGCTCGGCTACCTCTCGTTCCTCACGGCGGGCGAGGACGAGTGCCGCGCCTGGTCGATTCCGCGCGGTATGCACGCGCAGGCTGCGGCGGGCGAGATACACTCGGACATCGCGCGCGGCTTCATCCGGGCCGAGGTCGTCCGCTTCGAGCATCTCATCGCGCGGCGGACGATGGCCGCGTGCCGCGAGCATGCCGAGGTACGGCTCGAGGGCAAGGACTACGTGGTGCAGGACGGCGACGTGATCAACTTCCGGTTCGCGACCTAGGTCCGGCCGGGCATCGAATCGCCCGTTGGTGGATCGTGACGAAACTCATCATCCAGATTCCGTGCCTCAACGAGGCGTCGACGCTGCCGGTGACGCTCGCCGATTTGCCGCGGCAGGTGCCGGGCGTTGACGCGGTCGAGTTCCTGATCATCGATGACGGGTCGGTCGACGGCACCGCCGAGGTTGCGCGCGCGCACGGCGCCCATCACGTTGTCCGCTTCCGCCGGCGCAAGGGGCTGGCCGCGGCGTTCATGGCCGGCATCGACGCGTGCCTCAAGCTCGGCGCCGACTACATCGTGAACACCGACGGGGATAACCAGTACCTGCGGCGCCGACGTGGCGACGCTGCTCGCGCCGCTGCTCTCCGGCGAGGCCGACATCGTGGTCGGCGACCGGAACATCCAGGACGTCGAGCACATGAGCCCGACGAAGAAGGCGCTGCAGCGCCTCGGGAGCTGGGTCGTCCGCCAGGTGTCGAATACGAAGGTGCCCGACACGACGAGCGGCTTCCGCGCCTACACGCGCGACGCGGCGCTGCGCCTGACGATCGTGTCCGAGTTCTCCTACACGCTCGAGTCGATCATCCAGGCCGGCAAGAAGCGCATGGCGATCGCCCACGTGCCGATCGCCACCAACGCGCGCCTGCGGGAATCGAGGCTGTTCGGCAGCTCGTGGGGCTACGTGAAGGTGTCGGCCGCCACCATCGTCCGCATCTACGCGATGTACGAGCCGCTGAAGGTGCTGTCGTCGATTGGCGCGTTCGTGTTCCTGGCCGGCCTCGCGATCTCGGCGCGATTCCTGTACTTCTACGTGACGGGCGCCGGGCTCGGGCACTTGCAGTCGTTGATCCTGTCCGCCGTGCTGATGATCGTCGGGTTCGAGGTCGTGCTGATTGGACTCGTCGCCGACGTCATCTCCGGCAACCGGAAGCTTATCGAGGATCTCCTGTACCGCGTGCGCGGCATGGAACTGACGCTCGGCGAGCGGCCGGCGTCGACCGACCGCGACCCGAAGCCCACGGAGCGCTAGTGGCGTCACCCGAGCAGACCTCCGTCGTGATCCCGGCGTTCAACGAGGCCGACGTCATCGGCGACGTCGTGGCCGCGCTGGTCCGTTCCGCCGCGTGGCTGGAGATCCTGGTGGTGGACGATGGGTCGGCCGACGGCACGAGCGCCGCCGCGGAGGCCGCCGGCGCGCGCGTCATCCGCCACCCGTACAACAAGGGCAACGGCGCGTCGGTCAAGAGCGGCATCCGGGAAGCGACCGGCGAGTACGTCCTGATCATCGACGCCGACGGCCAGCATCCGCCCGAGGATGCCGCGCGGCTGGTCTCCCGGCTCGGCCAGTACGATCTCGTCGTCGGCGCCAGGGCTCACTCGACGCAGGCCACGCTCGCCCGCCGGGTCGGCAACCACCTGCTCAACGCCCTCGCGACGTACCTGACCGGCCGGCCGATTCCGGACCTGACGTCCGGCTTCCGTGCGGCCCGCCGGAAGCACCTGCGCGAGTTCCTCCACCTGCTGCCTGCCCGTTTCTCCACGCCGACGACGACCACGCTGGCGTTCGTGAAGGCGGGCTACAACGTGGCCTTCGAGCCGGTCGAGGCGAGGGCCCGCGTGGGCTCGTCCAAGATCCGGCTGCTGCGCGACGGCGCGAAGTTCTTCCTGATCGTGCTGAAGGTCGTGACGCTGTTCAGCCCGTTGCGGGTCTTCCTGCCGATCAGCATCGCGTCGTTCGTCGTAGGCCTGGGCTACGCCATCTGGACGATCGCCACGCAGTCGCACATCACGAACTCCTCGGTGCTTCTCATCATGCTCGGCGTCATCGTGTTCCTGATGGGACTGGTGTCCGAGCAGATTGCGGCCCTCCGGTTCGAAGGACGGGAGTAGGTGCCCGAGACGACCGGGGCGGGAGCCGCCGCGCCGCTCGACGAGCGCGCGCGCACGCGCCGCTGGGTGGCCGTCGCGATCGCCGCCGGCCTCGCGCTGCGCCTCGCCTTCGGCCTCGGCTACTGGGTGGACAAGCCGCTGACGCTGGACGAGCAGGAGTACCTGTTGCTGGCTCGGAACCTGGCCCGTGGGAACGGGTTCGCGTACCCGGCCGTGTCCGGCGCCGAAGTCGGCATCCACTTCGAACGCCCCCCGGTGTACCCGGCGGTGATTGCCGCCACGCTGCTGGCCACCGGCCATCCATGGGCGACGGCGAGGGGCAACCCGACCGACCCGGTGCCGATGCCCCGGTCGTCGTCCGAGGTCCCGCGCGCGGTGATCGCGGTGCAGGCGTGTCTGGGCGCCTTCGGCGTGTGGATGGCCGGCCTGATTGCGTCGAGAGTCGCCGGTCGGCGCGCCGGAGTGCTGGCCGCATGGGTCGCCGCGGTCCACCCGGCGCTGGTGTGGAGCTCCGGCTACGTCCTGAACGAGGCGCTCTACTCGACGCTCGCGCTGGTGGTGGCCTGGCTGCTGATGAGATCGTCGGCAGAACCGCGGGCCGACAGCCGCGGGCCGAAGCGTCTCCGGCTGGAACGCGTCGGCCTCGCGCTCCTGGCTGGAGCCGTGGCTGGCGCGGCTGTGCTGACGAAAGAGGGCATGCTGCTCTTCCTGCCCCTGGCCGGACTGTGGCTCCTCGCCCGCCGGGAGGTCACGCTGGCCATGGCGCTGACGGTGGGCGTGGCCGTTGTCCTGCTGCCATGGGTGGCCCGCAATCACGCCGTGCACGGTCGATTCGTCCTGACGGCGGCCCACGGCGGCGTGACGTTCTGGACCGGCAATAACCCGCTCGCGCGAGGCGAGGGCGACCTCGCGGCGAACCCGGACATGAAGCGCGCGCGCAACGCGCTCGAGGCGGGGCACCCGGGCCTGACCGCCCAGCAGATGGACGGCGTCTACTATCGCGAGGCGCTCGCGTTCATCAGAACACGCCCGCTGGAGTGGCTCGGGCTCGAAGCGAAGAAGCTCTTCTACACCATCGTGCCGATCGGTCCGTTGTACCTGCTGCATTCGCAACGGTACCGGCTCGGTTCGTGGATCCCGTACGGCCTCCTCGTGCCCTTTGCGATCGGCGGCCTGATCCGTCTCGGCCGTCGCGCGGCGTGCTCTGGCCCGTTCTGTTGATGGCCGCGTCGGTGGTCCTCATGAACCTCGTGTTCTTCCCTCAGGAACGGTTCCGCATCCCGGTGCTCGATCCGACCCTTGTCATCTGCGCCGCCTGCTGCGCTGCGTCTCGCCCGACGCGCGATCCCGCCGGCGCCGTCGCGCGCTGAGCGTCGCTTGACGTATCCGTCGTGCCGCCGCCCGCGGTGGTAGAATCGCCACTCAACAAAGGGGCGCCGCCGATTCCTCATCCGGTCTCCGCACTTCGACACTGGCTCGAATCTCCTGCAGGCCGCGCGGTCGCTGCGGCGTTTGTCGTCTCCAGGGCCTGGCTCTTGTTCTGGTACGCTCCCCATCCCAGCGACATCCGGATCTACTTCGGCTGGATCATGCAGGTGGCTGCCGGACGGAAGGCGTTCGTGGACTTCCCGGTCGAGTACCCGCCGCTTGCCTGGTGGGTGATGCAGTTGCCGGGCACGGTCGATCGGGTCGCCTACTACTTCCGCTTTCGCGCGCTCATGGCGGCCGCCGACATCGTGTCGTTCGCGCTCCTCGCCTGGCTGGTCTCGAAGAGGCGACCGTCATTCCTGACGCCGTTCGCATGCGTCTACATCGGCGCCACGCTGATCCTCGCGCACGAGCTGTACGACCGGCTGGATATGGGCGTGCTGCTCTTCACCGCACTGGCGCTGGCAGGCTGGATCGCGGCGCGGCGCGGCGCCCAGGCCCCCGACGCGTCCGCCCGCCGGGCGGCCCAGGGCGCGGCGAGTCCGTCGAGCCGCGGCGGTCCTCACGTTCGAGCGTTCGGGAGTCCCGACGCAAGCTGGTGGCTTGCGGGTGCGTACGTGGCGGCAGGATTGGGAACCGCCTACAAGCTGTTTCCGGCGGTCGTGGCGCCCGTCTTCCTGATGAGCGAACTGCTCACCCGTACTCGGGTTCGTGTGATTCTCTTGCACCTCACGCTGTTCGTGTGCACCGCCGCAGGGCCTGTGGCGCTGACGTACTGGCAGGCGAGCCAATCGGCTCTCACGTTCTTCGGCTATCATGCGGCGCGTGGTCTCGAGATCGGCTCCACGTGGGCGAGCGTGATGTGGCTGTTCTCGCTGGCGGGCTATCCGGCCGAGGTCGTGATCCGGTTTGGGTCGTGGGAGCTCGTCGGCAAGGCAGAAGCCGTGGTGTCGGGAGCGGCGTCGCTGTCCGCGGTTCTCGTCCCGGCGCTGCTCGGCGCGTGGGCGCTCGTCCTCCGCGGACGCTTCGACGGGGAACGAGCGTATGCACAGGCGGCGCTGGCGCTTGCCGGCGTCATGGTCGTGTCGAAGATCTTCTCGCCCCAGTTCCTCCTCTGGGCCATTCCGGCCATGGCGCTCGCCGCGGTCGAAGGGTGCGCAACCCGGGTCCGATTCCTCGTCGTCGGCGCGTGGCTGCTGGTGTGCGTGGCTCTCACCCTGCTCGTCTACGAGGGAGGCGGCAGCGCAGCGTTCAACGCCATGAGCGCGTGGGTCATGTGGGCGTTGCTCGCGCGAAACGTGGTGTACGTCTCGGTGTGGGTCTATCTGGCGGGCGCGCTCGTCAGACGTGACAGGGGCCCGCTCCGCGCGTGATCCGTCGCGGGCAACCCACGCTTCCGGCGGTCAGCCGCGACGGTGAGCGGCCTGTCGCCAACGGCCTGGCGTCGGCCGTCAGTCGTCAGCGAGCCTCGGCGCTGACGGCGGTTCCCACGTCTGACGCACGGCGAGAAACGGCCCAATACAACTGGCGAGGACAATCGCCAGCCAGGGAATCCACCACAACTGGTAGTTCCCGTGGTTGATCGGGCCGAGGAGCGTCGTGCCCATGGTGAGGACGACAATGAGCAGCGCGAGGCCGCGACGGCTCGGATTCACCACCCACCGAATCCCGGCACCCACGGTGAACAACCCGGCCAGGCCAACGGTGGCCATGGTTCGCCACCAGGCCGGATGACCATCAAGCCAACTCGTTGAGTCCACTGGACGCGACAGGTTGAAGAGCAGCACGTTGCTGACCAGGTCCGCAGGCGTCCATAGGAAATACACCAGCGCCGGGACGCATCCCCCCGCGAATCCGGCCCAGTAGCGCCCCCCGGCGCCGCGGCGCCATGGCCACGCCACCGGGGCGAGAATCACCGCGAGTGGCAGCGCCGGCACCAGTTTGGCGGAGAGCGACAGGCCGACGAGCAGCCCCGCGAGCCACGGGTTCCGGTCCCCCAGGGCAAATGCCACGAGCAGCGGGAGGACGGCCGCGTAGTCGATCACGCCCGGCCCGAACAACTGCCGAGGGATAATCGGCAGCCACAGATAGAAGACGAGGCAGAGTGAGGCGGCGAGCGAACCGGCGAGGGATCGGGCCACAAAGAAGATGAGGAGCACCACGGCGACGTGCAGGCAGGCGTTGGTGAGAATCACGCCCGGCGGACCGTCGAGAAGCGCCGCTGGCGAAAACACCACGGCCGTCATCGGGAGGTACTTGAAGCCGTCGTAGTTCCTTCCCTGCTCGGCACTTTCCGCCCGTTTGTCGACCACGACCGCGTAGGGGCTTCGTCCGGACGCCATGGCGCGCGCGGCGGCCAGCGTATGGGTGGGAATGTCGTTCAGGTGCGGATC
This sequence comes from uncultured Acidobacteriota bacterium, assembly GCA_963784455.1. Lineage (GTDB taxonomy): Bacteria > Acidobacteriota > Vicinamibacteria > Vicinamibacterales > Fen-181 > FEN-299. The sequence continues at coordinate 61,300 of CAWARN010000017.1, read as the reverse complement.
GCGGAAGCGGGCGACACCCAGTTCAGCCTGGAATCGGACCGCCGGCAGACACGCACAACACACGAGGACGGCGGCCACCACGCCGACCTTCGGCCGGGACGGCTCCATTCCGCCTCGGCGAGCCTCGGCGAGCCCCGCGAAGATCACCGTCAGGACCAGCAACGAGAGGGCAGCCAGAGCGCGACGGGCGCCAGCGTCCCAACTTGCGGCCTCGATGATGCCCACCACCAGCCACGCACCCGGCAGCATCGCCAGCGCGAGAAGGCACGCCAGCAGCCGGCGAGCCTGAGTGGCAAAGAGCGCGTCTCCGATGGCCCGCCGCATCGGGAGCCATTCTGATGACCACCGTTGGCGATGTCAAGGATGCGTCAGGATGCGTCAGGACGCTCCGGCGGTGGCGGGAGCGGCGCCTACCGAGAATTGGTGAAGATCCGCACCTCGGGTCCAGGGTGTTCGTCCGATGGCTCCACGGTGAAGGCAGGTGTCAGGCGCCGGAAGAGATCCTGGTAGGCGAGGTGCTCGGCCCGGAAGCGGTTCGGATTGCCGAGGAACGGCCCGTACACCGCTGACGTCGCCACGACGTAGTCGACGTTCCCGGCGAGGTAGAAGTCCAGCCCCTTGTCCGTCAGCCGCTCCACGTCGACGACCTGGTATCGGTCTCTCGGGAAGCGCAGCGCGCCGGCCTCTTGAATGATGCGGGCGCCCGGGCGCGCGTTCGCCTCAAACCAATCCAGCGCCAGCGCATGCGTTCCCCGCCGCCCCATCCCGCGATCGAACCCGGCCGAGGTCCAGACGGGCTCGGCCAGGGCGGCACCGACCACCGCGACCATGACGCCGGTCGCCAGCGCTTTTGGCACCTTCAGGCGCTCCAGCCACGCCGCGCAGGATGCGACGGCCACGCCGACCAGCAGGCAGACGAACGGGATCGCTGGCATCAGGTAGCGCCCGAAGATGAGCGCCCGACCGATGATCATCGACCAGAAGACCGGAAGGAACACGAGGACCAGCGCGTATCGTGCCCGCCCCGGCCCGCGGACGAGGCCAATCACCGATGCGACCAGCCCGCCGCCGGCCAGCCCGATGCCCGGCCACCCCATCGCGTTGCGCAGGTGCTTCAGATAGACCTGCCAGCCGGGCTCAGCCGATGCGATCCGCTTCGGAACGCCAGCCGCCAGCGCGCCGAAACCGTTGAGGAACCCCGGGAGGTCGAGGACGGTGTACGGCGCAACGAGCAGGTAAGCGCCGACGAATCCGGCGAGGACCACCAGCGCGCGGCGCGCCCGGGCCTCGAGCGGCACTGCCGCGAAGCACACGGCGACCATCGGAATGAGGACGGACACCCACGCCGTGGTCCTTCGTCCCCGTCGCGAGGCCCGCCGCGGCGCCGGCCCACGCGAACGCCGTCCCGACGCCCAACTCCTGCGCCCGTAGCGACAGCACGAGCGCAAGCGCCACGAAGAACGTCATTGGGACGTCGGTCAGCACGAAGTGCGATTCCCGCACGTGAAGCGGCATGACGGCGCACACCGCCGCGGCGACCAGCGCAGCCCGAGTGCTCCAGCGAGTGCCTGCGCGGTAGACGAGGTAGACGGTGGCCGTTCCGAACGCCGCCGTCACGGCACGGCCCCAGAGGTAGAAGTCGTAGTCGCTGACTTGGGCGAGCGACGTCCACTCGCCCGCGGACGCCCCGGCCAGGAACCGCGCGACGATGACCGCCGCCTGCAGATACAGGTACAGACCGGGGTAGTCGAAGAAGTGGGGATTGAAGTCGCCGGTCCTCACCATGGCCAGCGACCGGATCATGATCTGCGGCTCGTCGATGCCGAGCGATGACGGCAGGCCGCCGCCGAGAGCCCAGAAGCGCAAGGCGGCCGCAACGGCCATGACGACGCCCAGCGCGACCGCTGTTGTCCGCCTGTCGACGACGACACGCCCCTCGCGCTCGACCACGCCTTCCTCCGTCTCGATCGCTCGATCAGCTCGGCCGCGGACCCATCATTCTAACCCCAATGCCTTTCGGGAATCCGGTGATGTGAGAGTCACCGGGTGCTTTTCACACTCGTACTCGCGTCGAGAAATCGATATGTGTTCTGGGAATGAGCACCCATTCCCACTCTCACGATCGTGGCGCGCCGCGGTGGCGGTCGGCTACCTGCACGCGTGGAATCACTTCGTGGGCGCCGCGTCGTTGCCGACGGTGCCGCGACGGCGCGGCCGTCCGCCGCGCGCGCCGGCAACTGTCGAGGGTCAGTAGAACCGGCGCCAGGTGAAGAACAACACCGCGAACAGGCCCTGCAGCAGCGCAAACACGCCGATCAACGACGCGCGTCTGTCGCCGCGGATGCAGGTCGCCAGCCAGATGAACAGCGGGAACAGGGTGGACGTCAGCCTGGCCACGGAAAGGGTGGTGCCCGACCAGAGCGGCGCAATCAGGTTGATCGCGACAAATAGACCGCACGCCAGGCCAAGTCGGCGGAAGACCGGCCAGATCGCAACCACTGCAAAGACCGCGGCGCAGCTGTTCACGACGTCGAATGGCATCGCGTTCATGTAGCCGACGAGGCCCAGGTCGGCAATCTCCCCGACGCGACCGACGATGAGCTGCGCCAGGGTGCGCTCGCCGCGTCCCCATATCCGGTGCAGCCGCATCCACATGAGCGGGTCGCCGCTGAGGGACCAGCAGAAGGCCGAGTAGATCAGGACGCCGACCACCGGCATCAACGCCACCACGGCGCCCGTCCGGACACGCTGCCACTCGCGCGCGTCGAATGTGCCCGCGCGCTTCTGGCGAAGTACGCGCTCGAATCCCGCGACTGCCAGGACGACGGACAACAGGAAGCCGTTGGGCCTGGTCAACCCGACGACCAGACCCCACAACGACGCGCTCACCCATTCGGCCCGGCGAAAGTGATACAGGCCGCCGACAGCGGCCAGCAGGAACAGCGACTCCGTGTAGATGACACCGTAGAAGATCGAAAACGGGTAGAAGGCGAGAAGCAGCACCGCGCCGGCCGCATCGGCATCACCGAACTGGTCGCGGGCCAGGCGGAACACGTAGACCAGAGCCCAGAGAAACGCCGCAAGGGACACCACCAGACCGCCGGCGATCGTGTTGCCCACGATCCAGCCGGCGGCGCGCATCAGCATCGGGTAGGCGGGAAAGAACGCGAGCCGCGCCTGGGGCCGGCTGATCACGGCCGGCAACGCGCCCGCCGCGCGCGGCCCGTCGCTCCATTGATACCCGTCCACCGCGATGCTGAGGTACCACTCGCCGTCCCACTTCGTCACGAGGTTCAGGAACTGGTTGTCGGAAAAAGTCGGGCGCGGAGATTCGGTCGGGTAGCCGATCGTCACGAGCGCGAGGTACGCGGCCAGCAGCACGGCGGCACGGCTCGCGACAAACGGCGTGAGGACCGCGCGCAGCGATCGAGCGCGGGCGAGCGTCGTGACGCCGGCGAGCAGGCGGACAGGCAACGCGGGACGCCGGAAGAGCAGGTGCCGCAGCGCGATGACGCCCGCGGCCCACGCCAGCACACGCCACGGCGACTGGATGGAAATGGACAGGAAGCCGGTCGTAATCCGGAACCCGGTCCTCACCAGCAGGACCGCCGCCGTGACGACCAAGGCTGCGCTGACGAGGTCGAGCGCCTGCACCCACGAGGGACAGGACGTGGCCCGATTGTGGCCCGCCGTGGCATCAGGACCGACCTGCATTCGGTGGAGATTCTCTCACAGGTCTGTCCAATCGCCCAGGGGGCTGGCGGTCAGGCGGCGCTCTCGTTCGGGCCGGCCATCATGGGGGCGCCGTGACGACGTCGGGAGGACAGGGTCGGCCGACGCCGGCGCAATGGCCGTGGTCTCCGGGCGCGCGATCACGCTGAGTCCGACGGGGCCGCGCGCGGTTCGGCGACGGTGGGGCGCCGATCTCGGTCGGGAGCCCCGATTCTGCACGAGACGCCCGTCGTCACAGCCCGCCGGCACACGCTGGCCTTTCTGCCGCTTCCCGTATAATCTCCTCAGCGCGTCGGTGCAGATCCTCGTGCTCAACCTGTGAGAGAAGAGATGCGGAATCTCGTCGTCATCCCGACGTACAACGAGCGCGAGAACATCGAGCCGCTTGTCCGCCAGATCCTCCAGCATCCGGACTTCTCGGTGATGGTCGTGGACGACCAGTCGCCCGACGGAACCGGGGCGGCCGCGGACACTCTCGCGCGGGAGTTCCCGGAGCGCGTCGAGGTGGTGCACCGGACCGGCAAGCGCGGCCTCGGCCTCTCGTACGTGGACGGGTTCCAGCTCGCGGTGAAGCGAGACGTGGACCTGATCTGCCAGATGGACGCGGATTTCTCTCACGACCCGAAGTACCTGCCCGCGCTGGCCGCGTCGGCGGCCGACTGCGACCTCGTCGTCGGGTCACGCTATCTGAACGGCATCAGCGTCGTGAACTGGCCGCTGCAGCGCCTGATCCTCAGCACGTTCGCCAACCACTACATTCGCGCCGTCACCGGCCTCGCCGTCAGCGACTGTACCGGCGGTTTCCGTTGCTGGCGGCGCGACGCGCTCGCCCGCATCCCACTCGGCCGGATCGTCTCGGACGGTTACGCATTCATGGTCGAAATGCTGTTCGAGGCGGCGCGCCAGCGGTGCAGGATCGGCGAGGTGCCGATCGTGTTCGTCGAGCGGCGCATGGGCACGTCGAAGTTGTCAGGCGGCGTGCTGCTCGAGTCCATCATCATGCCGTGGCGGCTGCGGATGCGGGCCCTGCTCAGGAGCGGAGCCGGGCGGGCTGGGGAATCCCGCGGTGCCTGATCGCGAAGTCGTCGTCATGGTCGCGACGTCGTACCCGCGGTTCCCCGGGGACACGATCGGCACGTTCATGGAGCCGATCGCGCGCGGAGTGGCCGCACGCGGCCACGAGGTCCACATGGTGATCCCGTGGCACCCGCGCCTGGCACGCGGAGGCGCCGAGCACGGCGTCCAATTCCACCCGTTCCGCTACGCTCCGACACCGGGGCTGAACGTGTTCGGCTACGCCGGGGCGTTGCGCGCCGATGTCAGCCTGCGCCTCTCGGCCTGGGCGGTCGCGCCGCTCGCCCTCGCCGCGGGTTGGTGGAAGGCACGCGAGGTCGCCCGGCAGTCCGGCGCCACGGTCATCCACGGACACTGGGTGGTACCGGGCGGCGCCATTGCCGCCGCCGCGTGCCCCGAACTTCCGATGGTCGTCAGCCTGCACGGATCCGACGTCTATGTGGCCGAACGCAGCCTGATTGCGAGGCGGGTCGCGCGTTCGGTGTTCCGGCACGCGGGCTGGACGACGGCCTGCAGCGAGGATCTCCGCGTTCGAGCGGTGGCGCTCGGCGCCTCGGAGGAGCGCTCCGAGACCATTCCGTACGGCGTCGACGCGGACCGCTTCCGCCCGAACGCGGAAGCGCGCGTCCGTCTCCGCGCGCAGGTCGGCGTCCGGGAGGGCGACCCGCTCCTCTTTGCCGCCGGCCGATTCGTCCGGAAGAAGGGGTTCGAGTACCTCATCGACGCGGTCGCCCGCCTCGCTCCGAAGTGGCCCGCGCTCCGGCTCGTCATTGGCGGCGCCGGCGATCTCGACAGGGAGTTGCAGGAACGGGCCACCCGGCAGCAGGTTGCCGGCCAGGTCATCTTCCCCGGGGTCCTCTCGCAGGACGCGGTGGCCGATTACCTCGCAGCCGCCGACCTGGCCGTCGTTCCATCGGTGCGCGACGATGCCGGAAACGTGGACGGGTTGCCCAACGTGGTCATGGAGGCGCTGGCGTCCGGAACTCCGCTCGTGGCGACCACGGCAGGGGGCATCGCCGCGGTTGCGCATGGCGACGTGAACGCGGCGCTGGTAGCCGAGCGCGACGTGGCGGGGTTGGCGGACACAATCGATCGGCTGCTGGGCGCTCCAGCCACCCGCGCTCGCCTCGGGGCCAGAGCCCGCGAGGATGTGCTTCGGGAACACAATTGGGCGCGCGTCGCCGAGGCGCTCGAGCGGGCGTACCTCCGCGCGAGATCGGGGTCCGGCGCACCCTACGTGACGTCGAGCCGCTTGCCGTCCAAGTGACTGCCGTGCTATGGTTTAGCGCACTCAGACGATGTCATCTTCACTCGACAAACCGCCCGTGGGACTGTCGGTCTTCTTCCCCGCCTACAACGACGGGGCCACCATCGCCAGCCTGGTGATCGCCGCCGTCCAGACCGCCAGGCGCCTGACACCCGATTTCGAGGTCCTGGTCATCGACGACGGGAGCACCGACTCGACCGCGGACGTGATCGACGAACTGGCGCGCATCTACCCGGAGGTCAGGGCCGTCCACCATGAGAAGAACCGTGGCTACGGCGGCGCGCTTCGCTCGGGCTTCGCCTCCTCGTCAAAGGACTGGATCTTCTATACCGACGGAGACGCGCAGTACGACCCGCGGGAGATGACGCGGCTGTGGGAGAAGACGATCCGACTCGGTCGATCTGGTCAATGGCTACAAGATCAGCCGGTCCGATCCCGCCGCATCGCATCGTCATCGGCCGCATCTACCACCACCTGGTGAAGCTCCTGTTCGGCCTGAAGGTGCGCGACGTCGATTGCGATTTCCGGCTGATCCGTCGCCGCGTATTCGACACGGTAACGCTCGAGAAGTCGAGCGGCGTGATCTGCCTGGAGTTGATGAAGAAGATCACCGACGCCGACTTTCGATCGTCGAAGTCCCGGTCCACCACTACCACCGGGCTCACGGAAAGTCGCAGTTCTTCAACTTCCCCCGACTCGCGCGGACGGCGGTGGACGTCTTCAGGCTCTGGGGTGAACTGGTGTGGCGCCGACGACAGGCGCCCCGTTGACCGCGCCCCCCGAGGCGCGTCGAAGGCAACGAAGGTGACAGTGGACTATCGCTCGTTCTACCGCCAGCCGCAAGGTGATGATCACTGGGGGCCTCGGGTTCATCGGCAGCAACCTCGCCCGCCAGCTGGTCGACCTCGGGGCCGACGTGCTGCTTGTCGACTCGATGATCCCGGACTACGGCGGGAACTTCTTCAACATCCAGGGCATCGAGGACCACGTGCGGGTGAACGTCGCGGATGTCCGCCAGGAAAGCACGATGGACTACCTGGTGCGGAACCGGGCGGTCATCTTCAATCTCGCCGGGCAGGTGAGCCATCTCGACAGCATGCGGGACCCGTACACGGACCTCGAGATCAACTGCCGGAGCCAGTTGTCGATCCTCGAGGCGTGCCGACGGCACAACCCCGAAGTCCGGATCGTCTTTGCGGGCACGCGGCAGGTCTACGGCCGGCCCGATTTCCTCCCGGTGACCGAACGCCACCTGGTGCGCCCGACCGACGTCAATGGGATCAACAAGGCGGCCGGCGAGAACTACCACCTGCTCTACAGCGACGTCTTCGGCATCCGCGCGTGCTCGCTGCGGCTGACGAATGTCTACGGGCCGCGACAACTGGTGAGGCACAACCGCCAAGGCTTCATCGGGTGGTTCATCCGCACGGCCGTCGAGGACGGCGAAATCCAGGTGTACGGCGACGGCTCGCAGCTCCGCGATTTCGTCTTCGTGGACGATGCGGCCGATGCGTTCCTGCGGGCGGGCGCGTCGGACGCGTGCATCGGCGACGTCTACAACGTCGGCGGTCAGTCGCCGGTCAGCCATCGGGATCTGGTGGCGCTGCTCGTCGACGTGGCCGGCACTGGGCGGGTGCGGTTCGTCGATTGGCCTCCGGAGAAGAAGGCGATCGACATCGGCAGCTTCTACGCCGACTCGAGCAAGTTCAGGGCCGCGGTGGGCTGGGAGCCGACCGTGTCGCTGCGGGAGGGGTTCGAGCGAACCGTCGCCTTCTACCGCGAACACCTTCCCCGGTATCTCAATCCCGTGCCCGAAGATCTCGCCGGCATCCTATGACCGCGACACGGATCCCGTTCCTGAGCCTGCAGGCGCGCGAGGATGCGCCAGCCGTCCGCGCCGCAATCCAGCGGGTCATCGACCGCGGCTGGTTCGTGCTCGGCCCCGAAGTCGAAGCGTTCGAGCGGGCGTTCGCCGCGGCGTCAGGAGCGGAGCATGGCGTGGGCGTGGGGACGGGGACCGACGCGCTGGTGCTGATTCTCAAAGCGCTCGGCATCGGTCGGGGCGACGAGGTCATCACGACGCCGCTGTCGGCCGCCTACACCGCTCTGGCCGTGATGATGGCGGGCGCGAGGCCGGTCTTCGCCGACATCGACGCCGACCGGCTCACGATCGATCCGGCCGCGGTCGCGTCGCTGGTGGGGCCCCGGACAGCGGCCATCATCCCGGTGCACCTCTACGGCCAGCCGGCTGCCATGGAGCCGCTGGCGGCCATTGCACAGCGACACAATCTGGCGATGATCGAAGACTGCTGCCAGGCGCACCTGGCCACGGCCGGCGGACGACCGGTCGGGTCGTTCAGCGTCGCGGCTGCGTTCAGTTTCTATCCGACGAAGAACCTCGGCGCACTCGGGGACGGCGGCGCCATCACCACCGACGACGCCCAGTTGGCGGCAAGACTCGCGCGGTTGAGGAACGGCGGCCAGACCGATCGCTACCACCATGGCGAGCCCGGCATCAACAGCCGGCTGGACGAGATCCAGGCCGCCATCCTGTCGGTGCGGCTTGACTTCCTCCCTCGCTGGACGGCGGAACGGCGGGCGCTCGCCGCCGTGTATCGCCGCTCACTGGCGGGCGCCGGTGTCGTCGTGCCGCCGGAATTCGATCCCGGGCATGTCTATCACCTGTTCCCGGTCCGCTCCCCCGCGCGCGACTCCGTCAGGTCGAAGCTCGGCGACGCCGGGATCGAGACGCTGATCCACTACCCGGTACCGATTCCGCGGCAACCGGCGCTGGCCTCGGAGTCGCCGGCCGACTGCCCGGTCGCCGACCGGGTCTGCGCCGAGATTCTCTCGCTGCCCATCCACCCGTCGATGTCGGAATCGGACGCGGTCGAGGTGGCCAAGGCACTCCATGTGGCTGCCTGAACTCCTGCTGATCGCCTTCGTGCCCGGTGCGCTGCTGTTTCGCGCGCCGGTCGCCGAGCGCGACCGCCGCTCGCGGCTTGCCGCCGAGGAGCGCGTGTTCTGGTCGGTTGTCATCAGCGTGGCCTGGTCATCGGTTGTGGTGCTCGCCCTCGCCGCTGCCTCCTTCTACACGTTGTACGGGTTGCTCGTGGCCAACGCCGTGGTGTCGGCTGCCGCCCTGGCAGCCTGGCGCGGGCGGCTGCTCTATCGCGGCACGGCGGCGCGGCCGGACGCTGGCCTGGTCTTGCCACTCGCGCTCGTCGCGCTCGGAATCGCGCTGACCTTCCCGGTCGGCGAGGTTGTCATCGGCGGCAAGGATCCGGGAGCCTACGTCAACGAGGGGATCGCCATCGCCAAGGGTGGCGGGCTGCTGATTCACGACCGGTTCGTCGCGGCCCTTCCGTCCGACGCGCGTAGTATCTTCTTTCCTCCCTATGGCGACCGGGGCTACTACAGCCTCCGCTTCATGGGGTTCTTCCTGGTGGATCCGCAGGCAGGAACCGTCGTCGGGCAGTTCCCGCACCTCTACCCGGTGTGGATCGCAATCGGCTACGGCCTCGACGCCCTCAACGGCGCGCTTCGCGCGGTCAGCGGCTGGGCTGTGCTCGGCCTGCTCGCCGTGTACTTCGTCGGCGCCCGGCTGATCGGGCGGGTCCCCGCGTTCTGCGCGTCGGCCCTGCTGGCCATCTGCGTCATCGAGGTGTGGTTCGGCCGCTACCCGAACTCCGAGATGGGGCTGCAGGCGTTGTTGTTTGCGGGGCTGCTTGCCTTCTCGCGGTCGCACATCGACGACGACCGCTTCTTCGCGCCTGTCGCCGGCGTCCTGCTTGGCTTGCTGCTGTTCATGCGCTTTGACGCCGTCCTGGCGTATGTGGGTGTCGGGCTGACGGTGGTCCTCCTGTCGTGCCGGGGCCGCTGGCCGCGGGTCTGGTTCGTCGTCCCAACAGCCGTGGCACTGGCCGCCGTGGCGACGTACATCTGGGCGGTGATGCAGCCGGGGTTCGGCCGCTACGGGGCGTTCCTCGAGAACCTGCGCCCGATTCACCTCACGCTCATCGCCCTCACCGTGCTCGGCGCGTCAGCCCTGCTGGTGATCTCGCGCAAGCGCAGCCTGGCCGGCGTGGTGACCACCTGGGCGCCGCCACTGGTGAGCATCGTCATCGTCTCGGCGGTTGTCTACGCCTACTTCTTCCGCGTACCGGCGGGCCGGCTGGCGCCGCACGACGCGCTGTCGCTCAGGACGTTCACGTGGTACTTCCCGCCGGCTGGCCTGGTTGCAGCGGTCGTCGGCTTCGTTCTGCTCTCGTGGAAACGGTTCTGGCGCGATCCGGCTCTGTTGCTGGTCATCTCGGCCTACGGTTTCTTCGTGTTCTACAAGATCCAGATCGTGCCGGTGCATTTCTGGATGGCGCGGCGGTTCCTGCCCGTGATCCTGCCGGGAGCCTTCCTGCTGCTGGCCGGCGGCGCGTTCTACGGCGTCTGGTCACGCCATGACGCTGGCCTGCCACAGGGCCGATGGCGCAGGCTGATGAGACAGGCGCTGCTCTGGGTGCCGCCGCTCGTCTTCGTCGCTCTCGTGGGGACGAGTCTGGCGCGAGCCACCCGGCCGATTCTCTGGCACGTCGAGTACCAGGGCATGGCGACGCGTCTTGACACCCTGGCGAGGGAGTTCGGCACCCGGGACCTCGTGATCGTCGAGTCCCGCCGTTCGTCGGACCTGCACGTCATGGCGCTGCCGCTGGCGTATACCTTCGACTGCAACGTGCTCGTGCTCAGTACCGCCGAGGCCGGACCGCAAGGTCTTCCGGGACTTTCTCGAGTGGGCCCGTCGCCGCTATCGAAACGTCTATTTCATCGGCAGCGGCGGCACCGACCTGCTTTCGCGCTCGATCGCCGTCGTCCCGGTGAAGACCGAGCGGTTTCACGTGCCCGAGTACGAGTCGTTGTGGAACGGGTATCCGCGTGCCGTCCAGCAGAAGGAGTTCGATTTCAGCGTCTACCGGTTCGTGGATCCGCCGGCCGAAGCGGTCCCGTTCGATCTCAAGGTGGGCACCGACGACGACCTGTACGTCGTTCGTTTTCATCCGAAAGAGCGGCCGTACAGCCAGTCCTACCGCTGGACGACCGAATCGTCGTACGTGACGATCGTCGGGATGACGGATCGGTCATCGACTCTGACACTCTGGATGGACGACGGCGGCCGCCCGCTGTCGGTCGGCCCCGCCGTCGTGACATGCTATCTGGACAACCGGCCCGTCGGCGAGGTGACGGTGACGAGCGGGATCAAGCCCTATCGCTTTGCGATCCCTCCGGACCTCGCGGCCGCGGCGGCCTCGCGCGAAGAACCGGTCCTGCTTCGAATCGTCGTCTCACCGTGGTCGCCCATGACCGCGCTCGGCACGAGCGACGCCCGGACACTTGGCGTGATGGTCCAGCGCGTGACCGTACACTAGAGGGGGCGACCTGTTTTCCCACCTGCAACTCAAGGATCGGCGGGAGCGGTGGCTCGTCGGGTTGGCCGATGTCGGGCTGACCGCGGTCCGGCCGGTCATCAGGTGCGGGCGGAAGGCCAGCCGACCCGCCGGCCGCCCTGCCATACTGCTGCTGCGTCTCGAACGGGTCGGCGACCTGCTGATGACGCTCGACGCGATCGGGGCCGTGCGGCGTCTGGCGCCGGACTCCACGATCGACCTCGTCGTCGGCGAGTGGAACGAAGCGATCGCGAGGCTCATTCCGGGAATTGAGCGGGTCGAGACGTTGAACGCCGGATGGCTGGCGCGCGGCGCGGATGGCCTGTCGTTCCCGGCACTCGCCAGGCGGGCGTGGGGGTGGCGCCGCCGCGGCTACGAGCTGGCGGTCAATTTCGAGGGCGACATCCGGAGCAACGTGCTGCTCGGCCTGTCCGGCGCGCGTCGCCGGGTCGGGTTCGGCATGGCTGGCGGCGGGCCGATGCTGACCGATTGCGTCGCGTTCGACCCGGGCATTCATACGCGGTCGAGCGCGCTGCGACTGGTCGAGCGGGCCTTCGACCTTGCCGACGGCTCCCAGGAGGGAAGCCGGCCGCGGCCCGGCACCGCACGCCTCAGCATTCCCGACGAGGCGCGGGCGCGAGCCGCCTCACTGCTGAGTGGGATCGCGGGCACGGGCCCTGTGGTCGTGCTGCACGCTGGCGGCGGGCGCGAGATCAAGCAGTGGAATCTCGATCGGTTCGCCGGCGTGGTCAACCGCCTCGCCGCCACCCATGAGGCGGCGATTGTGCTGTCTGGCAGCATCGACGATCGACCGCTCGTCGACGCCGTGAAGGCGGACCTGCAGGCGGGCGTCCGCTGCCTGGATCTCGCCGGCCGCGTGGACCTCGTCACACTGGCGGCCGTGCTCGAACGGGCGACGCTCCTGGTCACGGGAGACACCGGCCCGATGCATCTGGCGGCCGCGCTCGATGTTCCCGTAGTCGCGATCTTCGGGCCTTCGGACCCGGCCCGCTGGGGCCCGTTCTCCGAACGCGCGCGAGTGGTTCGTGTCCAGCTTCCGTGCAGTCCGTGCAACCGGATTCGGCGCCCGCCGGCGCGCTGCCTCGGCCACGTGCCAGACTGCCTCGCCGCCGTCAGCGCCGAAGCGGTGTACGATGCGGCAGCGGGTGCGCTGGACGGGAGCGCGCAGGGCCTCGGCTGACGATCCGCCCGGACCAGATGGCTGACGAGACATCCACCATCATCGTGAACACCGGCGACGGCGAGCGCCTCGTCGACCTGTGGTCATACCTGGACGCGGAGGCCATCGAGCGGGCCGAACGCGACGCGAACACCTGGATCAAGTCGCTGCGTCACGTGCCGGTGGACGGAGTTCCGCTGCGCGACCGGTTCCTTCACCGCGGGGATTCTCTCTGGTGGTTCGCGGAGCTGTATCTCCACAAGCGCCGCGTGGTCGTGACGATCGTGCGCACCCTCTATGCGCTCGAGTCGCTCGCGGCGCGCGAACGGCCGCTCACCATGGGCCTCGCAGAGGGTACCGCCATGACGCGGTATCTCGCGAGGCAGTTCGCCGCCTCAGGGCAGATCGGGTGGCGCGGGCCGTCTCGGAGCAGAGTGCCTTGGCGGCGGCGCGTCGAGCCCCTGTGGCGCGGAATGATGTACTGGGCCAGCGCGAGCCTCGCACGCGTCAAGCCCGCGAAGCACCAGGCCCGGCCGGCCGGTCCTGTGGCCGTCGCGGCGTTTGTCCATTCAGCATTCTGGCGCCCGGCAACCGACGACGAGTCATACATCGGCCCGATCCTGCGGGAGGTGTCGGCCAGGGTCGGACGTCGAAGCCTCGCCCTGATCGGCCTCGGCGCGCCAACGAACTTCAGGTCGCGGAACTGGAGGCTGCGCTGCCGGGAGTTGCTCGGCCGGGCTGGGGCGCCGCTCCCCTTCAGCCCGGCGCGCAGCTACGCGTCGGGTGTGGCGCTGGAGCCATCGGCCCGCGTGTGGCGGCAGCGAAATGTCCACCGACGCGCGTTGCACGGGAGCGAGGCTCTCCGCGCCGCCTGTGTCTTTCGCGGATGCGACGCGTGGCCGCTGATGAGCGGGGAGTTCACCGGCATCTCGCACCTCCAGTTCCCCTGGTCGGCGCGCGCGATGGACGAGATCGGAGCGGCCCTCGACGCGGCGAAGCCGCGCGTCGCCATCACCTATGCGGAGGCCGGCGGGTCTGGCCGCGCGTTGGTCCTCGAGGCGCGTCGGCGCGGCATCGAAGTTGTCGGGCTCCAGCACGGCTTCATCTACCGTCATTGGCTGAACTACCTGCACGAACCGGACGAGATGGCGCCATCGCCGGGCAACCCCGCAGACCGCGGGTTTCCACGCCCCACCCTCACGCTCGTCTACGACCAGTTCGCCGCCGAGCACCTGGTCAGAGCGGGGCATTTCCCGCCGGAGAGCCTCGCGGTCGCCGGGAGCCCGAGACTCGACGCGTTCGCCGCAACCGGACGCCTGATGGACGACGCGGCGCGGGCGGCGCTCCGGCAGAAGGTGGGCGCGCAGCCTGGCCAGCACCTGGTGGTGGTGGCCACGAAGTACGCCCAGATCGCGAGCGCCTTTGGAGCCCTCATCGACGCCGCGGCGAAGATGCCCGACGTGCGGATGGTGGTCAAGTGTCACCCGGCCGAAACCGCAGCGCTCTATGAGAAGGCCGCCGGAGGCGCGGCAAACGTGACGCTGGCGCCGGCTTCCGCCGATCTCACCCGGCTCGTGGCCGCCGCCCGCGTCCTCGTGACCGTCAACTCGACCGCCGCCATCGAAGCGATGGTCCTCGATGTCCCGACGCTGGTCGTCGCGCTGCCGAACAACCTGAGCCCGTTTGTCGAGGCTGGCGCGCTGGCGGGAGCGGCCACACTGGCTGAAATCGAGCCGCGGCTCCGCGCCCTCCTGTATGATGAGGAGTTCAGGGGCAGACTGCGCCAAGGGCAGCGGACCTTCATGGCCCGCTACCAGATCACGGCTGACGGACACGCGGCCGCGCGAGCGGCGGACGCCATCGTACGGCTTGGGTCGGCCTGACTCGAGGCTGCTCCACGCCTCATTCCTTCGGAGATCGCGGCATGCGCGCACTGATTACCGGCGGCGCCGGGTTCGTGGGATCGCACCTGGCCGACTGGCTTCTCGGGCACGGGCACGAGGTGTTCGTCTTGGACGACCTGTCCACCGGCTCGATTGACAACATCGCCCACCTGAAGACCGACCCTCGCTTCCACTACACGATCGATTCGGTTGCCAACGAGCCGGTACTGGCGGAGTTGGTCGATCGCGCCGATGTGATATTCCACCTGGCGGCTGCCGTCGGCGTGAAGCTGATCGTCGAGCGGCCCGTGCACACGATCGAGACCAACGTTCAGGGCACCGAGGTCGTGCTGAAGCACGCCAACAAGAAGAAGAAGCTGGTGCTCATCGCCTCCACCTCTGAGGTGTACGGCAAGAACACGTCGGTCCCCTTCTCGGAGGAGGCGGATTTCGTCCTCGGCCCGACGACGAAGCACCGCTGGGCGTACGCGTGCAGCAAGGCGATCGACGAGTTCCTGGCGCTGGCGTACTGGAAGGAGAAGAAGCTCCCCGTCATCGTGGTACGGCTGTTCAACACCGTCGGCCCGAGGCAGACCGGCCAGTACGGGATGGTGATCCCGAACTTCGTGCGGCAGGCGCTCGCAGGCGAGCCGATCACCGTCTTCGGCGACGGCACCCAGACGCGGAGTTTCACCTACGTCGGCGACGTCGTCGACGCCCTGGCGAAGCTCGCGCAGGAGCCGGCCGCGATCGGGCGGGTGTTCAACATCGGCAACAGCTACGAGATCTCGATCCGCGAGCTGGCGGAGCGCGTGAAGGCCCTGACCGGCAGCGCCTCCGACATCGTGACCATTCCCTACGACCAGGCCTACGAGGCCGGGTTCGAGGACATGCCCCGGCGCGTGCCGGACATCTCGCGGATCAACCGCCTGATCGGATACGAGCCGCGCGTCCAGCTCGACGAGATTCTCGAACGAGTCATCGACTACTTCAGGACGCGGTAGGAAGAGCGGCAGGGACCGGTGGGTTTCAAGCGAACGATTCGCGCGAGCGCCGAACGGCTGCTCCTCTCGAGGGCGCGCCTGGTCCGGCGCGCGCTGTTGGCCCTCGGCCGGGACCGGGCGCCGCGGCTGCCCGAGATCGTCCAGATCGAAAGCACCAACATCTGCAACGCGCGGTGCGTGTTCTGCCCCCGCGACGAAATGTGCCGGAAGCAGGGCGTGATGGACGAGGCCCTGTACCGAAAGGTGGTCGACGACTGCGCGGCGCTCGGTATCCGGCACGTCCGTCTGCACAACTTCGGCGAGCCGTTCGTCGATCGCCGCCTCGCCGAGAAGATTGCCTACGCCAAGCAGCAGGGGATTCCCGAAGTCGGTGTCATCAGCAACGGATCGCTGATCGACGATCAGGTCGCGCGCGCCGTCGTGGAGGCCGGGCTCGATGCCATCAACATCAGCGTCGATGCCTCGGGCCGGGAGGTGTTCGAGCGAACGCGGGTCGGCCTCAACTACGACAGAGTCATCGCCAACATCGAGCGGCTGCTCCGCATTCGCGGGGAACTGGGCCGCACGCACCCGAAGCTGATCCTCTCCTTCGTCCGGCAGGGTGACGGCGACGAGGAGCGCGCCTTCATCGAGCACTGGCGCCAGGTCGCCGACAAGATCCACATCACCGACATCCATAACTGGGGGGGCACCCTCAGCCGCGAGGGCAGCCTGCGGTTCCCGTGCTACCGGCAGTGGCTCACGTTCACCATTCTGTGGGACGGCCGGGTCTCGCTCTGCTGTGCGGACTTCGACGGGAAGGTGATCCTCGGCGACCTGCGCACGGCGAGCATCCGCGAGATCTGGGAGGGCGAGCGGTACCGTGCGGTGCGCCGCGAGCACCTCGAAAGCGGGGGGCCGGACATCTGTCGAGCCTGCGACCTGTCTCGCAAGGACTCGCCCCTGTGGACCGGAAAGATCCTCCGGTCGTGACGCGCACAGGCAGGCGTATACTGAGGCAGAGGAACTCCACATGAACTGGCCGTGCCGGACCGTCGCCGCGGCGTGTATGGTGGTCGGGCTGTCGTCGCCGTCCTTCTCAGGCCAGGTCAGGCTGGTCGTCCAAAACGGGCTGGTGACGCTCGAGGCGACCGACGCGACGCTTCGCGAGATCTTCGCCGAGTGGGCCCGCGTCGGCCAAACTAGGGTCATCAACGCCGAGAGCGTTCCGGGCGGCCCGCTGACCCTCCAGTTGGTCGCGGTGCCGGAGTCACAGGCCCTCGAAATCCTCCTACGGTCAACGGCCGGATTCCTCGCCGCCCCGCGCGCCGTCCCGCAGGCGTCCGGATCGACCTATGACCGAATCATCCTGATGCCGGGGATACGTCCGGCACTCGGTTCGACGTCGGTTTCACGCCCTGCGTCGGGACAGCCGCCACAGCCCTTGGCTCGGGACCGGATCATGCCGCCGCCCACGGTGGTGGCTGACGACGACGATGAACAGGTGACGACGCCCCAGACGCGCATATTCGGCGCCCAGGGAGGAGCCGCGCAGCCGGGGATGCCCACGATGCCCGTCCCGTTCAACGGAGCCGGGCTGACGTTCCCTAACGGCGCGCAGGTTCAACCGGTGCCTCAAGGGAGCCCTTACTACAATCCGAACGGCATGCCCTCCGGCAGCCCCGACAGGCCGAACCAGCAGACCGACCCCAACGCAACGGCCCAGCGGCCCGCTCCGGCGGTGCCGCAGGCCGCGCCGCGGCCCGGAGTTCCGACACTTCCGGCGGGCCCGATCAAAGGATGAGGGGGCAGCGCCCCGCTCCAGGCTGAATCCTTGACGCCCTCGAGGTCGGGGCTATAACTTTGAGCGAGAGCGCTTCAATTCAGCCATCTTCCGGTACCGCTCACGCTGTCATGCTGCGTCGGATCTCGCACACGGTGAATCGTCGACTCCCCGGCTGGGCGCCGTTCGCCGCTCTCGCCGGCGCCCTGATGCTGGCGTGGCTGAACTTCCTCCTCACGGCTAGGTGGGCGGCCTTGCCCGGCGCCCTGAACGGCTCGCGCAGACCCTGGTACGCGGTCGCCCTGCTGGCCACCACGATCCTGCTGATCGTCACGCGGCGTCTGGTCGGAGGCCCTGTGCGACTGGGGCGCCCGACATCCTGGGTGCTGTTGATCACGGGCGCGGGGACACTCGCCGGTGCGCTCCTGTCGCGGCTTCCTCCGGCGACGTGGGGGCAGATTCCGTTCAAGGACGACTGGCCGGAGCTGTTTCAGCAGGCGATCACCGGGGTTCGGCTCATGTACCGTGGCTCGGTCGTCGGCTGGAACTGGTGGTTGCAGGGTGGATATCCGACGTCGACCGACATCGCCCAGAGCTTCGCCGCGCTGGCCATCGTACCGATGACGCTGGCCGGCGAGCGCCTCGGCTACCACGTGCTCCATGTCGTGATGTTCGTGGCCCTGCCTGCGTTCGTCTGGTGGGACATCCGCCGCGAAGACCGCGAGGCTGGCCTCGTGGCGGCCGGCTTTGCCTGCCTTTTCACGGCCGGGTATTTCGGCACGCTCGGCAGCAGCGGCGACACGAATTCGCTGGCCGGGGTGTTTGCGGCCACCCTGGCGCTCATCGGCAGCCGCGCGGCCCGCCTCGGTCGAGGCTGGGGCGGTCCGGTCCTCGTCCTCGGCCTCACGCTCGGGTTGTACTCCCACGCGGCGTTCTTCGTGTACGCGCTGTTGTTTCTGGCTCTCGAGGCGCTGTACTTCCGCGACGGGCGGGCGGCGATCCGCATGGTGGTTGCGGCGGCCGTCTCGGGCGTGGCGGCGCTGCCCGTCCACTGGGAGTCGCTGCGGTACTCCGTGTACGTGAGTTTCAACAACACCGTGTACAGTCCCGGCGCGCCGGTCGATTGGCCGCTGTTTCTCCGCACGCTGTACTACAACGTGGAGATTCTCGCGTTTCCGCACCGGTGGTTCAACGACTACCGGAGCCTGACCAATGTCTGGCTGCCGGCGCTCGCCGTCTTCGCCCTCCAGCCCTCGCGCTCCCGCGTGGGTTTCTACGCGTGGGCCACAGTCCTCGCACAGGTGCTGCTGCGGCTCAACACCTCGGAGGCGGGCGCGATCTTCGATCGCATTCAACACATGCTGCCGGTACTCGCAGCGCCTGCGCTGGCAGGCATCGTGCTTCGTCTCAGCGGCACCCGCACCCTCGCGATCGCACTTTCGGTCGTGATCGGTCTCTACGTCGGAACCTCGTTCGCCCCCGTGCGGCATGTCACGGAGTTGCGCGCATTCGATCCGCCGCTCATTGACAGGATTGCCGCGCTGGACGGGAACATGATCGTGGTCGAGACGAGTCCGCACCGCGACATGGACAGCGATCCCGTCCGGCGCACGCCGAAGACGCCGTTCGACGTTCATTTCGAGGGGCTCCTGCCGGGCCTGGCCGGCCAGCGGTTCTACAGCCAGATGATCGACGGATGGGGGTGGAATGTGTGGCGCGGTCAGGTCGTGGCCGCCGGCACCTATGCCGGACGCCCGATTGCCGAAACCCCTGTTGACGCCTTCGTCGCGGAGATGCGCCGATGGGGCGTCAGGCACCTGCTTGTATGGACCGACGCTTCTCGTGTGTACCTGGCGGGGAGCGGGCGGTTCGTCGAACGGTGGCGTGGAGGTCTCTGGTCGCATTTCGAGCTGACCGGCGCCGACGTGCGCTCGGTCGTGACGGCCAGCGGCCACGGGCAACTGGGCAACCTCGATTCCCTCGGCGGGGACGTCGGTCTCGTTGATGTCGCGGCCGGCGACCCCGTCGTCATTCGCACGAACTACTACCCGGCGTGGCGGGCATATGCCGGCGACGGCGAGGTGCCGCTGTTCTCGAGCGGCGGCCAGCTGGCGTTCCGCGCGCCGAAGAGCGGCAGCTACATCGTCCGACTCGCCTACCCGCGCTATCGGTGGTTGTCGTTTGGCGCGCTGACCGCATTCCTGCTCGGAGTTGCGGCGTTGTCGCGCTGGCCCGGCGGACAAGCCGGCGCGGGGTGACCCCGGACGTCCCGGGCCATACGAGTCGGAATTCTGACGACGCATGGCCGCAGCCGATGAATTCAGGCGAGCGAAACGACTCTGCCGGCGATTGCCGGCGGGGCGGCGAAGGCCGCGGTGGCTTCCGCGGTCAGGTCGTCTGGGCTGTACGCAGGCGCGCCCAAAGGCCTCGAGCCACCCACGCGGCCAACACCAGCGGCGTGAGGCCCAGGACGAGCGCCGCCCACGCCGGGCAGGCGCCGAGGTAGAACAGATACAGCCACCACAGGTCCAGCGAGAACCAGAACTGCTGCGCGAAGTCCCGTCGACCGGTGTCGGTTGACGAGCGGTCGACGGCCGGTGGCGTTTCGCGTCCGGCGAGATAGCGGAGGTTCCGGGGAACCGCCGCCACCAACTCCTGGGTGTTGAGGACGAGCGGGGACGCTGACCATAGGACACGGCGGTCTCCGACCGGCCGCGGCCGTTCTGCAGTCGCCCACCGCTGACTGACCCTGGAGAAGTCGACGAGAACCCCAGGGACCTGGACGAGCGCGCTCGCGATGGCCAACGCCGCGACAGATGCTCGAACCGGGCGGGCGACCCCACGGTCGAGAAGTGCGGCCACCGGGAGGCAGAGGAACGGCAGCACCGGCACGAGGTAGCGCGACCCGTACCGACCGGCCACCCGCCCAGTTGCCGAGGAACGCATAGAACACAACGAAGACCACGACGAGCGACCCGCAACACCAGGCGAGGTGGCGATCCCGTTTGCCGAAGACCACGAATGCCGGAAGCGCGGCCAGCACGATCGGGGAGTAGATGAACAGCGACGTGCTCGGAGAGAGAAGCAAGCCGTAGAGACCCGCGGAGATGGGGCTTCGGAAGCCGGGGATCGGGTCGCGCAGATACCCGGAATCGAAGGGGTTCCCGAACCGGACGTAGTTCAGAGTCAGCCAGATGCCGACGGCGCAGGCAAACGGCGCCCAGACGAGCGCGAGTCCCCGGATGAGGCGCCCGCGATCGTGCCGGAGTTCCAGGACCAGGAACGCGGTGGCCGACAGCACCGCGAGCGCCAGTTCGTGGCGCGTGAGGAGCGCGGCGCCCAGCGCCGCCCCAGCACCGATCAGCGCGGCTCGGCGGTTGCGGCGTGTGCCGACGCAGAGGCCGTACACGGCACCGGTCAGACACAGGCCCGACAGCGGTGCATTGAACCCGAACTTCGAATACGGCCAGAGCACCGTGGCAAAGGCGACCAGCAGTGCAGCCGTCACGGCGCCGCGCCGCCCGAGAGTCGTGCATCCGGCGAGCAGGAACGTCATCCAGACGCAGCCTGCAGCTGCCACGGTGTTACCCATCGCCACCGCCGCCTTCGTGACCGTGTCCGGTTTGCCGACTTTCGCGCCGGTCAGCCGCTCGGCACTGAGTCCCGCGACGAAGAACGGGACATTGAACAACGACTGCGCGATTCCGAACGGCGAGTAGTACCGGCCGTCGGACCCGCGATGCGCGTCCATGCCGAGCAGGTTTCCGGAGAGGGCCAGCGACCCCCGCAAGACCAGGCTTCTGGTGACGTCGTATGTGACCACGGCATCCGTCGTGGCGAGACTCCCGCCCGCGGTCGCCACATAGAGGAGGAGCGCCATGACGAGGAGGCGGAGGCCTACCGAAGCGCGTCCCAGCATCTCAACCCACCACCCGCTGTCAGTATCCGGACCGGTCCCCCGCGCGTCAGGGCTTCCGCCGCCACACCGAGAACATCGGCGTCTCGCGGTCGGCCACGTAACCGGTCTCGAGCCAGTGCCGCAGCCGTTCGTTGTTCATGAAGAAGTCGTAGGATCGCCACTCTTCCTTCTGAAGCGCCACCACGACCGGCAGAGTGGCTTGCAGGTCCGCGAGAAGCCCGGCCGACCCGTAGCCGGGCCGGTCGGCGGCGAACTCTCTGATGACCGGCATGCTCCAGAAGAACCGTGACGCGCTGGCCCGCCCGCTCTTCCAGCAGACGCTGCCGCCCGAGAACCCAAACACGAAGATCCGATCGCCTCGAGCGGTGGTCTCGCGAACGTAGCGCGCCAGCCGGTCAATCTCGAGCGCATCGTGCTTCTGGCCCTTGAATCGCCGCAGGTACGTGTCTCGATCGATGCGTCCCCGGACATGGCTGAGGTCGTAGCGCACGTTTTCGACGAGGCCCGGCAGCGACCCGAGGCGGAGTCCCCAGACCGGCGTATCGGTTCCCACTCGCGCAAACGCGGCAAGGAGGAGGCCGATGACCGCATAACGCACCCAGGCGCCATAGCTGCCGAGACTCGCCGCGCCGGCACTGGCAGAAAGCGCCAATGCCGGAGCGGCCTGCATGAAGTAGTTCGGGAGACCCCGGCTGCCGTTGACGGCGATGGAGATCACCGCCGCCGCCAGCCACGCCAGCACGACGAGGACGGACCCGTCCCGTCGAATCCGCCGGGCGAGCAAGAGCGCCCCCAGCCCGCCGAGGAACCAGAGCATGTCCACCATCGCCCGTCGTACCGGGAATGTCAGCAGGTAGAGCGGCACGCTGACGGGCTGTTCGTACGTCTCGGTGGAGTAGCCCAGGTTGTAGTCAATGGTGGCCAGGCGCAGGTCGGTAAGCGCTCCGTTCGCGGCGAAGTAGGCGAGAACGCCAACCACCACGGCGCCGAAGCCGAGCCCAACCCAGGCCAGATCGGTGACGGCGCGCCGCCGGACCCCGTCGGTCGGTCGGCCCCACGCCCACGTTGCCGCGGCCACGGGCACGGCGTAGGCGCCGCCGTACTTCAGCCAGAACGCCCCCGCCAGCGCGATGCCCGCCGCCACCAGATGCGGCCGGCGCCGGGCGGGATGCGCCAGCAGCACGAGGCTGATCGTGACGGCGAGGGCGACGAACGGCTCGCATTGGCCGCGGACATAGATGCCGCCCAACCTCTGCAGGTAGGGATCGCCGCACAGCAGGAACACCGCCGCCGCGCCATACCCGACGTTCGCCGAGTAGCGGCGCCGACCGAGCACGACGAGCAGTCCGGCGACGGCCGCTGCGGCTGCGAGATCGGCACCCGGGACGACCGCCTCGCCTGGCCAGACCCGCAGCAGCAGCGCATAGACGAACGCGATGCCTGGCGGCTTCTGGTCCCACATGTCGCGGTACAGGACGTCACCCGCGAGGATCCGCTGACCGGCGTAGGCGTACAGGCTCTGGTCGCCGCCGGCGGGCTGGACGATGGAAGGGAGGCGGAGCGCGAGAAGGACGATGATGACCGCCAGCCACAGTCTCGCGACACGTTGAGATCGCTGTCCCGGAGAAGGGCGTGTCATGTCGGAACTGCAGAACGCGTCTGAACCCGCTCGGAGGCACCGCTGAAACCGGCCGCCGCGCCGTCATGGGGAGACAGCCGATATGGTAGAATATTCTTCAGTGGCCCGAAAGCACCAACTGATGGTCTCGCGCGTCTGCGTGTGTGCCTTGGCCTTGTGGGTCGGAGCGATCCCTTCCTCGGCTTTTCCGCAGAATCAGGGTCGATCGGGCGCAGAGGCGACGCTGCTCGCTGACGGGTGGGCACGCCTCGCCAAGGGCGATGCGGAAGGCGCCGCGCTCGTCGCCGCGCAGGCGGTCGCGCGGCAACCGCTGAGTTCGGCGGCGCTCGTGCTGGCGGTCGATGCCGATCTCGCTCGCGGAGGGGCATCTGCCGCGCTGAGCACGTACGAGAAGTGGCTTGGCGGCCGGAAGCTCGACGACGCCTACGCGCTGCGACGGGTGGCGCGGGCGGTGCTGTCTGAGTCGATTGGACAAGAGGCGGACCAGCCGGCGCGAGTGGATGCGCTCCGGGCACTTGCGGCCGACGGCGACCTGGCGGCGGCGGAGGCGCTTCAGCGGGCCGTGTCCTCGGACACGCGCGCGCTTGCGGCGGCGGGCGATGAGCGAGCGGTCAACATGTCCATCGCCCAGCTCAGGTCCGCCCCTGCGGGCAAGATTCCGGCTCATTGCTGCGCTCGCCGAATCCGGCAGCAGGACGGCCATCCCCCACCTGACAGCGTTGTTGGGGGACCCGAGCGACGCAACGCGGGCAGCCGCAGCCGACGCGTTGGGGCGGCTGGGCGCGACGGAGGCGATTCCCGGGCTCCGCCTGCTGCTCGAGGACCAGTTCTTCACCGTCCGGTTGAAGGCGGCTGGCGCGCTCTACCGGCTGAACGACTCGAGCGGGCTGTCCTTGTTGACCGAGCTGACTCAGAGCGAGCATGCGACCGTCCGCGTGGCCGCGGCCGAGCAACTGGCGTCCCAGCCAGACGCCCGCTGGCAGAGTCTGGTGCGGAGCCTCGCGACGGACCCGAATCCTCTCGTGCGTCTGGACGCCGCGACGTTGATTGCCCCGTTCGACCAGGCCTTGGCCAAGTCCGTCCTTGGCGAATTGATGCGCTCCGGCAACGTCGCGATCCAGGAGGCTGCGTCGGCCGTCGTGGTCGAACAACGCATCGCCGACGATGCCGCTACGCTCCGCGTGATGCTGCGCAGCAGCGACCCCCGGGTCCGCGTGAAGGCGGCCGGGCGCATACTCGAACTGACCCGCTAGGCGTGCAGCGACAGCCCGCCCCGGCCGATACGATCGCGAGAGCAGCGCCGGCGTCATCCGCCGGCCCACAGGAACGAGTTGAACGCATGAGAATCAGTCCGTCGACGCATTCAATGCTCGGGATCATTCGCCCGCTCGTGCTGGGTGCCTCCGCCCTGGCGCTCCTGTTCTCTCCGGCTCCTGCAGCGGCGCAGCTGTCCCGCGTGGGCGCGAGCGTCCCGGTGCTCAGCAACGGCTCCACGACCGTGGGGACCAATGTGGCCCACGACCCGGTGAACGACCTCTATCTGATCGTTCAGGGGTACGGACCGGTCCACGGGACCTTCGTCAACTCCTCGGGGCAGCCCGTCACATCCGCGTTCACAATCCACAGCGTTGCTTCGGACATTTGGGGCCTGTTGCCGGCTGTCGCGTATTCCCCGGACGTGAGCAATGGTGCGGGAGGCCGCGGGGGTTTTCTGGTCACCTGGCACCACGGGGCCGGCGCTCCGGTATCGGTGTACGGGGCGATCGTCGCCTACGAGGCCCCAGGCCGAATCGTGAAGGCGGAGTTCGCGATTTCGGACCCCTCGGACTCCGTGGGCAGCAACTGGCTGGCCTGGCCGGTCGTCGCGTACTCGCGAACAAGCCAGCGGTTCCTGGTCGTCTGGAGCCGCTACGATTGGAGCATCAGGGGCCGCTTCGTCACTACGGACGGATCGCCGGTCGGAAGTGTCATGCTGTTCGAGAACCCTGGTGGCAGCCGGGATCCGTCGATCGTCTGGAACAGCGCGTCCAACGAATTCGGTCTCGCCTACGCCATGTGGGGAAGCACCTCCGCGTGGGCGGCGTTTCGCAGGATTGGAGCCGACGGCACCGTGTACGGCCGCTCGTCGTTCGGCTACACCGCAGGGACCTTCGCCACGGCCATCGATGTCACCTCCGCGAACAACTACGTCCTGGCGTGGGCTCTGGGGCCGGGGACGATGACGACGGTCTTCGATCAGACCGGGGTGCAGTTGTCCGGCGAGAGCCTCGCCACGAGGCGACTCGGAGGCGATCAATCGCTCGGAATGGCGTACAACTCAACGACCGGCACGCTCCTGGCGGTCAGTTCGGACTATGTGGGCTATGAGATAGGCGCACTCGAGCTGGACAGCAGCGGCGCACCGTTAGGCGGAGTGCTGGCGGCGACCGATGGCGGGTTGACGAACAGCGGCTCGTACTATCCGAAGACGGCCGCTCGCGCGAACTCGAGCCAATGGGACATCGTCTACTCCCGGAACCTGAGGGAATCGGCGAATCAGATCATCGCGTCAGGCGCGCTCGGTGGCCCGGTCTGCTCGGTCGCCGCAGCGGCGACGGTTCCCGGCACGGCCGGGGTTGCGGACGTGGTGCCGTTCGCAGCGACAGCCAGCCCCTCCTCCGGATGCGGCGCCGTCACGCCGACCTTCTCGTGGACCTTCGGTGACAGTTCGCCCGGCAACTCGAGCCAGAACGCGACGCACGCCTATGGCTCGTCGGGAACGTTCGGCTGGACGCTGACGGTGCAGGCCGGAACCGCCACGGCCGTCAAGAGTGGGAGCATCGACATTCGCCCGCCCAGCGTGTGCGTTCCCTCCACCACGACCGTGGTCGCCAAGCCGCCGACGGTGTCGCTCGCCGCCATGTGGCAGGCCACCGGCATCACTATCACCGCCGGACAGGCGTCAACCATCAGCGTTGGCGGCGCGCAGACCTGGGTCAACGGCGGGCAGTCCCTTACGGCGGCCGGCAATTCGAGCGATATCATCTCGGGCCCCAACGTCCCGATGCCCGGCGCGCCCCGCCTGGCGCTCGTTGGCCGTATCGGAACGGCCGGAACGCCGTTCCTGGTCGGCACTTCGACCCAGGTCACGGCCTCGGCCACAGGGCAGCTGTACCTCGCGCCGAACGACGAATGGTACATGCTGTGGGATAACTCCGGCAGCCTCTCGGTGTCGGTCTGCGCGGGCGGAACGCCTCCGCCTCCACCGCCGCCTCCACCGCCGCCTCCACCGGCGCCTCTGCCGTCCTGTTCGGTGGACGTGGCGACCGTACTGGCGCGGCCCTCCCCGCAGACGCTGGCCACCATGTGGCAGGGTACTAGTGTCAACGTCACGGCCGGACAGACCGTGACTATCACCGTGGCCGGCGCCCAGACCTGGGTCCGCGGCGGGCAGTCCTATACGGCGGCAGGCAATTCGAACGACATTACCTCCGGCCCCAACGTGCCGATGCCCGGCGCGCCGCGCATGGCGCTCGTCGGCCGCATCGGCCCGGCGGGGGCACCGTTCCTTGTCGGCACGTCTGCCGAGTTCACGGCCGGCGTGAGCGGGCAGTTGTTCCTCGCGCCCAACGACGAGTGGTACATGCTGTGGAACGACTCCGGCAGCCTCTCGGTCTCGGCCTGCACGGGCAGCGGCGCCGCGTGCGCCGTCAGCGCAACGGCCACCGTGCCGGCCACCGCCGCGCCAGGCGATCTGGTGACCTTCGCAGCGACGTGCAGCCCCACTGGGTGCGGCACGGCGACGCCCACCTACGCGTGGGACTTCGGTGATGGCTCCGCGGTGAGCCCCGCGCAGAACGCGACGCACGCCTATGCGGCCTCCGGAACCTACACGTGGACCTTGACGGTCGTCGTGGCCACCGCAACGACGACGCGGACGGGGACTGTCACGGTGGGCGCCGGGCAGGCCTGCACGCCCACCACCGCCGTCGTGCGGGCGCAGCCATCCCCGCAGACACTCGCGGCGATGTGGCAAGACACGGGAGTCAACGTGACGGCCGGACAGGTGGTGACGATTACGGTGGGCGGAACCCAGACCTGGGTCAACGGCGGCCGGTCCTACACGCCGGCCGGCAACCCGAGCGACATCACTGCCGGTGTCAACGTCCCGATGCCCGGCGCGCCTCGCATGGCGCTCGTCGGCCGCATCGGCACGACAGGGGCGCCGTTCCTGGTCGGGACGTCCGCCCAGATTACGGCCGGCGCGAGCGGGCAGCTCTTCCTCGCGCCCAACGACGAGTGGTATCTGCTCTGGGACAACTCGGACAGCCTCTCAGTGTCGGTCTGCGCAGGGGTGCCGGCAGCGCCGACCTGCACGACCACCACGTCGGTGGCATTGGCGCAGCCGTCCTCCCAGACACTCGCAGGAATGTGGCAGGGTACAGGTGTCCCGATTGCGCCGGGAGAGGTGGTGACGATCACCGTAGGCGGGGGCCAGACCTGGACCAGGGGAGGACAGGCGTGGACCGCCGCCGGCAACCCGGCCGACCCGACAATCGGCCCCAACAGCCCGATGCCTGGCGCCCCGCGGATGGCGCTGGTGGGCCGCATCTCGCCGGTCGGATCGTCGTTCCTGGTCGGGACGTCGCTGCAATTCACGGCGGCGGCAACGGGTCAGCTGTTCCTGGCGCCGAATGACGACTGGTACATGCTGTGGGGCAACTCAGGCAGTCTGACCGTTTCAATCTGCAGGTAGACCTGAGCGCCGCCGCCGAGAGACGGCGGCGCCTACAGGCCACCTCTATCCCATCCACCAGGCCAGGAACCGGAACGGGACGACGAACCGGGCCACGCACAGGCTGAACCAGTCAGCCGGATAGGGCGCGACGCCGCGGATGCCCTTCATGAACAGCTGATACTGAAACAGCAGCAGCAGGTTCAGGGCCACGACCCCGGCGACGACACGTACCCGGGACAGGCGGGGACTCACCATCCCGACCGCCGGCTGCAGCCACGTCGCCAGGCCGACGACGAACAGCGGAAACAGCGACAGGAACCGGCGCGCCCCGAACGCTTCACCCGCCCACCAGTCGGCGACCGCCGAATTGACGTACCACGACACCAGCAGCACCGCGGCCATGGGCAGGCCCAGGGCGCCCTGTCGGACGCAGACGCTCGCCAGGCCGACGACGGCGAAGGCCACAAGGGGGGTCCAGCTGAACAGGCCGTGGTTGAACGACACCAGGACGTCGAGCAGGTGCGGGGCGGACCAGTGCATGAACGACGGTCCCTGAGGCACCGCGAGCGGCTGGCCGTACAGGACCTGCCAGACCACCATCTGGGGAGAAAACGCGAGAACCCAGCCGATCCCCGCCGCGCTGGCATTGAGCAGCCGGTCGCGCCACCGGAGGTTCTGGACGAACGACTCGAGAATCGGAACCGACAGGAAGATCGCGTCCTGCCAGCGGATGAGGGCCGCGAGACCAGCCAAGGCGCCCAGGGCGAGCGACCGGCGCGCACACGGCGTGCGCCGGATGTCCGTCGAGTAGAAGAAAAACAGGGCCGCCGCCATCATGGAGGCGGCGTGCGAGTAGTTCGGCGAGATCAGTGAGTAATAGATCGCGGACGATCCGAGCCACATGGCAAGCGCCGCGACGCCGGCACTGTTCGGGTCCGCATACCGGCGCGCGAGGCGCCACGACAGCCAGACGGCCAGTGTAGCGACGAGAACGCCGGTCACCCCTGGAACGGTCTGGAACCACCGTTCATAGCCGTCCGGCCAGGGGGCCAAGCCCACGCGCGCCAAGGCCGACTGGATACCGGCGATCAGCACGTACAGGGGAAGATCGAGAAGTGCAGGGCCGACGGGCATGTAGTTGCGGACGTGGCCCGTCACGGTCAGTTCGGTCGTCACCCAATCCACTTCGGATTCGTCGCCTCGGAGCCCGTAGAGCCGAAAGTACTCGTTCCTGAAATCGAGGTCGCGGTCGAAGACGATCGAGCGAAGCTGGACGTAATGGTGGATCGCGTCGCCGAACACGATACGCCCGCCAGGCTTGGGGAAGATCACGATTGACGCCACGTAGGCGACGAGCATGAGCGCGCCGAGCGCGGGAATCACCGTCCCGGTTCGATTGGCGACGACGTCCGCCAGCCGGCCAACCACCGGTATCTTCATCCTCGGCGCCTCGTGCTGGTTCGCTGAAGGAATCCCGAGAGCGTGCAGTCAGGCCAGCGATGGCGGCGACAGCAGCATTCGGCGGGCACAGACATCGCAGTAGAATGAAAGTATACTCCGGAAGAGTCATGAATCCGTTCATTCATCCCCGCTTCGAAAGCCTCTACGAACGGCATCCGCTGGTGCTCGTTGACGTCGGTGCCAGGGGCGGCTTGAAGCGTCAGTGGTCGCCGGCGACGCGGCACTTGCGATCGATCGGATTCGAGCCCGACACGCGCGAGTACCAACGGCTGGTGGCGAACCCGCGGACGAACGAGCGGATGACGTTCTTCAACAAGGCGCTGCACAATCGTCGCGAACAGATCCCGCTGCGCATCACCAGGAACCCCGCACTCACGTCGATCTTCGAGCCGAACCGCGAGTGGCTCGATTCGTTTCCAGAAGCGGATCGGTTCGATGTTGTCGACGTCCAGCAGGTCGACGCCTGCCCGCTCGATGAACTGCTCGCGGCCGAGCACATCGACGACATCGACTTCCTGAAGGTCGACACCCAGGGAAGCGAATGCTGCGTCATCGAGGGCGCCGCGCATGCTCTCGAAGCCAGCGGGGTCGGGGTCGAAGTTGAAGTCGAGTTCGCCCCGTTGTACGTGGGCCAGCCGCTCTTCGCCGACGTCGACACGACCCTTCGAGGCCTCGGCTACTCCCTCTTCGACCTCAGGCCCTGCTATTGGAAACGGTCCGCCGGCAGGACGCTGGGCGGTCCCCGCGGTCAGATCGTGTGGGCGGACGCCCTCTACCTGAAGAACATCGCTGACCTGAAGCGGAACCTCGAACCGCTCGATCCGGAGACGCGCAAGAGCAAGGTGCTCCGGGCGATGTCGGTCGCGCTGCTCTACGGGTACTGGGACTACGCCATGGAGATCGCCCTCGAGACCGAGAAGGCCTTCGACCCCGACGAACGGGCGCTCATCATCGAGGGCCTCCGGCGGGGCGGGAGCGCCGGCCGAACGACGTGGCTGTTTCCCGGACGAACGCTGCTCTCCGCAGTGCTCCACCGGCTCTGGAAGCTCACGGTCCCGACAAACGACGCGTGGTCGGTCGGGGGAGCCACGCTCGGAAATCCGCTGCTGATCGCCTCGCCCGCGGAACCTCGGACAACCGACGGCTCCCCTTCCCCAGCGCCTCGCTGACGACAGCGCTGCCGCGCGGTTGGAGGCGCCGCGTCGAGCCTCTGCCGGGGCGTCCGCTCGCGGGTCCGCCCGTGGCTCAGAGCTCCAGGTCATCCAAGGCCGGAGGCGTGTCCAGATCGGCTTCGGGGCCGCGCCTGCGCTGGAGGATGCGTCGCCGGATCTCGTTGAACGCCCGGAACTCGCCCGCATGGAAGAAGCCGGTGAGCACCAGGGTCACGGCGTAGGTGGCCGTCGCGAGCCCGCCACGCACAAGGACTCCCGGCAGAGGGGACATTGTGGCCGGCACGGCCAGGGCGGTGAGCCCGTAGGCGGTGACACCCGCCGCCGCCAGCTTCAGGAGGCGCCCCCATTCGTACGGAATCGGGTAGGACCGCAGGGAGAACGACACCGTGACCGCTGCAAGGGTTCCGTAGGCAATGGTGTTCGCCCACGCGGCTCCCATGAAACCGAACCGTGGCACCAGGAGAGCGTTCACGAGCAGGCTGACGGCGGCCGCACATCCCGTCGCCAGCGGGTACAGCCTCGTCTGCTTCGTGATGACGATCCCGATCGAGCCCACGATGTAGAGGCCCTGGAACATGGCCCCCAGCGCGATCCACGGAATGACGGCGGCGGCGGCCGTGCCGTGAAACTCCTTGGCGGTCGCGAGGCGGACGATGTCCGGAGAGATGGCGCAGAGGCCGGCGACGAGCAGCGTCAGCGTGCCCACGATGTAGGTGGACATCGAACTGTAGATGCGCTTGGCATCGGGTTCGTGCATCGCACCGAGGAAGAACGGCGTCCACGCGTATTCGAATGCGGCGAGGAAGTACTTCGGGGCCTGGCCGAACGTCGACCCGATCGAGTAGATCCCGACGTCACGCAGGGTGCCGTACGCGTTGAGGAAGTACCGGTCGGAGAGGCCGATCACTTGCTGCGCGAGACTGTGGGGAATGCGGGGGAGGCCGAAAGCCAGGACCTCCCGCAACACCGGCCGGGAAAACACCGGGCGAATCAGCGGCGCGTACCAGCGCGTGAGCGCGAGCGCCACCAAGGTCGTCATCACGATGTCCGCCACGACAATGCCGCGGACTCCCATCCCGACCGCGATGACGAGGACGAGCCTCAGCACCAGCGTACCGGCCGATCGGGCAAACGTGATCCCCACAAACTGCGTGACGCGTTGCCCGATTCTGAGCACGTGGAGCGGGATGAAGAAGAAGCCGGCGATGAACGTGTTGGTGACGGTCAGCGCGATGAGGACGCCGTAGTCACGAGATCGGAACACGATCCCGCTGAACCAGCCGGCGGCGAGGACGCATCCGGCGAGACAGATGCCGTTGATCGCCAGCAGGAAGAAGAAGATCGTGCTGGCCAGCCGCTGGCGCGCCCGCAGGTCCGTGCAGTCGTAGTACAGACGCATGAACGCCGTGTCGACGCCCCATCGGAACGTGATCTTGGCCACCGCTTCGATGGTGACCAGCATGGCGAGAATCCCGTAGTCGGACGGCGAGAGATAGCGGGTGTAGATCGGGAGAAGCAGCAGGCTGACCAGGGACGTGGCCATGTCCCCGAAGCCGTAGACGGCCAGGCTGCCAAACAGGTTCTTGAGGCGCGCGAACACCTAGTGTGTGCCCATCGAGACACGGGGGTGACCGGTAGATTATATGGGGGCGTGCACGGCCGCGCAACTCGAGGCAGCATGGCGGGATGGCCGTCGCGGGTTGCGCCAGGGGCTGCTATGCTAGACTCCTCAGACCTTCATCGGCCCCGACCGCATCCGTCATGACTGCAGACCCGACACCCGGTCGTCCGAGCCGGCCACCGCTGCCCGGAGAGGCCGCCGCGACCGCTCCCCCGATGTCCGGCTGGCGCTTTGCCATCGTCCTGACCGCGATCATCCTCCTGGCCTTGTCGATGCGGGCTGTCTTTCCACGAGCCGACCCGCCCTGGTTCTCACAGGTCGGCGTCGTGTGGCACGACGAGGGCGCATGGGTGCACAACGCCCGGAATCGGGCCCTCACCGGCCAGTGGCAGATCGAGGGCGATCGGTGGAATCCGATCTACATCACGCCGGTGCTCACGGGCCTCGAGTACCTGAGTTTCCGGTCGTTCGGCGTCGGGCTCTGGCAGGCGAGACTCGTGTCGGAGGTCATGGGCGTCCTGTCCGTGCTCCTGCTTGGCCTGGGTGTCGCGCGTATCGGAGGGCGCCTGGCCGGCCTGGTTGCCGCGGGGCTTCTCGCAACCAACTTCGTGTCGGTGATGTACGACCGCGCGGCCCTGATGGAGGCGACGATGGTGTCGCTGATGGTCGCCGCGTGGTACGGCTACGCCCGGGCATCGGCATCGCCGCGGTGGGGGATCGCTGCGGGCGCGGCGGCTCTGCTCGCGTACTTCACAAAAGCGTCGGCCGTGTTCTTCGTTCTGGCGCTCGCCGTTGACGCGCTCGTGACGATTGCCCTCGCCGCGCCCATCGACACGGATGCCTGGTGGCGACGCTGGCGGCGCCCCGGCATCGCCGCAGGACGCGACCCCCTCGTCGCTGGCGCGGCCGGCGCCTGGTACACGCTCGGCGGCCTGGTCGTCGCGGGCGTCCTGGGTCTCGTCATCTTCGTCGGGCCGCACTGGCAGGAATACAGGTTCTACAACTGGCAGATGTCGGTGACACGCAAGCCGGTCTACACGCTCGAGGCGCTCGTCGGCCGCGCATCGTGGCTCCCCGTCGTGCACGAGTTCTTCACGCGAATGTGGACCGTGACGGCGCTGGCTGTCTGCAGCGGCCTCGGTCTCTTCCTCCGGTGGCGCAAGGTGGCGCCGGCGGAGCGTCTGCTGGCTCTTTGGATCGTCCTCGGCGCGATGGAACTCGTCCTGCACGATGTCGGCAACGAACGGCGGCTGGTGTTCCTCATCCCCGGACTGGTCGCCCTCGCGGCTCTTTGCATCGCGCGGGACCGTCGGCTTCTCGACGAAGGGCTGGCTCGCGTCGGACGGCGGCGAGCGCTGCTGGCCGCGCCCGTGGTGCTCGGCGGTCTGTACCTGGTGAGCGGGTCGGCCATTCGCCTGCCGTTCGTGAAAGAGGTTCACGCGGGCGTGCTCCACTCGGCGGTCCGCTGGTCGGCGGCCGTCACGGTGGCGATGGCGCTCGGGATCTACGCGACCTGGCCGCGCGTGCCTGGCCTGCTCGCCCGCCGTCGTTGGAGCGCGGCCACCGGCGTGGCCCTCGTCGCGGTGCTGCTCGGAATGGACGTCTGGCAGTTCTCGCAGTGGGCCGCGATGCGGACCTACAAGAACTACGAGGCCATGGTCGCGATTGGCCAGTGGCTGCCGCCTGGAACCCTCGTCCACGGGAAGCTGGCGAACGGGCTTGCCCTGGAGAGCCGAATCACGCCGGTGTTCGTCGGGCGGGGCTTCGGCAACTATGAAGATCGCGCCCGGCGGCCGGATATTCGGTATCTCCTCACCTACGTCAAGCCGACGATGGGCTACGAGAGCCAGGCGCGCAACCCTGTCACGA
Source organism: uncultured Acidobacteriota bacterium (assembly GCA_963784455.1). Taxonomy (GTDB): domain Bacteria; phylum Acidobacteriota; class Vicinamibacteria; order Vicinamibacterales; family Fen-181; genus FEN-299. Next base: position 27,565 of record CAWARN010000017.1, on the reverse strand, counting down.
TGGAGGTTCTGGCGGCGTGCCCAGGGTGGAAGGCGGTTCGTGAGTTCGACGTCGCGGAGACGCCGTCGGGCCGCGATCGGGCCGTGTTGATCGACAAGTACCCGGACAGGCAGTAGGCCTATGCCCACCAACGCACGATCGTCCCGCCGCTGGATGCTGGGCCTCGCCTGCGTCGGCGTCCTGGCGGCTGCGCTCCGGTTCCTCGCGTTGGGCTACGGACTTCCCGCCGTCTACAACCCGGATGAAACGCCTATCCTCAATCGCGCGCTCGCGTTCGCGAAAGGCGATCCGAACCCGCACAATTTCCTCTACCCCACGCTCTACTTCTACGTGCTGTTCGTGTGGGAAACGCTGTTCTTCCTGCTGGGCCGGATGGCGGGACTGTTCGGGTCTCTCAACGACTTCCAGCGGGAGTTCTTCACGAACCCGTCCAGGCTGTTCCTCGCCGGCCGGGCGCTGACCGCCACGTTCGGCATCGCGACGGTGGCGGCGACCTACTGGTACGGCCGCCGCCTCTACGGCCGGACGGCGGGTCTCTCGGCCGCGGCGTTCCTCGCGGTCGCCCCGATTGCGGTGCGCGATGCCCACTACGTGAAGCTGGACGTGCCGGTGGCCCTCTTCGTCGTGCTCGCCCACGCGGTGCTCGCGCGAATCGTCACGGCCCCCGCAGCGGCCGCCAACCGGAGGACGTGGCTGCTCGCCGGCCTCTTCGCGGGACTCGCGGTGTCCACCCACTACTACGCCGCGTTCGTTGTCGTGCCACTCGCGGCCGCGGCGGCCGTCTCCGCATCGAGGACGGGGGACTGGCGGAATCCGATGCGGCTGCTCGCCTGGGCCGGTGTGGCGGCAATCGCGGGCTTCATCATCGGCACGCCGTTCCTCATGTTCGAGCCGCGAGTCGCCCTGCGCCACATTCTCGTCTTGCGGCAAGTCAACATCGACCGCGCCGTGCTTGACGGCGGAGGAGCGTTCTCGTCGATTGGCAGCTATGCGCGGTTGCTGTTCTTCGACGCGACCGGATGGCCTGTCTGTGCGCTGGCTGTGGGCGGATTCGCCTGGGCGCTCGCGGCAGACTGGCGGCGCGGGGTGCTGCTCGTCAGCTTCAGCGTCGCCTTTCTGGCGTTCGTCTCCAATACCGTCCCGATGACCCGGTACCTCAACGTGGTCCTCCCGATGTTCGCGCTGGCCGCGGCGTTCACGGTCGCGCGGGTGGCTGACGCCTTCGGACCCCGGGCGCCGCTGGCCGCCGGCCTCCTGACGGTGGTCGCGCTCGTGCCCGGCTTGATCACCAGCGTCCGGACGGACCTCTTCTTCCTGCAGGCCGACACTCGAACGGTCGCGGGCGAGTTCGTCGAATCCCACCTCCCGCCCGGCGCGTCGATCCTCGTGCAGCCGTACAGCGCGCCGCTGCGGCCGTCGCGGGAAAGCCTCGTCGAGGCCCTGCGCGAGAACCTCGGATCGGAACAGCGGGCGTCCACCAAGTTCCAGTTGATGCTGGGCCTCACCCCCTACCCGTCGCCCGCCTACCGGCTGATCTACCTGGGTGACGGCGGCGAGGACCCCGAGAAGATCTACATCTCGCCATCCTCGTTCACCGGTTCGGTCGGTCTCGCGCCGCTGCGCGCCCGCCGGGTCGCCTTCGTCATCCTCAAGCTTGGCAACGTCGACAATCCGGCGCTGCAGCCGCTCAGAGCGGCACTCGCCAGGGAAGGTCGCCGAATCGCCGAGTTCTCCCCCTACCGGCCCGACGCCACGCCGGCCGAGCGCCGCACGGTCCCGCCATTCCTGCACAACACGGCGGCCAGGATCGACCCGGCCCTCGTGTGTCCGGGGCCGGGGATCGAAATCTGGTCGATCGAGTGAGCCGTCGAGTCACTCGGCCCGCAGCGCACCTATGCCGCGCGGCTGAGTGTCTACGACAGCCATCGGGCCCAGGCTTGGACGCCGGTGCCCAGGGCCCACAACAGCAGCCCGGCCGACGCAATTCGCAACGTCCTTCCCTCGCGCCACGCCCACACGGCGCCGCGGGCGGACAGTAGCACCGCCGCAGGCATCGTGGCGTGTTCCACGCGGCTGATGAACTCGAATGCGTCCTGCTGGTAAGTCCTGCTGCCCGGGGTGATCGTGCTGAACGCGACGAAGGCCAGGCACACCGCACCCCACCCGCCGATCGCCAGCCCCAGACGGTCCCTCGCGCCCTCGAGCGTCAACCGCCATATCCCAACGAGAGCGAGCAGGAGGACCGGCCAGCCGAGGCTGCTCACGGTCTGGCTGAACGTCTGTTTCACACGGGCGGACAGCGGCAGCGTCGCCCGACCCAGCGCTGGGGCCGCGCTGTCTTCGCTCCCCGTCGATCCGTTCGGCCCGCTGGCGGAGTGGTCCGCCCTCAGGTTCGCCCCGACCGATACGCGCATCCGTTCGACCTGCGCCGAATAGACCGCGCCAAAGTGCCCCCAATACAGCAGCGTCGATGCCAACAGCGCGACGACCGTGACGAGGAGAATCGAGCGAGCCGAGGCGCTGAGTGGCCGCGCGCCGAACCAGTAGAAGAGCACGGCGACGGCCACCAGCGTGCTCGTCAGGAGCACGACCGTGCTGACGTGAGACATCAACCCGAGCGTCACCAGCAGCCCGACGCCCAGGAATGGACCGACCTGCCGGAGCCGCTCCGCGGAGAGCACCACCGCGGTCACGGCGACCACCGAAACGGCCTGACCGAACGCGTTGGTGAGGTTGGCGTTGCCGATGATGCCGTACGACGCGGGGACGAGGCTGAACAGAGCGACCGCCACCGCGCCGACGAGCCGATTCCCCCAGGCCCTGACAACCACCGGATACAACAGCGCACCGGCGACGATTTCGGCCGCCGACACGACGACTCGCAACAGGGCCACGTGGTCCGAGGTCAGGAACGCCCACGGCGCGGCAAACACGTACAGCCCGATGGCGTAGGGGAACGGCGTCGCGCTCGTGGACAACTGCGTGAAGTAGAAACGGCCGGCCAGGACATCGTCGAGGCGATGGGCGTGGAACACCGCGTCGACCACCGCCTTCGACGGGTGCAACAGGGCGACGAGCTGGAGATACAGCGTGCCCGCCGAGAGGATGATGGCGCACCGCGCCTCGCTCCGGAGCCGTTCCTTCCGCCAGGATTCGAGGAAGCTGACGAGCACCACCAGGACGCATGCCATCCAGAAAGCCAGGGAGACCACCGACCCGGGGTACGAGCCGAACGACGCTCCAAAGCGGACGATCACCCACGCCTGCCCTGCCGCCATCAGCGCGGCAGCCCCGGCGGCGACCGGGGCCGTGAGGCCGGCCACCGCGAATCCGCCGCCGAGCAGCGCGGTCGCCAGCGCAGCCGACCCGATCGCACGGTGGGGCGGAAGGACGATACCGGCCGCCGGCCGGCAGGAGAGGCGGCGGATCTGCACACCGAGCTGCCGACCATCGGCCGCACCTGGAACGAAGGTCGTCGTGCTGGTGAGCGTCAACGTCAGGCCCGGTTCCACCGGATTGGCCGGCGCGACCACCACGACGTCCCGGAAGTCGTTCGTCCCGGGCCACGATCCGACCCGGATTCCGTCCACGGCCACTACAAGATCGGGCTGCGAGACGTTCGGTGCCCGCGCACCGCGGAACCGGATCGAGCACACCCACGGCACACGCCGGTCGAGACCGGCCAATGTCACGTCGGCCCGCCCGCCGGTCCAGACGAATGTCTCCTCTCCGTTTCGCTCGACTGGATAGAATCCCGTCGCAAATCGGGGCAGGTTCCGGTCCATCTCGAACGTGATGGCCGGATCCCGGACGAACACCGCGACGAGACACGCGGCGCCGGCCAGTGCACCAAGGGAGGCCGCCAAGACGGCACGCCGGACAGAAGACCTCATGATGGCAACCTGGAATTGTGCCACACTCCGCCGCCAGTTTCGCGGCGGTCGAGCGGCCGGACCCGGCCGGACTGTTGGCGAGACGACGGCTCCCTGGGCGGTACGTCAGACGACGCGATCACCGTGGTCCGGACGGGAGTGTATACTGAGGCGGTGGCGAGACTGGGCGCCCTGAATGAGGAACTCGTGAGACTGACGGCGCCCGTCAAGGCGACGCCGGCACCAGCGACTCCGACCGGACCCGTCAAGAAGTCCGGCCCTGGCGGGGGGCAAGGCTAGGCGTGGCGGCACCCGTCCGCTCCGGGGAGTACGCGACGCGTGGCGACTACCACGCGACGCCCGATCCCACCTGGGACTACTATCCGACATATCTTGCCAAGGTCGCGCGGGTACGCGCCTATCTCGACCGGATGCCTCCCGGCACGCGGGTGCTCGACGCGGGATGCGGCGAAGGCGTGTTCGTCGAAGAGTACGCGTCGCGGCTGGCGGTCCAGGGCGTGGACGAGAACTACTCGTCCGAGCGTGTGCGCCGCGGCAGCCTCCAGGCGCTGCCGTTCGACACCGGGTCGTTCGATCGGGTGCTGTGCCTCGATGTTCTCGAGCACCTCTCGTACGAGGCTCAGCCCACGGCCCTGACCGAGATCCACCGGGTGCTGGCGGCTGACGGCGAGGCGCTCGTCTCGGTCCCGAACCTTGCGCACCTGCAGTCGCGCATCCACTTCCTCCTGAGGGGACAACTCATTCGAACGGCCAGCGAGGTGAAGCACCCGGGGGACCGGCCGATCGCCCAGTACCTTCGTCTCTTTCGGTCGGCAGGGTTCGTCGTCGCCGAACGTCGTGGGATCTTCCCGACATTCCCGGTCATCACCCACCTCATCCGGCGGCATCCCGCATCACTCGCGCCGCTGCACCGCTGGCTGACCCGCGTCGTGCCGGTCCCGGGCTGGTGCCTGCTCAACCTCCTGCGCCTGCGGAAGGCGGAGCGGGGCTGACGCGTTCCAGATGGACGAGCCGGTTTCCGTGAGCGTCGCCGTTCAGGGAATGGCCGATGACGCGGCGGACCTGTCCGGGTTTCAAGAGGAGCGCTGACACGGTACAATAGGCACAGCCATCCACAGTCACACCTGGGGATTCCTAGCACTCAGCATGATATCCAGCCGCCTGCGGGATCTCGTCGTCGCGCCTTTGCGCCGCTCGCGGCTCGCCCAGCGCCTCCACGCCCGCTGGCGGCACCGGGAGTACGACCGGAGCGTCCGGCGCTTTCTCCGAGAGCGGACTGGTCGGGCGGGGCTCCTGCCCGAAGGCGTCGTCTACGAAGCGACGATGCGCTGCAACCTGAAGTGCGAGTTCTGCTACGTCGGCGACCTGCTGAACGTCGAGGGCGAGTGGCGGGGGGAGCTGACGCTTGACGCGCTCCGCAAGGCCTTCCCCGATCGCAAGGGGCTGCAGGTCAGCCTGACGGGCGGCGAGGTGTTCGTGCGGAAGGACGTCGAGCAGGTGCTCGACCTGTTCCGGCAGAAGGGCTACGCCTGCGGCTACCTCACGACGAACGGAACGGCGATCACCGAGAGTCGGGCCGGCGTGCTGGCCGACCTGGCGCTGGCCGGCTTCGTGAAGCACGTCAGCGTCTCGATTGACGGCCCGGGCGACCTGCACGACGCCGCGCGCGGCGTGAAGGGCGCCTTCGAGCGGACGGCCATCGGCCTGCGGCGGCTGCAGGCAGCGGCCCGCGCGAAGCGGGCGCCGCTCAAAGTCAGCATCAACACCACTGTCACCCGCGAGAGCCTGGATGCGCTGGACCGCATGGCCGGCCTGGCGGAGGACCTGGGCGTCGACGCCCTTGGCGTCAATCACCTGATGTACGCGACGCAGGACGAGGTCGACCAGACGCTGAAGATCCTCGGCGAAACGGATCGGCGGCTGATTGCGACCTTCGTCACGGCCGACCCTGGCGTCAGCCCGGCGGCGGTGGCCCAGAAGATGTCGGCGCTGGAAAGCGCGTGCCGGGAGCGGCGGATCCGCTTCGACTACCGGCCGAAGGTCCGCCAGCCGCTCATCGAGGGGTACTACACGCCAGGCACGCCGCTTCACGGCCGGTGCCTGTATCCGTTCCTCAACGCGCGCGTCGGCTTCAGCGGCAGGGTGTACTTCTGCCCGTTCATCCGGATCGAGGTCGGCGACCTGGCCACGTCCACGCTCGAGGAGGTATGGAACAGCCTTCGCTACGTGGACCTGAGAAGGCGGCTGCTCGAGCGCGAGCTGTTTCCCGTGTGCCGGCGATGCTGCAAGGTGGAGCTGTCCCCGGAGCCGGTGCCGGTGGCGGCCGCGGTCTTGACGGGCCGTCGCACGCTGACACTCACTTCGGTGGACGGGAAGTCATGACGTTCAGGGAATGCAGCCGATGATTGGTCGAACCACGCTGCTCATCAACCCGCCGCTCGTCAACGGCGTGGCCTTCACCAGGCAGGGCCGGTGCCAGGAGCGCGACGAAGTGCTCGGCACCACCAAGCCGCCGTACTCGCTGATCGTCATCGCATCGCTGTTCCGCCGGCTGGGGATCGACTTCAGGGTGATCGACCAGACGGCCGAGCGGTCGTCGACCGAGTCGGTCATCGAGCGGCTCGACGCCGAGTCGTTCAGGCCCGGGCTGATCGTCTTCTGCAGCACGACGCCGACGCTCTCCTTCGACGTGAGCGAGATGATGAAGCTGAAGCGGCGCTTCGGCGCGCCGCTCGTCTGCTTCGGCCCGCACGCATCGGCCGCCCCGATCGAGTCGATGGAACACGCCCCCGACGTCGACGCCATGATCGTGGGCGAGCCGGAGGATGCGGTGGTCGCCATCGCCCAGCTCGAGTCGCTGGACGGCGCCTCAGGCATCCCCGGCGTCATGCTGCGCCGCAATGGCACGGTCGTGCCCCATACCGGACGCGGCGTGTTCACGGGATTCCTCGACATGCCGACGCCGGCGTGGGACCTGCTGCCGCTGGAGCGGTACCGGCTTCCGCTCGTCAACGAGCCGTACGTGTTGATCGAGACCAGCCGTGGCTGTCCCTACAGCTGCGACTTCTGCGTCGTCCCGCTCCACCATGGCCACAAGTTCCGCGAGCGCTCCGCGAAGGTGCTCGTCGACGAGATCGCGCGCGCCAGGCGCGACCACGGCATCCGCTTCTTCTACCTCTGGGGCGACACGGTGACGCTGAACGCGAAGACGTTCAGCCAGTTCTGCGAGGAGTTGATCGCGCGGAACCTCGACATCCGGTGGCTCGCCAACGCGCGCGCCGACAACCTCGTCGACCTGGAGTTCGTCAAGCGGCTCAAGCGGTCCGGCTGCTGGATGCTCTCGATGGGCATCGAGTCCGAGTCGGACGCCATGCGCAAGGACATGATGAAGCGGCTCGAGCGCCAGAAGATTCAGATGGCGTTCAAGAACCTGCGGGAGGCCGGGATCAAGTCGTTTGCGTTCTTCATCTATGGCTATCCTGGCGAGACGCCCGAGTCGATGGAGCAGAACACCCGGTACGCGATCGAACTCGATGCCGATTTCGCGAACTTCTATCCGGCGGTGCCGTACCCGGGCACCGCGCTTTACGAGAGGGCGAAGCGCGAGGGCCGGCTCACGACCGACGACTGGACCCGGATGGAGTACCTCCTACTACGTGCTCCAGGGCGACGGCCTCAACGAGCGGGTCGTCATGGCGGCGCTCAGCCGCGCGCGGCGGCGCTTCTTCCTCCGCCCCAGCTACATCGCCAGGCACCTGGGGGACATCTTCCGAATGCTGCTCACCAGCCAGGCGCTGGTCTGGAAGGTCGTCACGCGGATGCTCATCGGCGAGCGCGTCCGGCCGGTCACGGGAGACTGAGGCTCAGGGTCAGGCCCGGTTCCGCCCGAACAACGTCTGCTCCATCTCCCGGAGTTCCTGCTGGGATACGCGGCGGTAGCGCGCGCGCGGCTTGTGGCCCTTCGCAAACCGGACGGTGTACAGGTCGCGCAACTGCACGAAGTACCCCATCGCCTCCCGCGTCGTCATCTTGCTCTCCCCGGCGGCGCGATCGGCAAACACGTACGGCACTTCGGCAACCGACGCGATGCGGCTCCGCAGCAGGAGTTCGAGGCAGATCTTGAAGCCGGCGGCGGAGATCGTCGCGCCCTCGATAGCCGCCCGCTTGGCGAGGAACAGTCCCGACGTCGCGTCGCGGACCGGCGTGAGCGGCCAAGCGAGCACACAGGCGAACCTCGACATCGCCAGGCGCAGGATCGGCCAGTTCTTCGCCCCGCCTCCAGGGATGTACCGGCTGCCGACGACGGCGTCGACGTCGAGCGCCTGCAGCGCCGCCAGCATGCCGGGCAGGATTGAGGGCGGGTGGCTCAGGTCGGCATCCATCACGCCGAGCACGGGACCGCGGGCGCGTCCGAATCCCTCGATGACGGCGCTGCCCAGGCCAAGCTTGCCGGCTCGGTGAACGACCTGAAGCGGGAACCGGCTGGTGAGGCCGTCAGCGATGTCCCCGGTTCCGTCCGGTGAGTTGTCGTCCACCACCACCAGTTCGCCGCGGATCCGGTGTTCGGCGAAGACACCGGCGACGGCGGCCACGAGTTCCTCGAGCCGCTCCCGTTCGTTGTAGGTGGGGACGACGATTGAGAGATCACAGCCGTCCGTCATGGGGACACCCCGAGGCATGCCAGGCACATCCGCCGGCCGTCGGCCGCCTCAATAGCCGCAAGTGCTAGATCGGGCGCCGTGGCGGGAGACGATGCAGCCATACGGGGTCGTTGAACTTGTTATTATACATCGCTCGTTCAGGATCGCCCTGAAGGCTCGCGGCGGGTACCTCGCTACGATAGAATGGGCCTGAGGGCACGTGCGCCAGATCGACAATTCCGCCATCCAGCGCTACTCCGACGTGCGGTTCCGGTCCGAGTACGACTACGCGTTGTTCGAGTACCTACCGCAGCGCGAAGGTGATTGCGTACCTCGAGCAGGCGGGGGTCTCGATGGCGGGCCGGATCCTGGACGCGGGCTGCGGCGGCGGCGGGATGCCGGTCTCGTTTGCCGAGGAGGCGACGTCGCTGACGGCCATCGACCTGACGCCTCGGTTCAGGAACGCGGGCACGAGGCTGGCCGTAGAGCGGGGCGTGCGGAACGCGTCGTTCGCGGTGGCGGACGGGATGTTCCTGCCGTTCCGCCATGAGTCTTTCGACCTCGTGTTGTCGCACGCGGTGATTGAACATGTGGCCGACGCGGCCCGCTACCTGCGCGAGTGCCGCCGCGTGCTGAAGCCGGCTGGCCGCATGTATCTGTCGACGGCGCCGTACCTGTCGTTCGCCGGCGCCCACCTGCCGCGCCTGAAAGTGCCGGTGCCGCTGCACCTGCTCATCGGCCGGCGTGCAGCGTTTGCGACCTTCTGCGCGCTGGCCCGGCACGCGCCGTGGACGCTCAGGGAACCGGAGCACGAGAATACGTTCATCAAGGCGGCGCGCGCCGACGCCGTCAAGCACGATGACCTGCTGGAACGGGTGCGGATCCGGCGGATGCGCTCCCTGATTCTGGACGCGGGATTCGAGATCCTCCGGGAGGATCTCCACCAGACGCGGACGTTCAGGCGGCTACCGGGGCCGGTCGCGCGCTGGTTGCGCGACAGCCCGCTGACGCAGGACGTGGTGGTGGGGGCCGTCGAGTACGTGCTTCGGATCGACGACGAGAGACGGGAGGCTCCGCGGTAGGATCATGGCCGACATTGTCCGCTTCCGCTTCGAGGACGGCCGCGCGATCGACGCGCTGTACCGCCGGGTGTTCGGGCACGACGCGGCCGACGCCAGCCGCCTGCGCTGGCACTGGCAGTACGTCCAGAACCCGAACACGCCGCCCGACGGCCCGCAGATCTGGCTGGCGCGGGAAGGACCGACCATCGTCGGGCAGTACGCCACGATGCCCGTGCGTCTCACGCTGAAGGGTCTGGAGGTGTCAGGCTCCTGGGGCATGGACGTCATGGTGGCGCCGGAGCGCCAGCGGCAGGGCATCGGCGAGGTGCTCTTCCGCACCTGGGATCAGAACGTCGGTGCGTCTCTCGGCCTCGGCCTCTCGCCCTCGTCGCACCGCCTGTTCAAGAAGATGAAGTGGCCCGAGGCCGGCCCCGTGCCGTGCCTGATCAAGCCGCTGACCCGCCGGGCGCTTCGCCGCCCGAACTGGCCGATGCCGGTGAACCGACTGGTGGGGGCGCTTTCGTGGCCGTACATCCGGATCGTGTCGCGGACGAGGCCGCTGAGCGCGCAGATCGAGCCGATTCGGCGCTTCGATCAGCGGTTCACCGAACTCTGGGCGCGGATCGCACCCTCGTTCGGCCTGGCCGTCACGCGTGACGCGGCCTACCTGAACTGGAAGTACATCGAGCCGCCGCACGTCCGCTACTCGGTCGTCGCGCTGAAGCGGAACGAAACGATTGGCGGCTACGCGGTGTACCGCCACCTGCAGGAACCACGCGGGCGCGTGACGATCCTCGTGGACTTCATGGTCGACCCGACCGATCGAGAGGGCCTCGAGACGTTGCTCCGTTGGGTGGACCGCGAAGCGCGCGCCGCCGACTCCGACAAGGTCCGGACGTTCGTGACGCACGCGGCCTTCCGCCGGGTGCTCCGGCGCTCCGGCTACTTCGGCGTGAAGTCGACGCTCGAGTTCACCATCAAGGTCAACTCCGTGCCTGTGCCCCCCGGTTTCTACGAGCATACCGACGACTGGCACTTCACACTCGGCGATTCGGACCAGGACCGATAGATGCTCCATCTCCTCGTCGGCATCGACACCGAGGGCGACAACCAGTGGGACGAAGCATCGCGCGCGAACCAGACGTTCGAGAACATCTACGCCCTGCCGACGCTCCACGAGCTGTTTGCCAGACGGTCCGTGCGGCCGACGTACCTCGTCACCCACCCGGTGGTTTCCGATCCCCGCTGCGCCGGTGTACTGCGCGACCTCCGCGAACAGGGCACCTGTGAGATTGGCGCTCACCACCACGCATGGGAAACGCCGCCATTCGAGCCCGAGGACGTCCGCCGCCACACCTACGCGCTCGCGCTGCCGGCCGAGCGGTTCGGGCGGCAGGTGCACACGCTCACCGACGCGATCGAGGCGGCGGTCGGCGCACGGCCGGTCTCGTACCGGTCGGGACGGTTCGGGTTCTCGGCGACCCACGTGTCGATGCTCGAACGCGCAGGCTACCTGGTCGAGTCCAGCATCGCCCCGCTGTTCTACGAGACGCACAAGGGCGGCCCTGATTTCGTCGAGGCTCCGCTCGAGCCGTACTTCCTGTCGTACGACGATGCGTGCCGCCCCGGCAGCAGCCGCCTCCTGGAGCTCCCGGTCTCGGCGGCACTCAATCGCCGGTATCCCGCGTGGCTGCGGTACCAGTATGCGCGGGCGCCCTGGCCCTACACGACGAAGCGGGTCCTTCGGAAGCTCGGAATCGCGCGGATGCTCTGGCTTCGCCCCTCGTTCTCGTCGCTCGACGAGATGAAGCAGCTGGCGAGGCGGCTGGCATCAGACGGTGTCCCGCTGCTCAATGTGCTGTTCCACTCGAGCGAAGCCATCGTCGGAGGCAGCCCGTACAATCGGACCGAACGCGAACTCGAGGCGTTCTTCGACCGCCTCGACCAGTTCGTCGCATTTGCGATCTCGGAGCTTGGCGCCAGGCCGGCCACGTTCGCCGAGTTCCGGGCGCGGTTCCTGACGGCTTGAGGCATTCGTGCGCATCTGTCATGTGACGCCGCACCTGCCTCCTGACCAGGCGGCCAATGCGCTGCTGCCGTTCCACCTCGGGTGCTGGGCGCGCGACGCGGGCGACGACCCGTTCTTCATCGCACACCCGCCCCGGCTCGCGCGGGGCGACGCCCCGCCAACCGCACTGCCTGGCCCTGTCGTGTTCATCCCCGCGCATCAGACCGGGAACGGCGTCAGCCGGGCGCTGAAGATCGCGAGCGCCGCCGCCGCCTGGCGCATCGCGAAGATCGCCGGCCCGCTCATCGCCGGCGCTGACATCGTTCACGTGCACAGCAACGGCCTGTTGGCCGAGTACCTGTGCCAGGCTCGCCGTGCGCGCGGGCAAGCCGTTCGTCCTGACGCTCTACGGCACCGAGATCTGGCACTACCGCCGCAAGCGCTTCGGCCCGGACATGTTCACGGCGGCGTATCGGGCCGCGTCGGCCGTCACGTTCTACAGCCGCGGCCTGCTCGACTACGGCATCGCCCTCGGCCTCGACCGGCCTGCGCTCCACGTCGTGTACCCGCCGATCGCGGACCAGTTCCAGGCCGCCGACCGGGACGCGCAGGGAGCCGCCCGCGCGGAATTGGGGATCACGGCCCGTCACCTGCTGCTGAACGTGAAGCGACTGCATCCGCTCGCCGGTCAACGGTTCCTGATCGAAGCCATGCCGGCGGTGCTCACGGCTCATCCCGACGTCGAGCTGGTGGTCTGCGGGACCGGCGCGCTCGCCGACGAGCTGGCGGCCTTGGCTCGCCACCTCGGAGTCGACCGCCACGTTCGCCTCGCCGGCCTCGTGGACAACGCGACGGTGGCCGTCTACAACCGCGCCGCCGACCTGTTCGTGCTGCCCTCGCGGCTCGAGGCATGCCCGACGGTCGCGCTCGAGGCGCTGGCGTGCGGCACGCCGGTCGTCTCGAGCGACAACCCGGGCGGCGTCGAACTCCACGAGTTGTTCGGGGAGGATGTCACCGTGGTTCCACGGGAGGATCCCGGCCGGCTGGCCGTCGCGATCATCGCCGCGCTCGCCGAGCCCAGGCGCACGCGACCCGAGACGGCCGAAACGCTCGAGCGCACGTTCAGGCCGAAGGCGGTGGCCGCGAATTACTACGGGATCTACAAGGCGGTCCTGAGCTCGAGTCCCCCTGCGCGCCGGACAGGTGCGCGTGACGCCTGACAGGTCGCTTGCGGTTCTACGACTGTGCCGAGGGCGAGGTGCGGCGTGTCCCGCCCGTGCCGGCGAGATGGCTCACGCCGCGATGAGGATCCGATGCCGCTGATCGAACAGCTCGCCACGACGATGGCCGAAGCCATGAAGGCGCGCGACCCGGTGCGCCTGTCGTCCCTGCGGATGCTGAAAGCCGCCTTGATGAACAAGGAGGTCGAGAAGGGGAGGTCGCTGACCGACGCCGAGGACCTGCAGGTCGTCGCCAGTCTGGTCAAGCAGCGCAAGGACTCGATCGATCAGTTCGCGAAGGCCGGCCGGCAGGAACTGGTCGGCAAGGAGACGGCGGAACTCGCAGTCATCGAGGCCTATCTCCCGGCGGCCCTCGGCGCCGAGGATCTGGAGCGCATCGTGACGGAGGTCATCTCCGAAACGGGCGCAACATCGCCGAAGGACATGGGAAAGGTGATGAAGGGCGTGATGGCGAAGCTGGCCGGCGCACAGGCCGACGGCAAGGCGGTCAGCGAACTGGTCAAGACGCGCCTGGCCGGCCCCGTCTGAGCCGAGGGGCCCCCTCCTTCCCTGTGTTACCCTGAGCGACGGATGGACGCTCCACCAGCAACCCCTGGGCCGGGCCCGCGGGACGAACGCTCCCAGCCCGCGCCTCGAGCGGAGCCTGGTAGCGCCAGGCTGGCCCGCTCGGCTGGCCTGATTGGCCTGGCGACGGCTTCGAGCCGCGTGCTGGGGCTGTGCCGCGACCTCGCCCTCGCGCACGTCTTCGGCGCCAGCCATGCGATGGACGCCTACGTCGTGGCGTTCCGGATTCCCAATCTGCTTCGCGACCTTTTCGCCGAGGGGGCGATGAGTTCGGCCTTCGTGCCGACGTTCACGAGAATCCTGACCCTCGAAGGGAAGGCCGCGGCGTGGCGCCTCGGCAACCTCGTCGTCACCGCGCTTCTGCTCGTCACGGGCGTGCTCGTCCTGCTCGGCATGGCCTTCACCTGGCCGCTGGTCACGTTCGCGGCCAGCGGCTACGCCGCCGTGCCCGGCAAGCTGGAGCTGGCGGTTTCGCTGGCCCGGGTGATGTTCCCCTTCCTGACGCTGATCGCGGTGGCGGTCGGCTTCATGGGGATGCTGAATTCGCTGCGCCGGTTCTTCGTGCCGGCGTTCTCGCCCGCGATGTTCAACATCGGCACGCTGGCGACGATGGCGGTGCTGATTCCGATCTTCCGGGCGAACGGCACGCAGCCCATCTACGCGGTGGCGATCGGCACGCTGGTCGGCGGCGTCGGGCAGGCGGTCGTGCAGTGGCCGATCCTGCGGCGCGAGGGGTTCAGGTTCCGGCCGATGATCGACGTGAGGGACGCCGGGCTGCGCGAGGTGCTGCGGCTGATGGGGCCTGGCACCCTGGCGCTGGCGGCCGTCCAGATCAACGTCCTCATCAACACGATGCTGGCGACGAGCCAGGGCGAAGGCGCCGCCTCCTGGCTGAACTACGCGTTCCGGATCATGTACCTCCCGATCGGCCTGTTCGGGCTCTCGATCGCGACGGCGGCCATCCCGAACCTCTCGCGAGACGCCGCCCTCGACGATTGCGCCGGCATGCGGCGCACGATGTCGAGCGCCCTGCGCATGATGCTCATGATGAACGTGCCCGCCACGCTTGGCCTGGTCGCGCTGGCCACGCCGATCGTGGCGCTGATCTTCCAGCACGGCTCCTTCGCGGCGGACGCCACGGTCGGCACCGCCGCGGCCCTCGTCTTCTACGCGCCCGGGCTGGTCGGGGTACTCGGCGGTCAAGCTGGCCGTGCCGGCCTTCTACGCGCTGCGCGACAGCCGGACGCCCGTCATCGTGGGCGCGGTGTCGGTGGGCTTCAACGTCGTGCTGAACCTCGCGCTGGTCCGATGGCTCGGGGTTCGCGGCCTCGCCCTGGGCACGGCCGCATCGGCGCTCTTCAATGCCACCGTGCTGCTGTGGCTGCTGCGACGACGGATCGGCGGGATGGACGGCCAACGCGTGGCCCTGGCGTTGGCGAAGATCACGGGCGCCGCCCTGATCATGGCGTTCGCCGCGTGGGGCGCGGCGCGCGCCGTCGAAGCGGCGCTGCCCGGGACATCCGTGTCGCTGAGACTCCTGCGCGTCGGTGCCGGCATCGGGTCAGGCCTGGTCGGTACTCGCGCTGGCCGCCCGCGTGCTCCGCATCTCGGAGTTCGACGGGGCGCGCCGTGCTGTCCTGGCCCGCCTGTTCCCGGGCCGGGCGGCGTAGCGACTGTGGTACAATCCGGCCTGCGGCCCTTCGACTTCGCTGAGGGCCGTCCCGAGCGGCGTGGAAGGGCGCGAGCCGAAAGTCGCCAACCGCAAGCCGGTTTCTGACATGCGCTATCCCTCTTCAGCCCCTCCCACGGTGATCTATCGGTTCGGCCCCGGGCCGGTGACGCTTGTCGTCAAGGGCCTGATCTGGGCGAACGTCCTGCTGTTCGTGCTCTCGTGGCTCGCGCCGGACATCGTGCCGTGGCTGGGACTTCGGCCGGCGGACGTGTTCTCCCGGCTCTTCGTCTGGCAGCCGGTCACGTACATGTTCCTGCATGCGGGCGTCTTCCACATCGTGTTCAACATGCTGGCGCTCTGGATGTTCGGCGTCGAGCTGGAGCGGCGGTGGGGTTCGCGGTTCTTCCTGAAGTACTACTTCATCACAGGCATTGGCGCCGCCATGACCACGCTCGCGCTCGCGTTCGCGCCGGGGCCGGTCGGCGGCGCGATGCGCTACGCCGTCACCGTCGGTGCGTCCGGTGCCATCTACGGCCTGCTGCTGGCCTACGCGCTGACCTTCCCGGACCGGCCCATCTATCTCTGGGCGGTGTTCCCGATCCCCGCCAAGTACTTCGTGATAATCATGGGTGCAATCGCCTTCATGTCGTCGGTCGGCGGCGACCGCGGCGGTGTGGCCAACAGCGCGCACCTCGGGGGACTGGTGGTCGGCTATGTCTACCTGCGAATGTGGCCGGAGCACCCGATGGATGCGATCAAGTATCGCTACGTCAGGTTCCGGATGAACCGCCTGCGCCGCAAGTTCGACGTGCATACCGGCGGCCGCAGCGATTGGGACAGGCGGGTTCACTGACAGAACGCCTCGTCATCTTGCGATCTTGCGATGTTGCGATCTCGCGAACTTACAGACCGACGAACTGGCGCATGAATCCTCCAACGACCGTCTGCAGTCAGGAAGGAGCGTTGCTGGCGGGGGACGGGCTTCTGAGCGCGTGGCGCTGGATGATCCTGTCCCGCAAGCTGGATGACAAGGAAATCCAGCTGAAGAACCAGAGCCGGATCTTCTTCCAGATCAGCGGAGCCGGGCACGAGGCGGTGCTGGTGGCGGCGGCGGCCGCGCTTCGGCCGTCGTACGACTGGTTCTTCCCCTACTACCGCGACCGGGCCCTGTGCCTGGCGCTGGGCGTCACGCCGCACGAGATGCTGCTCCAGGCGGTCGGCGCCAGGGACGATCCGGCATCGGGCGGCCGCCAGATGCCATCGCACTGGGGGCACAAGCGCCTGAACATCGTGTCGCAGGGCAGCCCGACGGGCACGCAGTACCTGCAGGCGGTCGGCTGCGCCGAGGCCGGCCGCTTCTATCAGCGCCTCACGGACATTCCGAATCGCGAGTCGCGCCACCACCCGGACGAAGTCGTCTACGTGTCGTCGGGCGAGGGCGCCACCGCCGAAGGCGAGTTCTGGGAATCGCTGCACACCGCGTGCGGCAGGCGCCTGCCCGTCGTGTATCTCATCGAGGACAACGGCTACGCCATCTCCGTCCCGCGTGAGGTCCAGACCGCCGGCGGCGACCTCTCCAAGATCGTCGTGTCGTTCCCCAACCTGCTGCTGCTGACGGTCGACGGCACCGACTTCGCGGCGAGCGAGCGCGTCCTGCAGCAGGCGGTGACGTACGCGCGCGAGCGGCGCGGGCCCGCGCTGGTCCACGCTCAGGTCATCCGGCCCTACTCGCACTCGCTGTCCGACGACGAGCGGCTGTACAAATCACCGGCGGAGCGAGAGGCGGAGGCGTTGCGCGACCCGATCGGCCTCCTCGAGCGGCGCCTGCTCGCCGAGGGCCTGGCGACGAAAGAGGAACTCGACCAGATCGCGGCCGATGTCGACCGGGAGGTGAACGACGCCGCCGACCGCGCACTGACCGCCGAAAAGCCCGCGAAGGAGACCGCCCGCCTCTGGGTCTTCTCGCCCGACGTCGACCCGGCGTCAGCGGCGTTCGACAGGGCCGGCGTGCCCGAAGGGAAGCCCGACACGGTGGTGGCCGCCATCAACCGCACGCTGCGCGACGAGATGTCGCGCAATCCGGCCGTCGTGGTGTTTGGCGAGGACGTGGCCGACGCGACGCGGGAGGAGGCGCTGTCAGCGGTCCCCGGCAAGGGGGGCGTCTTCAAGGTGACCCACGGCCTCCAGCGCGCGTTTGGAGCCAGACGCGTGTTCAACTCGCCGCTGGCCGAGGCGAACATCATCGGGCGTGCTGTCGGCATGGCGCTCCGGGGCATCAAGCCGGTCGTCGAAATCCAGTTCTTCGACTACATCTGGCCCGCCATGATGCAGCTGCGCGACGAGATGGCGATGATGCGCTACCGATCCGGCAACAACTTCTCCTGCCCGATGGTCGTGCGCGTCCCGATCGGCGGCTACCTGCGCGGCGGCGCCCCGTATCACAGCCAGTCGGGCGAGAGCATCTTCGCGCACTGCCCGGGAATCCAAATCGCCTTTCCGTCGAACGCCATCGACGCGGCAGGGCTGTTGCGGACGGCGATCCGCTGCGACGACCCGGTGATGTTCCTGGAGCACAAGCATCTCTATCGACAGACCTACAACAAGGGCGAGTACCAGGGTCCCGACTTCACGATCCCCTTCGGGCGGGGTTCGCTGATCCGGCCGGGAGCCGATCTGGTGGTCCTGACCTGGGGCGCCCTCGTGCAGCGCGCCATTCTCGCGGCGCAGCAGGCCGAGAAGGACGGCATCAGCGTCGGGGTGTTCGACCTTCGCACGATCATCCCGTACGACTGGGGGGGCATCGCCGACCTGGTCAGGCGCACGAACCGGGTCGTCATCGCGCACGAGGATCAGCTGACGTGCGGATTCGGCGCGGAACTGGCGGCGAGAATCGTGGGCGAGCTGTTCGAGTACCTCGACGCGCCGGTGAGACGCGTCGCGGCGCTGGACACGCCGGTCGCCTACTGCCCGGACCTGGAGGAGGTGATTCTCCCGCAGAGCGCGGATGTCCTGCGTGCGATCCGGGACACTGCGCGATACTGACGCGTCAGGGCGTGCCGCGGCTTCCGGCCTCGCGCTTCTTCCACGCCTCGAACACGTAGGCGACGATGCTCTGTGCGATCTCGGGCACGCCGTGCTTGGCGTTGTTGAAGACGGCGTCGTAGAGCGTGGTGTCGGACTGGGATACGCGCAGGCAATCCTCGAGGAACTTCTCCCGCGTCTTCTCGTTCTCCCTCACCAGCCGCCTGGCTTCCGGTTCAGACATCTCCATGCGCCTGGCCACCGTCGCCACACGGAAGTCGATGTCGGCCTCGAGGCGGAAGTGATAGCAGTTGTCGAGTTTCTGCGTGATGACCGCGCCACCGCGGCCGACGATGATGGCGTTGCCTGCCAGCGCGATGCGCAGGATGTATTTCGGGATCCGCTTGAACACCTCGCTGTGCTGGACGTAGCCCGGCACCAGGAACCCGATGGAGTCGAGCGAGCTCGAGGGGCCGCCGAGGTCCTCGAGCACCTTCATCGACAGGTTCTCGTCCTGGCTGACCAGCTCGAGCAGCGCCTTGTCGTAGATGTTCCAGGTTTCGCCGGTGCGCTCCTCCATCAGGGTCTTCAGACACTCGCTGAGCGGGTACCCTTCGCATCCGAACCGGCGGGAGATGGTGATGGTGGGGCGGCTGCCTGGCGCAACGCTGGGAGCGCGCTGCTCGGTGAGCCCGACCCATGTGGACAGCCGGCGCTCGACGCTCGGAATCAACTGACCGTAGGACTTGGACATGGTCCGCCTCCTTCGCATGGCCGCTGATCGGACCGCTCGGACAACCGACGGCTCGCCTGGTACCCAGTATACGCCTGGCCGGTGATCGGGTCGCAATCCGTGCCCGCGCGGCGCAAATCGGGCCTCGCGGGAGCATAATAGGTCGTTCCCGTCCTCCGGGAGGGAGAGCCGGCGACCGAGGATCAGACGGGGTGAGCCGGGGCGGGAGAGCATCGGCACGGTGTGGTGGGCGCCGCCTGGGTCAGGTGGCAGACGTCGGACGTTCATTGAGTTCGAGGAGGCACATCATGGGCAGACCCGTCACGTTGTTCACTGGCCAGTGGGCCGATCTGTCGTTTGAGGACGTCTGCAAGAAGGCGGCGGCGTGGGGCTACGACGGCCTGGAGATCGCCTGTTGGGGCGATCACATGGACGTCAGGCGCGGTGCGTCCGACCCGGCCTACGTGGCCGAGCGGCTGAGGATTCTCGAGACGCACAACCTCCGCTGCTGGGCGCTCGGCTCTCACCTGGCCGGCCAGTGCGTCGGGGATCGATATGACGATCGGTTGATGGCGTTCGCGCCCGCGGACACTCGGGGGAAGCCTGAGGCGCTGCGCCGCTGGGCGGCCGAGGAGATGACCGCGACGGTGCGCACAGCCCGCGCCATGGGGTGCAACGTCGTGACGGGCTTCATGGGCTCGCCGATCTGGCACGGGTGGTACTCGTTCCCGCCGACGACCGAGGAGATGGTCGAGGCGGCGTTCCAGGAGATCCGCCAGCTCTGGACGCCGATCTTCGACGAGTTCGACCGGTTGAAGGTGCGATTCGCGCTCGAGGTACACCCGACCGAGATCGCGTTCGACCTCTACACGGCCGAGCGCCTGCTTCGCACGTTCGACAACCGCCCGACGCTCGGGTTCAACTTCGACCCGAGCCACCTCGTGTGGCAGGGACTCGAGCCGCATCTGTTCATCCGCGAATTCGCGTCGCGAATCTACCACGTGCACATGAAGGACGTGAGCGTGACGCTGGACGGAAAGGCGGGCATCCTCGGATTGCACCTGCCGTTCGGCGACCTGCGGCGCGGGTGGAACTTCCGGTCGATCGGCCACGGCGACGTGAGTTTCGAGGACATCATCCGCGAACTGAATGCCGCCGGGTATGGCGGGCCGTTGTCGGTCGAATGGGAGGACAACGGCATGGACCGCGAGTTCGGCGCGCGCGAGTCGCTGGAATACGTCCGCGGCATCAACTTCGCGCCGTCGAATGTGGCCTTCGATCGCGACATGAAACGGTGACCCGCCGGGCGAACGCCCGGAGCCCAGGCACGGCGCCCGGCTGCAAGATCTGCGGCCGGGCCCGTTCTCACTGTGAAGGAGCAAGGCCGCCGGTCGCCGTGCCCGATGCCGGCGCGCGGCCATGCCCAGGGAGGAACCCGTGCCGAGAGCATTCATCGCATTCGCTGCCAGCCTGCTGGTGTCCGTCGGCGTCTCCTTCGCCGGAGGGAGTGCCGCGGCGCAGGCCGTTCGCCCGCCGGTACTGCTGCCCCCACCCGTACTGAAGCTGCCGCCGAACGAGTCGCCCGCGGGCATCGCCCGGATGGACGTCCGGGTCACCGTGTCGGGCCTCGAGTCGGAGACCGTCACTACCATCACCTTCTCCAATCCGAACGCGCGGCAACTCGCCGGCGACCTCGAGTTCCCGCTTCCGGATGGCGCCGCCGTGGCGGGCTATGCCCTCGACATCGGCGGCCGGATGATTGACGGCGTGGGCGTCACGAAGGAGAAGGCGCGCGTCGTGCTCGAAACGGAGATGCGACGGCGCGTCGATCCGGGACTGGTCGAGCACGTCCGCGGCAATATGTTCCGGACGCGGATCTTCCCTCTGCCGCCGCGCGGCCAACGAACGGTCCGGATTGTGACCGTGGCGCCGCTCGCGCTGTCGGGCGGCGATGCCGCGTGCCACGTGCCGCTGCCGCGCGTCGTCATCCCGACGCTGGCCCTCCGCGTCGAAGTCGTCAAGGGCGCCGTGAAACCGCAACTGGGCGGCTTCGGGAATCTGTCGCTCACCGAGTGGAACGACCGGTGGGTGGCCGAGTCGACGCTCACGAATTCAACGCCCGGAGACGATCTCTACATTCGCCTCCCCAAGCTGCCGGCGCTGCTCACGACGGTCGAGGAGTTCGGCGGGGAGCGATACGTCGCGATCAGCCACGCGCCGGCGTTCGGCGCAGCCCCGGCGGCACGCCAGGTGGACCGCGCGGCGGTGGCATGGGACGCCTCGGGCAGCCGCAGCGCCGACGCCGTCAGGAAGGACCGCGCGCTGCTCGCGGCCCTGCTGACGACGCCGGCCTGGCAGAACGCGAGCATCGACCTCGTCGTGTTCCGTGACCGCCCGGAGGCCGCGCGGACGTTCGTCGCGCGCGCCGGAAAGGCCCCGGAGCTCTTCGCCTATCTGATCAGCTTCCGTACGACGGCGGCACCGACCTGGCGGCCCTCGACCTGCGGCGGAGCGCCGCGCCGAACGCCGCGGATGCCGCGTGGCTGCTGTTCACGGACGGCCTCTACACGCTCGGTGCAGGGCTGCCGAAGATTCGGCGGGCTTCCCGTGCACGTGATTGCGTCGGATGCCGTTCGAGACGGAGGGCTTCAGCGGTTCGTCGCGGCGGTGACCGGCGGGGTCGTGGCGGACCTCGCGCTCACCGAGCCGGCCACGGCCGCCGCGATGCTCGCCACCCCCCCCGCGACGCTGCTTCGCGTAGACGCCGCGCCGGGCATGCTCGCCGACGTGCAGTACCGGTTCGCACCGGGCTCTGGCCGCGCCACGGTCTACGCCAAGCTGCTGCGGGGCGGTGAGGTGACGTTGGTGTACGGCGCCGGCGGGAAGGAGTCGCAGCGCGTGCCCGTGTCGGTGCCCTCCGGGTCGGTTCCCCCTGGCCGCGTCGTCGCCCGCGCGTGGGCGGGACGGATGGTCGAGGAGCTCGCGGTATTCCCGGACCGGAACGAGACAGCGATGGCGGAACTCGGACGTCGCTTCGGCCTGGTGACGCCGGTGACCTCGCTCATCGTGCTCGAGACCGTCCAGCAGTACCTCGAGCACGAGATCGAGCCGCCTGCCACGTGGCCCGAGATGCGTGCGCAATACCTGGCAGGCCTCGACGCGCGCAAGGGCCGGGAGCGCCAGCAGCGCACGGCGAAGATCGATCGGGTGCTCGCGTGGTGGAAGGAACGCGTCTCCTGGTGGGAGCGCGAGTTCCCGTACGCGGCGGACTTCCGGTGGAAGGGACCGGCCGGAAACGCGATTGGGAGACCCGGGGTCGCTGGTGGCCTTGTCGGCGGTGTCGCGGGCGGAGTGGCGGCCCAAGCGCCGGTCATCGACTCCGCGCGGGCCGCCGCGCCAGCGCCACCGGCTTCGCGCGCCGGTGTCATGCAGGAGTCCGTCATGCTCAAGGCGGCAGACGCGGCAAGCGGCTCGGCATCGACGTCCGCGGCCATTGCCATCAAGCCCTGGGCTCCGGACACGCCGTACCTCAAGTCCATCAGGAGTGCGGCGCCGGCGAGAGCCTATGCCGCCTACCTGGAGCAGCGGAAGGCCTACGCCGAGAGCCCGGCGTTCTACCTCGACTGCGCGGGCGCGCTCCTGCCCATCGACAAGGCGCTTGGCCTGCGGGTCCTCTCGAATCTCGCGGAGATGAAGCTGGATGACGCCGCGCTGCTGAGGGCGTTTGCGTGGCGGCTCGGCGAGGCGGCGGAACTCGACCGGGCGGTGGAAGTGCTCGAGCGGGTCCGGGGCCTGCGTCCGGAGGATCCGCAGTCGCTTCGCGATCTGGCACTCGTTCTTGCGGACCGGATGGACCGGGACCGGCGAGCGGCCGACGGTGTGCGCGCAGCCAGATTGCTGAACGACGTCATCGTCGGCGAGTGGCCACGCTTCCAGGAGGTCGAGGTGGTTGTGCTGATGGAGCTCAACCGCGTGTTGGCGCGGCTCGAGCGGCTCGACCCAGCCGTCGCGTCGAAAGTGGACTTCGTCGACAGCCGTCTCCGGAGACTGCTCGACGTCGACGTCCGGATCGTGATGAGCTGGGACGCCGACAACACCGACATCGACCTCCACGTCGTCGAGCCGTCCGGCGAGGAGGCCTTCTACGGCCACAACCTGACGACGATTGGCGGGCACGTGTCGCGGGACTTCACGCAGGGCTACGGGCCGGAGGAATACGTCCTGCGACGGGCGATGCCGGGCGTCTACAAGATCCGCTGCAAGTACGACGGGTCGAGCCAGCAGACGCTGGTCGGGCCGGCCACGGTGGCGGCCGTCGTCATCACCAACTACGGCCGCCCGAACGAGCGGCGGCAGACGCTGACGCTGCGCCTGGACAAGGTGAAGGACATGGTGGACGTCGGTGAGGTGACGATTGGCGGAGGTGCGACCGCCGTCACGGACGCGAAGCCGGCGTCGCGGGTCACGCGCGCGGTGGTCGAGGCGCTGGCGAAGGGCGCCGAACGCGCCGATGTCGAGCGCCAGCTGGGCTCGCCTACCCGGGTGGAACGCAGCGGTGTCACGGTGCTGGTGTACCTGACGGCCGACGGAACCGAGGTGCGCCTCGGGTTCGGACCCGCGCTGCTCTGGGCGCGGGAAGTCCTCCGAGGCGCGGAGCGCGAACTGACGCTGCGCTGACCGGGATAATCACTCCGGGAGTGTCTATCCTCGTGACGATCGAGATAATCACTCCCGGAGTGTTTTCGCTCGGAGTGTCTTCGCCATGCACATCATTCTCGGCGCCGGCGGCGCCATCGGCACCCCGCTCGCGGCGGAGTTGTTGGGTCGGCAGCAGAAGGTCCGCGCGGTTTCGCGCAGAGGCACCGCACCGGCAGGCATCGAGGCGGTGCGCGCCGACTTGATTGAGCCCGACGACGTCCTGAGGGCCGTCGAGCCCGGGTCCACGGTCTACCTCCTCGCCGGCCTGAAGTACGACCGTCGGGTGTGGCAGGAGCAGTGGCCGCGAATCATGAAGAACGTCGTCCGCGCCTGTTCGGCGAAAGGCGCGCGCCTCATCTTCTTCGACAACGTGTATCTCTACGGCCGGGCCGACGGGCCGATGACCGAGGACACCCCGGTCCGACCGACCAGTCGCAAGGGAGAGATACGCGCCGGAATCGTCGAGTTCCTGCAGAACGAGGTGGCGGCCGGGCGCATCACCGCCGCCATTGCCCGGGCCGCCGACTTCTACGGGCCGCATGCGGACAAGACCAGCGCGGCGTCGATCATGGTGTTCCAGCGCCTGGCCGCCGGCAAGGCGGCGCAGGTCCTCGTGGACCCGGACAGGAAGCACTCGTACACCTACACGCTCGACTGCGCAAGGGCGCTCTGTCTGCTCGCAGACGCGGACGATGCGTTCGGGCAGGTGTGGCACCTTCCGACGGCGCACCCGGCGCTCACCGGACGCGAGTTCATCGGGTTGGCGGCGAAGGCGCTCGGCGTGGCACCTCGCGTGGCCGTGCTGCCGGCCTGGATGATGAAGGCGGCCGGGCTCGTCATCCCGATGATGCGCGAGTTGGCGGAGATGCTCTACCAGAACGACCGCGACTACCTGTTCGATTCGTCGAAGTTCGCGCGCCGCTTCGCGTTCACGCCCACGCCGTACGCGGACGGCATCCGGGAGTGCGCCCGGCGAGCGCCGTAGTCCCATACCTCGAGGGCGCCCGCCTCAGATGACAACGTCGTAGTCGAAGACCGCGCCTGAATCAACCCGCTCCCACCCCTTTTCGATGGCCGCCCGCCCCGCCCTTGTGCTCCAGCACCTCGAACACCGGCAGCGGCTGGGCCACGTTCTTGAACTGCACCGGCCCAATCTCCTTGAGCACGGTAACGTCGCTCACGCGCTTCGCGGTCTCCTCCCCGATCATGATCTGGCCCTTCACCGCATGCGCGGCGAGCCGCGCGGTCACGTTGGTCACCATCCCGGTGGCGGTGTAGGTCCATCGCGCACCGGTGATGCCCTTGATGCGGCGCGACCCGATCAGCACGGTACCCGTGTTGATCCCCATGTTCACGTCGATCGGCTCCATCTGGCCGGCCAGCTCTTCGTTGACCAGGCCCGTCTTCCGGCGGATGGCCATCGCCGCGGCCACGGCCGCCCGCGCGTGCTCGAGCGGTTCGTCGGCCCTGAAGATGACCATCAGGCCGTCCCCCGCCGTCTCGTTGATGTCGCCGTGGTGCTGGTAGATGTCGTCGATGAAGGCCGAGAAGTACTTCTCGATCAGGAAGCTCACCTGCTCGCGGTCCAGTCGCTCGGTCAGCTTCGTGTACCCGCCGATGTCGAGGAAGAGCACGGTGGCGTCGGCGTCCACCATGCCGAGCTGCGGCGCCGCCGGGCTCTTGTCCACCATCTGGCGGACGGCCTCTGGGACGAACCGCGACAGGTGCTCCTTGGCCTGGTCGAGCAGGCGGACGCGCACCAACGCGTCGCGCAGGTCGGTGTTGAGCGTCACCAGGTTCTCGTACATCTCGAGGCCGTTGAGCACCAGCGCCACGTGGTTGCCCACCAGTGTCGCCAGGTCGAGGTCGAGCGGCGTGAACGCGCCGATCACCTTTCGGTTGTCGACCTGCAGGATGCCGCGGATGCCCTCCCGGTCGCGCAGCGGCACGCACAGCCCCGACTGCACACGCGAGATGACGATGCTCTCGCTCGACCCGAACGACTCGATCGCGTCCTCGAACAGCAGCGCCTCGCCCTTCTGCGCGACCCGCTCGAACATGGTGCGGCTGAGTGGGCTGGGAATGGTCGTGCCGCCGGATCGGTGCATGGCGAGGACGGGCGTGAACCCGGCCGCCTTCTCCCGCTCCTCGCCTCGGGCGGCGGGCGCGACATCAGCTGCGCCGCCGGCCTTCTGCGGCTTGAGATAGACCGTCACGTCGGTGGCGACGTCGAACGACTCGAACAGCAGGCTGACCACCGCCCGCAGCATCGAATCCCGGTCCCGGGTCGCCGCCAGGCGGCTGAGGAGGTTGTAGAGGCAGAGCAGCGCACGCTTGTCGTCGCCGATTCGGTTCCGAATCGTCTCGATGTCGGCGGACTGGTTGGCGCGCATCACGTTCTTCTGGACGAGCGCCTCCTCGTCTTGCGCCGCCGGCGGCAGGACCGGCGGCCTGGTCGGCAGCGCCTCCATCGGTCGGCCCTGGCTGAGCAGACGGATCTTGAGGATGATCGGCTCGAGCGGATTCCCAAGCCGCACCTCGTCGCCGTTTTCGAGCGGGCACTGGAATCCGAGCGCCGCGTCGACGGTGATTGTCTTCTGAGCGCGTCGGATCTCGGAGCCGTTGCGGCTCTTGAGGTCCTGGTAGACCGCTCGCTGGCCGGCGAAGAAGATCTCGCCGTGGCGGGTCGAAATGTGGCGATCGGGCAGGTGGATGTCGCAGGCCGGGTCGCGCCCGAGCGTCAGGGCACCGCCGGAAGACGACTTGACGACCTGGCCGTCGCGAATCACGTCGAGGTTGGACCGGAAGGCTGTCGAACCGTTGCTCATGCGCACTCCGCGGGAATCACCCGGACCACACCCTGGCCGGGAGTCGCCGGGTCAGGGACCCCGGTGGCGGCCCGCAGCGAGCACGGTACCACGGGGCTCTCGGCCGGGCAAGACGCTGGCGTGGTCCTACGCGCATCGCGGACGCCGTGGCGAGGGACGCACGAGATGGCTTGCGTTGCGGTTTTCGACCAGCTAATATGGCGCGCATCCGGCCTCTCGACAACAGCACACGCCTTCACTCACATACGAGAACGGCTGTGGACCGGGTTTGCGAACCCTCGAGGTAGTCTATGAACGCTGATTCGCCCAGCCCGCTGAGCGTCGATGCGCCCGAACTCGAAGAGCAAGCGATCGCCTTTTTCCAGGCCGCTGAGCTGGCGTCGGCCGACGGCAGCCCCCGAGTCGAGGTGCCGTATGGCGACGCGACCTTCACGCTGACGCTTCCCCCGCTCGGCGAAGGGGATCGCGGCATGGTGTACACCATCGAATCCCACTCGCTCGACATCCCGGCGGGTCACGGGCCGCTCTGCCTCAAGGTGGCGAAGCCGCAGCCGATCTGCCGCGTCCGCCTCCTGGAGGAGATGATGACGACCGACTACTTCCTGGCTGAGGGAGTGGTCGTGCCGCGCATTTACCACATGGACCCGCTCGGGCGGTTTGCCGTGAAGGACCGCATCGAGGGCGAGTCGATCACCAGCCTCTACATTCGGTTCGCGCAGCTCACGGCACGGGCGCAGGAGTTGATTCTCGGGGATCTGGAAGAGGTACCTCAACCGCCTGCTCGAGCTGTTTCGGAAGCGCCCCGACTGTCAGGTCTCCATCAGCCCGAACAATGTCTACGTCCTCAGCGAGGGAGGCCGCTTTCACGACCCCGTCCAGCTCGTGCTGATCGACCCGGGCACGACCCTCAACAAGAGTTACGACGGCTTCACGTTCCACCACTACTGGAACAAGGTGCTGCCCGATCGGATTCGCAAGTACGAGCGGACCGGCTACCTGCAGTGGCAGGTGCCCCGCGAAGTCACGGCCTCCGAGCGCGACGAGGTCACGTCGTTCGAGGTGTTCCGCGGGATGACCCCTGGCGAGGTGTTCATCCTGCTCAAGGCGGCCCGAACGGTGGAGTTCGACGTCGAGCAGACGATTCTCCGACAGGGCGAGGTCGGCGAGAACTTCTTCCTCGTCCTCGACGGCGTCGTCGAGGCCCGC